>JBBRLL010000012.1:0-92412 GCA_038231395.1 Rhodobacterales bacterium
GCCCCGCACCGACTGGCCCCGCACCGACTGGCCCCGCGTCAACTCGCCCTGCATCCACCCGAAACACCGAAAAGTCAGAGGTGCCGCCGCCGATGTCAAAGATCAGCCCAAGCTCGCCCACCCGCCCCAAGCCATGGGTTGCCAGTGCCGCCGCTTCGGGCTCCAACATGAACGCAATCTCGTCAAACCCCGCATCCAGATAGCAGCCGCGCAAATCCGCCTCTGCCTTGGCATCCCGCGCCGGGTCAGCGGTATGAAAATGCACTGGCCTTCCCGACAAAACCCGCTTGAAGTGCCGCCCCGAGGTCACTTCGGCGCGCGCCTTCACCTCGACCAGAAACGCCGTGACAATGTCCGACAAGGTCCGCCGCCTGCCGCCGATCAGCCGTTGTTCATGAAACAGCCCGGTGCCCAGCACGCTTTTCAGCGCCCGCATATAGCGCCCCTCTTCGCCAGAGATCAGCGCCACTGCCGCCGCGACGCCAATCCGCATCGGGCCTTTGTCCAATGGGAAGAACACCGCCGTTGGCACCGTTTCGGCATCCGTCTCAATCGCCAGCCGCCGGACCTTGCCGTCTTCCAGAATAGCCGCCGCAGAGTTTGAGGTGCCAAAGTCGATGGCAAGCGTGTCGGTGGACATGGGCAGGCTCCCCCACAAAACCCGTGCTGCTACCCAATCCATCGGGCTGAGGCAACCCCCGCACCGCCGTTTGTACCTTGCCAAACACTCCAAAGAGGTTTGGCGATTGTGTCGAACGCGCGTGCATACTTTTGGGGGACATCAGACTTGCCACCCCGCAACACGGTTCCGCAATTGCGCCTATTCTGTCAGGTAGGCTTTGAACGCCTCGGCATAGTCCGGATGCCAGCGCGACAAAGCCGGGCGGTTTTCGATGATATCGCCCGCGGCCCAGGCAACACGCTTTTCGTCCAGATCGCGGGTGACATCATTGTCAGGACAAAGGATATAGAAATCGCCGCGCTCCAGGCTATCCAGCATGAACGCCACGGCCTGATCCGCCGACCAGGCTCCTGCAGGTTTCGGCGCACCACTTGCGGCCGTCAATCCGGTATGGACCCAGCCCGGTATCATCAGATGCGCCGACACCTTGCCGCCGGGCGTATTGCGCAGTTCGTGGGCCAAAGCTTCCGTGAACGACTTCACCCCGGCTTTGGAGACGTTGTAGGCCGGATTGCCCGGCGGCGTGGTAATCCCCTGCTTTGACCCGGTGTTGACGATCAGCGCAGGTTCGCCATGGGCGATCATCCCCGGCGAAAACGCCATCGTGCCGTGGATCACCCCCCACAGGTTCACCCCCAACGTCCGGTTCCACGCCTTGATGCCGCCAAGCGTTGTCGAGGCCACCCCCATCCCGGCGTTGTTCATCAAAAACGTCACCGGCGGCAATTCCACCAAGGCCGAGGCCAGCATCTCCATCGCGTGAAGGTCGGACACATCGACCCCCTGCGCCCAGACGGTTGCCCCTGCGTCGGCCAACTGCGCCGCCGCAGCCTCCAACGCCGGACCGGGCAGGTCGATCATCACGACCCCCATGCCACGGGCGGCCACAGCCTGCGCCGCCGCAAAACCGATGCCAGAGGCGGCACCCGTGATCACAGCTGTCCGGCTGGAAACCAAAGCGGGATGGGTCATGACTTACTCCTGCCCCAAGGGCGCGCGTGGGATATAGGCAGCCTCCAGATCGGCAATCTGGCCCGGCGTCAGGACCAGATCTAAACCGCCCAAAGCCTCCGTCAACTGTTCGGGCTTGGTCACGCCGACAATCGGCGCCGTAACCCCGGTTTTCTGCCGCACCCAAGCCATCGCCACCTGCGCCATCGGGCGGCCCAGATCGGCGGCCAAAGCCTGCACCGCGCCAATCACCCGCGCATCCGCCGCTTCGGACTTCTCAAACAGGAACTTCATATATTTGTCCCGCTCGGTTCGCGCTGTTTGCACGCCCGCTGGACGCGCCAGTTTGCCGCGCGCAATCGGGCTCCACGGGATCAGCCCGACACCCTGATCGACGCACAGCGGGATCATCTCGCGCTCCTCCTCGCGGTACAACAGGCTGATCTGGTTCTGCATCGACACAAACCGTGTCCACCCGTTCGCCCGCGCCACCTCTTGCGCCTTGGCGAACTGCCAGCCCCACATGGTCGAGGCCCCGATATACCGGGCCTTGCCGGATTTCACCACGTCATGAAGCGCCTCCATCGTCTCCTCAATCGGCGTGTCATTGTCCCAACGGTGGATTTGATACAGGTCCACATGGTCGGTCCGCAGCCGCTTCAGACTGCCGTCGATGTTGTGCAGGATCGAGCGTTGCGACAAGCCCTTCATCTGCGGTTCGGCCAGCATCGCTCCGTGCACCTTGGTCGCCAGCACCACTTCATCCCGCCGCGCCATATGCCAGACCAGGTCACCGATAATTTCCTCCGAAGAGCCGTCGGAATAGACATTCGCCGTGTCCAGAAAGTTGATGCCGGCTTCGATAGCCTGCCGCAGCAAGGCCTTCGACTCTTCCCTCGGCAGCGTCCAGGGATGGCCACCCCGGTCCGGTTCACCAAAACTCATGCAACCAAGGCACAGTTCCGACACTTTCAGCCCCGATCGGCCCAATTGATTCATTTTCATGGTACGCCTCCCAACTTTGAAGAAATCTTACGCGCAGCCAGCCCGAAGCGCCACGGCAGAACCGTCGGTAAATAGCCATCCAAGGCCGCGCGAGTGCATTCGGCATTGCCCGGAATGGCCCACATCAATTTGGGGCATGAAAGGCTGCGAGGTTTTTAGGCTGACCCTAGCGAACCCGCCGGACCATTGCCAAGAACGCCAGCATCGCCAGCAAATAGCCTACTGCTGCCACGCCCAACACCGCCGAAAGACCAAAGCTGACCGCGATCAGGGGCACTGCTGCGGCACCGATCACCGAGAAACTGCCATTGATCCCCCAAGCCCAGACGAACATCTGTTCTTGCCCGCGCGACGCCAGCCAGGTCATTGCGGTGGCCATCGGGAACCCCATCAGGAACGCCACGGGTGCGACCATCGCCAAACAGCAGATCAGCCGGATAAGGTAAGAATAGGCCCCAATCGCCTCCAACAGACCCGGCAAAACATAGGTCATTGCCCCCAGCCACATGGCTATTCCCGCCATCAGGGCGGGTAAAACCCAGGTCGCCTTCGTGATCTTTTCAGCCACCCACGAGCCTATCCCGGAAAACACCAGCATTCCCGAAATCACGATAGAGGCGGAGATTGTCGGATTGGTCAGCGCCCGGGCAAACCAACTGATCAGACCCACCTCAACCGTAATATAGCCCAGCCCAAGGCAGCCAAAATACAGAATAATCGCAGCCTTGCCCGCACCGCCGATGCTGGCCCCCATACTCCCGCCAAAGATCATCGGTGGCAGGATCAACACCATGGCGGCAAGGCAGGCAATCCCCAAGGTGGCCCATAAAAGCAGATAGCCCCAGTCGTCTTGCACCGTATCCAGACGGTCCAGCGTCTTTGTCAGATCGGATGGCCGGATATAGCCCGCCAGATAGGGCTTGTCGTCGGTCAGCGGATGCACATCAAACACATATTGCCCGGCCACATCCGCATCCTGCACAAACCCTTGCCAGATCATCCGCGCCAAAGTGGTCGAGGGCACTGCCGTAGCGCCGTCATCCGGCGGTGCATCTGACGGGGCGTCTGACGGGGCGTCTGCGGTTGTAGCCACATGTGTGCCATCGCTTGGCGCTGTGGCGCTGTCCACCGTAGGCGGGCCAATTGCCGGACCGTCACCGGCCAGGCTTGCAGCCTCCGTTCCATCGCCAAAGATCGAGGCGCGGTATTGGCCCAAAATACCTTTGGCCATGGTCGGATCAAAGACATATCCGGCCGAATAAACCTCATCAAACGACAGATCGGCGGTGTGCTGACGCAGTGTCGCGACTTCGGCTTCGGTAAAGCCGCCCTTTTTATACAGGATCGTCGTGGTCGACAGATAGCTTTCGCTGACAAACAAGGACTTGGCCCAATCGCCACCCGCCGTCTGCGCCGCCTTGGCCACGGTCGCATAGAAGCGCAATACCGATTTCGGCGGCTCTTCTTTGTTCCACAGCGTCATCGACAGGACGCCGCCGTCGTTCAGCCCCTGAATGTAGGCCAGCAAGGCTTGCTCGGTATAGGCGTATTTCTCGGCTATTGCAAAACCGCCCGGGTTGGACAGACCGACCGAGTCCGCAAGGCTGAGGTCAATCACGTCATAGCGTTCGTCGGTGTGGGCAAGGTAAAGCCGCCCGTCGTACCCCACGACCTTGACCTTGGGATTGGCAAGAATATGGCCGGTCACATCGGCCAATTCCGGTGCGTGAAAGGCGCGCAACACTGCCGGGTTCGCCTCGGCAATCGTCACGGAAGACGCCCCGGCGTTCAAAGCTGTCATCACCGACAGGCCACCGCCAAACTGCACAACAAAGGTCTTGGCATTGGGCTTGACGACGTAAGGGTAATACATCGGCAGATACTGATAATAGGCCGCATCCTCGGGTGGCAGCGCGCGCATGATGCCCGACGGCCCCTCGCCGTCAATATACATGCCGACATAGGTGTTGGCGGGCAGCTCGGGCACGTTGAACGCGGCATTGTCGGACAGGCCGGGGGCGAAGTGCATGTAGGAGCTGGAATAGACCTGCAAATCCCCGAAGGGCGAGATATCGCGATAAAGCCTTTTCGCATCAGGGAAATTTCGGGCGTAAGACACGCCTTTGTAGGACGATACGGTGATTGAGGGCACACCCAAGATGGCCGGAAGCACCAGATAAGCCGCCGTCACCAGTGCAGCAAAACAGACCGAGGCAATCCAGCGCCTCTCCCACAAAACCAGCGAAACGCCCCACAGGATCAGCGGTGCGACCAGCAGTTTTTCCGGCGGCAACACGTAGAGCGCGCCCAATATTGCCAGCCCGGCCAAACCTGAGCCCAACAAATCCGCGAAGTAGAGCCGGTTGAAATGCTCTTTGCCTTGTCGGAACACGATGCCCAGAAAGAAAGCGCCCGACAGGAACGGCAGCAGGTACAGCAGGAAGTTGGCCAACAGCCGCCATTTCTGCGTCGGATCGGAAATCAGGAAGATCGCGTTGAACGGCACCATTTGTGCCGCCAGATTGGCCCCAACCGCCAGCGGCCCCACCAAAAACAGGGCCAGCGTCGCGGTCCCTTTGGAATGCCGGTCCAGCCAGCTTTTGCCCAGGAAGATGAACACGCTGGCCATGCCGAAGCCCAACATGGCAAGCGAGACGACCAGCGAGCCGAAATGGCTCCACGACCCGACCGCAAACACCCGCATCACCGCGATTTGCAGGGCAATTACCGCGCCGGCCAAGGCCCCGACGGCAGCATAAAGTCTGAAACCAAGCGGCATCGCTCCGCTTGTCAACGACGCGCCGGAATTTGCGGACAAATCGCTCAACCGTTGTGGTTTCCAACGATCTTGCCGTCTTGCAGCTTGGTGAAGGGCACGAAGTTCACGATCGAGCCGCGATAAATATCAGACCGCGCCACGGTGAATTTGCCATCTGCATTCAAAGTCTTGGTCACCTTCAGCACGTGCTGCGCGCCCGGCGGGCCGACCGGAATCACCATGATGCCATCCGGCTTCAACTGCTCCAGCAGCGGCGGCGGCACGTGGTCGATGCCGCAGGTCACCACAATCTTGTCAAACGGCGCATTCTCGGCCCAACCATAATAGCCGTCGTCGTTCTTGCGGTTCACAGCGGTGAATTCGCTATACCCTCGCGCAATCAGATCGGCGTAGATGCCGCCGGTCCGTTCAAACAGGGGCTGCACGATTTCGATAGTGTAAACCTGGTCGGTCAGGTGGCTGAGGTAGGCCGATTGATAGCCAGAGCCGGAGCCTATCTCCAACACCTTGTCGCCTTTGACCACGTTCAGTGAGCTGCTCATCCGGGCCACCAGACGCGGGCCAGAGATGGTCACACCAAAGCCGATATCAAGGAAATCAGAGGCATAGGCGCGGTCAAGATTGCGTTTCAGCACAAACTCCTCACGCGGGGTCATCAGGAATGCGCGCTTGTCCTTATCATCCCACAGATCTTTATGCTGAACGGTGTTCAGGAAAATGTCGAAACGCTGACCAAGAAAGGTTGGATCCTCACCGCGATGTTGGACCATATAGTCGATGAAGGCCTGCCGGTCATCCATAGGTGGCATGGCGGTCCAGTCATAGGGCTCCGGCACGGCGGCCTGCGCAAAGGTTGCCTGACCCGCAGCAATAACGCCAAAAGCAGTTCCTGCCAAAAACGACCGACGATTCATGCCATATTCCCCGTGCATTCCGTTTTGGCGGCCAACGTTCTCCCATTGGTCGCGCGCCAGACACGATGGCCTCTGCCCAAGGAAGTCAAACGCTTTTTCAACCCGGCCTGATTTACGAGCATCGGAACCGGACAATTTTCAGTGAAGCGTTCAGTTGAAATGGGTTCCAACCACTTTGCCGTCCTGCAACTTGGTCAGAGGCACGAAGTTGACGATGGAGCCGTGGTAGATATCCGACCGGGTTACGGTGAATTTGCCATCTGCACTTTGCGCCTTGGTCACCTTTAGCACGTGTTGCGCACCCGGCGGCCCCACCGGAATAACCATGATCCCGCCGGGCTTGAGCTGTTCCAGCAAAGGCGGCGGCACGTGGTCGATGCCACAAGTAACGATGATCTTGTCAAACGGCGCGTGTTCGGCCCAGCCGTAATAGCCGTCGTCATTCTTGCGGGTGATGGCAGAATATTCGCTGTAGCCACGACCGATCAGATCGGCATAGACCGCGCCGGTCCGCTCAAACAACTTCTGCACAATCTCGATCGAAAAAACCTGCTCGGTGAGGTTGGACAGGTAGGCCGACTGATAGCCGGAGCCGGTCCCGATCTCTAAAACCTTCTCGCCCCGCTGCGGATCAATCGTGTTGGTCATCCGTGCCACCGAATGCGGCCCGGTGATCGTCACACCAAAGCCAATGTCGAGATAGTGCACCTGATAGGTCCGGGCCAGATTTGCGGCAGTTACGAATTCTTCACGCGGGGTAAGCAGATACGCGCGTTTGTTCCGGTCATTCCAGATGTCGTTGTTGGCAATCAATTGCAGGAATCTGTCAAAGCGCTGACCCAGGAAATCCTTGTCTTCCCCCCGGTTCGTCACCATCCAGTCGATGAATTTCTGCCGGTCATCCATCGGCGGAGACGCGGCCCAGTCGTAGGGCAAAGGCACATTGGCCAGCGTCGCCGCGGGCCACGCCAAAGTTGCGGCAGTGAGGGCAAGAAAGGTTCTTCGGTGCATCATCTGTCCTTTTCCTGGCGGATGCCGGGTTTTGCCAACCGTTACTTCAGCAACTTTGCGCGGTCCATGGTGCAGTCCAAATGAGCAGCCTTAACGCTTCTTGGCGCGCATAACGCTGGCACCAAGGATCACTAAACAACCAGGTATCAACACAGCCGCCGCCCAAAGCGCTGGCAGGCCAAGCAAGGCCGCCAGCGTCACCCCAGCCACCAGGATCACGGTCTGTGCTGCCAAAGCGCCGTCGTCGACGAACATCCCCACCAACTCGTCCCAAATCTGACGCAGCAATTTCATGTCCCAACCCCCCGTTTCACCCGGACAGCCAGTGCCGAGAAGCCGCCCAGCACCACCAGCAACGCCACAAGCGTCAGGTCCGCCCCCGGCCAGTCAGCGCCCAAGCCCTCGCCCGTCCAGAAGATGCCGAACGAGGTGAGCATCAGGCCCACCGTAAATTTCAACGCATTCTCGGGGACTTGCGTCAGGGGTTTGTGGACCAGCGTCCCGATCACCAGCACCAGAACCACCGCCGTCAAGGCGCCGACCCCTGCGTAAAACGTCATCCCATGCGCCGTGCCAACCGCGATGACGATGAAAACCACCTCCACCCCTTCCAAGAGGACCGCTTTGAACGCAGCCGCCATCGCCAGATAATCCGCCTTTTTGTCGGCGGCCTGACGCTTCAAAAGGTCGGTTTCCTTGGCAAAGGCCATCGCCTCATCATGCAGCGGGATGAAACCCGAGGCCCGCAGGATCGCCTTGCGCAGCCAGCGCATCCCGAACAGAAGCAAAAGCACCCCAACCGCGAATTGCAGGACATGAATCGGGATCAACGCGAACAACGGGCCGAAGATCAACACCAGAATGACCAAAAGCGCCAATGCCAGCGCAGACCCGATCAAGGCCGGTCGCCAACTGCGGGTAATGCCGACGGCCAGCACGATGGTAAAAGCCTCAACCACCTCGACGAACGAGGCCAGAAACGCCGCCGTGATGGTCGAAAGCGCAGAGGGTGACAGCATGAGAGAACCCGATACAGCAAGATGACAAGGCGTCACGCAGCCTACATTGGCCATCCTGAACCAAGGCGCAAGCCCGAACTCAGAGCAGCGAAAGATCGTGGAGGGTGAGCGGCAAATGGCTCGTCAGGTTTGCCAAAACAAACGCGGCACGCTTGCCGCAGCTCTCCCGCAAAAGCATTTGGGTGTCGCTCGTATTTACCACAGTCGTGGTGACACATCCGGCTGATCCACCAGCACCGCCTGAAAAGGTCACAGCCTCACTCAGCCCGGTTTCATTCAGCCGCCAGTTCCGCTTGCCCTGCTGCGGCGTCCAGCAATTCGCGCTCCAACTCCACCGTCTCATGCGCGCGGGCTTTGCTGAACGGGGCGAGCAGAAGGTAGGTGGCAGGCGTCAGGAACATGGTGGAGATCGCGGCAAAGCCCAACGCCCCCACGATGACCCAACCCAAGGCAATCCGCGCTTCTGCCCCCGGGCCAACCGCAAAGACCAAAGGCAAAGCGCCCAGCACGGTGGCAATTTTGGTCATCAGGATCGGGCGCAGCCTCGTCAGGCTGGATTGTTCGATCGCCTCGCGCACCGTATGCCCCTGATCGCGCAACTGGTTGGCAAATTCCACCACCAGAATGCCGTTCTTGGCCATGATGCCGACCAACAAAACCAGCCCGATCTCGGAATAGACATTCATCGACCCACCCGTAAGCATCAGCGCAAATACTCCGCAGGCCAGCCCAAACGGCACCGTCACCATGATGATCGCGGCGCTGATGAAGCTTTCAAACTGCGCTGCCAGAACCAGCATGATCACGAGGGCGGCAAAGCCGAAGGTGGTGGCCAAACCGTTGGAGTTCTGGCCGATCGTCGAAGCCTCGGCCAGTGGAATGATCGTGACGCCTGCAGGCAGCATCGGCAAAAGCACGGCGCGGGCCTGTGCATAGCCGTCACCAATCGGGAAGCCATCGCTGAGCCCTGCCGATATATCCACCGCTCTTTGCTGGGATTCCCGCGTCAGCGAGGACGCGGCAGCCCCCTCGGTCAGCGTCACTATCGACGCCATCGGCACAAAGCGGCCATTGCCCGCCCGCACGAAAATGTTCTGCAAATCGGTCGGGTCGTTGATCGGCTGGCTGGTCGATTGCAGATAGACCGGGTAGGTCACGTCGTTAAGGTCAACGTTGCCAAGGGGTTTGCCGTCCAGCATCGCCTGCAATGTGGTGCCAAGGCCGGTCACATCGACGCCAAGCTGATCTGCGCGGCTGCGGTCGATCTGCACCGTCACCTCGGCCTGACTTGGGTCATAGCTGGACCGCACCTGACCAAAGCGCGGGTCGGCCGACAAGGTCGCCACCGCCGTAAGGGACGCTTTGGCAAGCACGTCATAGCTTGACCCCACCAGCGCGAATTGCAAGCCATTGCCACCGCCCCGGATGTTCAGGCTGTTGGGCTGAATGGCCACCGCGCGCACCCCCGGAACCTGGCCCACCGCTTTGGTTACATCAGCTGCGATGGCTTGCTGCGTGCGGCCGCGATGGTCTTGCGGCACCAGCGAGATTGAAATGAACCCGCGGTTGGTTGATCCGCCAAACCCTGTGATCGTGAAGATGTTGGACACTTCGGCAGAGGCTTTCAACGGTGCCAGCAGCCCCTCGATCCTCGTGATCTGGGCATTGGTGTAGTCAAGGCTGACGTTCTGCGGCGCTTGGATGCTGACCAAAATCCGGCTGCGATCTTCCGGAGGGGTCAGCTCTTGCTTCAAACTGGGGAAGGCCAGCCACGCCACGCCCGCAAAGATCACAGCCGCAACCATGATGATCAGCGGGGCTTGCAGGCAACCGTGCAAAAGCCTGCCATAACCGCGCACCAAAGTGCCGCCGAATCGGTCAATCACTCCATCGGAGGGTTTGATGTCGCGCGTCAAGGCGCGTGCGGCCATCATCGGCGACAAGGTCAGCGCCACCACAGTTGAAACCATCACGGCGATGGCAAGGGTCATGCCAAACTCGCGGAACAACCCGCCGACCTGACCGGGCAGGAAAGAGATCGGGATGAACACTGCCGACAGCGTGACCGAGGTGGCCACGACCGCGAAATACACCTCTTGCGTGCCGCTGACCGCCGCCGCGCGCGCACCGATGCCGGTGCGTCTGAGCCTCACGATGTTTTCAAGGACCACGATGGCGTCATCCACCACCAAGCCAGTTGCCAGAACCAAAGCCAGCAAGGTCAGGATATTGATGGAAAATCCCGTTAGATACAGACCCGCCAGCGCCCCCGACAAAGCGATGGGCATCGACACCACCGGAATAAGCGTGGCCCGCCAGTCGCGTAAAAACAGATAGATCACCGCCGTCACCACCGCGACCGAAATCGCCATCGACCGGATCACCTCTGCCACAGCGCCTGCGATAAACACCGCGTCATCAGAGGTCAGCGCGATGTTGACGCCCTTCGGCAGCCCCTGCTTGATATCAGCCAGCGCCTTGTTGATCCCCTTGGAGATGTTGATGGTGTTGGATTGCGCTTGTCCGATAACGCCAAGACCGACACCGGCTTTGCCCTCGGAGCTGATCTTGGTGCCGCTGGGGTTCGGGGCCAGAAACACGGTTGCCACATCGGACAGGAAGACCCCTTTGCCGACTTTCAGCTTCTCGATCTGATCCGCTGTCACCACTTTGGCGGTGGCGCGCACGATGATGTTCTGGTTGGTGGCGTTCAGCGTGCCTGCCGGGCTGTCAAAAGACACCGTGGCCAAGGCCTTGGTCACATCGGCCAGCGTCAGCCCGCGTGCGGCAATCGCCGCCGGGTTGATGTCCACCGTCAAAATCTGCGCCGCATCGCCGTACATCTGAATGTCTGCCACCCCATCAACCGACCGCAGCCGGTCAACCATTGTGGCGTTGATCAGGTCGGTCAGCGGCCCGATCCCCATGCTGTCGGATGTCACTGCAATCTGCAGGATCGCCTGGGCGTTGCTGTCGGCCTTGACCACAACCGGGCTACCGGCATCGGCGGGCAGGCTTGCCGCCAGACGCGAGATTGCGTCCCGCGTGTCCGACGCCGCCACGTTCAGATCGGTTGAGGCGGAAAACTCCACCGTCGTCCGGCTTTGCCCGTAGCGCGAGGTTGACGATACCCCGGTCACGCCGGACACCCGCGCCACCGCCCCCTCAACCGGGGCAGTGATTGCGGTGTCAATCGTATCTGCCGCCGCACCAGGATAGCTGGTGGAGATTGTCAGAACCGGGCGGCTGACATTGGGCAACTGCTGCACTTGCAGGCCCAAAAGTGCGGCAAGTCCCGCGACGAAAATCATCGCGTTGATCACAAAAGCCAGCACCGGACGCCGCACAAACAACGCAGCCAATGCCGCACCTTGTTGCAGAGGGGCTGCTTTGGACATCGCTCAATTCCCCGCTGGTGCCGCGTCGCCGCTGTGCTTGTGCTTTTTCCTAGCTGTAGCGTCGGTCGCAGGATCCACGACCGGCGCTTCTGCCGCCTGCGCGCTGCCCACATTCGGGGTCGCTTGGGCTACGGGATCAATCGCGGGCGAGACGGCAGCAGCCGCATCGCCACCAAACACCTGCACATCAGCGCCGGGCTTCAGGCCATCCAGCCCCTCGGTCACGATCTGATCGCCTGCCTTGACCGCACCCGCAACCAGAACGCTTTCAGTGTTGCGCTGCACGATCTGCACCGGAACCTTGTCGACCTTGCCATCTGCAAAGCGCCAGACATAGGCCCCCGCCGACCCCCATTGCACCGACAAGGGATTGACCGTCACATAAGTCTGCCCGACGAATTGCAGGGCGACAGAAAAAGCCATCCCCGGTTGCAGGCTGCCTTCGCCATTGTCGACCTGCGCCTGCATCTGATAGGTGCCGCTAGCCGGATCAATCTGGTTGTCAATCGAGGTAACCTTGGCCGAAAGCGTCGCCTCTGGCCGCGCCACGGGCACAAGACTTGCCGCGTCGCCGACCTTGACCTGCCCCACCAGCCGCTCTGGCAGCCAGAAGTTGACGATCAAAGCCGAGGAATCCACAATCGCCACAATCGGGGTTTGGGCGGTCACGGCATTTCCCACGCTAAGCCGCACGATCCCCGCCACGCCAGCAATCGGTGCCACGATGGCGCGGTTCGACAGATCCAGCTCGGTTGAGCGCAATGAAAGATCCGCCATTTGTGCGGCCAGTTCCACCGCTTGGGTCTGGCTGGCCGGGGCAGCATTGCTTTGCACCAACGCTTTGTTGCGCTCCAAAGTGCGTTGGGCGTCATCGGCGGCCAGCTTGGCCTTGTCGTGGGCGATTTCCTGCGTTTTGGAATCCAACCGGGCGATCACCTGTCCAGCCGTCACCTTGGCACCGGACGTGACCAAAACCTCGGTCAGGGTGCCATTGGACAGCGGCAAAACGGTCACGGATTGCAAGGCGGCCCCTGTGCCCAAGGCGGCGATCTTGTCGTTGATCACAGCGGTCCCGGCAGGTTTCAAAACCACGGTTAGTTTGCGCGCAAAGCCGGACTTGCCCTGCCCTGCGCCACCGGGGCTGGCCGTCTGGCTAGTCGTCTGGCTGGCCGAACCGGACGCCTTGGGACCCTGCCCCGGCGCTGTGGTGTCCGCAGGGCCAGCAGGTGGCAAAAGCCCAAGGCGCGCCATCGGCCCCGCCAAGCCATGGTTTGCCAGGAACCCCGCCGCTGTCGGCGAAAGTTTCAAAGTGGCGAAACACGCGAAAAGCGTGACGACCAAACTCCAGACCAACTGTTTCCAAGCAGACACGCTGTGCGTCTCCTGCACCATAAAAGCGGGACCCGATCCGCGATTTCGCCCAAGTTCTTTGCTCTTATACGGTTGGGGTCAACGCCGTCCGTCGCAGGTTATCACACGTTCCGGTGACTGGCCAAATGACTGTCCTAAACCCATGGTGTCCTGCGGTGAAGGCCCAAAACCCGCGTCCTCGCCTGACGGCACGGGTTCGCTCCGATTTTCGTCAAAAAGCGTCGGTGCAGCTTCGCTGTACGGGTTACTACGGGCTTGAAGGGAATGACCGGTGGTTAGAAATCGTGACCTCGGCAAGCGCCAGGTTGCAAGAACGGACCGATGGCAAAGTGCCGGACCTGCGACGCTGCATGCTGGTGCGGAACGGCAGATCCAACACCACCACCCTGCCGGAAAGCAGTTCGCCCCTCGTTGGTTCAATTCTCCGGCGCTGACTGCCAGGATCCCAACGCGAGCCACTGCCAGTCTGCCATATTATCACCGCGCCAGACTTTGCCTGATCCGCTGGTGCACCGAGGTGTGGTTGACGTTTCCGGGACCGACGCCCGTGAATTGCGCTGGCTGGCCGGATTGCCTTGAAAAAATGGCCTACTGCAAGAACCGCTACTCGCCACAAATGATGAAGCTGTTTAGCGGAACTCGTACCCTGCGTGCCCCGTGGTTTCCAAGACAACTTCCGATCACCGACTCAGCCCAATGGCCTTTGTCGCAGGAATATCCGCTTATCCTGATGCGCCAGTTCTTCAAATCGCTGCAAATTCCGAAACGAAAACAGGTTCTTGGCTACCCGATCCTGCGGGACTTTTGGCGGCATTTTGCTCAGAAAACAAACCGTTTGCATATAGTATTACTTTTGATAGGGTCATCCAATCGTCGGCGCATCAGATGTCCGCGATTCACTCGGAGGGAGGAATAATGTTTACTTTCAAGAGGCTCGCACTTGCTGCGGGCACCGTAGCCCTGTTGTCTTCGACGGCCTTGGCGGGCGGTCTTACGGTTGGCTTCTCACAGATCGGCTCTGAATCGGGTTGGCGCGCTGCGGAAACTTCGGTGACCAAACAGCAGGCCACCGCGCATGGCGTTGATCTGAAATTCGCCGACGCGCAGCAAAAGCAAGAGAACCAGATCAAGGCGATCCGTGGTTTCATCGCACAAGGCGTTGACGCCATCATGGTCGCTCCGGTTGTGGCGACCGGCTGGGATGCGGTTCTGGGCGAGGCAAAAGATGCGGGCATTCCGGTCATCCTGCTGGACCGTGGCGTCGATGCCAGCCAGGACCTGTACCTGACCTCGGTGGCTTCGGACCAGGTTCATGAAGGCGCGGTTGCTGGCCAATTCCTGGTTGACACCATCAAGGACAAGCCCTGCAAAGTGGTGGAGATTGAGGGCACCGTCGGCTCTACCCCTGCCATCAACCGCAAGAAGGGCTTTGACGACACCGTCACCAAACAAGCCAACATCACCATCATCCGCAGCCAGACCGGCGAGTTCACCCGCTCCAAAGGCAAGGAAGTGATGGAGGGCTTTATCAAGGCCGAAAACGGGGGCAAAGACATCTGCGCCGTCTATGCCCACAACGATGACATGATGGTCGGCGCCATTCAGGCGATGAAGGATGCTGGATTGAACCCGGGCAAAGACATCATCACCATCTCGATCGATGGCGTGCCTGATCTGTTCCAGGCGATGGCGAAAGGCGAGGCCAATGCGACGGTCGAATTGACGCCGAACATGGCAGGCCCGGCGTTTGACGTGCTGGAGGCCTTCAAGAAAGACGGCACCAAGCCTGCCAAATTCATCATCACCGAGTCCAAGCTTTATACCCCGAAAGATGATCCTCAGGGCGAATACGACCGCCGCAAGGGTCTGGGCTACTAAGCCCCCCGCCAGTCAGGACCCGCCGGCCAGTGTCGCACTGGTCGGCGGATTTATCTTGCCCAAAGGCAGAGCAAGGTGGCTAATCCACGAGGGCAATGGGGAGGGCAGGTGATGACGGATAACGTCGCGCCGGTGCTGCAAGGGCGGGGTTTGGGCAAGGTCTTTGGCCAACATCGCGCCTTGGATGATGTCGACATCGATCTGTGGGCGGGCGAGGTTCATGCTTTGCTGGGCGAGAACGGTGCCGGAAAATCGACCCTCATCAAGATTTTGACCGGGGCTTACACAGCCGACTCCGGCGAAATTCAGCTGGAGGGTCAGACACTTCATTTCCGCGACCCCTTGCAGGCGCAGGGTCACGGGATCGGCACGGTTTATCAGGAGGTCAACCTCGTGCCAAACCTGTCCGTGGCCGAAAATCTGTTTCTGGGCCATCAGCCAACCCGTTGGGGTTTTGTGCAAAAGGCAGCGATTGCTAAAAAAGCGCGGGAGGTTCTGGCGACCTATGGCCTTGATATTGATGTGAAAGCCGAACTTGGCAGCTATTCCGTTGCTGTCCAGCAAATCGTCGCCATCGCGCGTGCGGTGGAATTGTCGGGCAAGGTTCTGGTGCTGGACGAACCCACCGCCAGCCTTGACCGCAACGAGGTGGAACGGCTGTTCGATGTGATCCGCGCTTTGAAAGCCCGGGGGCTGGCCATTCTGTTCATCACCCATTTTCTGGATCAGGTCTTTGCCATCTCGGACCGCGTGACGATCCTTCGCAACGGCAAGCTGGTGAAATCGCAACCGCTGACCAATCTGAGCCGGACTGATGTGGTCCGGATGATGCTGGGCAAGGACATCGTGTTCGCCCAACCGGCCACAATGCTGGAAGAAACCGAAACCGGCCCGGTGCTGGTGTCGTTCAACGGCTTGGGTAAATCGGGCCGCGTCGCCCCTTTCACCCTGACTCTGCGGCGGGGCGAGGTTGTGGGGGTGGCGGGCCTTCTGGGCTCTGGCCGTACCGAAATGGCGCGGTTGATGTTTGGCGTCGATGTGGCAGATGCGGGCTCTATTCAGATGGACAACCGCCCTTTGACCCTGCGCAACCCTGCACAGGCCGTTGCCGCCGGGTTTGGCTTTTGCCCTGAAGACCGCAAGGCGGACGGCATCTTCGGCGATCTGTCAGTGCGCGAAAATATCATCATCGCTTTGCAGGCCAAGCTGGGCTGGTTCCGCGCCCTGATCCGCGACGAACAGGACGAAATCGCTGGCCGCTTCGCAGAGGCCTTGGACATTCGCGCCGCAAGTCACGACATGCCGGTCAGACTTCTGTCGGGTGGAAACCAGCAAAAAGTCATCCTCGCCCGCTGGTTGGCCATCGACCCCAGTCTGCTGATCCTTGATGAACCCACGCGGGGCATCGACGTCGGGGCCCATGCCGAGATTGTGCGCACGATCAACCGGCTGCGCGAGGATGGGCTGGCGCTTCTGGTGATCTCGTCCGAACTGGATGAGGTGGTGGCCTATTCCAGCCGCGTCGTGGTGATGCGAGAGCGGCAGATGGTGGCAGAGTTGACTGGCAGCGATATCTCTCCCGCCGTCATCGTGCAGGCCATCGCCGCACAGGAGGGTGCTGCATGAGGATGCAAGTCTCGCGGCTGTTCACCACACAAACCGTGGCACTGGTGGCGGTTCTGGCCTTCAACTGGCTGCTGTTCCCCGGGTTTTTCCATGTGACATGGCAGGACGGCAGGTTCTTTGGCAGCGTCATCGACGTCTTGAACCGGGGCGCGCCGGTTGCCATCCTCGCCATCGGCATGACGGCGGTCATCGCCACCAAGGGCGTTGATCTGTCGGTCGGTGCTGTCATGGCAATCGCAGGCGCTACGGCTGCAAGCTCTGTCGTGGCGGGCTATTCGGTCTGGGTCGCGGTGCCCGCTGCACTGGCCACCGGTCTGGCCTGCGGCTTGTGGAACGGCATTCTGGTGACCATGCTGGAAATTCAGCCAATCATCGCCACGCTGGTGATCATGGTGGCCGGGCGCGGCGTGGCGCAACTGATCACCAAGGGATCCATCGTGACCTTTGGCAATGAAAAGCTGATCTTCCTTGGCACCGGCGCGCTGTTCGGCTTTCCGATGCCAACCGTGATAGCACTGGTCCTGATGCTGGTGGCGACCTTCGCCGTGCGCCGCACCGCCCTTGGTCTTTTGATCGAGGCGGTGGGCGTCAACCGATCCGCCGCACGGTTTGCGGGCATTTCCAGCACGATCCTGTTGTTGATCGTCTACACCTTCTCGGGCTTTTGTGCGGCGATCTCCGGGATTGTCGTGGCGGCCGATATTCGCGGGGCGGATGCCAACAACGCAGGCCTTTGGCTGGAACTGGATGCGATTCTGGCGGTGGTGATCGGCGGTACGTCTTTGTTGGGGGGACGGTTTTCCATCGTGATGTCGGTGGTGGGCGCGCTGATCATTCAGGCGATGAACACCGGCATCCTGGTTTCGGGCTTCAGGCCAGAGTTCAACCTGATCGTCAAGGCGGGCGTCATCATCATCATCCTGATCCTGCAATCGCCCATCGCGTCGGGCCTGTTTGCCAAACGCGCCGCAGGTGCAAAATGAACCGTCCTTTGCGTCCGCTGGCGGCAACCGCGGTGATCTTCCTTTTGGCCTATCTTGCAGCGGTGCTTCAGTTTCATGCGATGCTGTCGACCCGGGTGTTGGGGAACTTCCTGACCGACAATGCTTTCCTAGGGATCACGGCGGTCGGCATGACCTTTGTCATCCTGTCCGGCGGGATCGACCTTTCGGTGGGTGCTGTGATCGGCTTTACCGGCGTGTTCGTGGCGGTCCTGATCACCTGGTTGGGCGTTCACCCCTTGCTGGCCTTTGCGCTGGCTTTGCTGGTTGCGGCTGCATTCGGCGCAGCCATGGGGGCCGCAATCCACTACCTTGCGGTGCCGAGTTTCATTGTCACCCTTGCCGGGATGTTTCTGGCGCGCGGGGCGGCTTCGGTCCTGTCGCCCGACTCCATCGCCATCACCCACGGCTTTTATGACACGGTGGCGCAGACCTACCTGAAACTGCCCGGCGGCGGGCGGTTGAGCCTGATTGGCGATGTCATGGTGGCGGTGTTCATCTGCGGAGCGATCCTTGCGCATCGCACGCGGTTCGGCTCTTATGTCTATGCTCTGGGCGGCAATACCACCTCTGCCGCATTGATGGGGGTGCCGGTTGCGCGCACCACGATCCTGATCTACACGCTGTCCTCGACGCTTGCAGGGTTGGCCGGGATCGTCTTTTCGCTATACACATCCGCCGGATATTCGCTGGCAGCGGTGGGGGTGGAACTGGACGCCATCGGTGCGGTTGTCATCGGGGGCACGCTTTTGACCGGAGGATATGGCTTTGTGGCGGGCACTTTCATTGGCGTGATGCTGATGGGCCTCGTGCAAACCTACATCATCTTCGACGGAACCTTGTCCAGCTGGTGGACAAAGATCGTGATCGGAGTGCTTCTATTCATGTTCATCCTGCTGCAACGCTTGGTGTTCCGGGCCTCGGCTCAGCGCAAATAAGGACCGTGGAAGCAGAAGATGAGTGAGCCTGGGCTTCTGATCCGTTCGCTGTCCGGGCGACAATCGGCCAGAAACTTCCATTCCTTTGTGATCCATGAAATCGGGCTTGGGGTGGCGTCTGGCAGCTTTGCCATTGGGTCGATCCTGCCCAATGATGCCGAGATGATGGACCGATACGGCGTCTCTCGCACCGTTTTGCGCGAGGCCTTGAAGACGCTGGAGGCCAAGGGCCTCGTCGAAGCCCGCGCCAAGGTCGGCACCCGCGTCCAACCGCGCAACCGTTGGAACCTGTTTGACCGTCAAGTGCTGTTCTGGATATTTCACAGCCAGCCGGAAGCGGGCTTTCTGGACGCCGTGATGGAGTTGCGGCGGACTTTGGAAATTCAGGCCGCGGATCTGGCGGCACGGCGGCGCACTGCCGAACAAATCCGCATGCTGCGCTATTGGCTGCAACAGCACGAAATGTCGTCCGCCATGGCAGAGCCTTGTGGTCTGGCCGCTTACGAAATTCACCGCCTGATGTTTGAGGCGTCGCACAACCCCCTGCTGCGCAGTGCCACGGGTCTGGTGGAGTTTTCCCTCGCCAGCGCCCTGCGCAACCGGATTGCACGGGGCGACACCGAATTTGCCGCGCAAAAAGCCGGGTTGTACCTTGACCTCGTCCGCGTGATTGAAGATGGCAATCCGCAACAGGCGGTTGACCTGATCGGTCAGATTGTGCTGGCCGATGAAGGACATATGCGGCAGGCGTGACATCTGACCCATCCCGACCTGTGTGTACCTCAGGTACATTGCAGTTCGGCAGGCAACGGGGCGCTGATCGAGCAATTCATCAAGTCTGGAGTGGTCTGCCCGAGGCTATCGGTGTTTTCCTAAAGCGGTCACGCGGGCTGATCTTTCGGACACTTCCATGGCGCGATTGAACCCGGATCCGCTGCCGTGCGGCGCAAAACGTGGTGGGCGCTTGGCATCCGCACTCAAAGTCTGCATATCTTCAACTGCCAAACCCGTCGCAAAGGATGCCCCATGCCCCTGCCCCGCGACTTGTCGGTGGCCTCGTATAACATCCACAAAGGGATCGGCACCGACCGCAGGCGCGATCCGGCGCGAATCTCGGCGGTGATCGCAGAGATTGGGGCGGATATTCTGGCCCTGCAAGAGGTTGACACCCGGCACGGGATTCGCATCGGGCTGTTGGACCTTGACAGGTTGCGCCACGATCTGGGGCTGATCCCGGTGCCTTTGACCGGAACCGGGGCGGCGCACGGCTGGCATGGCAATCTGTTGTTGGTCCGGGGCGCTTTGGTGCAACAGGTCCATCAGATGAACCTGCCGGGGTTTGAACCGCGTGGCGCCTTGCTGACCGATCTGGAGATCGACGGCCAGAACCTGCGCATCGTCAACGCCCATCTTGGCCTGTTGCCTGCCTCGCGCCTGGCTCAGGCAAAGGCTTTGGTTGACAAGATTTCAAGGCTGGAACCGCGGCCGACCCTTCTGATGGGTGATCTGAACGAGTGGCACGGCAGGGGGAAAGCATTGCAGACCTTGGCCAGGTCCTTCACCCTTGCCGCCGCCAAACCCAGTTTCCCGTCGCGCCGCCCGATGTTGGCCCTGGACCGGATCATGACCTCGCATGGGCAGCTTCTGGACATCGCCGTCCACGACACACCTTTGGCGCGGCGGGCTTCCGACCATCTGCCGATCACCGCAAAGCTGCGCCGGATGGCCGGGGTTGAGGCTTCTTGATGGGTTTCGCCTTTGACTTTGCAGGATGGATCATTGCGGCGCTCTTTTTGGTGGCCGTGGCTTCGTGGAGCACGCATTGGTCCTATCGGCGCTTTCTGCAACGGGCGCGCGGCCCCAACTCAACGGCCCTGTCCATAAACCTGCCGCTCACCGCGCTGGACCAGATGCTTGTGCCGATTGAAGCAGCCCATCCCGGGCTGTCGGGTCTGATGAGCCTTCTGAACAATGCGGACGCTTTTGCCGCCCGCGCCGCCTCCGCAGCGCAGGCGGGCCGCAGTCTTGATCTGATGTATTACATCTGGCGCGCCGATCGGGCTGGCTGGTTGCTGATCGAGGCGCTGGTGGCCGCTGCTGACAGAGGCGTGCGGGTGCGCCTGTTGCTGGATGATGTGAATGTGCAGGGCTATGACCGGACGTTTCTGGCGCTTAGCCAGCACCCGATGATCGAGGTGCGCCTGTTCAACCCGACGCGTCAGCGCGGCCACGTGTTTCGTCGCGCTTTGGAAATGGCGCTTGGCCTGTCACGCTTTAACCGCCGCATGCATGGCAAGTTGTGGATTGTCGATGGCCGCATGGCCCTGATCGGCGGGCGCAACATTGGCGACACCTATTTTGGCGCGCGGGAGGGCAACCGCGTCTCGATTGATGCCGATGTAGCTTTGGTGGGCGCCAAGGTGGCAGAGGTGTCGGCGGTGTTTGACAGCTACTGGAACCTTGGCCTGTCGTTGCCGATCCGGGCGCTGTTTCCTGCTTTTCAGGTCAGCACGGCAGCCTTCACGAAGCGCATGAAACGCCACGCCCGATCTGCCGCAGGCCAGGCGTTTATGGCAAGCTGCGTTGCCAGGCGCTCTGCCGCACAGATTTTGACCGACCGGCTGCGCTGGACCGACAAGGTTACCCTGCTGGCCGACCCACCCGACAAAGCTTATGGCACCCACTCCGCCCCCTGGATTTCAGCATCAATTGCGACGATTTTGGCGTCGGCCCAAAAGGATGTCCGCCTGATCACTCCCTACTTTGTGCCCGGACATGAGGGGATTGCCGGGTTGACCGAGCTTGCCCTGCGCGGTGTGAAGGTTTCGTTGCTGACCAACGCGCTGGCATCGACCGATCTGGTGCTGGCCTACGGCGCCTACCGATACTACCGCGGACCACTTCTGGCGGCAGGGGCGCGGATCTTTGAATTCTCGAAACCCGCCAGAAAAGCCGCGCGGCGCGAGGTTTTGCACGGCAAGGTTTTTGTGATTGATGACCGCTTGGCCCTGCTGGGTTCCCCCAATTTCGATCTGCGTTCGGCCTTCACCAACACCGAACTTGGGCTGGTGTTCGAGGAACCCGGGCTGGTCGCCGAACTGTCGCGGCTCTGCGCCGACCTCAGCGCCCCGGACGAGGCTTATGAGGTCACGCTCCTGGACCATCGTCTGCGATGGCTGGTCCAACGCCCCGGCCTGCCTGCGGTGATGGAGGTGGAACCGGAGGCAAGCTGGTCGCGCCGTGCAATTTCTTGGATTTTGGGGCGGCTGCCCATCCACTCTTATCTGTGACCACCGGGATCAGAGCGGCAGGGATTTCTTTGAGTGGCGGGTTGTGCGTTCAGGTTGGCCATCTCGCGACAGGTGGCGGCACCTAGGAAAGGCGCTTTTTTTCATGACACGTGGCCGCATCTAAGGCAACCGAGTGCATCTAAGGCAATCAATCCTGCGTCGGACCCTCGCGCAACATCGACTTCAGCGCAGCAATATCCGACGCAGCCGCCTGTGCCGCAGCGGCCTCCGCTGACCGATAAAGTGCCAGAACCGTCAGCCCCTCATCCGTTACCCGCGCCCCGCCGCCACCTGCGCCGCCGCGTGCGCTTTCCACCAAGGGCGCTCGGAAAGCCGCGTTCATCTCCTCCACCAGCATCCAGGCGCGCTTGTAGCTCATCTTCATATCGCGCCCGGCGGCAGAGATTGACCCAGTGTCGCGGATCCGTTCCAGAAGCTCGGCTTTGCCGGGGCCTAGCATCGCGTCCTCTCCGAAAAAAATTCGGAGTTGCAGGCGGGTCGGGTCGGGTTGCGTTTGGCTTGGATGATCCATCCCCGCAAGTTTCCGTCAAACGGTCGCCAGCGCAAGCGACTTTCTGAGGCCAAACGCCCAGCCCATAGCCGTGGCCCGGCTGGCCCAAAGAGGTAACCGAGTTCCGCCCCGTGCGTTCGGTGGCAGCGTCGTCACGGCTTTGACGTGCCAATTCATTGACAGGATGGCGTGATCGGCCAAAGTCACCTCAGCCGCCAAATGAACAGCAGCACTTTTGTCCATGATCGGCTCGGTAAGGGGGAGAAGGCACCCGAAGTCAGTTTGCCTTGCAAATCGTTGATTTTGGCTACCATGTCGGGCGACAAACCCTCGCTCCAATCCCAAACGTTCTCGCTTTCTTGGCCATTGTGTTCCAATCTGGCGCGCCTTTGAAGGTGCCCGCATTCTGCGCCACGACCGCAGCCCCGCAGCGGGGCGTCCAGTCGGTGCACACACAGCCCAAATATTTCTTTGCCGCTTAAGTCGTCATCGAGGAATTGAGGATGAATGGGCAAGTCCACACCACCTCACACGCAGTCACCATCGAAGCCATGTCATGCTCGTTCAACAAGGTCACGTCGCAGCCCGGAAACAGCAGCGCCTTGGCGGCGTTCTGCTCCGAGTCCGGATCGAACCGCAAGTTCAATGAAACCACCGAACCTCTATCGCCGGGTCCTTAGTCTGCGCGCCCATTGTCCCGGCGTTGATCGACGCAATCAGGTTCCGGATCGGGAATACCCCAACGCAGTCGATCTTGTTCGATTTGGTCCGAGAGGTGGCGGCCACCTGACCGGCCTAAAAGGCGACATAGCTGGTGAGATGGGTGACGGTGGGGGTGATGCTGAATTTCTCGGCACTCAAGGCCATTAAGTGGGTCTTGAACACGATCCCGGCGTTCCAGATTTCGCACAGCTTCAGGAAAGGCGGGGGGTGTTTGACCAAGCGATATTCCCGGCCAGAAATATCGCTTGCATCGAATAGCGGTTCGAAGTGATATGTCCGGCAAAACATATCCACTCGGAGGCTTGCATGTACCGTTTCACCGCCAAAGCACTGATCGCGTTGACCTTGTCTACCGCTTTGGCCTTGCCCGGCATGACCTCGGCTGCCACGATTACCGTGTTTGCGGCGTCCAGTCTGAAGACAGCACTGGATGCAGTGGCAGGGAATTGGGAAAAACAGACCGGCAACACCGTCACCATCTCTTATGAATCCTCGGCCAAACTGGCCAAGCAGATACAGGACGGTGCCCCGGCGGACCTGTTCATTTCGGCCTCCAAACAGTGGATAGACACGCTGTCCGACGCCAAGCTGATCAAGGCCGACAGCCGCAAAAATATTCTGGGCAACACGCTGATCCTTGTGGCCCCCGCCAAAACCGCCAAGGTCGCGATCGCCAAGGGCTTCGATCTGGCCAGTCTGATTGGAGATGGCAAGCTGGCCATGGGTCTGGTGGATTCGGTTCCAGCCGGCCAATACGGCAAAGAGGCCCTGACCAACCTTGGCATCTGGGACGCGGTGCAGCCCAAGGTGGCGCAAGCTGACAACGTGCGTGCAGCCCTGAAACTGGTGGAATTGGGCGAGGCGGCCTACGGCATCGTCTATGCCTCCGACGCTATAGCCAATGACAAGGTAGCGGTCGTCGGCACCTTCCCGGATGACAGTCACAAGCCTATCATTTACCCTGCCGCTGTGATTGCCTCCAGCACCGCACCGGAAGCGCAGGCGTTTCTGGATGATCTTTCAACGGAAGCTGCGGGCAATATTTTCACGGCTCAGGGCTTCAGTGTCTTGAAATAAGCGTCGAACTCAGGAGACGAATGCCCGACTGGTTTTCCCCCGACGAATGGCGCGCAGTGGCTTTGTCGCTGCGCGTTTCGCTATGGGCCACGGCTTTAAGCCTGCCTTTGGGGATTTTGACCGCCTACCTGCTGGCACGGGGAAAGTTTCGCGGCAAACAGCTGCTCAATGGATTGGTGCATCTGCCGCTGATCCTGCCACCCGTGGTGACCGGCTACCTCTTGCTGCTGGCCTTCGGGCGCAAAGGCTTTATCGGATACTATCTGGATATGATTGGCATTGTCTTGGCCTTCAAATGGACCGGCGCGGTTTTGGCCGCTGCCGTCATGGCCTTTCCCCTTATGGTCCGCGCCATCCGCCTGTCGATTGAGGCGGTTGACCCGAGGTTGGAGCAAGCGGCCAGCACCTTGGGCGCATCACCGGTTTGGGTGTTTGCGACCGTATCGCTGCCGCTGATCTTGCCGGGCATCATCGCCGGCGCCGTCCTCGCCTTCGCCAAAGCGATGGGAGAGTTCGGGGCCACCATTACCTTTGTGTCAAACATCCCCGGCCAGACCCAAACCCTGCCCTCCGCCATCTATTCTTTCCTGCAAGTGCCGGGCGGCGATCCGCAGGCTTTCCGGCTGGCGCTGGTGTCAATCATCGTGGCGATGTCGGCGCTGATCCTGTCGGAATGGGTCAGCAAGGCCGTAGCGCGCAGGATTTCCGGCCTATGACGCTGTGTGTCGCACTTTCACACACCTATCCGGGTTTCACCCTTGATGTAACCTTTGAGGTGAACGCCAGGGTGACCGCGCTGTTCGGGCCCTCTGGATCCGGAAAATCGACCATTATCAATGCCGTCGCCGGATTGTTGCGGCCTGATGCGGGACAGATCAAGGCCGGCGCGCATGTGCTGACGGACACCAACCACCGGATCAACGTGCCACCGCACCTGCGCCGTGTCGGCTATGTCTTTCAGGATGCCCGCCTGTTTCCCCACCTGACCGTGCAGCAAAACCTCGCCTTTGGCGGCTGGTTCGCCCCCAAATCCAACGTCTCATTCGGCGAGGTGGTCGCGATGCTGGGGCTGAACCCGTTGCTGACCCGCCGTCCAGGTACTCTTTCCGGGGGCGAACGGCAACGGGTTGCCATTGGGCGCGCCCTGTTGGCCAACCCGCAAATCCTGCTGATGGATGAACCCCTTGCGGCACTGGACGAGGGGCGCAAGGCCGAAATCCTGCCCTATCTTGAACATCTCCGCGACCGGGCCGAAATGCCGATCCTGTACGTCAGCCATTCGGTGGCCGAAGTGGCCCGGCTGGCCAGTTCAGTCATAATGCTTCAAGCGGGAAAAATCCTGCGGTCTGGCACGGTGGCAGAGGTGTTCTCGGACCCAAGTCTGGTCACCAGTCTTGGCGTCCGCGATGCGGGTTCAGTGATCGAGGCGGTTGTGGCGGCGCAGGACGATGACGGGTTGACCCGGCTGGAAACCTCCGCCGGTCCGATCTGGTTGCCACGGGTTTCGGCGTCGATCGGCACGCGGATCAGGATAAGGATCGCGGCGCAGGATGTGATGCTGGCCTTAGCGCGACCTCAGGGAATGTCAGCCCTGAACATCCTGCCCGCCACGGTTGCTGCCCTGCGCAGTGGAGACGGGCCGGGTGCCATCGTTCAGTTGCAGGTCGGCAAGGATTTGCTTCTGGCCCGCATCACCCGCCGATCTGCAACGACATTGGGGCTTGCTGTGGGGAAGGAAATTTTTGCTGTTCTGAAATCGGTCGCCGTGGCGCGCGGTGATATCGGGGGCGGGTGATCTACAAAGTTTGGGCCGATGCATCGGCACGTCAGTTAAAGATCTCTGGACGCCCGGCTCTCCAAATAGACTTGCAGTCTGGCCCGGTAAGCCGGCGACTTTAACCGCGCCGCGCGTTTGAGGGTGACAATATCCTTGATAGAAACCTCCGGACGCAACAGAATATCCTGCAACTCACCAAACTTATTGGCGTCATTTATATAACCGGTGCAGGGATGTCCGCCAAATGCGATTCCGACTGTCTTGACATCCAAGTTTGTTCTTTCAAGCCAGTGCGCCGCCATCCGGTCGTCAAAACTGCGGTGGTCGTAAAATATCACCATGTTGTGTGAAATTGCGGTCGCTTCGACCAAACGCGATTGCCAATCTGCGGCAAGATATTGATCGGCACAATTGACTTTGGCTTTGCCAACCCATCCCGTCGGTCGCGGAAAACGTGGCGACACCAAATACATCTCGCTGATGTGCAAAGCCTCGGCACATAATAGCGCGCCAAAGGCGCCCATTGAAAACCCCAATGCTTTGGACGCAGCGCCTCTGTCTGTCTGCAACCGCAACAACGCGCGCAGGTCGTCCAACTCTGGGTTCAAATACCAATCATTGCAACAGGTCTGTATGACCACCTGCCGGAACCCGGCAGCGAGAACTTTGCGAGACGCCCTACACGCCGCAAAGGCCGACTTTTCCCGGACAAAGTTATCAAAGGTGGCGAAAAGCGGTTCGCCAGAGCCGAAAACGGTGCAGCGCAGGCGTTTGCCGTCGAAGATGCGGTCGCCTGCCAAGGTCTTGTCCAAGTGCCGCTTCCCTTCCATCTTGGCCCGAACGTCGAGACTACGGCGCTTTGGCGTCACCAGCAACCGGGGGCGAATCCCGGTGGCTGCGCTGGCTATTTTGTCGCAAGCAACCTTGGCGCCTGAAACCCCACCACATCCATTCGCAAAAACCATCGGGTGGAGGCCCCTCAAACGACAATAGTTTTGGCAATTAAGTATTAAGTCTTAAGACAATATTTCTAAATTCCCGACCAAAGCTCAATTGTCGAAAAGTCTAATCGCAAGTCTGACCCTCGCCGTATTTGAGCCACGCGCCGCCCGGCTTGCAAGACGAGATTGCTCATAAGAGCGACAAGATCGGCAGGAGCGCCCATGACAATTGCGGAAACGATATTCGTAACGCCCTACGCAGCAAGGGGCAGCGTCATCACTTCGGCGGAATTCGGCATGAACCTCGTTCTTGGATATGAACGGTTCGGAACCTTGCCTTGGGAAAAATTCGATGAAGTTCAGGCGGCCGTCGGATCGCATTCAGTCCGCTTTCCGGGCGGGACGATGGCCGAATTGTTGTTTGACTATGCCAACCCCGAAGCGACCACAGCGGTAACTTCGGCCGGCAAGGTCATGCAATTGATTTCACCGGATGCTTTCCTGCAATACAGCGCTGCAACCGGCACCAAAGCCACCATTGATCTGCCGGTCAGACAATTGTTGACAAATGCCGCATATGGCATTCGCGACTTTGACCCCGGCAAGGCAGACGAGTTACGGGCCTATGTCGACCATCTCTTGTTGACCGGTGGCCCGCAGGGTATCGCCACTTTCGAACTTGGCAATGAATATGCCTCCTACATGACGGCGGTGGAATATGGCAAAGTTGCCAGCGCTGCGGGTCTGATTGTTCATCAGGAGATTGAGAAATACTACAGCGCCCATCCGGGCAACGACGCCACCAAGCCCTTCGTAGCCGTTCAGGTCTGGGGGCAAAGTGCCGGCGGCTCTTTCTCGATCGCGGATCTTGCCGGGCGCAACCAGACCGTCATGGCGCAATTCAGCGCGACTGAACTGGCCTCGATCACGGCTGTGACCAACCATTTCTACTACAACGAGGGCATCAATCCGGGCCAGCCCAACTACCACACCTATTCCAACATTCAGGCCTCGGTCGGTTCCTGTCTGGACATGATGAACGCCTGGAATGGCGCAACCGGCCGCACCCTTGAAAGCATCTTTTCCGAGTGGAACGTGAACTACCGCGATACGCACAACACCGGTCTGATGCAGATTCCGGTTCTTTTGGAACTGTTCAAAAGCTTTGTCGAAGGTGGTGTCGACCAGCTTGATTTCTGGTCGACCATGTACAACTCCACCAGTCTTGGGAACTACCGGGGCGAATTGCAGGCGGCAGGCACGCTGTTTCAGATCATGACGCATGACCTGATCGGCACGCAGGCCGTAGAGGTCCCGGTGACTTCGGCCAACTATGACATCCACGCCTTTTCCGGCAACGGCCATGCGGTGCTGTTCGTGTCGTCGCTGATTGATCAGGCCTTGTCGCTGAAGATGGACCTTTCAACCTATCTGGCGAACTACGATCTGACGTCGGCCCGGCTGATGCAGGTGGATTTGTCGAAGACAGATGGCAACTTTGGCGGCTTGACCGGGATTGCCCCTTGGCAAGAACCCGACGCGCCCATCCATTTGACGCCGCAAAACATCGCTGCTTTGCTGAGCGCTAACGTATTGACCGAACTTTTGGGAGCCCACGAAACCCTTGTGCTGGAATTCAACGAGACCAGCACGATAACCGGCACGGTGAACTCGGACATCCTCGTCGGAAGGACGGGCGTCAACCAGATCAGGGCGCTGGCCTCTAACGATTATCTTGAAGGCAATTCCGGCAACGACTCTTTGTACGGGGGCATGGGGAACGACACGACCAATGGCGATGCTGGGGCAGATCGCATCTGGGGCGGCCACGGCAATGACCTTCTGGTTGGCGGGGAAGGGAACGACACGTTTGAAGGTGGCATCGGAATTGATCTGATCCACGGTGGCAATGGCAACGACTTTCTCGCCGGCGGCAGAGGCACTGACGTGTTGTGGGGCGACGCCGGGGCGGATGCTTTCATCTTCCGTGCCGGCGATTTCGGCATTGATGTGATTGTCGACTACACTGCCGCGCAGGGTGACTATCTGATCTACAACGGGATTACGCCAGTCTCTGTGGCGAATTTCACCGTCGAAGTGCGTGCTGTGTCTGGCTTGGGTGCAGAATGGGCCGTCGACACGCTGGTCCACGTTGGTGGGATCGACGGAAAGATCATTTGCGCTTTGCAAGACACCAACCCAACTTCGCTGATGATGCAGGACGCGGTGTCGGGCGCGGTGTTCGATCTGGTCTAAGCGCCCGCTCTCATCCGCTAAACTTCAGCCCGCATCAGCATGCCGAACAGGTCGCGCGGGTCATCGGGATCGGCCAGCAGGTCGAGGTTGTCAAACTCCCCGGTTCTGACCAGTTGGTCGCGGATGTAGCGCAGGGCCGAGAAATCCTCGGTCGCAAAACCCACGCTGTCAAACAGAGTGATCTGGGCGGCATGGGTCCGCCCGGCTGCCTCACCCCTGATCACCTGCCAAAGTTCGGTCACCGGGTGATCGGCCTCCAGTTGTTGAATTTCGCCTTCGATCCGGGTCTGGTCGGGGTATTCCACAAAGATCGCAGAGCGCAGCAAAATGTCGCGGTGCAACTCGGTCTTGCCGGGGCAATCACCACCAACAGCGTTGATATGAACGCCGGGACCAACCATGTTGTCGGTCAGGATGGTGGAGTATTGCTTGTCCGCCGTCACCGTGGTGATGATCTGCGCCCCCTCCACCGCCGATTGCGCCGAGGAGCAGGTGACAATGTTTAGCCCCGTGCCCGCCAGATTGGCCGCACATTTCCGGGAAGCACCGGGGTCAATATCATATAGCCGCAGTTCAGTGATCCCTAACAGCGCCTTGAACGCCAGCGCTTGAAACTCCGATTGCGCGCCGTTGCCGATGATTGCCATGCAGGTGGCCCCCGGCGGTGCCAGATGCCTGGCCGCCACGGCAGAGGTTGCCGCCGTCCGAAGCGCCGTCAGGATCGTCATTTCCGACAGAAGCACCGGATAGCCGGTATCCGCATTGGCCAGAACGCCAAAGGCCGTCACAGTCTGCAACCCGTCTTTCATGTTTTTCGGGTGGCCGTTCACATATTTGAAAGCATAGGTCACGCCGTCGCTGGTCGGCATCAGCTCAATCACGCCATCAGTCGAATGTGAGGCGACTCGAGCGGTCTTGTCGAACAATTCCCAGCGGCGGAAATCGTCCTCGACATAGTCCGCCAGCTCCACCAGAAAACGTTCGACACCAATGCCGCGCACGATCCGCATCATGCGGTCAACGCTGACAAAGGGCACAAGGTTCAGGTTCTGCGGACGTAAAGCGGGCATGGGAGTGACTTTCAACGGGCAACGTCCCAAATTGATAGCCCAGAACCCCTTCAGCCCCAATCGCCCAACTTTGTAAACTCTGCGCAAATCTCTGGCACTTTGCTGGTTCCCGTTGTAACTATTGCCAACCTTCCTTATCGGATCCAAGCCATGCACAGCTATGACCAGCTTGACCGCGATCTGATTGCCATTTTGCGGCGCGATGGCCGTGCGCCGGTGTCCAAGCTGGCCGACGCGTTAGAGGTGTCACGCGGCACGATCCAGAACCGCCTTGACCGGCTGGCCTCATCCGGCGCAGTTCAGGGCTTTACCGTGCAAGTGCGCGAGGATCTGGACGCAGGGGCCGTCAAAGCCGTGATGCTGATTGAGGTGGCGGGCCATTCCACTGCGCAAATCATCCGAAAACTGCGCGGCATCCCAGAGCTGGTTCAGTTGCACACGACCAATGGCGCTTGGGATTTGGTCGCCCAACTGACCGCCGCAAACCTCGCCGATTTTGACCGGGTGCTGCGCATTGTCCGCGCGATTGATGGCGTGATGAACAGCGAGACGTGCATTCTTTTAAGCTCGGTTTGAGAACGGGACCGTGCGCCTTACAGCCCCGCCACATGCCGCGCAGCAGCCTGCGAGGCGGCCCGGCACGCCGCCACCAGCCCCTGCCCGGCCGCCAGTTGTGCGGCCAAGGTGCCAATAAAACTGTCGCCCGCACCGTGGCTGCTGACCACTTTCACCTGTTCGGCGGGCAAAAGCAGAACGTCACCCGTGGCACTTAGGGCAGCCAAACCTTCGCCTCCGGCTGTCACAACCACTGCCTTGAACTGAACCGCCAGCGCTTTGGCGGCATCAGAGGCCTCTTGAAGGGAACCGACTGTCTGGCAGCCCATCATCTCGGCCTCAACTGCGTTCACCACCAGAATATCCACCAGTTGGCGAAACCCGGCCCCAAGATCGCGGAACGGTGCGGCGTTCAGCAGGGTCGGAATACCGCGCTGGCGCGCCTGTTCCGCAGCGGCAAGGTTGACGGCTTGTGGTACTTCATTCTGCAAAACCAACAGCTTGACACCTTCCCAGATCGTATCATCCTCCAATACATCCGGGTCGAGGTGCAGATTTGCGCCTGAGACGATGGTGGCCGCATAGTCGCCATGGCCATCCTGAATGGCCACGCTCATCCCTGAACCAACCTTGGGAATCGTTGCTACATGCCGATCATCGACGCCGGCTTTAGTGAGGTTCTCGCGCAGAAAGCGGCCAAAGTCGTCGTCACCCACCGCTCCCACGATCCGGCTTTGCGGCCCTGCCTTCGCCACAGCGACCGCCTGATTTCCACCCTTGCCGCCGAATTTGGGATACCAGCGCGAGCCTATCGCCGTTTCATCCTTGCGCGGCAGATGATCGGCTTCGACCATGATGTCGTAGTGCAGGCTGCCAACGGTCAGGACGATGGGCATAGAAGTCTCTCATTCCGGGTTTTATTTGATCAAGTTTCGTAGCCCACGCGACCGCCAAAGTCTCGACAGTTTATACCGAAGGCATCGAAACGCCGATAAAAGCCCTTCACCTCAAATTGCCAGAGGTGGTAGAGGCACGCATGGCGGTTGCGGCGGGACTGTTGTAAGCGAACGAAGCCGGGGTTGCTGTCAGGTGACCTTCGCCAGCCGGATTGAAATTCGGGTAGCATGATGTCGGGCGGCTTAAGACAAGGGTTTAAGATGGACGTCGCATATCTGGTCACCCATTCCGGCGGATTTCACGCCGACGAACTGATGACGAGCGTGATCCTGACCCGGCTTTTTCCGAACGCGCAACTGATCCGCAGCCGGGCAAAGCAGTGGATCACCGCCGGACCCGACCGGATCATCTATGACGTGGGTTTGCTTTATGACCCCGCGCTGGCGATCTTCGACCATCATCAGCGCGGCGCTCCGTTGCGCGACGACGGCCAGCCCTACAGCTCGTTCGGCCTGATATGGAAGCAGTTTGGCCGCGATTATCTGGCGAGGTTTGGTCTGGCTGCGCAGGTCGATGGGGTGTTCGCCTCGTTTGACCGCAGCTTTGTGCTGCCAATCGACCTTGTCGACAATGGCGCGGTCAGTCTGGCAGAGGCCGGTCCGCTGGCCACGATGACTTTGCCGGGGCTGTTGGAAACCCTTAAACCCGTGTTCGACGAGGCTGACCCCGAAGCAGAAGATCGCAGCTTTCACGCGGCTTTGGCGATAGCGCGCACCTTTGTCGAAGCCCAGGTGGCACAAAGTGCCGCGAAACTGCGGGCCGAGGATGTCGTGCAAAAAGCGATCCTTGCGGCAGGCGAGGGTCGCATCCTGGAGTTGCCGATGGGCATGCCGTTCTGCTCTGCAGTTCTGCGGGCCGGGGCGGATCACCTTTTGTTTGTCGTGCATCCAAGGCAGGGCGACTGGTGCGTGACGGGCATCCGCCGCACCGAGGATGGCTATGAACTGCGCGCCGATCTGCCCGCGGCCTGGGCGGGTCTGACCGATGCCGCGCTGGAAGAAGCCTGCGGTGTGCCCGGGGCAAGCTTTTGCCACAACGCCCGGTTCATTGCAGCCGCCCGCACACGCGAGGCGGCCCTTGCCATGGCAAACCACGCCGTAAGCGCGGCTTTATCGGCAGGCCTGCTGCCCGAAAGTGCTCCGGCGCTTAGCGCTTAGGGACAGGTCCGCCACGTTTCAGGTGAGCCTGTCAATGGAGCGCCATCCCCTTTCAGGATTTGGCACTCGATTGGGGCGGGCCAGCTCAAAACTCCCATCTTGTCAAACGTGCACCCCCCAACGTCGCCATCCCGGACACTTGCTTCCTGCCAACGGCTGAGCTTGCGTCAATCCGAAACCTCAGGCGAAGGCCAAGAATTTTCGCAGAAAATTCGCTGAAGCCTCCTTTGCGAATTTTCACACGAAACGCATCGGTTCAAAGCCGTCACACCGCTTCCAACAGCCCCCGGCCTTTCAGCAAAGGTTCCACGCCTGGCATCCTGCCCCGAAAACGAGTGTAAAGCACCTCCGCCTCCTCGGACCCGCCCGCCGACAGGATGAACCTTTCCAGCCGGGCTGCCGTCGCCGGATCAAAGGCATCACCCGTTTCTTCAAAGGCGGCAAAGGCGTCAGCATCCATCACCTCGGACCACATGTAGCTGTAATAGCCGCTGGAATAGCCGTCACCCGAAAACACATGCGCGAAATGCGGCGTCGCGTGCCGCATCCGGATGGCCCCGGGCATCCCCAGCCCCTGCAACACCTCCGCCTGTCGCTGCATCGGATCAGCGGGCGCGTCCTCATGGAAACTGAGATCGACCAGCGCCGAGGAGATGAACTCCACCGTAGCAAACCCCTGATCATAGGTGCCCGCCGCAAGCAGCCGCTTGAGCATATCGGCCGGCATCGGCTCCCCGGTTTCATAGTGCCTCGCGTGCTTTTCCAAGACCTCGGGCACCTCCATCCAGTGTTCGTAAAGCTGACTTGGCAGTTCGACAAAGTCGCGCGCCACACTGGTGCCAGAGATGAATCCATAGGTCACATTCGACAACATCTGATGCAGCGCATGGCCGAACTCATGAAACAGGGTCCGCGCATCGTCATACGATAGCAGGCACGGATCGCCCTTGGCGAAGTTGCACACGTTCACCACGACAGGCCGCACTTCACCACCCAGCTTGCGTTGCCCACGAATGTCGGAACACCACGCCCCCGACCGCTTGGACTCCCGCGCAAAGTAGTCGCCGATGAACACCGCGATATGCTCTTCACGCCGCGTCACCTCCCAAGCCCGGCAATCGGGATGGTAGAGTGATACGTCCAAGGCCTTGAATTCCAATCCGAACAAGCGAGTGGCGCAGTCGAACATCGCCCCCAGCATCGCCTCAAGGCTCAGATAAGGTTTCAAAATCGCCTCATCCAGATCATGCTCGGCGCGGCGGCGCTTTTCGGAATAATAGCGCCAATCCCAAGCCTCCAGCGGCCCCGCAATCCCATCGGCGCGCAGCATGGCCTCCAACACTTCGGCATCCGCCAACGCCTTGCGTTTGGCAGGCGCCCAGACCCGCATCAGCAGATCGCGCACCCGCTCCGGGGTTTTCGCCATCTCCGGCTCCAGCTTGTAGGCTGCAAAACTGTCATAGCCCAACAGCTTCGCCCGCTCTTCGCGCAGCTTCAGCGTCTCGGCAGCCACGGCGCGGTTGTCGGTCGCCCCACCATTCGCACCGCGCAAGCCCCACGCCTCATAGGCTTTTTGCCGCAGATCCCTGTGCTGCGAAAATTGCAAGAAGGGCACAATGATGGACCGGGACAGCGTCACCACCGGCCCCATGCCCTTGTCCGCCCCGGCAGCCTTGGCCGCACTGACCACGAACGCGGGCAGACCGAGCAGATCGGCGTCGGCAAGGGCCATGAACCACTCCCGTTCGTCCGCAAGCACATTCTGGCTGAACTTTGTGCCCAGAACCGCCAGCCGCGACTTCACGTAAGTCAACCGAGCCGAGGCTTCACCCTCCAACATGGCACCGGACCGCACGAACATCCGGCGGTAAAGCTCCAGAACCCGCAACTGTTCTCCCGCCAAAGCATCGCGTGCCAGCCAAAGCGCCTCGATCTTGCCAAACAACGCCCGATTGTTGGAAACTTCAGACCCGTAAGCCGACAGTTTCGGCGCCATCTCGCTTTGCAGCGCCTCGCGCGCGTCCGTACTATCGGCCCCCACGAGATTGTAAAACACCCCCGAAACCCGCGACAGCGCCTCTTCGCTCAACTCCAACGCTTCAATCACATTCTCAAAGGTAGGTTCGGCGGGGTCAGATGCAATTTCCGCCACGCGCGCCCGCGCCTCGGCCAAGGCCCCGTCAAACGCGGGGGCGAAGTCTTCATCCCTGATCGCGCCAAACGGCGGAAGTCCGAACGGCCCGGTCCACTCTGTCATCAAAGCATTCATCTTTTGCCCTTTCCTCATTTCCAAATCAGCCCGGCTGGCCCCCATTACTTCTCCACCACCCGCAAGCGCCGCTCGACACGCCGCAAAGCCAGACTTAGCCCCACTGTCATCACCAGATACAACAGCGCCACCATGTTATAAGTCTCGAAATAGCGAAAGTTTCCCGCAGCCTGCACCTTGCCCAGTTGGGTGATATCCGCCACCCCAAGAATACTGACCAAAGAGCTGTCCTTTACCATCGCCACAAAATCATTGCCCAAGGGGGGCAAGATCATCCGGAAAGCCTGTGGAAAGACGATGTGGCGAAATCTATGCCAGCCTGAAAGGCCCAAAGACATCGCCGCCTCAATCTGCCCCTTGTCGACCGCTTGCAACCCGGCGCGGAATATCTCGGCCAGAAATGCAGAATAGGCCAGCGTCAGGGCCATCACCGCCCGCGCAATCAAGGGAAAGTCGCGTGACCGCACCGGCTCCAGCCCCAACCAACCGCTTGCCCAATTCCAAGCCCAAACCAGCGCCGGCGACAGCACGAAAGCTACATACAGCAACAAGACCATGATCGGCACGCCGCGCACCACCTCGATCCACAGCCGTGCCCCTTGCCGGAGGACGCGGTACCGGCTCAGCCCGGCCAGCGCCAGCCCCAAACCCATCGCACTCGCCAGCCCATAAGCGATCAGCGTGACCGCCACCGTGACTTCGATGCCGGACACCAGCGTCGCCATCACCTGGCTGTAGATGTCGCTCGACCAGACCTCGTAAAACATCCAAAGGCCGGTGACCCCAAGGATCACCAGCCAATAGGGAAACTCCTCACCCTCTTTCGGGGCCAGCAATTACTGTATCTTGTAGTCGAGGAACCACTTCTTGGTCAGCGCGTCCAAGGTGCCATCCGCCTTCAAACTGGCAATCGCCGCGTTGATCGGCGCTTCCAATGTTGAGCCCTTGGTGAAGATAAAGCCGAAATCTTCGGCCCCCAAAGGCTCTCCAACCAGCTTCAACTTGCCAGCCGAGGCCGTAACATAGCCTTTGCCCGCCGTCGCATCGGTCAGAACCGTATCGACATCGCCCGCCTTCAACGCCTCCACCGAGGCGCCAAAGGTTTCAAAAAGCTTGATGCGCGGGTTCTTTTCGTTGCCATCCAGCACGTCATAAACTGCGGTGTAGAACGGTGTGGTCCCGGCCTGTGCGCCAATCAGCAGCTTGTCATTGCCGCCAAAACTTTTGGCGTCGGTAAAGCGGCTTTCATCGCCGCGCACCATCATGACACTTTCCGACCGCATGTAAGCGTCAGAGAAGTCGACCTTCGCCTTGCGCTCATCATTGATCGTGATGCCGGTCATGCCAAAGTCGAACTGCCCCTCCGCCACCGCCGGGATCATCGCATCCCAGCTGACATTGGCGTATTTCACCTTCAGGTTCAGCCGCTTGGCCATTTCGGCCACCATATCGTATTCCCAGCCGATCGCCTTGCCGTCCTTGTCCATGAACTGCAGCGGCGGATAGGCGTTTTCGGTCACCACGGTGATTTCCTTGCCTTTGAGGTCGGGCAAAGCATCCCCAAATGCCGCCGAGCCCCAAGCCAGAGCCAAGCCTGCCAAAGCCGAAATGATCTTCATTTTGTGAACTCCCTGTCACGAAGCGATGCGCGACTATCTGTCCAGAAGCGGGCGGGGGCAACCCCTCTGCACCGACGCACAGATCAAGCGCGCCACGGCCCCTTGCAGCCAGCAACGACAGCGCCCATTTTCCGTTCAAACAGGAGGCACCCATGGCCCGACTTCCAACCTATTTCATCTCACACGGCGGCGGACCCTGGCCGTGGATTCCCAACATGCGCCAGATGTTGCACAGCCTTGAGGTGTCGCTGGCCCGGATGCCCGAAGAAATCGGCGAAGTGCCAAAGGCCATCTGCATGATCTCCGGCCACTGGGAGGAGGACAGCTTTACCGTGATGACTTCGCCCCATCCCGGCATGTTGTATGATTACGGCGGCTTTCCACCGGAAACCTACAAGATCGTCTACCCAGCACCCGGTGCCCCCGACATCGCCCTGCACACCGCTGACCTGATCAAAGCCGCTGGCCTGCCCGTCGCCCTTGACGCCAAGCGCGGCTTTGACCATGGCACCTTCGCCCCGGCATATGTGATGTACCCCAACGCCAACGTGCCGATGTATCAAGTTTCGCTGCAACACGGCTATGATCCGGAAGCGCACTTTGCTTTGGGCCGCGCCCTTGCCCCGTTGCGCGACGAAGGCGTGCTGATCGTAGGCTCGGGTCTTTCGTACCACAACCTTCGCCTGTTCGGGCCGGGAGCCAAGGTGCCGTCGGCGGCCTTTGACGCCTGGCTGGCCGAAACGATGGCCAAGACCGGAAAACCACGGACCGAGGCCATGCTGATGTGGGAAACAGCCCCCTACGCCCGCACCTGTCATGCGCAGGAGGACCATCTGGTGCCGTTGTTCGCAGCCCTTGGTGCCGCGGAGGATGACAAAGCCACGATGGTCTATCATGACGCCAACGTTTTTGGCGGGGTCACTGCATCCAGCTACAAAATCGGCTGAAGATGGGCCAATGGCCCATCCTACCTAAAGCAGCGCCGATCTTTTTGACTTTGCGGGGAAAATAGCGACAGGTTTTAGGGTCGCCATTGTGCCCTTCGGTAAGGACGCAACGCTCGGGTTTTGCGGGTCACGTCCAGATCTACCGAAGCCCCCTCAATGGCTTGCGCCGCAAACCGGGCAATCGGAGCGCCGGGTGATTTCAATCACCCGCGTTTCGGCATAAAGCGCATCGTGGATCAACAAACGCCCGCGCAACGTCAAGCCTGCGCCGGTGATATGCTTGACCGCCTCCATCGCCATCATCGCCCCCAGAATGCCCGGCAAAGGGGCAGCCACTCCCGCCTCGGCACAGGTCGGAACCATACCCGGAGCCGGGCGGTCAGGGAAAACGCATTCATAACAAGGGGTTCCATGGGCAGGATCGTACAGCGAAATCTGGCCCTCCCACTGCGTGATCGCCGCCGAAATCAAGGGTTTGGCGGCGCGAAATGCTTCGCGGTTGACCAGATACCGCGTGTCGAAATTGTCTGACCCGTCCAGAATAAGGTCATATTCGGCCAACAGGCTGGCTGTGTCCGCGTCCAGCCGCCGCTGATAAGGCCGCACCTCGACAAAGGGGTTCAGCGCTTTGACAGCCTCTGCCGCCGACTGCACCTTTGGCAAGCCAATTCCCTGATCTTTATGGATAATCTGGCGTTGTAAATTGCTGGCGTCGACGATGTCATCGTCAATCACCCCGATCACCCCGACCCCTGCCGCCGCCAGATACAACAGCGCCGGCGAGCCAAGCCCCCCCGCCCCGATCACCAAAACCTTTGCCTGCTTCAACGCTTTTTGCCCGGGCCCGCCAATCTCACGCAGCAGAATGTGCCTCGCGTAGCGGTCGAGTTCCCCTGGTGAGAATTTTCCTTTATTTTCCGATACCTGGACGACGGGAGTCAAAGCAATGGCCCGCGTTCTCAGCCACCAGATCAGGGCAAAATAGCCCAAAACCACAGCGCCCAGAACGCTGATACTCGCCCAAACCCGCAGGTCACCGCCCAAAACCTGCGCAAGACGATTGCCTTCTGGCAACAGTGCAAGAGCCAGACCTGACGCAACCCATAGGGCAGAGATCGCCAACAACCGCTGCCGGTGGGGTGTCCCCATCACCCTGCCCGTGATCCACAGCGCCGCACAAAGACTAAGAACCAGAGTCATTGCCGCCCGGTGGAGCCGAAGCCCCCTGCACCACGTTCCGTTTTCCCAATCATATCAACCGCTTCAAAGTTCGCCTGCACCACGGGCACCACCACAACCTGCGCAATCCGGTCGCCATGCTGGATTGTGTAAGGCTCTGACCCAAGATTGATCAGGGCCACGCCTAAGGGCCCGCGATAATCGCTGTCGACGGTGCCGGGCGCGTTCACAATCGTAACACCAAACTTGACGGCAAGCCCGGAGCGAGGCCGGATTTGCATCTCGTAACCTACTGGAATTTCAACACGAATTCCCGTGGGCAGGATCGCGCGGTGCATGGGGTCCAGCGTAAATCCGGTCGCCCGATCCTCTGGCATCAGGTTGGCCCTGAGATCGGCCCCCGCAGCCCCAGACGTCTCATACTGCGGCAAGGGCAGGCTTTTGTCAGCCCAATCCTCCCACAGAACCCCGATAGAAGGCAAGGCATTGTAATCATTCATCTTTAAACGCCTCGGCAATCCTCAAAGCCAACCTTTTCGCGACATCAGCCTTGGCCATCCGGGGCCAGACCTCTTCACCATCGGCGCGGATCAGGGTCACGGCATTCTCGGCCCCACCCATGATACCAGAGCCCGCAGAGACATCATTGGCAACGATCCAGTCGCAGCCCTTGCGCAACCGTTTGGCGCGGGCATGGAGCAGGACGTCATCGGTTTCGGCAGCGAAACCAACCACCAACCGCGGGCGATTGTCACCCTGCGAAACCATCGCCAAAATGTCAGGATTTTCAATGAATTGCAGGACAGGTGGCTGGCCGGTGCCATCCTTTTTCAGTTTGGAGCCGGCGGCATTTTCCACTCGCCAGTCTGCAACGGCAGCGGCAAAGATCGCGACGTCGGCGGGCAACGAGGCTTCTACCGCTGCCAACATCTCTGCCGCCGTCTCAACCCGCAAGACCTGCACACCTTCGGGCGGTGGCACAGCAGCAGGCCCGGTCACAAACGTCACCTTCGCGCCCAGATCGCGCAAGGCCGCCGCAATCGCCGCCCCCTGCGCGCCTGAGCTGCGGTTGGCAATATATCTAACCGGATCAATGGGTTCGTGCGTTGGGCCCGAGGTGACCAGCACATGCCGCCCGGCCAGTGGTCCACCGGCCAACATCCCTGAAATCGCAGCGAAAATCGCCTCCGGTTCGGCCATCCGACCCGGACCAAATTCACCACAAGCCATCTCGCCATCATCCGGGCCGACAGTTCGAATGCCATCGCCCAGCAACATCAACAGGTTACGCTGCGTCGCCGGATGCTGCCACATCCGCACATTCATCGCCGGAGCCAGCAGAACCGGCGTATCGGTTGCCAAAAGCAAGGTGGACGCCAGATCATCCGCCCGCCCGCCTGCCATCTTGGCCATCAGGTCCGCCGTCGCCGGGGCCACCACGATCAGATCGGCGCTTCGCGACAATTCGATATGCCCCATCTCGGCCTCTGCCGTCAGGTCGAACAGGGCGGAATGCACCTTTTCGCCAGCCAGCGCCCCCACCGACAAAGTGGTGACAAACTGCGCACCAGCGGCGGTCAGTACCGGTGTCACTGCCAAACCTGCCCGGCGTAACAGTCTGATCAGCAACAAGGATTTGTAGGCAGCAATCCCGCCGCCGATGATCAACAATATGCGCCGGTCTGACAACGTAATGCCCCCTCGTTCTGCCCTAAACTACGGGGCGGCGGGGGCGAACTCAAGTCTTACCGCAGGAATGCGGCGGGCCCGGCGCCCTGCGCCTCCAGATTCCGGCGGAGTTTGGCAAAAGCTGCGGCTTCCAGTTGACGAATACGCTCTTTCGACAGCTTCAATTCCGTCCCCAAGGACTCCAAAGTGCGTGGTGTATCAATCAGTTGACGCTCTCTTACGATCAGCCTCTCCCGCGGGGTCAGCGTTTGCAAAGCCTGTGTCAGATGATCGCGCAGGACGTCGCGGTCGTGCGAGGCGGCGAAAAGCTCGGCCGCCTGACTTGCGCCATCTTCCAGAACATCGATCCATTCGCGGCCATCTTCGTCCGCTGCCTGTGTGGCGTTCAGTGATGCGTCAGAGCCTGACAGCCGGCCCTCCATCATCGCCACATCCGACAAAGGTACGCCCAAATCCGCCGCGACTGCCACCCGCAACGCCTGACCTTGCAGCGATTGCCCTTCAGCCGCAGCCTCCCGCACCAGTCGCGCCTCAACCCTGCGGAGGTTGAAGAACAAAGATTTTTGCGAGGTTGTTGAGCCGGTTCGCACCATCGACCAGTTGCGCATCACGTAGTCTTGCAACTGTGCTTTGATCCAGAACATCGCGTAGGTCGAGAATCTGACGCCACGGTCAGGGTCGAACTTCTCGGCGGCTTTCATCAGGCCAATCGCGGCTTCCTGCGTCAGATCCGGCATCGAGGCACCGTAGCGGCGGAATTTGGCGGCCATCGACAGGGCAAGCCGCATATAGGATGTGATCAGCTTATCCAGGGCCGCCTTGTCGCGGTGGTCCCGCCAGGCCCGCGCCAAAGCGCCTTCCTGCTCGGCGTCCAGAAGCGCTGCAGATCGGGCTTTTGCCGTCAGCCGCGGGTCAGCAAATTGATCAAGTGCCATGACAACCTCCGAAGGTAGCCGCAATTGTTCGCGGTCTTCACATGTGATACGCGCCGAAACCATGGTTGGATCACACGCCAAATGGATTTTGCCGGGGCTTAGCCTTGTGATCGGCGGGGCACGGTCGGGCAAGTCGCGGCTGGCAGAGCGGCTGGTTGTGGGGTGCGGCTTGCCACGGCGCTACATCGCCACGGCGGAGGCTTGGGATGACGAAATGCGCGCGCGGATTGCCGCACATCGGCTGGATCGCGGGGCAGACTGGGTGACCGTTGAGGCACCGCGTGACGTGGTGGGTGTTCTGCGGCAGGTTCCGGCGGGCGAGGTGGTCTTGCTGGATTGCGCCACACTTTGGCTGACCAACGTGCTTTTGGCCGAGGCTGATGTGGCGGCAGAATGCGCGGCCCTTTTGGCAGCCCTTGCGACTTGCGCGGCACCGGTCGTGGTCGTTTCCAACGAGGTTGGCTGGGGGATCGTGCCGGAAAACGCGCTTGCCCGCGCCTTTCGTGACCATCAGGGGTTGCTGAACCAGCGCATCGCCGCACAATCGGGGCTGGTTCTGGGCGTGATGGCGGGATTGCCGATCGTGTTGAAGGGTGCATTGCCGAACGACTTCGATCAAGTTTCGTGATGCGCAGCCCCACAAATCAACGCTTTGCGATGGCGGGGTCAGGCTTTAACCTTGGCGGAAAAGGGGACTGAAGATGACCTATGATCTTGTGATCGGTGACCGGGCTTACTCCAGTTGGTCGCTGCGCGGCTGGCTGCTGTTTGATGTCTTTGGGATTGAGGTAAAAACGCACAAGGTGCGGCTTTACACCGATGAACTGGCAACCTTGTTGCGCGACTATGTTCCGGGCAAATCGGCCCCGACGATGCGCATGCCGGACGGGGTTGTGGTGCCTGAAACCATTGCGATTGCTGAAGAACTGGCCTCCCGCCACCCCGAAGCAGGGATTTGGCCCAAAGATCCCAAAGCGCGGGCCGTGGCGCGGGTTCTGGCCGCCGAAATGCATGCAGGCTTTACCGCGTTGCGCAGCCATTGCCCGATGAACCTGCGGGTCAGTTATCACGATTGCGCCCCGCCTGAGGCGGTTTTGGCCGACCTGCGGCGGTTGGAAACCCTGTGGGCCTGGGCCAAGGCGCAGACCGGCGGGCCGTGGCTGGCCGGCGACTATTCGGCAGCGGATGCGTTTTATGCGCCGGTGGCGAGCCGGATTGCAACTTATAACCTGCAAGTCTCGCCTGCCGCGATGGAGTATGTGGCGGCTCATCTGGCCCACCCGTCCTTTCGGCAGTGGCGGGCGATGGGGATGGTCGACGGCGCGGATCAGGAATTTTACCGTCGCAATTACGCGCAACGTGACTGGCCGGGCCCAAAGCCAATGTCAGCCAAGGCGGTCGCAGGGACAGATGCGGTCAATGCGTCCTGCCCGTATTCCGGCAAAGCCATCGCTTTTGTGCTTGAGTTGAACGGCACCCGCTACGGCTTTTGCAACGCCTTCTGCCGGGATAAAACCGTGGCCGACCCTGAGGCTTGGCCGAAGTTCATGGCGCTGGTGCAGGCCTGATCCGTGGCGTTTGGGCGCGGCCACAGGGGGGTCGCTCCCCCCGCACCCCCCCTGCACCCCATTGGGATATTTATAAACAATTGACATGACCGGGTTTACCATTCGTAAACCATTGATCCGCTAACCGTTAATCAAGGTAAACGGAGTCGGAACATGGTAGCGCGGGCCTTTACGGTGGCCTTTGAAGGGGTCGAGGCGCGCGTGGTCGAGGTGCAATGCGCCGTCTCGCCCGGGATGCCCTATTTCGGATTGGTCGGTCTGCCCGACAAAGCGGTGTCCGAGGCCCGCGAAAGGGTCAAGGCGGCGCTGAATGCGATGGCGATTGCCCTGCCGTCCAAACGGATCATGGTAAATCTTTCACCCGCAGACCTGCCAAAGGAAGGCTCTCACTTTGACCTGCCGATTGCGTTGGCGGTGCTTGCGGCGATTGAGATTATCCCGAAAGACGAGGTGGAAGGTATTGTCGCCCTTGGGGAATTGTCGTTGGACGGGCGGTTGATGCCGGTGATCGGCGCGCTTCCTGCGGCGATGGCTGCGGCCGAGGAGGGCAAGGCTTTGCTGTGTCCAAAGGCGTGCGGGGCCGAGGCAGCTTGGGTGGGTGCGACAGAAGTTCTGGCCGCCACCTCTTTGGCCGAGGTGGTGGCGCATTTCACCGGGCGCAAAACGCTGGCGATTGCCGAGGCGGGCGAAGTGATTTTTGCACCCTCTGGCCCCGATCTGCGCGACGTGAAGGGGCAGGAACGCGCCAAAAGGGCGCTGGAGATTGCGGCTGCCGGGCGGCACCATATGCTGATGGTGGGTTCGCCCGGTTCCGGCAAATCCATGCTGGCGCGGCGGATGCCGGGAATTTTGCCACCGATGTCGGCGGTTGAGGCATTGGAAACCTCAATGATCCACTCGATTGCCGGGCTTTTGTCCGAAGGGGGGATCAGCCGGACAAGACCGTTCCAGGACCCGCACCACACGGCTTCACCCGCTGCGATCACCGGGGGCAGCAAGGGGGCCAAGCCCGGTCAGGTCAGCCTGGCGCACAACGGTGTCCTGTTCATGGACGAGTTCCCGGAATTCCCGCGCCAAGTGCTGGAAACCCTGCGCCAACCAATGGAAACCGGCGATATCGTCGTGGCGCGCGCCAATGCCCATGTCCGCTATCCTTGCCGGTTCCTGTTGATTGCGGCGGCCAATCCCTGCAAGTGCGGCTTCATGACCGACCCGGCGCGCGCCTGCGCCCGGGTGCCGACCTGTGGCGAGGATTACCTTGGCCGCATCTCTGGCCCCTTGATGGACCGCTTTGATCTGCGGGTCGAAGTGCCGCCGGTCGCCTATACCGACCTTGACCTTCCAGCGACGGGCGAGGCTTCCGCCACCGTGGCTTTGCGGGTGGCCAAAGCCCGCGACGTGCAGGCCAACCGCTTTCGCAACCATCCGGAGGTGCGGGTGAATTCCGAGGCCGAGGGCGCTTTGCTGGAGGAGATTGCTGAACCGGACGCCGAAAGCCGGGCACTTCTGGCCCGGGTGGCCGAACGTTTCGGTCTGACGGCGCGGGGCTATCACCGGGTGTTGCGCGTTGCGCGCACAATCGCCGATCTGGCCGGAGACACCGATCTGCGCCGCCCGCATGTGGCAGAGGCCGTCAGTTACCGGCTGACGGTGGGGGGCAAAAACTGAAGCAAGTGTGACGACACTGGCTTTCGCCGCCAACGTTTAGGCGAAGGCCGAAAGATTGGGGTGAAACGCGACCGTCAAAGCCTTGCGGCACCGTGGCGTCCGGCGACCTTGGCCTCGATCACCTCCCAGATCCGGGCGGCGGTATTGGTGCCGTCAAATCGTTCGAGCTCCTGGATGCCGGTGGGCGAGGTTACGTTGATCTCTGTCAGATAGTCGCCAATGACGTCGATACCGACGAACACCTGACCCTTTTCGCGCAACGTCGGGCCGATGGCGGCGCAAATCTCCAGATCGCGCGGGGTGAGGCCGATCATTTCGGGCCGCCCGCCGACGTGCATGTTCGACCGGGTTTCGCCGGGCTGCGGCACGCGATTTATGGCACCGACCGGCTCGCCATCAACCAAAATGATCCGCTTGTCGCCTTTGGAGACATCGGGCAGGAATTTCTGAACGATCAAAGGCTCCCGGCTCATCGAAGTGAAAAGCTCGAACAGGCTGGACAAATTGCGGTCGTTGGGGTCAAGCCGGAAGACACCTGCACCACCATTGCCATAAAGCGGTTTGAGGATGATATCGCCGTGGCGCGCCTTGAAGGCACGGAGTGTCGCAAGGTCACGGGCGATAGCGGTGGGCGGGATCAGATCGGGAAACTGCAGGACCAACAGCTTTTCCGGACAATTGCGCACCCAGAACGGATCATTCACGACAAGGGTTTTGGGATGGACCATGTCCAGAAGATGGGTCGTGGTGATGTAACCCATGTCAAATGGCGGATCCTGTCGCAGCCAGACCACGTCATAGCTGGCCAGATCGACTTCCGCTTCAGGCCCATAGCTCACATGATTGCCGAGCTCGCGCCGCAGCGTCATGGGAAAGCCGCGGGCCACCACGCGCCCCTCGACAAAGGCCAGACGATCAGGCGTGTAGAAAAACAACTCATGCCCGCGCAATTGAGCTTCAATTGCGATTCGGAAGGTGCTGTCTGCGTTGATGTTCACCGACCCGATCGGGTCCATTTGAAAAGCAACATTGAGGGCCATGATCGTCTCCTGGATTTCGCCCCCTTGATGACGCAGCAACGCGCCGGATGCAATTGATCCGAAGGCGGAGAAGATCCGAAACGTAAGAGATCAGGCAGCGAGGGCGTTTTCGATGATTTCAATCCGCCCAAGATCATCGACCAACGCCACATCAAACCGGATGTCGGTGTTTTGCCCATTGGGTTCGCCACCCACAAACTCCGACGCGGTGGCCATGATCCGTTGCATCTGGCTGTAGGTCAGATGTTCTGCGGCCAGCGCATGGCTGCTGCTTTTCTTCACCTCGATGAACAGAACTGTTTCGCCTTCGCGGGCAATCAGATCAATTTCACCAATGCTGCCACGCCAGCGCCGGGCCACCACCGCACGACCGGAGCGGTCATAGAGCTGCGAAACCTGATCTTCGGCGGCGAGCCCCGCATGATATGACGTCAGCCCTCGCGACCTGCGTACCACGGTCATTCCCGCCGCTCCAACGACAGGGCAAGCTGATAGACTTCACGACGCGGCAGGCCAAAGGCTTCCGCCACTTCTTTGGCTGCATCTTTGCTGGACTGAGTTTTCAAAGCTTGTCTCAAGGCCTCTTCCACAGTTCCGGCGTCGGCAGCGACAGGACTGGCCCGGTCAACCACCAGCACGATTTCGCCCTTGATATCGCGGCCCGCCACACTTTCCGCCAGATCTGCGAGGGTGCCCCGTGTGATCTCTTCGAAACGTTTGGTCAGTTCGCGGCACAGAGCCGCTTGGCGATCTTTACCAAGTGATTCGAGCATATCACGAAGGCAGGCCTCTATTCGCCTGGGAGATTCATAAAATATGAGCGATCCCGGCACGTGAGCGAGGTCACTCAGGGCAGATTTGCGGGCGGCGCTTTTGGGTGGCAGAAACCCTGCGAAGAAAAAACGATCGGTTGGCAAGCCCGAAACGCTCAAGGCGCACAGCAGGGCAGACGGGCCGGGAGCTGCCAGCACGGTCAAACCTTCGTCGATAGCGGACCGTGCCAGTTGGAAACCGGGATCCGCCACCAAAGGGGTTCCCGCCTCGGAGGCATAGGCCACGGATTTGCCTTGCTTCAGCGCCTCGATCAGCCGGGGCCGCATCTGGTCCCCGTTGTGATCATGGTACGCCAGCACCGGTCTGCCGTTCAGGGGCACGCCGTGGATCTCCATCAGATGGCGCAGCGTGCGGGTGTCTTCTGCCGCCAGCAGATCGGCGCTGGCCAGAATATCCAACGCCTTCAGGGTGATGTCGCGGGCGGCCCCAATCGGCGTCGCCACGAAATGTAACCCCGGCACGATTGTTCCCGGGTTTGGCGTCCAATTGGCCATGTTCCGCTCCCGCCTTAACCCTTTGTTTTCTGCGTTGTGACAGTAGAACCATCACTGCCGCTTTGACCCTTCGTGCCTTGCCAGATCGAAAGGGGGGAACTGCCCCGGTTTTTTCCCTGACTTGCACGAACTGCCCAAGTTTACATCACCTCCTGTTCCGCTTACTCTGCCTTGGGTCAAGGGGCGAGGGGGGAACGCGGATGGAATCCGGCAAAACCACTGCGCCCGCTGTTGGTCAGGAGTTTTTCGATGGTTGGTTTTCTGTCCCGAGTGCGCGCGCCGGTTCTTCGCCTGATTGTGGGCCTTGCAGGCCTTGCTGTGCTGCAAGCCTGCCAAACGGGCACCGCGCCAACCGCCCAAACCGGGTCTTACAATGGAACTCCGGTGGCTGTGGCCTTGCTGGTGCCGTCAGGCTCGGGTGAGGCGACCGACGATCTGATTGCCACGGGGCTTGAAAACGCGGCCAGGTTGGCGATTGCCGATCTGGGCGATGTGAAAATTGACCTGCGGGTCTACGCGACTGCAGCCAACCCCGACACGGCCGCCGCCATGGCCACCAAAGCGGTGGACGACGGCGCAAAAATCATCCTCGGGCCCTTCTATGGTCTGGAGGGTGTCAAGGCCGGTGCCGCCGTGGCAGGTCGTGGCGTTGACGTGCTGGCCTTCTCCAACAACGCGGCCATCGCGGGGGGCAACGTCTTTATCCTTGGTCAGACATTTGAAGGCACCGCCAGACGTCTGGCCAGCTACGCTGTCTCCAAGGGGATGAGCCGCATCATGATTGTCTCGGACCAAAACGCAGCGGGCGAGGCGGGGAAGGCCGCGATCCAGGCCGCAGTCGCCGAATCTGGCGGCACGATCGCGGCGGTCGGCACCTATGAGTTCAGTCAGAACGGCATCGTCCAGGCGGTCACCGACATCGCTGCCTCTGCCAAATCCTCCGGCGCGCAGGCGCTTTTCCTGACGGCCGATACGGGTGGCGCGTTGCCGCTGCTAACCCAACTGATGACAGAGAATGGCATCGGCCCGACCACGGTCCAGTATATTGGCCTGACACGATGGGATATCCCCTCCGGCAACCTGAGCCAGCCTGGCGTGCAGGGCGGCTGGTTTGCCGAACCCGACCCCAACCTCGCCCAGCAATTCCTGCTGCGCTATCAGTCGACCAACGGTGCGCCACCCCATGCGACGGCGGGTCTGGCCTATGACGGGATTGCGGCGATCGGGGCCTTGATCAAGCAGGGTGGGCCGGGCGCTTTGACAGCGGCGGGCCTGACCCAGGGGGCAGGCTTTGTGGGCGTCAACGGCATCTTCCGTTTCCTGTCAAATGGCACCAACCAACGTGGGCTGGCCATTGCGCAGATCGTCAACCAGCAGGTCACCATCATCGACGCCGCTCCGCATGCCTTTGGTGGGGCTGGATATTAAGGTTGGCAAACCGGGTGAGTGTGGCAGGGGCGGAACCCGGGACGGCAAAAACCAATTTGGTGCCGCTCGAGCCGTTGCTGCTGCCTGCCGAAACCGTGCTGGATTTGGCGCCCCTGCGCCTGCGCTTGGCTGACGCCTGCCTGGCCAATCGGTCCGACGCCCGCGCGGCGCGGGCTGCTGTGGCCGTACTGCTGGCCCAAGCCAAAGCCGCCGCCAATGCCACTCTTGAAACGACCTTCGCCGCTGATCCGCGCAATGCGTTGCCGCTGACCCGCAGTCAGGCGCGGATGACGGACGGCCTTGTGCAACTGGCGTTTGAGGCGGCGCAGGCGATCCACCCGTTGCAAGGCGTCAATGATGCCGAGCGTCTGTCTGTCGTGGCCGTCGGGGGATTTGGCCGCTCTGAAATGGCCCCGCATTCCGACGTGGATCTGCTGTTCCTGTACCCATACAAAATCACCGCCCGCGCCGAAAGTGTCATTGAAACGCTTCTGTACATTCTGTGGGACCTGAAGCTGAAAGTCGGCCACTCGTCCCGCACCGTCAAAGACTGCATTCGTCTGGGCCGCGAAGACATCACGATCCGCACTGCCCTGCTGGAGCATCGCCATGTGACCGGCGACGTGGCTTTGGCTGCGGAACTGGATGACAAACTGTGGTCGGACCTGTTCCGCAACACGGGGCGGGAGTTCATTGAGGCGAAGCTTCTCGAACGGGCCGAACGCCACCGCCGTCAGGGCGGTCAACGCTATGTGCTGGAACCCAACGTCAAAGAAGCCAAGGGCGGCCTGCGCGACCTGCAAACCCTGTACTGGATCGGCAAATATCTGCACCGCGTGCCCTCGGCTGAGGGTCTGGTCGGCGCGGGCCTGCTGACGGCTGAAGAATTCGCCATCTTCCGCAGAGCCGAGAATTTCCTGTGGGCGGCGCGCTGCCACCTGCATTACATCACCAAACGCACCACCGATCAGCTGACGTTTGACCTTCAGGTCGAGGTGGCAGGGCGGATGAACTACCGCGATGCCGGCGGGCGTCGGGCGGTCGAACACTTCATGCAGGATTATTTCCGCCATGCCACCCGCGTTGGCGAACTGACCCGGGTGTTTCTGACCGAACTGGAAGCCCGCCACGCCAAACCAGAGGCCAGACTGGCAGGTTTTCTAAGCCGCCGCAAAGTCTCGACGGGGTTCAAGGTTGTGCAAAGCCGGCTGGATGTGACCGATCCCGCCACCTTCCTGTCCGACCCGCTGAACATCTTGCGGGTGTTTGAACAGGCGCTGCGTACTGGTTACCTTTTGCACCCCAATGTGATGCGCTTGATTGCAGCCAATCTTCCGCTGATCGACGACAAGATGCGCGATGATCCGGCTGCGGCGGAAATCTTCCTGCGCCTTCTGCTGGACCACGGCAACCCCGAACGCGCCTTGCGGCGGATGAACGAACTGGGTGTGCTTGCGGCCTTCATCCCCGAGTATGAAAACATCGTGGCGATGATGCAGTTCAACGTCTACCACCACTACACGGTGGACGAGCATATCATCCAGTGCATCTCCTGCCTCGCCCAGATCGAACGTGGCGAGCTGGTGGAGGAACTGCCCGTCGCCTCTGGCATTCTGAAAGCCGGGGTCAACCGCCGGGTGATCTATGTGGCGCTTCTGCTGCATGACATCGGCAAAGGCCGGCCCGAAAATCACGCGATCATCGGCGCACAGATGGCCCGGCGGATTTGCCCCCGGCTGGGCCTGTCTGCCGAGGAGACCGAAACGGTGGAGTGGCTGGTGCGCTATCACCTTTTGATGTCAGACATGGCGCAAAAGCGCGACATCAGTGACCCACGCACCGTGCGCGACTTTGCCAAGGCCGTTGAAACCCGCAAGCGGCTGGATTTGCTGACGGTTCTGACAGTGTGTGATATTCGTGGCGTGGGGCCGGGGACGTGGAACAACTGGAAAGCTATGCTGCTGCGCCAGCTTTATGGCCAAACCGCCGACGTGCTGGACGGTGGCTTTGAAACCTTCAACCGCGAGCGCCATGTCGAAGAAAGCCGCGCCGCTCTGTTGGTCCGCCTGTCAGATTTTACGCCCAAACAAGTCGCTCTGGAAGCCAACCGCCACTATGATCCCTACTGGCAAGGCCTTACGACCGCCGAACAAGTCGCCTTCGCCCACCTGCTGCTTGGCCTGAAAGACAACCAGATCCGCATCGACCTGCACCCCGAACCCGAACGTGACGCCACCCGCGCCAGTTTTGCGCTGGTCGATCATCCGGGCATATTCTCACGCCTTGCCGGGGCTTTGGCGCTGGTGGGGGCCAACGTGGTCGACGCGCGCACCTATACCTCGAAGGACGGCTATGCCACCGCGGTGTTCTGGATTCAAGACATCGAGGGTCACCCCTACGAAGTCTCCCGTCTGCACCGTTTGCGCGACATGATCGACAAGACCCTGAAAGGCGAGGTGCGTCCGCGCACCGCCCTCGCCGACCGCGACAAGGTGAAAAAGCGCGACCGCGAGTTCCGCTTTCCAACCCATGTCACCTTCGACAATGAAGGATCGGAAATTTATACCATCATTGAGGTTGATACGCGTGACCGGCCCGGTCTGTTGTACGATCTGACCCGAACGCTGGCCGCCAACAACATCTATATCGCCTCTGCCGTGATTGCGACGTATGGGGCGCAGGTGGTTGATGCCTTTTATGTCAAGGACATGTTCGGGCTGAAACTGCACGCCAAAAGCCGTCAGGAAAGTCTGGACCGCAAGCTGCGGCAGGCCATCGCCGAAGGGGCAGAACGGGCGCAGGGGTAGAATGAAACCGCAATCTTTGGTTCAAAACATCCTGACGGTGGGGGGCTGGACGCTGGTGTCACGTGGCACCGGCTTTGCCCGGGACGTGATGATGGCGGCTTATCTGGGCACCGGACCGCTGGCTGAAGCCTTCCTTGTGGCCTTCTCGCTGCCCAACATGTTCCGCCGGTTCTTTGCCGAGGGCGCTTTCAACATGGCCTTCGTGCCCATGTTCGCCAAAAAGCTGGAGGCGGGCGAAGATGCGCAAGGCTTCGCGCGTGACGCCTGGAACGGCATGGTGACGGTGCTTTTGGCCTTTACCGTTGTGGGAACCATTGCCATGCCCCTGCTGGTCTGGGCGATGGCATCCGGCTTTGTGGGCGACGCGCGATTTGATCTGGCGGTGGAGTTCGGGCGGATTTCGTTCAGCTACATCCTGTTCATCTCGCTGGTCGCCCTGTTGTCCGGCATCCTGACCACCCATGGCCATTTCTCCGAAGCCTCGCTGGTGCCTGTCGTCATGAACCTCGTCTTTATCGCCGCGATGTGGCTGGCAGCTTGGATGGGCTGGGACATGGGGCGGACCCTGTCCTGGACAGTCCCGGTGACAGGCATCGCACAACTCGCCTTCACCTGGGTTGCGGCGCGCAGGATGGGGTATACCTTCACCCTTGGCTGGCCGCGTTGGACGCCGGACCTCAAACGTCTTGCGCTGATCGCGGGCCCGGCGGTTCTGTCGGGCGGCGTGGTGCAGATCAACATGTTGGTCGGGCGGCAGGTTGCCTCTTACACCGATGGGGCCGTGGCGTGGCTGACCTATGCCGACCGGCTGTATCAACTGCCCTTGGGTGTTGTGGGGATTGCGATTGGCACCGTCCTGCTGCCCGACCTGTCGCGCCGTTTGCGAGCCGGCGATGCAGAAGGGGGCAAAGCTTCGCTGAACCGGGGGGCGGAGTTTGCGCTGGCGATGACCCTGCCCGCTGCCGTGGCGCTGATGGTGATCGCAACACCGCTGTGTTCGGTGCTGTACCAACGCGGCGCCTTCACCACGGCTGACTCCAATGCCACAGCGCTGGCACTGGCGATCTACGGCGCGGGCTTGCCTGCCTTTGTGCTGCACAAGGTCTTGCAGCCCCTGTTCTATGCACGAGAGGACAGCCGCAGCCCGTTCACCTTTGCCATCGCCTCAATGATCACCAACGCTATTCTGGCGGTTGGTCTTATGCCGTATCTTGGCTTTTCTGCTGCCGCCTTGGCCACCACCTTGTCCGGCTGGGTGATGGTCTGGCAACTGTGGCGCGGGTCGCGCAAGATGGGCGATCAGGCCCGGTTCGACGCCCGATTTATGCAGCGCTTGCCGCGGATCGTGCTGGCCGCCGTGGGGATGGGGGCGGTTTTGTACGGCGCGGCGTGGGGGATGGCGCCGATGCTCCACCTTCACCTGTGGCGTTATCTGACGCTTTTGGCGCTGTGCCTGATCGGGGCCGTCACCTATTTCGCCACCGGGGCCGCGATCGGAGCTTTCCGCCTGTCGGACTTTGCCGAGCTGCGCCGGGGTCGCGATCGCCGCAGCGTGGCGCGCGACGGGGATGCGGGCTGAACCTTCGGCGACCAGACGCACCCTTGAAGGGGTGCTAAAAGATCTACCTGCCCCTGATGCGCGCTACAACCCGGGCCCAGCCGCCGGGGCTTACCGCAAACGACAGCAAAAATCCGGTGATGAAACCGGCCAGTTCCGCCGTCCAATCCCAGCTTGCCGGTTGATCAATGCCGTATGCGACCAGCGAAAACACCCCGAACAGGACGCGTATCCCCATCAGAAACCCGATCAGCCGGAATGCGCGCAACTGCCCGGTTCCCTGCGCCGCCGCGTTCATCCAGCTGACATAGGTGAAAGCGCCAATCAGCCCATAGACCGCCGGATAGCCGCCAATCAGCGGCGCGTGGGTGTAGGGGATCGCAGTATAGGCCAGCGCTGCCACAAGGCCAGATGCCACAAACACCAGCAAAACCGCCCACCAGCGAAACATCTCACCGACGAATTTGCTGAGTGCCAGCAAGAGCACAATCACAAAAACCGCCTGGGTGACATCCGCGTGGACGAATGAGTACGTGAAAGGCCGGTACAGCCCATCGTTCGGATATTGCCGCAAAGCCAGCATCTCGCGCAGGTAATCGGGCGAGAAGGCAAAGTACTGCATCGCTTGCACGCGCCAGCCAATCGCCGTAGGCCCGCCGACCACTCCGCTGGCGCCTGCGTTCAACACAACTTCCATCGCGATCATCGGCAAGGCCAGCGCCCAAGTCACGGCGGGAAGCGGGTTGATCGGGGCTTCGTTCAAATCCGTCATATTGCCTCGCATTGTGATCGCAAGGGTGTTTGACAGAACCCCACAACGATCTCATTTCCTTGTCAGTCGCGTGAGCGCAAAGGAAAACCGGCTTCCCAGCTCCGCATCACGCGCGCTTCCGGGCCATTGTTGACGACCCCGCCGCACAGCGATAAAGGCAAGCGCAGCCTTTAGCCAGATGGAGCCTTTCATGTCCGAGCCGGTCCAAACGCCTCCGACGGCACCCGTCGCCTTCCCGACGCGGATTTTCTCTGGCATCCAGCCCTCTGGCGGGTTGACGCTTGGCAATTACCTTGGGGCCCTGAAGCGCTTTGTCGAAAAGCAGGATGAGGGCATTGAGACGATCTATTGCCTCGTCGACATGCACGCCATCACCGTCTGGCAAGACCCCGCCAAACTGCGCTACGCCACGCGAGAGGCGGCCGCTGGCTTCATTGCGGCGGGCATCGACCCCAAACGCTCCATCCTGTTCAACCAAAGTCAGGTCAGTGCCCATGCCGAACTGGGCTGGATTTTCAACTGCATCGCGCGGATGGGCTGGATGAGCCGGATGACGCAATGGAAGGACAAGACGGCCGGAAAGAGTGCGGAGGCGCAAAGTCTTGGCCTGTTCGCCTATCCCAGCCTGATGGCCGCCGACATTCTGGCCTACAAAGCCACCCACGTCCCGGTGGGCGAGGACCAAAAACAGCATCTGGAGCTGTGCCGCGACATCGCCATCAAGTTCAACAATGACTACGGCGTCAACTTCTTCCCGGTGGTGGAGCCGGTGATTGAAGGTGCCGCCACCCGCGTCATGTCTTTGCGCGACGGCACGATGAAAATGTCAAAATCCGACCCCTCCGATCAAAGCCGGATCAACCTGACCGATGACGCCGACACGATCGCCAAGAAAATCCGCAAGGCCAAGACCGATACCGATCCATTGCCCGACCATCTGGACGGGCTGAAGGACCGGCCAGAGGCGAAGAACCTGGTCAACATCTATGCGGCCTTGGCCGGGCATTCGCCGGCGCAGGTGATCAAGGACTATGCCGGGGCGCAGTTTGGCACTTTCAAACCGGCGCTGGCCGATCTGGCGGTGGCCAAGCTGGGGCCGATCACCAGCGAAATGAACCGCCTGATGCAGGACCCGGCCGAGATTGACCGGATTTTGGGCGCGGGCGCCGTGCAGGCAAGCGCGCTGGCCCAACCGGTTCTTGATCAGGTTTACGACATCATCGGCATGATCCGCTCTCGTCCCGTGTGACCCGGGCCCATCTGAAACTGGCCGATGTGAAACTGGCCCATCTGAAACTGGCTGATGTGAATCGGGCTGTCTGAAACGGGCCGTTCAAAGTGGGCTGGTTTGAACGGATGCCAGTCGCACGGTGCCGCTGGATGGTCCAAATTGTCCACAGCGATCCCCATCCGCGTCACGGAATCGATTCAAACGACCCGCATACTTTGGTTGGAAGGTGTTTCGCCTCTCTCCCGGATGCCCGCGACTGTCCCCGCAGCTGGGCCCTGACTACCGGGCTACGCCTCTGGTCTTCCCCGGCCAGAGGCGCTTTTTTTCCGGTATTTTCGGCGGATTTGCAACGAACCACTGGCGGGGTTCCGCCATTTGGCTACGGCCACGCTTCCAAGATGCGCCCCGCCCTGTTTATCTGCGCACAACGAGAAGGGGCCAGACATGTCGATCACCAAACACAGCAGCGCCGTGAGAACCTTTTGGGAGGGGCGCTGGCACGAGGGCGATCTGGCTGTCATGAAGGCTTCAGACCACGGGATCTGGCAGGGCTCCTCGGTGTTTGACGGGGCGCGGCGGTTCGATGGGCTGGCCCCGGACCTTGACAAGCATTGCGCGCGGGTCAACCGCTCTGCCGAGGCGCTGATGATCACGCCGACCTGCTCTGCCGAAGACATGATCGCCATTATCCGCGAGGGTCTGGCCGATTTCGCGCCGGGGCGGGCGGTGTATATCCGGCCGATGTATTGGGCGCTGCACGGCAGCGACCTTGGCGTATCGCCTGAACCGGGAGCCACCGGGTTTGCGATTGCGCTGGAAGAATGTGCGATGCCCGACCCGGCCTTTGCCACCACATTGACGCGGACAAAGTTCCGCCGTCCGGTGCTGGAGGATAACGTCTGCAACGCCAAAGCGGGCTGCCTTTACCCCAACAACGCCCGGATGCTGGCCGAGGCCAAGGCCAAGGGCTTCGGCAACGCCCTTGTCGCCGACGCTTTGGGCAACTTGGCCGAGAGTGCGACGGCGAATGTGTTTCTGGTGCGCGATGGTGTGGCGTTCACGCCCATCGCCAACGGCACCTTCCTGTCCGGCATCACCCGCGCCCGACACATTGCCAACCTGCGCGCCGATGGGGTGGAGGTGGTGGAAACCGTGCTGACCTTTGACGATGCGCTGAAGGCCGACGAAATCTTTTTGTCCGGCAATTTCGCCAAAGTCACCGCGGTGGCGGAGTTTGATGGCACGCTGTACCCGCACCGCCCGATGTCGGCGCGCGCCCGTTCGCTCTATCTGGACTGGGCTGCGGGAACCAGGTTTTGACGCTCGCTTTCGAAGGCTTGTCTTGCGGGGCTTGCCTGGGCGATAAGAGCCGCGAAGGAGAGCCGCCATGCGCAAGTTTCTGGTCGTGCTGGATGATACGCGGGAATGCCTGAACGCGATGCGGTTTGCAGCCCTCAGGGCAGCGCATACCGGCGGCGGGGTGCAGATCCTGTCGATCATCCCGCCGGAAGAGTTTCAGCACTGGATGGGGGTGTCTGACCTGATGCGGGCCGAGGCGCGCGAGCGGATCGAGGCGCATTTCGAGGTGTTCGCCAAGTGGATGCGCGACCGGCAGGGGATCAACCCTGAACTGGTGATCCGCGAGGGCGATCCGGTGGCCGAAATCATGGCGCAGGTCCGCGAGGACCCGGAAGTGGGCATCCTCGTTCTGGGTGCCAATCACGAAAAGTCCGGGCCGGGGCCTTTGGTCACCCATCTGACCCGGAATGCAGGCAACCTGCCGGTGCCGATCACCATCGTGCCGGGGGATATGAGCAAAGAGCGGCTGGAGAGTATCACGTGAAGGCTTTAGCCCTCGCGTTTGTGCCGCAGCGCCTGCTGGACGGGCAGCTTTGGCACAGATGACAGGCCATTTCACCGCCCGACCCCAACTTTGGAATCGTTCCAACCTTGACTCTGCGGTGCCACGGGCGCATATCCGACAGGAATACTCGGGAGTTATGTGATGTTCATCCAGACCGAATCCACGCCCAACCCTGCAACGCTCAAATTCATGCCCGGCCTGGCCGTGCTGGAGATGGGGGCTGCGGATTTCCCCTCGGCGGAGGTGGCGGGCAAATCACCGCTGGCCACGCGGATATTCGCAGTCAAGGGTGTCACCGGCGTGTTCTTCGGCACCGATTTTGTCACCGTCACCAAGGCGGAAGGCGTGGATTGGCAGCATGTGAAGCCCGCGATTCTGGGTGCCATCATGGAGCATTACCAGTCCGGCGCTGCGGTGATCGAGGGCGAGCAGGCGGCAGCCCATACCGCGCATGACGGCCCTGATGGCGATATCATCAACCAGATCAAAGAGTTGCTCGACACGCGCGTGCGTCCGGCCGTGGCGCAGGATGGTGGCGACATTACGTTCCACGGCTTTGACCGTGGCGTGGTCTATCTGCATATGAAGGGGGCTTGTGCGGGTTGCCCGTCCTCGACCCTGACATTGAAGATGGGCATCGAGAACCTGCTGCGCCACTATATTCCCGAAGTGACTGAGGTTCGCCCGGTTGCCGCCTGAGGCCTACGTTCTGGCATTCGACACCTCGGCGGCGCACTGCGCCGCCGCTTTGCTATCGGGTGACCGGGTTCTGGGGCATGTGGTGGAACCGATGGAGACCGGTCAGGCTGAACGTCTGATGCCCTTACTGGAAACCATGCTTGCGGATGCCGGGCTAGGTTGGCGCGATCTGGCCTGCATTGGCGTCGGCACCGGACCGGGCAATTTCACCGGCGTCCGGATTGCCGTGGCGGCGGCGCGCGGACTGGCTTTGGGCTTGGGGATTCCGGCGACGGGGGTGACCTCGATGGAGGCCATGGCCTATGGACAACCGGGCCCGGTACTTACGGTGCTGGATGCGCGGCGCGGGGCGATTTATGCGCAAGCTTTTCCAGATGGTGCTGCGGCGGCCTGCACGTTTGCGACATTGCCCGCAGTTCCTGAGGACGCGGTCTGCATTGGCTACCGTGCGGGCGAGGCGGCGGTCTTGTGCCACGGCCAAGCCACCGAACCACTTTTCCCGCAAACCGTCGCCATGGCCCACATCGCCTTGTCACGGCGTAGCGACGCTCCGCGCCCTGCCCCCTTCTACTTGCGGGGCCCGGACGCTGCACCGCCGTCTGATCCGCCGCCAGTGATCTTGCCGTGATCCTTGCCAATCCCCCCTCCCTGACCCTCGCCGAAATGGTCCGCCTGCACGCCGCAAGCTTCACCTTGCCGGCACCATGGTCTGAAGACGAAATCGCCGCCACGCTTGCCAGACAGTACAGCTTTGCCGTTACACAGCCGACGGGCTTTCTGCTGGGTCAAGTCGTCGCTGGTGAGGCGGAGGTGCTGACGCTGGCCGTTCATCCTGATGCCCGGCGTCAAGGCACCGGGCGCGCGCTGGTGGACGGTTTTCTGGCCGAGGCCAAAGCGCGTGGGGCAGAGATCGCCTATCTGGAGGTTGCGGCGGACAACACCGCTGCCGCCTCGGTTTACGCCTCCGCAGGGTTTGTCCGGACCGGCCGCAGGACAGGCTACTACCGTGGGGCTGGCCGTGTGGTGGATGCCATTCTGATGAGCCGCAGCCTGTAACACCAGAATGCACGGGCCAAGGCGCCTAAGCCTTGATCATATGATCAAAAATCATCCAAGACCGGCGCAGATTCCTGTTGACCGCCCGCACGTCCTCCGCCCTAAATCAGCCACGACCGCCCGCGACTGGCAGCACTGAGTCTGACCACGGACAGGGCAGTATGATTTTGACAACCGGGAGAATGACATGACCCTGATGAAACGCCTGCTGGGGGCCTCGGCCTTGCTGGCGCTGAGCGCTGTTTCCGCGCTGGCAGAGCCTGCCATCATCTATGACGTGGGCGGCAAGAACGACAAGTCCTTCAACGAAGCGGCTTTCCACGGTGCAGAGCGTTGGGCCAAGGAAACCGGCGGCACCTTCAAAGAGCTGGAAATGCAGAATGAAGCGCAGCGTGAGCAGGCGCTGCGTCAGCTGGCTGAGGCCGGCGCCAATCCGATCGTGATGACCGGCTTTGCATTTGGTGATGTGCTGACCACGGTTGCTCCGGACTATCCCAACACCAAATTTGCCATCATCGACATGGTCGTCGACAAGCCGAACGTTAAATCGGTGGTCTTCACCGAAGAACAGGGCTCTTTTCTTGCAGGCGTGATGGCGGGCATTGCTTCTAAAACCGGGGTCGTCGGGTTCATCGGCGGCATGGACATTCCGCTGATCCGCCGCTTTGGCTGTGGCTATGCGCAGGGCGTGAAATCTGTGAAGCCGGATGCGACGGTTCTGTTGAACATGACCGGCACCGATGGATCTGCATGGAACAACCCGGTGAAGGGCGCCGAGATTGCCAAATCGCAGCAATCGCAAAAAGCTGACGTGATCTATGCGGCAGCGGGCGGCACCGGCGTGGGCGTTCTGCAAGCGGCGGCGGATATGAACATCCTGTCGATCGGCGTGGACAGCGACCAGAACTACCTGCACCCCGGCCAAGTGCTGACCTCGATGGTCAAGCGGGTCGACAACGCGGTTTATGAGGCTTTCAAAGAGGGCGCTGATCTGAAGCCCGGCATGAATGTCATGGACCTGAAGGCTGGCGGCGTTGACGTCGCGATGGACGCCGATAACGCCAAACTCGTCTCGCCCGAAATGAAAAAGGCCGTGGACGACGCCTCGGCCAAAATCAAGTCGGGCGATCTGAAAGTTCACGATTATATGGCCGACAACACCTGCCCGGCCGGACAGTTCTAATGGCTCCTGCGCCACTTGTGGGGCCAAACGGGGGGCGGCAGGCAACTGCCGCCCCCCTTTCCAGCTTTGCGATAGAGCTGAAGGGCGTGTCGAAGTCCTTCGGTCCTGTGCAGGCCAACCGTGACATCAACATCGCGGTGCCGCGCGGCACCATCCACGGCATCATCGGTGAGAATGGTGCGGGCAAGTCGACCCTGATGTCGATCCTGTACGGCTTTTACCGCATGGACGCCGGTGAAATTTTCATCAACGGCACCCTGACACCAATCCCCGACAGCCAGAGCGCCATCCGCGCCGGCATCGGCATGGTGTTCCAGCATTTCAAGCTGGTGCAGAATTTCACGGTGCTGGAGAATGTCATTCTGGGCGCTGAAGACGGCCCGCTGCTGAAATCCTCGCTGACACGGGCGCGTGCCGAGCTGGAGGCGTTGAGCCGCGAATATGATCTGGACGTGCACCCGGATGCCCTGATTGAGGATTTGTCAGTCGGCCATCAGCAGCGGGTGGAGATCCTCAAAGCCCTGTACCGTCAGGCGGAAATTTTGATTTTGGACGAGCCGACAGGGGTTTTGACGCCGGAAGAGGCCGACCATTTGTTTCGCATTCTGGCTGGCTTGAAAGCGCGCGGGCGGACCGTGATCCTGATCACCCACAAACTGCGCGAGATCATGGAGGCGACCGACAACGTTTCGGTCATGCGGCGCGGGACGATGGTGGCGACGGTGAAGACCGCCGACACCTCACCCGAGGCTTTGGCGGAATTGATGGTCGGCCGCAAGGTTCTGCTGGAGGTCGAAAAGAAGCCTGCCACCCCGGGGGCCGAAATTCTGTCGGTGTCCGACCTGCGCGTGAAGGACGAGCATGGGGTAGAGCGGCTGAAAGGCGTGGGCTTTGCCATCCGCGCCGGTGAGATTTTGGGGATTGCCGGGGTGGCGGGCAATGGCCAGTCAGAGCTGTTGCAGGCTTTGGGCGGGATTGCTTCGGCCTCTGGCCGGATCACGATGAACGGGGTGGACTTGGCCTTGCGCGGCCCCAACGCCAATGGCCAGACGCGGCGGGCCGCAGGCATTGCCCATGTGCCAGAGGATCGGCAGGCGCTTGGCCTGATCATGGATTTTGCTGCATGGGAGAATGTGGCGTTCGGCTATCACAACGCCCCGGAATATCAGGTGAACGCCGTTTTCATGGACAACGCGGCGCTGAAAGCCGACACCGCGCGCAAGATGGCCACTTTTGATGTGCGCCCGCCCAACCCTTTGCTGGCGGCCAAAAGTTTCTCGGGCGGCAATCAGCAAAAGATCGTGGTGGCGCGTGAGATTGAGCGGAACCCGGACCTTTTGCTGATCGGGCAGCCAACAAGGGGCGTGGATATTGGCGCGATTGAATTCATCCACAAACAGATTGTGGCTCTCCGCGATGCAGGCAAGGCCGTGCTGCTGGTGTCAGTCGAACTTGATGAGATCATGTCCCTGTCAGACCGCATTCTGGTGATGTTTGACGGGCGGATCATGGGTGAGCGTGATCCAGAGACGACCAACGAGCGGGAGTTGGGGCTGATGATGGCCGGGATGACCGGGAAGGGCGCCTGACATGAACACCTTGCCACGCTGGGCCGATGTGGTGCTGGTGCCGCTGATTTGCCTGATCATCGCCTTTGGCTTTTCTGGCCTGTTGATCTGGGGCATCGGGCAAGACCCGGCAGAGGCGCTGCGGATCATGGTGCAGGGCTCATTGGGGTCAACCTATGCCTGGGGCTATACGCTTTATTACGCCACCAACTTCATGTTCACCGGGCTGGCGGTGTCGATCGCGTTTCAGGCCAGCCTGTTCAACATCGGCGGAGAGGGGCAGGCGACGCTCGGCGGCCTTGGCGTGGCACTGTGCTGTCTGCTGATCCCGTGGCCGCATTGGACGCTGGCGTTGCTGGGCTCCATCGCAGCTTCAGCCCTGTTCGGGGCCGCCTGGGCGTTCATTCCGGCATGGTTGCAAGCCAAGCGAGGCAGCCATATCGTGATCACCACCATGATGTTCAACTTCATCGCCTCGGCCTTGATGAACTATGTGCTGGTCAACATGTTGCGGCCCTTGGGCAGCATGGACCCGGCCTCGGCCCGCTTTCCCGCCGTGGTGAACCTGCCCAAACTGGGAGAGATCCTCGGGCTGGTTGGCATCCCGTTTTCCACCAAAAACCCGGCCAACATCAGCCTGCTGATCGCTTTGGCCGCCGCTGCCGGCGTCTGGGGCCTGATGTGGCACACAAGGTTGGGCTATGCGCTGCGGGCCTTTGGGAAATCGGAAAAGGCGGCGGTTTACGCGGGGATCAGCCCGGTGAAAATCACGCTGTACGCCTTGGCCTTGTCGGGCGGTCTGTCGGGCATGATGGCGATCAACGCAGTTCAGGGCGAGGCGCACCGGCTTTTGCTGAACTCTGTCGAAGGGGCCGGGTTTATCGGGATTGCGGTGGCGCTGATGGGGCGCAACCATCCGTTCGGCATCGTTCTCGCCTCGATCCTGTTCGGGTTCCTGTATGAGGGTGGGTCGCAACTGGCGCTTGGCACCTCGATCCCGCGTGAGGTGATCACGGTGTTGCAGGCCTTGGTGATCCTGTTCACCGGGGCGCTGCCCTATATGGTGCAAAGGCCGCTTGAACGGGCGTTTGCGAAATGGGGGGCCAGGTGATGGATCTTGCGGGCATCCTGCAAATTCTGGATTCGACAATCCGGCTGGCGACACCCTTGCTGTTCGCCTGTCTGGCGGGGCTTTATTCCGAACGGGCCGGAGTGTTCGACATCGGGCTGGAGGGCAAGATGCTGGTGGCGGCGTTTGCGGCCGCTGCGGCGTCTTATGCGACGGGCAGCGTCTGGCTGGGCGTTTTGGCGGGGATTGGTGCCTCGCTGCTGTTTGCCGCGATCCACGGGTTGGCGAGCATCACCTTCCGGGGCAATCAACTGATCTCTGGCGTGGCGATCAACTTTCTGGCCTCGGGGCTGACGGTGGTTTTGGGCACCAGTTGGTTCAAGCTGGGCGGGCAAACGCCGACGCTGACGGGCGGCATGCGGTTTGACGACGCCCCACTGATGGGGTTGCTGCACCTGCCCGCGAACCCTGTGGTGGAACTGATCTTTGGCCATTCCATCCTTGTCTATGTCGCTCTGGCGATGGTGCCGCTGACCTGGTGGGTCCTGTACCGGACGCGGTTTGGGTTGCGTCTGCGCGCGGTGGGCGAAAATCCGGCGGCGGTTGATACCGCTGGCGTTTCGGTCACCGGCCTGCGTTATGCGGCGGTGGCGATCACCGGCGTCCTGTGCGGACTGGCCGGGGCCTACATGTCGATGAGCCTTTCCGCAGGGTTTCTAAGAGAAATCACCGCGGGCCGGGGCTATATCGCGCTGGCCGCGCTGATCTTTGCCAAGTGGCGGCCGTGGTATGCACTGATGGCGTGCACGTTGTTCGGGCTTCTGGATGCCATCTCCATCCGGTTTCAGAACATCAATCTGGGCTTTGTCGTCATTCCGGGGCAGTTCACCCAAGCCCTGCCCTATATCCTGACGGTGATCATTCTGGCTGGCTTTGTCGGCAAGGCGATCCCGCCGCGCGCCGGAGGAGAAGCCTATGTCAAGGAACGCTGAGGCTGCCGTGTTGGAGAGCGTCGCAGTCATACATGCGCGTGCGGGGTCTGGGCCGGTTCGGATTGCGATGATCCTTGGCTCCGGTCTTGGGCATCTGGCACATGCCGTGGACGGAGTGGCGATACCCTACGCCGATTTGCCGGGCTTTCCGCATGTATCGGTTTCGGGGCATAATCCGAGCCTGCATGTTGGCACTTTGGAAGGGGTGCGCGTCGCTATTCTGGGTGCGCGTGAGCATTACTATGAAAAGGGCAACCCTGCCGCGATGCGCGGCGCGTTGGAGACGGTGAAGGCGTTGGGCGCGCAAACCGTGATTGCCACCAATGCGGCGGGCAGTATGCGCGAGGATATCCAGCCCGGCGATCTGATGCTGTTGACCGATCATATCAACTTCTCGGGCCTCAACCCGCTGATCGGTGAACCGACCGATGCGCGGTTTGTGCCGATGCGCGATGCCCATGATCCCGGCTTGCGGGCGGCGCTGAAGGCTGCGGCACTGGCTGTGGGTGAGCCTTTGGCCGAAGGGGTCTATGCCTGGTACTCCGGTCCGTCTTTTGAAACCGTCGCCGAAATCCGCGCGATCCGGATTTTGGGCGGCGATGCGGTGGGGATGTCAACCGTGCCAGAGGTGATCCTTGCGCGGTTTCTGGGGCTGAGGGTGGCCGCAATCTCGTCCATCACCAACATGGCGGCGGGTCTGTCAGACGAGAAGATCAGCCACGAACACACCAAGGCAATGGCACCCTTGGGGGCCGCAAAACTCGAGCGGATTATTCGTCATTTCCTCAAGGATTATAGGCCTCTGTAAGGTTCCGCCGAGGTCTTTCTGTGGGGTATTTCTGCCCGAATTGCGATCATGTGATGCAAGTGCCGCCGGACCCGGTCAGAAGCGTTTGACTTGGGGTTGAAAGCCGCGCAACGCTGAGGAAAACAAGCCTCCCGAGCAAATCCCGATGCAGATCTACCTTCCCATTGCCGAAGTCTCGGTCAACGTCTTTGTCCTTTTGGGGCTTGGCGGTCTGGTGGGCTTTTTGTCGGGCATGTTCGGCGTGGGCGGCGGGTTTCTGATCACCCCCCTTTTGATGCTGATCGGCGTCCCTTCGGGAGTTGCGGTGGCGACTGGGGCCAATCAGGTCGTCGCCTCTTCGATTTCCGGCGTGTTGGCGCAGTTCAAGCGGCGGGCGGTGGATGTGCCGATGGGCGGCGTTCTGACGGTGGGCGGGTTGGCAGGCTCTACCATCGGTGGCGCGGTGTTCAACCTGATGAGCAGGCTGGGCCAGACCGATCTCTTTGTGCAGCTGTCCTACGTGCTGTTTTTGGGACTGATTGGCGGGATGATGCTGGTGGAAAGCATCAACGCCCTGCGCCGCAAGGACAAGGCTTTGATCCGGCGCAGCCACGTGCATTCTTGGGTTCACAAGATGCCGTTGAAGATGAAGTTCCGGGCGTCGGGGCTTTATATCTCGGTGATCCCGCCGCTGTTGGTCGGCTGCGCTGTCGGGTTTTTGAGTGCCATCATGGGCGTCGGCGGTGGCTTTGTCATGGTGCCCGCCATGATCTACCTGCTGGGGATGCCGACCAAGGTGGTGGTGGGAACCTCGTTGTTCCAGATCACCTTTGTGACGGCTTACACCACGCTGGTGCATGCGGTGACCCACCACACGGTCGATATGATGCTGGCGCTTTTGCTGATCATCGGCGGGGTGATCGGGGCGCAGTTTGGCGCAAGGTTCGGCGTGCGGCTGAAGGCAGAGCAGTTGCGGATATTGCTGTCTTTGCTGGTCTTGCTGGTGGCGGGCAAGATTGCCTATGACCTTTTGGCCACCCCGGCAGAGCTGTTCTCGATCTCCGTGGTGAAGCCGTGATCCGAGGCCTGCTGAGCCTGCTGGTGATGTCCCTGCTGCTGACAGTAGGACCGGCACAGGCAGAGGTGCCAGTTGTGACCGAAAAGCCAGTATCGCGCGAAACGCAAGTTCTGGCCGACAAGGCGAGCAAGCCCGAAGAAATCGTCTCGGGCGTCAGTCAGTCCGGCGTGTCGATCACCACCAGCTTCGACGGCGCCTCGATCCTGATTTATGGCGCTGCGCTGCGAGAAGCGCCACCACCGGACTGGCCGCTGTTGCAGGTGATCATCACGGTCGCGGGGCCGGACAGCCCGCTGGTCGTGCGCAAGAAAGAGTGGGTGGCAGGCATCTGGCTGAACCGGGGTGAGGTGCAGGTGGCGTCTGCCCCCAGCTTTTACGCCGTGGCCACGACCGGCGATCTGACCGATATTCTGGCCCCGGAGGAGGACGCGACCTACCACGTCTCTATCCCCACAACGATCAGGGCGGTTGGCGGGGCGGCCGACCAAGCTGATTACATCACGGCTTTGCAGCGCATCAAAGCGGCGTCAAAATCCTACGTCCTGGCGCGCGACACTGTGCTTTTGCTGCGGCAATCGCTGTTTCGCACCGAAGTCAGCCTGCCCGCCAATCTGGTCGAGGGCACCTACAAGGTGCGCATCTTCCTCACCCGGGGCGGCAAGGTGGTGGACACACAGGACAGCCAGATCGAGGTGCACAAAGCCGGGCTGGAGCGGGAGCTTTACAACCTCGCCATGCAGCAACCCCTCGCATATGGGGTCCTGTCGCTGTTGTTGGCAATGGTCGCGGGCTGGGGCGCGTCAGAGCTGTTCAAGCGGCTGCGGTTCTAGGCGCTGGTGGCCCGGGCAAGCACGCTGGGGAACGCGCGGTTCAGGGTCAGCCCCCGCGCGGCGTTCATCAGCATCAGCGCGGCCCACAGCCCCTGATTGCCAAAAGCGGGCACCAGAATTGCCAGTGAGGCTACGTAAAGGCAGGCGACCAAGATTGCGGCGTTGCGCATCGCCCCGGTCATCAGGGCACCGATGAAGATGCCGTCGTAAATCCAGCAGCAGGTGCTGATCAGCGGGGCAGCAATCAGCCACGGCAGCAGGGCAAGCGCCTGCGCCTGCACGTCGGTCGCGTTGGTCATCCAGTGGATGGCGACGTATCCGCCAATTGCAAAGGTCAGGGACAACAGGGCAGCGCCAGCGTAGCCCCATTGCATCGCCATACGGGCAGCGCGGCGCACGGCACCCGCGTCTTTGGCACCTATTGCCTGCCCAACCAAAGTTTCGGCGGCAAAAGCGAAGCCATCCAGCGCAAAGGCCATAATCCCGAGAAATTGCAACAGGATGGCATTGGCCGCAAGAGCGGTGTCCCCGAACCTTGCGCCAAGGAAAACGAAGGCCGTGAAGGACAGTTGCAGGATGACGGTACGGATCAGGATGTCGCGGCTGGCCGAAAAGGTGCGGCGCAACGCCTCGGGGTTGATCAGGCTGCGCAAGGTGGCACGGTAGGGGGCGATGCGGATCGGAGCCAAGGCCTCGCGCGCGAGGTAAAGGCCAAGGGCAAGGCCGGTCAGCTCTGCGATCAGGCTTGCGGTGGCAACGCCGGCAACCCCGTAGCCAAGGACAACCGCGAAAAGAATGTCCAGCGTGATGTTCAGACCGTTTTGCCACAGTTGCAGCACCAGAATTGCGCGGGTGCGTTCGGTCCCCACGAAATAGCCGGTCAGCGCGTACAGGCCGATGGTGGCGGGGGCGGCCCAGATGCGGATGTTCAGGAAGATGCGCGCCATCCCCTCGACCTCGGGCGAGGCGGGGGCGATGCGGAACGCCAGGTTGAAAAGCCACGGGTGCAGGCCGATCAGGGCCAAGCCAGCGATGATGCCGATTGAAAGAGCCCGCAGAAAGGTGGCGGAAAGCTCGCACGTGTCGACTGCGCCTTTGGATTGGGCGGCAAGGCCGGACGTGCTCATCCGCAGGAACCCGAAGGCCCAATACAGGGTGGAAAGAATCGCCGCCCCAAGCCCTACAGCGCCAATCGGGGCCGCCTGCCCCAGATGGCCGACAACCGCCGTATCAACGGCGCCCAAAAGCGGGACAGTGGCATTGGCCAGCACGATGGGAAGGGCGATTGTCAGAATGCGCCGATGGCTGAGAATCGTCACGATGCGATGCCTGAAGGGCTGTCCGGAAAACAGAACCGCGGTGTTCCCGGTCCGTTACACCGACAGGAGGAGCCTGTTTGCGCCAAACGTCACCCTCCTCTAGACTTCCGGCATCAGGAAATGCGCCGTGGCTTGGGCGAAGGGTTTGGCCCGGTTGTCTTGCCACGCCTCTACTTGCACGGTGGCATAGCGGCGGCCTTTGCGGGTGACTTTGGCGCGGGCATAGGCGTCACGTGGCAGCCCGGAGCGCAGAAAATCAACAGTGAAGGTGATGGTTTTGGGCAATACCGGGAAGGTTGAGGCCGGGAAGGTTGAGGCCGGGAGGGTTGAGACCGGGAAAGTCTCGGGCGGGTAAATCTGGGGCGGCGAAGTCTCGGCGGCGGGGTCGATGCGGCCTTGCTCCATATCCTCCCACAGCGTGGTCCAGGCCAGTTCAATGATCGCCGTCACTTCCAGAAATGCCGCAGTGGCACCGCCGTGCAGTGCCGGAATTGCCGGATTGCCGATCAGTGAGGGGTGAAACGGCAGGATTGCCGTCAACTCATCCCCCCGCCGATCAAACCGGGCGCCAAGGAAGTTGATGTAGGGCACCCCGGCCACAAGGCGGGCGAGTGCAGATTCCCGGCGCGATTTGACGACCTCAACCGGTTCTGGCGGGCGGCGTATCACGGCACGCCCTCGGTTTGCGGGGCACGCTCCAGCGTAAAGGTGCCGGTGCCCATGGCGACCGGGCGCGCCTCGTCCGCATCCGTCGCTGTCACGCGGATGAAAGCCACAGTGCGGGTGACATGGTGGCAGATGGCGCGGGCAGTGATGGCCTGACCGGGCGTGGCGGGGCGCATGTAGTCGATCCGCAGGTCCAGCGTTGCTGTTGAAGCACTTGCCGCCGGGTGGCACATGACGGATGCGCCAGAGGCGGTGTCCATCAGCGCCGAGATCGCACCGCCGTGCAGCACTCCCGTCGCTGGATCGCCGATCAGGCGGGTGTCATAGGGCATCATGATGGTGGCACGGCCCTCCCCCATCTCCACCAGCTGCATGCCAAGGCTGTGTGCGTGCGGCAAGGTCAGCATGAAGGCCTTGGCATCGGAAAAGCTTCTGGGCATGGCAGACTCCTTGCGATGTATTCTGTCTGCTGGCCACGCAGGTGCAAGCGGAAATGTTGCAAAAAGAGCAAGTTTACCTTAGGGTAAGCGCAACTGGAGGCTGCAGTGAACGACACACGATTGGGCTTCAAGGACATGTGCGCCAAGTTTGAGGTGACGGCACGCACGTTGCGCTACTACGAGTCCATTGAACTGCTGGACCCCGAAAAGGTTGGCCGTGCGCGGTTTTATGGCCCGCGTGAAGTGGCGCGGATGGTGCTGATCCTGCGCGGACGACGCTTTGGATTCTCCTTGGAAGAAATCCGCCAATGGCTGCTTTTGTACAGCCAGAAAGGCACGGCGGCACAGCAGGAAGCCTGGGTCGCCATGGCCGACCGGCAGTTGGTCGTCCTGCAACGGCAGCGCTCCGAACTGGATGAGACGATTGCCGACCTGCGGACCCTGCGCGATGAGGTGATCACTTAACCTTGCCGGATGGTTCACGGATTTTGTCCCATGATTTTCGGAAACGTTGAGCGAGAGTGCAATTTTGAGGGGATAGCAGTGGGCCAGAGCCTCCCGCAAGCCTCAGCAATGTTCCCGTTGCCAACGGATCACCCGGCAAAATCCGGAATGGCGGGATCAAGGATGTTCCGCTTTGAAACGTTGGGGTTTGCCCTGCTTCATATCCCGCTTGTCGGGTTATTGACGGGCCACGGCGCAGGTGACCACCCGGCGGCAGATCGAAACGCCAGACGCCCCTTGTAAAGATCGCCCCTGAATTGACGCAACGTTACGTTGACGTTAACGTCAAGTTAACTATCCCTTGCGCAAGGTTGGGGTCATTTTAGGGAAACCGTCCCCTAAACCATCCTGCGGCAGGTCGATGACTGACACCCTATCCATCCGTGAAATGTGCGACGCCTTCGAGGTTACCCCTCGCACTTTGCGGTTTTACGAACAAAAAGAGTTGCTTACGCCGCTTCGGCAGGGCGTGCACCGGCTTTACACCAAGCGTTGTCGCGCGCGGCTGACCCTGATTTTGCGTGGCAAACGGTTCGGCTTTTCGTTGGAAGACATTCGCCAGCTGTTGGGGATGTATGACCGCGACGGGTCCAATCACGAACAACTGGTCCGGACCTATGATCTGGCCATTGACCGTCTGCACCAGATGGAGACGCAGCGGCATGAACTGAGCGCTGCGATCGACGAATTGAAACTCCAGATCGCGCAGGGGGCTGCGATGATCGCGGCCTTCCAACGTGCGGCTGAATAGGGGATTGCGATGGCCTATACTGCACCTTTGAAGGATATGGCGTTTCTGCTGCACCAGGTCTTTAAGGTGCAGGATCAGGACATTCCCGGTTATTCCGATCTGGATGAGGGGTTTACCGGCGCCGTGCTGGAGGAGGCGGGCAAAATCGCCTCCGAAGTGATGGCCCCGCTGAACGCCGTGGGTGACCGCGCGGGTTGCCATCTGGAAAATGGGGTGGTCCGCACACCGCCGGGCTTTCGCAGCGCCTTTGACGCGCTGCGCGATGGCGGCTGGACGGCCCTGGATTGCGACGTGGAGTTTGGCGGCCAGGGTCTGCCCTACATCATGCACACCGTGGTGAACGAGCCTTTCGTTTCGGCCAACATGGCGTTGAACATGTATATGGGCCTGACCCACGGCGCTTATTCGGCGATCCGGGTCCATGGCAGTGCCGAGCAGAAGGCGTTCTACCTGCCCAAGCTGGCCTCGTGCGAATGGACCGGCACGATGAACCTGACCGAACCGCAATGCGGCACCGATCTGGGGCTGATCCGCACCAAGGCGGAGCCTGCGGGCGATGGATCGTATCGGATCACCGGGACCAAGATTTTCATCTCGTCCGGCGATCATGACATGGCCGAAAATATCGTGCATCTGGTTTTGGCCAAAGCACCCGGTGGCGGTGATGGCACGCGGAGCCTCAGCCTGTTCGTGGTGCCCAAGGTGTTGCAGAATGGCGCGCGCAACGCGGTCTCGCCCGGCAAGGTCGAGGAAAAGATGGGCATTCACGGCAACGCCACCTGCGTGATGAACTTTGACGGCGCTACCGGCTGGCTGTTGGGTGACCTGCACAAGGGCATGAAAGCCATGTTCACCATGATGAACGAGGCGCGGCTGGGGGTTGGCATGCAAGGCTATGCCGTGGCCGAGGCCGCCTATCAGAACGCGCTGACCTATGCCCAGGAGCGTCTGCAAGGCCACGCTGCGGACAAACCCCTAGGCCCGACTGACCCGCTGATCGTTCACCCCGATATTCGCCGCAGCCTGATGGACCAGAAAGCCTTCATCGAAGGCTCGCGCGCGCTGACCTATTGGGGTGCCACCCTGATTGACCGTGCTCACCGTTTGAACGACGGCGCGGCAGAGGGTCTGATCTCGCTTTTGATCCCGGTGATCAAGGGGTTCCAGACCGACAAGGGCTTTGATTGCGCGGTGGCGGCGCAGCAAATCTGGGGCGGTCCCGGTTATATCGAAGACAACCCGATGAGCCAGTTCGCCCGCGATGCCCGGATTGCGATGATCTACGAAGGGGCGAACGGGGTGCAGGCTTTGGACCTTGTCGGCCGCAAGATGGGGGCGGACGGCGGCAAGCCGGTGATCGCCTTCTTTGCGATGGTCAAGGCCGAATGTCAGGCCCATGACGCCGACCCGCGGATGGAGGCGTTTACCAAGCCGCTGAAAGCCGCCTCCAAACAGATGCAGGCGGCGGGGATGTATTTCCTGTCGGCGGGCATGAAGAACCCCAACGACGCGCTGGCCGGATCGACCGATTTTCTGCACCTTGTCGGCCATGTCTGCCTTGGGCTGATGTGGGTGCGCATGGCTCATGCGGCCCTTGTCGGGCTGGAGGCGGGCGAAGACGCTCATCTGCGCGCCAAACTGGTCACGGCCCGGCACTTTGCCACCCGCCACCTGCCGGCCTGCGCGCTGCATCTTGCCCGGATCGAGGCGGGTGGCGAAACCGTGATGGCGCTTGCCCCCGAAGCCTTTTAGCATTGCGGAAAACGCGAGGAACCGATGCCCAAACGCTTCCGCCTGACCCGCCGCTTTCCGGTTGCAATGACCGAAGACGGTTACCGCCGCCTGAAACGCTTTGCCACCGAGGCGGGGCTGGATGAGGGCGAGGCGCTGTCGTTTCTGTTCGAACATTTTGACAGCGTGATCGACACCGAAACCCTGACCCACCGCCTGCGCTTGTTCAACCTGGAATTGGAGGATCGCAAGAAATGAGACTTGGAAAAAGCGTTCGGACCACGCCGTCGATCGGCTGGAAAACTTGCCAAAGCAAATCCCGACACTGCATTGTAGAAAGCGCATCATGAAATTCTACGGCTTTGGCGAAAGCGGGAATGCCTACAAGGTGGCTTTGATGCTTACCTTGACCAAGACGCCCTACACGCTTGAATTTGTGCCGTTTTTCACCGGCGGCGCCCGGACGCCGGAGTTTCGGGCGATCAATGCGATGGGCGAAGTGCCGGTTCTGGTCGATGGAGACGAGACGTTGACGCAATCTGGCGTCATGCTGGATTATCTGGCCGACAAGACCGGACAATTTGGCGGGCAAGGCCCCGCTGAGCGGCGTGAGGCGTTGCGCTGGCTGTTCTGGGACAACCACAAACTGTCATCCAACGCTGGCACCTTGCGGTTTTTGATGAACTTTCTGGCTGCCGACAAGCGGCCTGAGGCAGTTTTTCCCTTTCTTCAAGGGCGGCTGAAATCGGCCTACACAGTGCTTAATGATCATCTGGCAGGCCGAGACTGGATTGTGGGCAACCATCCCTCGATCGCGGATTTTTCGTGTTGTGGTTACCTTTATTACCCCGAACCCTTTGGCTTTGACCGGAACGACTGGCCGCATATCGCAGGCTGGCTGGACCGGATCGCGGCTTTGCCCGGCTGGCAGCATCCTTATGACCTGATGCCGCGCGCCTTCCCGTCAACCTGAGGATCACCATGCCCAGCACATCCGTGAACGACGCCTTCATCTATGACGCAATCCGCTCTCCACGCGGCAAGGGGCGGGCGGATGGCAGCCTGCAAGAGGTGACGGCGGTGGCGCTGTCAGCGCATATTCTGGACGCTTTGATCGCACGCAACGGGATCACCGGCCCAGTGGTTGAGGATGTAATCTGGGGCAATGTCACGCAAATTGGCGAACAGGGCGGCTGCCTTGCCCGCTCTGCCGTGTTGGCCTCGGGTTTGGATGAGGCGATTCCGGGCCTGTCGATCAACCGCTTTTGCGCGAGTGGGATGGAGGCGGTGAACATCGCCGCAAATCAAGTGCGCGGCGGTGCGGGCCACGGCTACATCGCCGGCGGGGTTGAGATGATGGGCCGGGTGCCAATGGGCTCTGATGGGGCGGCGATTGCGGTCGACCCTGGCCTTGCGATGAAAACCTATTTCGTGCCGCAGGGGATTTCAGCGGATATTATCGCGACAAAATATGGCTTTACCCGCGATCAGGTTGACGCTTTGGCGGTGGAAAGCCAAAAGCGCGCGGCGGCGGCTTGGGCCGATGGGCGGTTTTCGCACAGCGTGGTGCCGGTGCGTGACCGCAACGGGTTGATGATCCTGGACCGCGACGAATACATGCGCCCTGCAACCGACATGCAAAGTCTGGGCGCTTTGAAGCCCGCATTTCAGGAGATGGGCGAGGGGATGCCCGGCTTTGACAAGGTTGCGCTGATGAAATACCCGCAGCTTGAACGCATTGCACATGTTCACCATGCCGGAAACTCCAGCGGGATCGTTGATGGCGCGGCGGCGGTTCTGATCGGCGATGCGGAGTTTGGCCGGATGCTGGGCCTTAAACCGCGCGCCCGCATCCGGGCCACGGCAAAGGTCGGGTCTGACCCTACGATCATGCTGACCGGGCCGGTTCCAGCGACCGAACGTATTCTGGCCAGCTCCGGCCTTTCGATCCGCGACCTTGATCTGTTTGAGGTGAACGAGGCTTTCGCCGCCGTCGTCCTGCGCTTTCAACAGGCGTTCGACGTCGACCCGGCCTTGGTCAACGTCAACGGCGGGTCGATTGCCATGGGGCATCCGTTGGGGGCAACAGGTGCGATGATCATCGGAACTCTTCTGGATGAGATGGAGCGGCGGGATGTTTCGCTTGGACTGGCCACATTGTGCGTGGCCAGCGGGATGGGGGCCGCCACCATCATTGAAAGGCTCTGACAATGCAGGGCTGTCATATGAGATCAAAGCGCCACAGTTGGGCTTTTCTGGCGGCTGCGAGCAAATGCCCAAAACGGACGTTGCGTAATGTCGTAAATGTTATAGATTGCGTCGCTTTCCTTCCCGCTGCTCAACAGGAGCGAAATAGGAAAGCGTGCTTGTCAAACCGCTTTGGTGAGTGGCGCAATGTATCAGAATATTCAAGAATTAATACAATGGCAGTCCGACCTGCTTCTTGCCGGGCGGTTCGAGGATTTGAGTCGCGAATACGACTATCCCGTCGCACTTTATCTCAAATCCAGCAGTCTGCCGATCCGCGACTCCGAGCATTTGATTGCAATATTAAAATTGACTCGCCAATCTCTGATCAGACGTGGCGTCACCAAGATTGTTGCAAAGGTCATCGCGATGGATTTGCCGCGCAAAGGCCGCTTTCGGGTCTGGGTGGACTCGGTCGAACAGAACGCGTGCGGCCAAACCCTTTTTCGGGCGGGTTCGGTCTTGTTTTGCCGGATCGGACGCCAGGGCATCCGCACCGAAATGGTGCAATTCTGGCAATGCGCTATGCCGGAAATCTGGCAAAAGACACCACAAGCCATCGCGTCCAACGGCTAGCGGCCTTTGAGCTTGCCGCCGTAGCGGCACAGCACGGAGGAAAACATGCCGATCATTGACCAATCCAAACTCGTCCCCCGCACCGGGTCGATTTACCCGCATCCCTATGCCGACATGATGGCTGGACGGTCCAGCCTGCGATTGGGCGATGCGGGCGGGTTGACTCAGTTTGGCGTCAACGTTGTCATGCTGGAGCCGGGCGCGGTCTCCAGCCTGCGGCACTGGCACCTCAACGAAGATGAATTCGCTATGGTGACCGAAGGCGAATGTTTCCTGCGACAGGACGAGGGTGAAATCCTGATGCGGGTCGGCGATTGTGCAGTGTTTCCGGCCGGTTCGACCAATGGGCATTGCTTTGTCAACCGCAGCGAGAAACTCGCCCGATTTCTGGTTGTCGGCAGCAAGGCCAAAACGGAAACCGCCACCTATTCCGACGTGGACATGCAGGTCCACATGGCCGATGGCAAGGCGCGTTTCACCTACAAGGATGGCACAGACTGGATGGGGCCACGCTGATGGACTCCGCCGCGATCCTGCAATCCTATCTGGATGAGGTTGCGGTGGCCGTTCTGGCCGACGAATGGGAAACCTACCGCGATCATATCAGCCTGCCCTGCGCCTTGGTCAGCCATGATGAAAGCAAGATCATAGCGACCGAACGCGACCTGCGCACCGGGTTTGACGCCTTCCGCGACACGCTGCGCGCCCAGAGGGTGACCGACTATATCCGCCTGGTCGAACAGGCCTGGCGGATGGACAAGGATTTGATCACTGGCAGCTATGTCAGCCACATTATTGCTGGCGGCAATCGGGTCGTGGCGCCCTACAAATCCGTGATGACCCTGCGCCTTGTGGGCAACAGCTGGCGTGCCGCTGCCGTCACCAACGGGTTGGCCAACAGCCGCTGGCCCCTCGTGCGGCTTGAACTTCCCGATCCCCCCGCCACCAACCCCAAAGGACCCGAATGATGAGCGATTTTCTGTATGCCGTCGATGCCGACGGGGTGGCCACGATCACCTGGGATGTGCCGGGCCGGTCGATGAACGTGATGTCGATGGCCGGGTTTGCCGAGTTGGAGGTGTTGGTGGACCGCGCCTTGGGCGACGGGACGGTGAAGGGGGTGATCCTGACCTCGGGCAAGAAGGATTTCGCCGGGGGGATGGACCTGAACGTGATTGCGCAGATGAAGGCCGGCGGGGTTGCGGCGGTCTTTGCCGGGATCATGGGCACCCACGCGTTGCTGCGCAAAATCGAACGGGCCGGGATGGACCCCAAGACCCTGAAGGGCGGCAAGCCGATTATCTGTGCCATGCCGGGCACTGGCCTAGGGATCGGGTTTGAGCTGCCTTTGGCGTGCCACAGGATCATCGCGGCCGACAATCCCAAAGCCAAGATCGGCCTGCCAGAAATTCAGGTGGGGATTTTCCCCGGTGCTGGTGGCACCACCCGGCTCATCCGCAAGCTGGGCGTGATGCTGGCCGCGCCCTACCTGATGGAGGGCAAACTTCTGGATCCCAAAGCCGCCAAGATGGAAGGGCTGATTGACGAGGTTGTGGCCCCTGACGCCTTGCTCGCTCGGGCGAAAGAGTGGGTTTTGGCGGCAAAAGAGGCTGATCTGGTCAAGCCATGGGATCAGAAGGGCTACAAGATGCCCGGCGGCAATCCCTATCATCCGGCGGGCTACATGACCTTTGTTGGTGCCAATGCGATGATCATGGGGAAAACACAAGGGGTGTATCCGGCGGCCAAGGCGTTGTTGCAGGCCGCTTATGAGGGGGCCTTGGTGGGCTTTGACCTGGCCTTGAAGGTAGAGGCGCGGGCGTTTACCGGGGTGCTTATGGATCCTACGTCGTCCGCGATGATCCGCAGCTTGTTCATCAACAAAGAAGCTTTGGAAAAGGGCGCCCGCCGCCCTGCCCTGCCGGATGAAAGCGTCAAAAAGCTGGGGGTGATCGGGGCTGGCATGATGGGGGCCGGGATCGCCTATGTCGCAGCCAATGCCGGGATTGCGGTGGTGCTGGTGGATGCGACACCAGAGGCGGCAGAGCGGGGCAAGGCCTACTCGACCGATCTTCTGGACAAGGGCATTGCCCGTCGCAAGGTGACGGCGGAAAAGAAGGCAGAGGTTCTGGCGCGGATCAACGCCACCACCGACTATGCCGCTTTGGCGGGTTGCGATCTGGTGGTGGAGGCGGTTTTCGAAGACCCCAAGGTCAAAGCCGAGGTGACCGCCAAAGTTGAGGCGGCGGTGGACTGCATCTTTGCCACCAACACCTCGACCCTGCCGATTTCCGGGCTGGCGAAAGCCTCCAAACGGTCAGAAAACTACATCGGCATCCACTTCTTTTCCCCCGTCGACAAGATGGCCTTGGTGGAGATTATCCGGGGCAAGGACACCGGGGACCGGGCCGTGGCCAAGGCAATGGACTTTGTGCGCGCCCTGCGCAAAACCCCGATCGTGGTCAATGACGCGCGTTTTTTCTACGCCAACCGCTGCATTATTCCCTACATCAACGAGGGCATCCGCATGGTTGCCGAGGGGGTGGAGCCTGCGCTGATCGAAAACGCAGCGCGGCTGTTGGGGATGCCGGTTGGCCCGTTGCAGCTGGTCGATGAAACCTCGATTGACCTTGGGGTGAAGATTGCCAAGGCGACCAAGGCCGCGATGGGTACAGCCTACCCGGATGGTGCGGTAGACACAGTTTTGTTCGCCATGGCCGACGCCGGTCGGTTGGGACGCAAAGCCAAGGCCGGGTTTTATGCCTACGATGCCACTGGCAAACGTGAGGGGCTTTGGCAAGGCTTGGCAAGCCATTGGCCGGTGGCGGACGCGCAACCCGACCTGATCACCGTGCAGCACCGCCTGTTGATGATCCAGACGCTTGAGGCCGTGCGCGCCTTGGAAGAGGGTGTTCTGACCGATATCCGCGAGGGCGACGTGGGGGCCATTCTCGGCTGGGGTTATGCGCCGTGGTCGGGAGGGCCGTTCAGCTGGCTTGACATGATCGGCGCGGGCAAGGCTGTGGCGATTTGCGATGGGCTTGCAGAACTTGGCGCACGTTTTGCGGCCCCTGCACTGTTGCGCGATCAGGCCGTCTCCGGGGCCACATTCTACCCAAGGCCCGCCGAACGCACCGCCGCCTGATCCCCCGCCCGCAAACCGTGGCCCGCTTCTTGTGCCATAAGTGCGGCCACCAGATGGCGTGCTGCGGCAAGGGGCAGCACGGCGCGGTCAGGTGCGGTCAAAAGCATGCGGATCAGGTCAATTTCCCCAGTCTCGATCCCCTCAACGCCGACGATCAGGCCGGGTCCGGCATGAACCAGACCGGGCCGCTGCAAGCGCATCTGCACGATAGCCTCGGGCGAGGCGGGGACATGGGGCACGATGCCGCGCCACCCCTCCAGTGCCACGGCGGGAACCAGCGCCTGCGGCTCACCGGTGAAGGGCATGGCAAACGGGGTTTCGACCAGAACCGGCTGACCGGGCGGCAGGATCACCGCCTCATCGTTGTCAAGCGCGCCTTCCGGGAACAAAACGCCCCACAGCGCCGCCCGCAGTTCCGGCCTTGTGGCGACAATCGGCGACAGACCGTAATCCCGCGTGACGATCAGATCACCCGGGTTCAGATCACCCATCACGACCCAACCCGTCGGCGTCAGCACCGGGGTCGAGGCATAAAGCCCGGCGGCAAGGCTGGAGCGGCCCTTGACGACGGCACCCAATGTCATGTCGTGACGGCCCATGTGCGGCGATCCCTTTTGTTCCCCGCCATCAAAGCCCCGCTGTAAGGCCTCCGGACGGGCAGAACGCGGCGCGGCGACGGCATTTCCGTAAAATGGGCAGGATCAGGGGTCGAAATGGTAGCTGAACCGGGCAATGTCCTCGGCACAAAGGGTGCCAATCAGGGCCGCGCTGACGTCAGAGTAATAGGGCCGCCAATCGCGCCCGCGCCCGGATGGATTGGCGCTGTCCAGGGGAGTGAGGCGAAAGCCCAGATGCGCTTCGAACGGGGCAAGGTCGGTGTCCAGATGCTCCAACCTGGCAAACAGGCTAACACGCTCTTGCCCGAAGCGGTCACGCAGGTAGGCAGCGCAGGGCCAAAGCGCCAATGCGGTGCGGGTTTGCGGATGGCCAAGGAAATCGGCAAAGGCCAGGCTTTTGGCAAGGCCCACTGCCGGATGTGCGAAGTGCTGGTCGCGCAGCCAGTGGTAGTAGCTGACGGCGCGGTCCCACGGGTTGCGCACAAGGGTGACCGTGAAAAAGCTGGCAATCTCTGCGTCGGTGGCCAGACCTGCGATGTCAGAGAGGGTGGAGTGTTTCCACAGCCGGCCACGCGCCTTGACGCCGGCCAACCGCCCTTTGCGCGCCCGCGCCTTGGGCGTGTCACCGATCAGAATGTCATCCTTCAACGCGCGATTTTCCAAAGCCAGCGTCAGCGCCGTGCCGCCGGTCTTGGGGATATGGATAAAGATGAAGCGGCGGCCACGTGACAGTATCATGGCCTGTTTCGGGTCCCGTCTGGACACCAGTCTGGGGCCGAAAGGTCGGATCCTCCCAGCGGAGATATCTGACCAAGGTGCATTGGAAGGATCCCCGTTGCCATTGCACCTTGCCAATCGCTCTCTGCCAAACTTCCTGAGCATGGGCAAAGGGTGCTGCTTTCCATTGGCTTACACCGGGTTGGGCAACGGCAGACCGTCAAGATTGGCGCACAGGTTGTCCAGCGCCATCATCCCCATCGCCTCTCGCACCGAAAGCGCCGCCGTTCCGAGGTGGGGCAGCAGGGTGACGTTTTCCATCTGCATCAGGGCGGGCGAAACGCGGGGTTCGAATTCGTAAACATCAAGGCCAGCGCCAGCGATCTTGCCGGTTTGCAAGGCGAGGGTCAGCGCCGCCTCGTCCACCACATCGCCCCGTGCGATGTTGATCAGGATGGCGTGCGGCGCCATGGCGGTCAAGGTTTCACGGTTGATCAGGTGACGCGTCGCGGGGCCGCCGGGGACGGCGATCACGACAAAATCAGCGGCCATCGCCTCCGCCAACGGGACTTGGGTGGCAGGCACGCCGACGTCAGCAAGAGGAGATCGGTTGTGAAAGCGCACCTGCATGCCAAAGCCATAGTGACAGCGTTTGGCGATGGCTTGGCCGATCCGGCCCATACCGATGATGCCAAGGGTTTTCCCGCTGACGTGGGTGCCCAAAAGCTGGGTCGGGTGCCAGCCTTGCCACAGCCCGGCGCGCAAAAGTCGCTCACCCTCCCCGGCCCTGCGCGCCGTCATCAGGATCAGGGTCAGGGCGATGTCGGCTGTGGCATCGGTCACGGCACCGGGCGTATTGGTGACGGCAAGACCGGCATCATGGGCAGCTTTCACGTCGATATGATTGGTGCCGACGCCGAAATTGGCCAGCACCTTGGCGCGTGGCTGCTGGACATCGGCAAAAACCTCAGCGCGAAACAGGTCGCCAAGGGTCGGCAGGACGTAATCGTAGTCCCGCAGTGCGGCGCGCAAAGCCTGCGCGTCCAGCGGCGTTGGGTCGTCGCGATAAGTCACCTCGAACCGGGTGCGGGCCCGGGCGATCACGGCGTCAGGCAGGCAGCGGGTGATCAAAAGCTTCAAAACAGCTTTCCCCCCAGCGGAACCGCATGGCCGGGCCCGATCAGAACGACCTGACCCTCTGCGTCGGGCAGGCCCAGCACCAGAACCTCTGACAGCACTTTGCCAATCTGGCGCGGCGGGAAATTGACCACGGCAAGCACCTGGCGTCCGATCAACTCCTCCAAGGTATAATGCGCGGTGATCTGGGCGGAGGAGCGTTTTTCGCCCAACTCACCCCCGAAATCGACCCAAAGCTTGTAGGCGGGCTTCCTCGCCTCGGGGAAGGGTTCGGCGCGGGTGATGCGTCCCACACGAATATCAACCGCTGCGAAATCGTCGTAGGTGATCATCGGCCAAGTTCCTTGCCGCGCTCTGCCGCCGCGTGAACCGCGCGGGCCATCAGGGGCGGCAGGCCGGTCTGCGGATCCATCAGATAGGCCAATGCCGCAGCCGTGGTGCCACCCGGCGAGGTGACGTTGATGCGCAACTGGCTGGCGGGTTCCGGCGAAAGGTAGGCCAGTTCCCCGGCCCCGCAAACCGTGGCACGGGCGAGTTTCATGGCAACCTCTGCCGACAAGCCCTCGGCGATGCCCGCCGCAGCCATCGCCTCGATCAGATGAAAGACGTAAGCCGGGCCGGAGCCGGACACAGCGGTCACCGCGTCAATCTGGTGTTCGCCGTCCAGTTCGACCACCTCTCCCACCGCCTGCATCAGGGCCTTCGCCAGCGCCAGACCGGAAACCCCCACCGCGTTCGAACAGATGCCCGTGATGCCGCGCCCCACCATCGCTGGCGTGTTGGGCATGGTTCGGACTATCGGGGTCTGGTTGCCCAAAGCCGCCTCTAACGTGGCAATCGAGGTGCCGGCAGCAATGGAGATGAACAGCGTCTTGCCGTTGCCCAAAGCTTGCAGCGCGGGCAAAGCCGCCCCCATCATCTGCGGCTTGACCGCCAGCAGCGCCACGGCAGGAGCGCGCGGCACACCTTCGTTCAAATGCACGCCAGAGGTTTTGAGCCAGTCTGTCGGGTTCGGTTCAATCACCCAGACCGATGCAGTGGGAACCCCCGCCGCAAGCCAGCCGGTCAGCAATGCGGTGCCCATCTTGCCGCAGCCCAGAAGAACCAATCCCTCGCGGGCCACCTGATCAAGCATTCACGCCTCCGCCATGTCGAAGGCCACGCTAATGCGATTTCTGCAAAGTAGGAACCGGCTTTCGGAAAAAATCGCTGAAGGCCGTTTCCAACGTGTCGGTTCGCAACGGACGGACAGCCGTGAAGTTTCAGGCGCGGCCATAGGCCTCGGCAATGGCGACTTTCAGGGCGGCTTGGGGGGTGTGATCGGACCAGGCGACCAACTGGAACGCAGGGTAAAAGCGTTCGCAGGCCATGACGGCGGCGGCAATCAGGTGATCAATCTGCTCGGGTGCCGCAATTTGACCGCCGGTCAGGGCAAGACCATAGCGCCAGACCATCAGCTTCTGGTCAGCCCAATAGGTGAAGGCGCCGGTCCACACCATGTCGTTGCAGCGGTTCAGCAGGTCGTAAAGTTGCAGGTGGCGACCCTCGGGCGGCTCCATCTCAAACGTGCAGATCAGGCGGAGGGTTTCATCCTGCGGCGACCAGGCGAGGGTCAGGGAATAGGTGCGCCACTGGCCTTCGACCGCCATGGCAATCTGGTTCTCGGTGACCCGGTCAAATTCCCAAGCGTGATGTTCGGCCAGGGTTTCCACCACATCTATCGGGTGAAGTTCGTCCGACGTCATGAAGTCTTCCGCAAGTGACATGCCCGGCCTCATATTTATGCCACCGATGGGCTTGGATCCACTAGCGGCTGGGTGTCTGGCAAGGAACTGCGCTACCCGATGCAGCCCTTACTAGATATAGTGGAGCCACGGGGGAAGTCTGTAAAGCGATTTGTGCGAAAATCTTCTGTGGACAAGTAAGTGTGGGCTGTGTTCCGGCGAACCCGCCAAACGGCGGACCCAGACAGACGATGGCAACGCACGCTTCGGGCGGGCTGTTGGCAGACGCCACGCCAAGGGCTACCGACATGGCATCAAGCCTTCAGGCGGTTAGCTTGACCGTGCCTGTCACCGGAAGGAAAGCCACCGCATTGGGGCCAAGCGTCAGGGTCTGGCCGGTCAATACCGCACCCAAGGACAGCGCGGTTGGGGCAAAAGCGCCTTCGACGGCGATGACCTGTGGCACCGGCGACAAGTTGAAGACGCAAAGCAGCGCCGCCTCATCGGTGTGGCGGGTGAAGGCCAGCAGGGGTTCGGGCAGGTCGTGGAACAGCGTTGTCCCGGCCATCAGCGGCCTGGCGCTTTTGCGGAAGGCCAGCATTGCACGGTAGTATTCCAGCACCGACCCTGCCACGCCGCTCTGACTCGCGACGTTGCGCGCCAGTTGCGGGGCCTTCACCGGCAGCCAGGGTTTGCCGGTCGAGAAGCCTCCGTTGACCGAATTGTCCCAGACCATCGGCGTGCGGGTGTTGTCGCGGCCAATCGGTTCAGGCCAGAAGTTGATCCCTTGCGGGTCGGTCAGTTCGTCAAGGTCAAGCACGGTATCGGTTTGGCCGATTTCTTCGCCCTCCCACAGGCAGATCGAGCCTTGGAACGACAGCAAAAGTGCGGCGGCCTGTTTGGCCAAAGCGTCCTGCGATACGCCGTGCTTGGCCCAACGCGAGGCTTGCCGCACCACGTCATGGTTGGAAAACGCCCACATCGGCCAACCGTCCGGCGCGTCGGTGAAGAAATTGGCAATCCGGCTGCGGAAGAATTCGGCGGAGTAGTCATAGCCCATCATCTCGAACGAATAGCACTGATGCAGGCGGCCAGGTGCGGTATACTGGCCCATCATCGCAATAGCGTGGTGGCTTTCGCCCATCTCGCCCACGGTGGCGGTGCCGGGGTAGTCGTCCATCACCCGGCGGATGCGTTCCATCCACAACAGGTTTTCCGGCTGGTTTTTGGAAAACAGGTGGTACTGCATGCCGTAAGGATTGCCCTCCGGTTCGGTCTTTACCCGGTAGTCGGCGGGGTCGTCGCGCAGCAGGGCATCCTTGTAAAAGTAGTTCACCGTGTCAAAGCGAAAGCCATCAACGCCGCGGTCCAGCCAAAACCGCAACACGCCCTCCATGTAGTCAGCCACGTCCGGATTGCGGAAGTTCCACTCCGGTTGACCCGCCAGAAAGCTGTGCATGTAGTATTGCTTGCGCCGCGCGTCCCAAGCCCAGGCCGAGCCGCCAAAGACCGAAATCCAGTTGTTGGGCGGTGAGCCGTCGTGTTTGGGATCATGCCAGATGAACCAATCGGCCTTTGGATTGCTGCGATCCTTCCGGCTTTCGGCAAAGAACGGGTGCTTGTCAGAACAGTGGTTCAAGACCTGATCAATGATGACTTTCAGGCCCAGATCATGCGCCCTTGCCAGAAGCGCATCAAAATCTGCCAGCGTGCCAAACACCGGATCGACATCGGTATAGTTGGACACGTCATAGCCCATGTCAGCCATTGGTGAGGTGAAAAACGGTGACAACCACACCGCATCGCAGCCCAGATTGGCAATATGATCCAGCCGCCGGGTGATGCCCGCAAGATCGCCCACGCCGTCACCGTTGTCATCCTGAAACGACCGGGGATAGACCTGATAGGTCACTGAGCCACGCCACCACTCTGCCATATCCAGCCACTCCACCTGCGGATTCGGGCTCAGCATAGGCGGGCGGGCGCGGCACTTCAAACCGCTTTCGGCGGCCCCTCAAACCGGAAAGATATGAGCCTGCGCAGGGTCGAAGGTCATCGAAAGATCGCCGCCAATCGGAAAGACCGCATCACGCGCCAAAGCGGCAATAAGGCGGTTGCCGTCACCCATCGTCAGTTCGACCACGGTTTCCGCCCCCAGCCGTTCGGTCAAGGCCACCCGGCCGTGCAACATGCCACCCGCTTCCACCGGGGTCAGGTATTGCGGACGCAGGCCCAGCTTGGCCTTGCCGCCCACCGTGTAACCCGGCGTCTTGGCCACGATCTCCACCGGGTTCAGCGCCGCATTCGACACCAGAATTTTGGAGCCGTTGACGCCCTTCACCTCGACATCCAGAAAATTCATCGACGGTGAGCCGAGGAAGCCTGCCACAAACAGGTTGGCCGGGTTGTGGTACAACTCCATCGGAGAGCCGATCTGCTGGACCAGACCATCTTTCAGCACCACGATCTTGTCGGCCAAAGTCATCGCCTCCACCTGATCGTGGGTGACGTACACCATGGTGGCACCAAGCTGCTGGTGCAGCTTGCCAATCTCCAGCCGCATGTCCATGCGCAGGGCGGCATCAAGGTTGGACAGGGGTTCGTCGAACAAAAACACCTGCGGTTTGCGCACAATCGCCCGTCCAATCGCAACCCGCTGGCGTTGGCCGCCAGAAAGCTGGCTGGGGCGACGCTCCATCAGATGTTCCATTTGCAGGATACGCGCGGCCTCGGCGACCTTTTCGTCCTTTTCGGCCTTGGAGGCCCCGGCAATCGTCAACCCGAAGGCCACATTCTCGCGCACCGTCATATGCGGGAAAATGGCGTAGCTTTGGAACACCATCGCCACGCCGCGATCTTTGGGCGGCAGGTCGTTCATCCGCTTGCCGCCGATGGTCAGTTCGCCTGCCGATATATCCTCCAGCCCGGCGATCATCCGCAGCAGGGTGGACTTGCCACAGCCAGAGGGGCCGACAAAGACGACGAATTCGCCATCCTCAATGTCAATATCAACCCCCTTGATCACATGGGCGGAGCCGTAGCTTTTCTTCAGGCCTTTCAGGGTGATGGCAGCCATGTTCTACTCCGTTCCGGCGATGGGTTGAATGTGCAAAAGGCCTTCGGGGCCGATCATGACGGTTTCGGGGTCCATGATGTAGCCGCCGAACTTGTCCTTGCCGCCGTCAGCAAAACCAAGAACCACAAGGCCATCCGGTCCATCGACAATCCGCGCGGCATAGCGACGACAAGGATCGGCACCGTCAAAAAAGGCACCGGTGGCCAGCCGCCATGGACCACGAGGATGGTCGGCCATCAGGTAATGCGTGCCGGTCACCGGGCTTTGCGGATTGGTGCGGCGGTACTGGTCCGACCATTGAAAGCCCGAGGTGCAGAACAGACAATACCAGGTACTGCCGTTCTGAAAGACCTGCGGCACCTCCAGTTGACCCATGCCCCCGGTGAAGACCGGAGGCCGCAGGGTCCAGCTGTAAAGATCAGGCGAGGTGGCAAAGCCGATCGCCCCACCGGCATTCGGTTCAGGCACACCCGGCGCGCGGGCGGTGAAATACATCAGCCAACCGTCGCTGTCGGGATCACGCATCACCCACGGGTCACGCATCGCGCGGTCGTGCCAATGGCCGATCATATGGTCCTTCTCATAGGTGTCGGCATTCGGGCCCAACAGGTCAAGACACAGCCCATCCCCCACCCTTTTCCAGGAATGCAGGTCGTTGGAGGTGGCATGACCAATCCTCTGGTACAGCGACTTTTCCGCCAAAGTCGTCCCGGTGTAGAACAGGTGGTACAGCCCTGCGCCGTCCTGAACCACCGATCCGGTCCATGTCGTGCTGTCATCCCAAGCCGGAGTTTTGGCGGGGCCGAACATGGTGCCAAGGTGGTTCCATGTCACCAGATCAGTTGAGGTCGCGTGACCTTGGCTGACATTCAGGTGGCGCAGATCGGGGTCGCCAAGGCTGGTGTCGGCTTGCAGGAAGAAACCGTGATAGGTCGCACCCTCTTGAAAATACCAGCTGTCCCAGATCCATTTGCCGTCGATTTTGATCGTCATGATATCCTCAACCCTTCACGCCAGTCGAAGCAATCGACGCGATGAAGGCTTTTTGCAGGTAAAGGTAGAAGGCAAGCACCGGGACCGTGATCAGGCTCAGATAGGCCATGATCTCGCCCCACGCCCGGTTCAGCTGGAAGAAGTATTGCAGACCGACCATGACCGGGCGGTAGCCTTCTTCCTGCGTGACCATGATGGGCCAAAGGTACTGGTTGTACATCGCCAGAAACTTCAGAATGGCGGCGGTGGCCAGAACGGGGCCTGACAACGGCATCACGATGCGACGGTAAATGTCGAACCAGGTGGCGCCTTCGACACGGGCGGCCTCTATCAACTCTCCGGGCAGGTCTTTGAAATACTGCACGAAAAGATAGATCGTCAGGCCGTCCGCGATGAAAGGCACGATCTGGACACGGTAAGAGTTCAGCCAACCCCAGGTGATGCCAGAAGCCCCGATCCACGGCAGCTTTGACGCCTCCAGCAGCAAGGGGATGGCAATGGTTTCAAACGGCACGATCAGGGTGGCGAGGATGACGGTCAGCATCACATCCCGGCCCTTCCACTGAATGAAGGTAAAGGCAAAGGCAGCGGCAGAACACAAGGCCAGCGACAGGATCACGGTGACGCCTGTGACCAGCACCGAGTTGAAGACGAACAGCCCGACCGGCGCGCGTTTGAAGGCGTCGTAGTAGTTGTTCAGCGAGATGTCGCCGATGGGCAGCAAGGCGCGGATGGTATGGGCGTCGTCCAGCAGTTGAGCGGAGGGTTTCAGCGACGACATCGCCATGAAGATCAAGGGAAAGCTGAAGATCGCAGCGATCAGCGTCAGCACGGCGTAACGGACCACCAGCCGAAGGCCCATGTTGTCAGAGGTTTGTGCCATGTCAGGTCCTTTCCCGGGTCAGAAAGCGTTGGATCAGCGACACCGACAGCACGATCACGAACAAGATGACCGAAATGGCCGAGCCGCCCGAAATATCCTGTTTGCCATAGCCGCGCTGCACGGCCTGAAAGACGATGGTCTGGGTTGAATCCAGCGGACCGCCTTGGGTCATCACGTTGATCTGGCTGAACAATCCGAACGCCTGCATGGTGATGACCACCAACACCAGCACGGCTGTATTCTTCAACCCCGGCCAGGTGATGTAGCGAAAGGTTTGCCAGTTCGAAGAGCCTTCGATGGCCGCCGCTTCGTACAGGGTGGGCGAGATGGTTTGCAACCCGGACAGCCAGATCACCATATGAAAGCCAACCGCCTGCCAGATCGACATGAAGATGATCGAGCCCAGAGCCGTGGCCGGATTGCCCAGCCAGTCAACCCGCGGGATTGCCCCGAAACTGACCGCGCCGAGCAGGTTGTTCAGGATGCCCTGATGATCGTCGTAGATAAAGCTCCACAGCAGCGAGACGACGACGATGGAAACCACCACCGGCATGAAATAGATCGCCCGGAACACGTTGATGCCGCGCAGTTTTTGGTTGATCAGCAGTGCCAGCCCAAGCGCCAGTCCGCCTTGCAACGGGGCCACGACGATCACGAAGATGAAGGTGTTGATGATGGCCTTGAGGAACACCACGTCGCGGGCCAGAACAAAGGTGCGTCCCTCACCCGAACCCCACGAAAACCACTCCCGCATCCCGTCATATTGCGGATAGGCGGGGTTCTTGCGGGTAAAGGTGCGCAACTCCGGTAACTTGGGCTTTCCGGCATCGTCCAGCACCGTCACGCCGCTCGCATCTTTGAGCGGGTCCACGTGCAAGACACCCATGCCCAGAAGCTGACGGTAGTTGTCCAGCCCGGTGAACTGAGCGGCATTGGGCGAGACAAGCCGTTGGTTGGTAAAGGAAAATCCTACGGCCAAAAAGAACGGCAGGATGATGAAGCCCACGATCAGCGCCAAGGCGGGCGCCGCCATAAGCCAACCTGTCCGGTTTGATTGGATGAATTTCGAAGCCATCGCAGCCGCTTTCTGAACAGGGGGAAAAGGGCAAGGCGGCTGGACGTGCCGCCTTGCCAAAACCTCAGTTGACCGGGAGGGGAGGCCCCCGGCCCGCCACGGTCAGTGCGGCGCGTAACCGTTGTTCTTCTTGATGTCAGAGTTGATCTCGTCCACCGCCGCATCCAGCGTCGCAGAAACGTCCGCGCCGTTGGCAATATCCGTCGCGGCCTTTTCAAACACCTTGGCCTCGACGATGTAACCCGGCGTCACCGGACGCACCAAAGCCTGCGCCTTGGTCAGGTCGTAGAACACCGCCATCGGCCCACCGGCCTTGTAATTGTCGGTCATCGCAGCTGACGTGGTTGTCGGCGGGATCAACCCGATGCCGTTCGAGAAGTCGGCCAGATATTTGTCCTGCAAGGCAAACTCGATGAACTTCGATGCGCCGTCGGGATGGGTCGATTTGGCCGAGATGCCAAACTGCCAAGACGCCGCCCCGATTTTAGAGCCTTTGCCCATGTCCGGCGCTGGCAGGAAAACGGTGTCCGGGAAAGCCTTCAACGCGTTCAAAGCTGCCCAGTTGCCATTCCACGAAAAGGCGTATTGCCCCGCGCCAAAGCCATTGTCGCGATCCGCGCCGTCTTGCTTGGCCTGAGCATAGCCGTCCGTGAACAGGTGCTGCCACCATTTGCCCCAGGCCATCCCGGCTTCACCGTTCAAAGCGCCTTCGGCGGTCTGATAAGTGGTGCGGTCCACAATGTCGCCACCGAAGGATTGCAGGAAGGGCGAGAAGGCATAGGGATACCACTCACCGGTCCAGGCCATGCCAAGATCCAGCGCAAACTTGAACTTGCCGGAGTCCTTGGCAGCCTTCAGCGCGCCTTCGAACTCGTCCTTGGTCCAGGGCTTGTCCAGCGTCGGCGTGCGCAGTTTCAACTCGTCCAGATAGGATTTGCGGGTGACCAAAGCCACCGCAGCGTCCCATAGGCCGATTGAATAGAGCTTGCCGTTGTAGACGCCCTTCGGACCCGGCAGGAAGTTGGCGATCTTGGCTTCGTCGATCTGCAAGGGTTGCATATAGCCCGCCCAAGCCCAGTTTGGCATGTTCGGCCCGTCAACGTCCAGAATGTCGGGCAAGTTGCCGGCCAAAGCGCCTGCGGTAACAGAGTCGTTGTAGGCGGCCTGCGGGAAGCTTTGCAGGGTGACCGCCCAGTCTTTCTGGCTGGCGTTGAAGTCGGTGATGATCTGGTTGATGATCTTGCTTTCGACCTCGTTGCCAGCGCCGTGATACCACATGGTCAGCGCGGTTTGGGCCTGTGCTACCCCTCCCCAGACTGTCGTGGCCAGCAGGGCACCAAGTGCCCAATTTACGTTCTTCATGTCGTCACTCCTCTCTGACGGATTTCAACTGAGTTATTTTGGCGGGGCGCAGTTCTGTAACTGACTCCCGCCAATAGACCGGCCCCGCAACCAGCGTGGGGCCATTGGCTTCCCGGGTTTCGCCGGAAATCATCGCCATCAGGCGCTGCGCGGCGCGCACACCCATGGCGGTATAAGGAAGGTCCACCGTGGTCAGCGGCGGATATAATGTCTCGGCAATCACGCGGTAATTGTCGTAGCCCGCGACGGAAACTTCGGTTGGTACGCGACGCCCCATCGACCGAAGGATGCCGTAAACCCGCAACGCCATCCGGTCATTGCCGCAACAAAACACCGACGGCGGATTGGACAGCCTGACCATGCGGTCAATCGCGTCCCACAGAAGCTGGCTTTCGCCCTCGCGCCCATCAAGGTCGCAGTTTTCAACCAGGGCCGGGTCATAGGCGATGTCCGCTTCGGCCAAAGCCGCCCGATAGCCGTCCACCCGCAAACGGCCCGCCGCAATATCCGGCCGCAGGGTCAGATAGGCAATCCGGCGATGCCCGGCCGTGACAAGCCGTGCCACAAGGTCATGTTGGCCGCGCGTGTCGTCCGGCAAAATCGCCGGAGTGCCGCGGTCGTCAAAGCAGTTGGCCAAGACCAGCGGGGTGCCGTCCGATATGGCGGGAAGGACGATTTTCTGGTGATACTCGGCCACATAGATCAGCCCCTCCACCCGATGGCGCAGAAAGGTGTCGATCAGGGGCGCGGCCTTTTCCACCACGCCGCCGGTGTCGGCAATCATCAGGGTCATGCCAGACGTGGCGAGCACCTTCTGAATACCCTGCACGATGAACAGTTCCGGCAGACCAGCCGGCTGAGTTGGTTCCGGCGACATGGAAATGGCGCCAGTGATCAGCCCGATCAGCCCGGAGCGCTGCGACCGCATCATCCGTGCAGCGTTTGAGGGGACATAGCCCAACTGGCCAATCGCAGCCTCAACAGCCTCCCGGGTGGTTTTGCCCACGGGAGCGTCGCCGTTCAGCACCCGGCTGACCGTTTTTGCCGATACTCCCGCCATGCGGGCGACATCATAAATCGTGGCCATCTTCCCCCCCTTGATGCGAAGCACCCGACACGACCCGATCTTGGTTCTAAGTATGACATCGGTGTCATGTCATCGGTGTCATAGGCGATTGCCCAGCGATTCGTCAACGATTTCGTGACGGAACTGAAATTCAACTCTCATGCAGTCATCAGAGGGTTTCGGGTTCTGCCGCGTCATCCACTATTTGACGCCGTTTAACGCCTCTTTCATTCGCGTTTAACGCTGCCTTGTCCTACCTTGAAGCTGTGCAGAAACATTCCTGTACGGGCCGATTGTAAGTGGAGATTGTTATGACTCGTTTTGTCGTCGATCTGGGGGATATTGCCCTTTCCAAAGAAGCCAAGTTTGCCATCAATGCCGATATTCAGAAGGCCGCGATGGCGCATATTGCGATGATGCATCCCGAGAAGCCGATGGCGGTCTTTTTTCCGCGTGATTGGCTGGGCTTCATCCTGCGGACGGAATTTGAAGCGCTTGACGCCGCTCACAAAGCGATCGGCGTCAACCTTCCGCAACTCTCGGGTCGCATGTGATGGGACCGGGCGGCGAAGTCCCCGCCGCCCGGCTTTCCGGCTACGCCTGCCCCTCTGCGCCCGCCGAGCCGGGCACCGGGCTGTTGGGCGTGCTGGGGTCGGATGGAAAAATTCACAACCTGCGCACGTTGATGCCTGTGGATCAGTCTTTCCTTGACGCCGTCAGGATCCGGGGTGCGCCAGAAGAAAGAATGCGTTTCACCAGCCGCTGCCAGACTTCCGGGTGCAGCCAGTGGACAGGAACACGCTGCGGCGTGATCGACCGCGCGATGAAAGAGATGGAGGTTCCGGGCGCTCCCCCCGCAGCAGAGCTTCCGCCTTGCACCATCCGCGGAACTTGCCGGTGGTTTGCGCAGAACGGGCCAGCGGCCTGTGGCACCTGCGCCCTGATCGTCACCGATACCCGGCAGATGGACATTGCGGCGGAGTGATCCGCCGCAATGTTTTCCCATGCCCAGTTCGCGATTTGATTATCGTTCGGCTAAGTCCCGGTTTGAGGGGAAGCAACCTTTCATCCGGTCCTAACCATCAACCCGGATCCGCGCATTGCTCGGATCAAACGGGCTGTCCTCCACCACGACCGCATCCCACAAGTCCCGGTTCATCCGCACCTTCAGTCTGGTGCCCACTTCCGCGAGTTCCGGCGTCACATAGCCCATGCCGATCTGCTTGCCAAACGCCACCGAATACCCGCCAGAGGTCAGACGCCCCACCTTCACCCCATTGAAAAGCAACGCTTCCTTGCCCCACGGATCGGTATATGAAGGCCCGTCAATCAGCACCGTGCAGCATTTTGACCGCACCCCGATGGCCAACATCGCCTCTTTGCCCTGAAAATCCTTTTTCAGATCAACAAACCGGTCCAAAGCCGCCTCAAGGGGCGAGGCATCGCGCCCCAGTTCATTCCCGAACGCCCGGTAGGATTTCTCTTGCCGCAGCCAGTTCTGCGCCCGCGCACCGACCAGTTTCATGCCATGCTTGGCCCCGGCGGCCAGCAACTGCTCCCAAAGATAGCGCTGCATTTCAATCGGGTGGTGCAATTCCCAACCAAGCTCCCCGGTGTAAGCCACCCGGATCGCATTGACCGGGCACATCCCCAGTTCAATCCGCCGCGCTGAAAGCCAAGGAAAACGTTTGTTCGATAACGCGGTTGCCGGGTCGGCATCCTTGATCAGCTCTGCCAGAATCTTGCGGGAATTCGGCCCGGCAATCGCAAATACGCCCCATTGAGTCGTCACGTCATGAATGTCGATATGCCCGAATTTCGGCGCCATATCCTCAGCCGCCTTGCGCAGATAATCCGCGTCATAGGCGGTCCACGCGCCCGCACTCACCAGATAATAGTCGTTCTCGCCATTGCGCACGATGGTGTATTCCGTGCGCGTCGTGCCCTGCGGCGTCAAGGCATAGGTCAGGTTGATCCGCCCCACTTTCGGCAAAGTGTTGCAGGTGAACCAGTCCAGGAACGCCGTAGCCCCCGCCCCGCGCACGATATGTTTGGTGAACGCGGTTGCATCAATCAGCCCCGCCGTCTCACGAATGGCTTTCGCCTCGTCCACCGCATACTGCCACCAAGCGCCGCGTCGGAAGCTGCGGGAGTTGTGGTCGAAATCTGCCGGCGCATCCAACGGCCCGTAATAAATCGGCCGCTCCCACCCGTTCACTTGGCCAAACTGCGCACCCAATGCCTTTTGGCGGTCATAGACAGGGGCGGTGCGCAATGGCCGCGCCGCCTCACGCTCTTCATCCGGGTGGTGCAGGACGAACACGTGGTCATA
>JBBRLL010000013.1:0-88835 GCA_038231395.1 Rhodobacterales bacterium
CGCGCCCTCGACCTCGCCCGCAGGGACACCTCAAAGGGCTCGCTCTCGATCAAACTGAAGCGGGCGGGTTGGAGCGATGCGTTTCTTCTCAGCCTTCTCAAACAGTTAGCAGATGCTTAGGCCAAACGCGATTGCCCTGATGGCTGACCCCTGCGGTTATTGTCCGGGCGCAGGCGCAAAGCCTGTCGAAGCGCGAGTTTATTGAGGCGGCGCGGGCAGGCGGGATGACGCCATGGTCGATTGTGGTGGAACATATCGTACCCAATTGTGCCTCTGTTGTCATCGTCTACGGAGCGCTTTTGGTGCCGGAGGTTATTCTATCTGAAAGCTTCCTGTCGTTTCTTGGCATTGGTATCAAAGAGCCGCGGGCCAGTTGGGGCAATCTGATAGAAACGGGGACGGCGGCGATGAACACCGATTTGCGGCTTTTGTTGTTGCCGGGTATTTTGCTGGCGGCGGTGCTGTTTTGCCTTAACTTCATAGCGGATGGATTGCGGGATGCCTTTGACCCCAACGACCGCTGACCTTTTGTCCGTCCGGGACCTGAGCGTTCGGTTTTCCCAACCGCAGGGTCAGGTTTTGGCGGTGGACCGGGTGTCATTTGACCTCGCACCGGGAGAGGTTCTGGGGATTGTTGGCGAAAGCGGCTCTGGCAAAAGCCAGATATTGTTCAGTTTGATGGGGTTGTTGGCGGGGAACGGCCGCGCCTCCGGGCAGGCGCTGTTTCGTGGGCAGGATTTGCTGGCGATGCAGCCCGCGGCATTGGACCGTGTCAGGGGCGCGCATTTGTCGATGATCTTTCAGGACCCGATGACCTCGCTCAACCCCTATATGCGGGTGGGCGATCAGTTGGCCGAGGGTTTGATGGTTCACAAGGGGCTGACCAAAGCCCAGGCTTCAGGTCAGGCGGTGGCGATGCTGGACCGGGTTCGCATCCCGGATGCAGCGCGGCGGGCGCGGGCCTATCCGCACGAGTTCTCGGGCGGAATGCGGCAGCGGGTGATGGTTGCGATGGCGTTGCTGGCCCGGCCCTCGGTTCTGCTGGCGGATGAGCCTACGACGGCTCTGGACGTGACCATTCAGGCCCAAGTGCTGGATCTGATGACGGAGCTGGCAGCGGAAATTGGTACAGCGGTCATTCTGGTGACGCATGATCTGGGGGTGGTGGCGCGGATGGCGGACCGGGTCGTGGTTTTGTACGGCGGCCGGATCATGGAGGAGGGGCGGGCGGAAGAGATGTTTGCCGCACCCGCGCACCCCTATACCAAAGGCTTGCTGGCAGCGACACCGCGTCTGGGCGATGCGTTGGCGGCGCGGTTGGGCACCATTCCCGGCACGCCAGCGTCTGGGGCGGCGATGCGGTCGGGCTGCCCGTTTGCGCCGCGTTGTTCGGTGCGGGTGGCCGCTTGTGACACGCAGCCGCCCCTGATCTCCCACGGCTCGCGGCGGTTGGCCTGCCATCTGGGGGCACTATGACCCTGCTGGAGGCGCGCGATCTGGACGTGGGCTACCCGGTTGCCGGCGCAGGTCTATTGGCCTCCTCGCGGATTTTGCCGATTGTCCACGGGGTGAATTTCCGGCTGGACGCCGGGCAAACGCTGGGGATTGTCGGCGAAAGCGGATGTGGGAAATCTACCCTCGGGCGGGCTTTGCTGCGGTTGGTGGCCCCCACGGGAGGCCAGGTCTTGTGGCAAGGGCAGGACATGGCTTTAATGCCGAAGGTTGAGTTGCGACAAGTCCGGGCCGGGATGCAGATCATCTTCCAAGACCCTTTGGCGGCATTGGACCCTCGGATGACGCTTGCGAAGATCATCTCCCGCCCCTTGGCCACCTTTGCCCCGGATCTGTCCAAGGCAGACCGGATGCTGCGCGCGGTCGCGGCTTTGGCAGAGGTTGGGCTGCCGGAGGATTTTGCCGGACGCTACCCGCATGAGCTTTCTGGCGGGCAGGCGCAACGGGTGGGGATTGCCCGCGCCCTGATCGGTCGACCGAAGCTGCTGGTCTGTGATGAGCCGGTGTCGGCTTTGGATGTCTCGATCCAGGCGCAGGTGATCAACCTTCTGATGGATTTGCAGGACAGGATGGGGCTGGCGCTGGTGTTCATCTCGCACAACCTTGCCGTGGTCAGACACATCAGCCATCAGGTGATGGTGATGTGTCTGGGCCATGTGGTTGAGGTGGCGGGCCGGGATGCGTTTTACGCGCGGCCATTGCATCCCTATGCGCAGGCCCTGATGGATGCGGTGCCCGAACCTGACCCGGTGCGCGAAAAGGGCAGGCGCGGCACGGCTTTGGGCGGCGAACTGCCCTCGGTTCTGAACCCGCCGCCGGGTTGCGTTTTCGCCAGCCGCTGCCCCAAGGTGCAAAACCGCTGCCACGCCGAACGCCCCCGGTTGCGCAGCTTTGGTGACCGTCAGGCCGCCTGCCATTTTGTTGAGGTTTAGATGGACGATCTGAAAACCCTCGCCCGCGCATGGGCCGCCTTGCCGCAAATCTCCAACGTTCACGCGTCGGCGGATGGGGCCTGGGCCTTCTGGTGCGGTGCGGGGGCGGGCGACATCGAGGACGTCTTTGCCACCACCCTTGGCAAACCCGGCGCGGTGGAGCAGCTGACCTTCGGCACCGATCACCACCATATCCGCGATGTATCCTCCGATGGGCAGGTGCTGATCCTCGCCCAATCGCGCCACGCCTGCGAGCATGACCACCTTCTGATGCTGGACCGCCGCGTTGGCAATCGCCTGCATCTACTCACGCCCAAACAGGACAACCACTACCTGTACGGCGGAGAGTTGACCCGCGACGGCAAGGCCGTGATCTTTGTCGCCGACTTTGATTATGGCACCGGACAGGTGGTGGAACAGGGGCTGATCTGGCGGCAAGACCTGCACTCCGGTCAACGCAGCTGCCTTGCCCGCATCCCGCGCTTTTTTGATACAGCGCCGCGCCAGTCGCCTTCTGGCCAGCGTATCCTTTTGAACGTCAGCACCCGCGCGCCGGGGTCGGGGCAGATCTGGGTGATGAACGACGATGGCACTGGCCTGCGTGAAGTGTTTGCGATGGACCAGTCCTCCAACAGCCGGGGGACCTGGCTGGATGAGGACCGGATTGTCGTGGTGACCGACCGGGTGGGCCGTGACGAGTTGGGCATCTTCACGCTTTCCACCGGAACCACGCTTTGGCTGGGCGGTGAGCCAGAGCTTTTGCCGCATGACGTGGTGGTGGGCAAAAGCGGTTTCGCCTGCATCTGCCATCAGGACAGCCAGACCAGTGCGGTGCTGTTTGATGCCTTGGGCTCGCGTCCGTTTCCCAACCAGTCGGGCCGGCGGACTTTGGTGCCCCACGTAAGCTTGCCCGATGGCGGCTGGCTGGCAGAGGCTTATGACGCCAGCGCCCCGCATGAACTGGTTCAGGTCGCCCCGGATGGTCTGTGCAGGCGTCTGGCACCGACGCCTGTGTCTTATCGCCGCCACCGCGCCCCGCGTGATTTTCGCTGGAAATCCAGTGATGACCGCGAGGTGCAGGGTTGGCTTTATGAACCCGAAGCCAAGTCAAAGGGTCTGATCGTCTACGTTCACGGCGGACCAACCTGGCATTCCGAGGATTGGGTGAACCCCAAGATCGGCTTCTGGGTGCAGTTGGGCTATACGGTGCTGGACCCGAATTATCGCGGCTCCACCGGGTTTGGCGCGGCATGGCGCGAGGGGGTCAAGGCCGATGGCTGGGGCGGACGGGAGCAGGCCGACATCCGCACCGGGATTGAGACTGTTCTGCAACGCGGGTTTGCGCCGAGGAAGGTGGCGGTCGTCGGCAACTCTTACGGCGGGTTTTCCAGCTGGTATGCGATCACCCGGTTTCCCGATCTGGTGACGGCGGCAATACCGATGTGCGGCATGTACAAGCTGGACATTGACTACCATCAGACCGAAATGCCGCATGGTCGCGCCTATTCGCAAGAAATGATGGGTGGCACACCGGAGGATCTCCCGCAAAAATATGCCAACGCCAGCCCCGGCAATTTCATCAGCGCCATCCGGGGTCATGTGCTGATCGTCCACGGCCTTGCTGACAGCAATGTCGGGCCGGAAAACACCTTCACCGCGATGCGGGAGTTGAAAGCGGCGGGCATCCCGTTTGAGGATATGCTGTTTTCCGACGAAGGCCACGGCATCTTCCGCCGGACCAATGTGGAGACCTACCTGATGCGCTCGGCCGTGTTTCTGGAACACGCCTTGGCGGAGGGGTTGCGATGAGCCTGAAGGATTTCTTCGTCCCCGGCCCCTTTGACGACGGCAGCGCCGTGACCGGGCACTACTATGAGGTGGCGTCAGACGACCCGGCCCGGCCGCAGGTCTGGGGTTATACCGATCGGCTCAGCTATGCCCCCGGTGACGTTTTGATCCTGCACGCCATGTCCAGCGCGCCCATGGCCCGGCTGGAGATTTTGCGCGATGGGCTGATGGCGGAAACCATGCTCGACAGTCGAATTGCCCTGACCTTCGAACCGACACCCGAAGATTGCTCGGTCAAAGGCTGCGGCTGGCCGGAGCGTTTTCGTCTGACACTGCCCGCGTGGCAGTCGGGCGTCTATGTCGTGCGGCTGACGGTTGCAGGGCATCAGTCCGACCATATGTTCGTGCTGAAGGCGGCCAAACCTCAAGGCATCCTGATGATCCTCGCCACCGGGACTTGGTGCGCATACAACGACTGGGGCGGGTCGAACCAGTATCAGGGCATCACGGGGGAGCATCGCACCGATTTTGCGCCCGAGGTCAGCCTTCATCGACCTTGGGCCAAGGGCTTCGTGGGCTGGCCGGATGACGCGCCCCGCATCCCGCACGCCTCGCCGCTTTTGTCCAAACCACGCTATCCCCATATGGATTTCGCCCGCGCCAAGGGGATTTCGAAGAAATACGCCTCATCGGGTTGGGCGGCGTTCGAGCGGCCCTTTGCCGTGTGGGCCGAGGCGGAGGGGATCGCGCTAAGCTATGCCACCCAGCACGATCTGCACGCCGATCCGGGGCTGCTGAAGGGCTATGCCCGCGCTGTGATCGTCGGTCATGACGAATACTGGACCTGGGAGATGCGCGACCATCTGGAGGTCTGGCTGGATGCGGGCGGCGAACTGGCACGCTTTGCCGGCAACTTCTTTTGGCAGACGCGGCTGTCGGCGGATCTGAGCGCGCAGACCTGCTACAAATACGCAGCACCTTCGAATGATCCCACGCCGGACTCCAGTCGTTTGACCTCCTATTGGGACGATCCGCAGGTTGGGCGTCCTGCGATAGCGACATTGGGCCTGACCGGGTCAATGGGCGTCTATGCCGGGTGGAGCCGCTGCGCCGCGCATGGCTCCGGCGGGTTTGTGATCTACCGACCGGAGCATTGGTCGGTGGTGGCCAGTGGGTTGGGGTACGGTGACGTGCTGGGCGGGGCGGCGAAAATCTTTGGGTATGAAGTGGATGGGATCGACTTCACGATGACCTATGGGTTGCCCTTTGCGGCAGAGGGCGTCGGGCTGGCGGGAACGCTGACCATCATCGGCCTGTCGCCTGCCACGACACTTGCCCATTCGACAGGCATTTGGGACGCGGACAGTTTCATCGGCCAACTGGATGCCGAAGCGGTGGCAAAGGTGGTCTACGGCGCGGTCACGCCCGAGACGTTGGGCCGGGCCAGCCGGGGCAATGGCTGCATGGTGGAATACCGGCGCGGCAACGGCGTCGTCTTCAATGCCGGTTCATGTGAATGGGTGGCTGGCCTGATCAAAGGTGATGCAGTGGTGGAGCGGGTCACCCGGCGGATTTTGTGCGGCATATGGGCATGAGTAGGATGGGCGATGCGCCCATGTTGCGCCCCACTCCGGCCCGGCGCAACATGGGCAGATTGCCCATCCTACGGAATGTTCAGCCTTTCGCGCATTGAGATGTAGATGGCGCAGGCGATCAGGATGCCGACCCCGATGAAGGTCCAGCGGTCGGGGAAATCGCCAAAGAAGATCAGGCCCATCGCCGTGGATGTCACCATCTCGGTATAGGCCAAGGGTGCCAGCAGCGAGGCCTCCGCATGGTCATAGGCGCGCACGATGCAGTAGTGGCCGACGTTGGCGATGGCGGCCAAGAAAGCAAACTGAAGCCACTCAACCGAGGTCGGGGTTTTCCAGACAAAGGCCACCAGAACCGAGGCGATCACCGCGCCAATGGCATTGGTGTGGAATGTCGTCACGATCGCCTTGGTACGGCCAGAGATTTTGCGGGTCAGCAGGAAATACAGGGCCAGACTGGTGCCAGCGGCCAGGGCCAGAAGGCTGCCGGGGTTCAGGGCTCCACTACCGGGGCGAATGATGATCAGCGTGCCCACAAAGCCCACGCAGACGGCGGCCCAGCGGCGCGGGCCGACTTTTTCTTTCAGGATCAGCGGCGAAAGGGCTGTCACCACAAGCGGCTGGACGAAGAAAATTGCAAGCGCGTCGGCGATGGCCAGGAATTTCAGGGCTGAGAAGAACAGAAAGGTGGCGGCGATCAACAGGCTTGCCCTGAGTGTGTGGATGGCAGGCGTGCCCGGCACAAGTCCTGTCATACCGGTATGACGGGCCGCGAAAGGCAGCGTCAGGACGGCGCCGAAGGTCAGCCGGGCCCAGACGATCTGCATGACCGGCATGCCGCCCTGCCCAAGGAATTTGGCGATGACGTCGATGCCGGGCAAGACGGCCATGGCGGCCAGCATCAGGGCGATGCCGATCAGGGGGGCGGGTTTGGGCAAGGACAGACTTTCAGGTGATGCGGGCGCGGCAGACCCCCGGGCGCTGCCCCGGACTCCGGGATATTTGAACCAGAGTGAAGCGGTTCACAGGAAGGCTTGCAAGACGGCAGCAAGGTTTTGCCCAAGTTCGGGGCAGAGGTAGCCACCTTCCTGCACGATGAGTGTGGGCAGGCCAAGGGCCGCGATCTCAAGACCGATCTGCGCAAAGCCCGGTGTCGTGACGGCAAGACCCGCGAAAGGGTCGCCACCAAAAGCATCAAGGCCCAGGGCCAGAACGAGTGTGTCGGCACCCCAGACCGTGATGGCGGTAAGGGCCTGATGCAGGGCCCACAGGAAGGCTTGATCGGCGCTGCCGCGCGCAAGGCACAGGTTAAGATTGGCGCCTTCTCCATTGCCTGTGCCGCGCTCCTCCGGATAGCCCCAGAAGAAAGGGTAGAAACGTTCGGGATGAGCATGAAGCGAGACGGTCAGCACATCGGGACGGTCGTAGAAAATGCCTTGGGTGCCGTTGCCATGGTGCAGGTCGACGTCAAGCACCGCAACTTTACGGCCCGACAGGGTAAGTTGCTGGGCGGCGATGGCGGTGTTGTTGAGGTAGCAAAACCCCCCCGCGACTTCGGCAAAGCAGTGATGGCCGGGTGGGCGGCACAGGGCATAGGCGGACCGGTGGCCTTGCAAAAGCAACTCGGCTCCGTGAATGGCGGTTTGGGCTGACAGGTAAGCGGCCTCCCACGTCTTGGGACCGATGGGGCAAGCGGTGTCGGTCATGTGATAGCCAGCCTGACCAACCGCAGACAAAGGGTAGCCGCCCCCATCATGGGTGCTGCGGTTTGCGGGGTGGATGTTGGGAACCACTTCGGCACTGGCACCCTCGATATGCTGCCAGCGTTGATGGATGTTTTGCAGGAATGTCAGGTAGCGTTGGGGGTGGATGGCCGCGATGGCGTCAAGCCCATGGTCATCGGGGGTTTGCGCGGTCAGGCCAAGACTGTGGACACCCGACAAAAGGGCGTCAATGCGGGAGGGTTGTTCGGGGCAGGGTTTGGCAGCACCTGAGGACAGGAAGAATTGAGGGTTATGAGCGCGTTGGCCGGGATGATAAAGAGTGATCATCGGCCGGGCCAATCTGCACACATGCAAAGAATGTGCGCCAGCCCGCGACCGGAAGGTCGGCGCATTGGGTCAGGTTTGGGCCGGGGTGCGGGGGCGAGGCTGGTCATGTCAGACTTTCCAAATTCAGGCCGTCAAGGATCATCATCTGATATCCGCGCGGGGTAAAGCCGGCTTTGGCGTAAAAGCGGTTGGCGGCGATGTTGGAGGCGGAAACGCCCAAGGTCATGTATCTGGCGCCCCACGTCTGGTGGTGCATCACAGCCGAAAGCAGGGCGCGGGCGAGGCCGGTGCGCCGGGCTGTGGGGACTGCGTATAGGTCTTGGATATAGACGCCGGGCTGACCGCGATGGGTGGAGAAATCGGGATAGTAAATCGCCATGCCCTCGGGGTGGATCACAGCATGGATCAACCGGGTGACAAAGGTGGCGTCATGGAGGGCAGCTTCAGAAGCGACCGGACCGGTGCCGCCGTCATGGTCGGACACGGCTTGCAGCATTTGGCGCAAGGCGGGGATGTCGGCAGGCGTTACCGGACGGATCAAAACGCCACCTTGTCGCGGCCTTTGAGGTGCAGCATCGCGCGGGCCTCGTCGGGGGTGGCAACCTCACGACCCAAACGTTCGACGATCTCACGGATCAGGGCGACCTGTTGCGCGTTGGATTGCGCGAGAACGCCCTTTGACAGGTAGAGGTTGTCCTCCAGACCAACGCGGACATGGCCTCCCATCGCCGCCGACATGGTTGCCATCGCAATCTGGGCGCGGCCTGCTGCAAGGACCGAAAACTGGTAGGTGTCGCCAAACAAGCGGTCGGCGGTGCGTTTGAGAAGCGTCAGGGTGTCAGGCTCTGGTGGCATGCCGCCGAGGACACCGAAGACGAACTGGATGAACAGTGGGGATGGAACAAGGCCGCGGTCCACGAAGTGTTTCAGCATGGTCAGGTGGCCGATGTCGTAACACTCAAACTCAAACCGCGCGCCGCGCTGTGCGCCCATTTCGGACAGGACGTGGGCGATGTCGCGCGGGGTGTTCTTGAAGACCACATCGTCGGAGTTTTCCAGAAACGGGCGCTCCCAGTCGTGCAGCCACTCTTTGATGCGGGTGATCATCGGGTACAAAGCGAAGTTCATGCTGCCCATGTTCAGCGAGCACATCTCTGGCGCGTTGGCCTTTGGGGCGGCAAGGCGCTGGTCCAGCGTCATCACTGCAGAACCGCCGGTTGTCATGTTAACCACAGCATCTGTGCCAGCTTTGATCTTCGGCAGGAAGGCTTGCCAATGGGCGGGGTCGGCGGAGGGGCGGCCATTCCTCGGGTCGCGGGCGTGCAGATGCAGGATGGCAGCCCCGGCTTTAGCAGCGCCGATCGCAGAAGCCGCGATCTGATCTGCGGTGACCGGCAGATAGGGCGATTGGCTGGGTACGTGGATAGAGCCGGTGATGGCGCAGGAGATGATGATTTTGGACATGGCAATCCTCCACCCGCACATTTGCATAGGGCGGCGGGCAGCGCTAGGCAGGCACGGCACCGATTTTTCTGCGAAAAATCAAGAAACAGCACCGATTTTTCTGCGAAAAATCAAGAAACAGCACCGATTTTTCTGCGAAAAATCAAGAAATGGCGACTGTTCCGCGAATGGTTTGGTGCTTGATTTTTCGCAGAAAAATCGTGGATCCGTTCATTTGACGGAAAATGGTGCGATGGCGAGGATTTCGTAGTGATCGTCAAACATAAGGCGCGCTTCATAGTCGCCTGCCGTCAGGGGCTGGTATAGCTCGGCTGCGGGAAACGTCAGGGTGCCGTTGATCCGCGCACCGGTATAGGCAAAGCCAAGGTAATTGTAGACCGAAGGCTCGCCCTTCTTGTAAATGCCCACCCAGTCAAGCTTGAAGCCCGGAGCGCCGGTGAACGCCAAAGCAACGTCAGAAGTTGGGGTGATGGGTGCCGTGACCGTCATCGCTGCCTGCCCGTCCTGCGGCACAATGGCAAAGCGGGTGCGGGCGATTTCTTTGCCGTCTTTGTCGGCCATCACGGCGTCATAGTCGCCTTGCGGCAGACCAAGGGTTGACAGGCGGATCGTCGGGCGGTCATCCGGGGCCACGTCGGAAATCCCGGTGATTGGCGTGGTATCACCGCGTTTATAGATGGTGGCCGAGTAGTTCCCGCCATCCGGTGAGGCCACGCGGATCACGAAGCTGTCACCCTCCTGCACCGGTCGGGGCTCAACAGTGATCAACGCAGGGGTCGGGATCGGTTCCACCTCAAACGTGGTCAGAACGGCGCGGTGATCGGACGGCCAGGGGGTGACAGAGAGGTGAACTTGCGAATTGCCCGCCTCGCCCAACACCTCGGCTGCCACCGGTGTCATATTCGCCTCCCAAGCGTAGTCGATGCGGTCAAAGACCTCGCCCGCCGGGATATAGGGATAGGGGCGGCCCGCGGTCCATGTGTAGCCGGGGTCACGCATCGGGTCGGGGTGGACGACGCGGTAACTGTCAGTGAAGCCTGCGGCCTCGAACGCTTTTGACACCGGCCATTCGACGGCAAAGGCCCTGAAGGGCCGCGTGGCGGCAATCGGCGCGGTCCAGTCGCGCCAGGATGCAGAATTGAAATCACCGGTCAGAACCACCGGCACGCGGGCCTTGGCCAAAGGTTGCAACCCGTCGATCAGGGCCTGAGCCTCCGGCAGGCGGACGGTGTTTTCGGTGGCGAGGATCTCGTCGAGGGTCTTGCCGTCGCGCACCATCTCGGGGCCGTAGGGATCAGACGTCAGGTGGGTGTTGGCGACAGCAATCACCTTGCCGGGGGACACTTCGATCCAGGCGTGGACGGCATCCGGGTCAAGGCCCGCGATGGAATAGGGCGGCGCCTCTGCATGGGTCGTCTCGCCGAGGGCGCTGTCGAAGATCGGGTATTTTGACAGGATATGGCGGCGCTGATCGGCATAGGGATATCCCGCGAGGGCCGCTATTTTCAGCGTTTTGCCGTCAGGTTCCTGCAGGCCCACAATGTCGGCATCTGCCAACTGGATCGCCTTGATGACCGAAGCAAAGGACACCTGATCACCGCCGTACCACAAGTTGAAGGTCAGCACTTTCAGCCGGATCGGATCGGCCTGCGCTGCGAGGGGCAAAAGCGTCAATGCAAGGGCTGCGAGCGGGCGGATCATGGCAATCTCCTCAAACGGTCAATGGAGTTTGGCAGGGTTGGGTTACGGGAATAAGACGGCAGGATACTCCTTTGTTGAACAAGTGTCCAACAGCAGATAGTCTGGCTTAAAGCTTGTCACCGGGGAATTGACCATGATGGACCCAAACCACGCTGTCTTGTTTGAGCCTGTCCTGATTGGCCCGGTCACCGCACCCAACCGCTTTTATCAGACGCCGCACGCGACGGGGTTTGGCTGGCAACGCCCGCAATCAGGTGCCGCTTTGCGCGGGGTGAAGGCAGAGGGCGGCTGGGGCGTGGTTTGTACGGAATATTGCTCGATCCATCCCAGCAGCGACGACAGCCCGCATGCGTTTCTGACGCTTTGGGGTGACGAGGACGTGGCCCCTTTGGCCGTTACGGCAGAGGCGATCCATGCCCATGGCGCGCTGGCGGGGATAGAACTGTGGCACGGTGGCGCACATGCCTCCAACCGGATGACGCGGCTGCCGGGGCTTGCGCCGATGGTGCAGCCGGCGATGTTTCACCTGCCGACCACGGCCCGGGCGATGGATCTGGCGGACATCAAGGAATTCCGCCTGTGGCAGCGCGCGGCGGCTTTGCGCGCCAAACAGGCCGGGTTCGACATTATCTATGTCTATGCCGGGCATGATTATTTGCCCTTCCAGTTCCTGTCAAAGCGCAGCAATCAGCGCGGCGATGCCTATGGCGGCAGCCTTGAAAACCGGACGCGGCTGCTGCGAGAGATGCTGGACGACACCCGTGACGCGGTGGGCGACACCTGCGCGGTGGCCTTGAGGTTTGCGGTGGATGAACTGCACGGGCCACACGGCATCACCAGTGAAGGCGAGGGGCGCGAGGTCGTGGCGCTGCTCGCCGATCTGCCGGACCTGTGGGATGTGAATGTGGCAGGGGCCTTGGGCAATGATTCCAAATCGGCGCGGTTCTCGGCTGAGGGGTTTCAGGAGGAATATGTAGCTTTTGTCAAAGGACTGACCGGAAAGCCGGTGGTTTCGGTCGGGCGGTTCACCTCGCCTGACCGGATGGTCAGCCAGATCAAGCGCGGCATCCAGGATCTGATCGGCGCGGCGCGGCCCTCGATTGCAGACCCGTTTCTGCCGCAGAAAATCCGTGAGGGTCGGGCGGATGAGATCCGCGAATGTATTGGCTGCAACATCTGCAGGGCTGCGAACAACGAGGCGGTGGGGTTGCGGTGTACGCAGAACCCGACGATGGGAGAGGAGTGGCGGCGCGGCTGGCATCCTGAACGGATTGCCCGCTATCCAAAGCGCGAAAAGGTGCTGGTCGTTGGCGCTGGTCCGGCGGGGCTGGAAGCGGCCTTGACTTTGGGCCGACGCGGGTTGGAGGTTGCAGTCGCCGAAGCAAGCCGCAAGCCGGGCGGGCGGGTCAACCGGGAAAGCACCTTGCCGGGGCTCGCCAGCTGGGGCCGGGTCAGGGATTGGCGGCTGACCATGATTGCAAAGCTGCCAGCCGTGGCGCTCTACCCCGAAAGTCCGATGACCTGCGCCGATGTGCTGGGTTTTGGTGCCGATCATGTGGTGATTGCCACCGGCTCCGTCTGGCGGCGCGACGGCGTCGGGGTTTTGGGGATGGAGGCTGGCGAATTTGATGGCGCGCTGACGCCGGATGACGTTTTTGCCGGGGCCAAGGTCACAGGCCCGGTGGTGATCTATGATGACGAGCATTACTTCATGGGCGGGGCTTTGGCTGAAAAGCTGGCGGGTGACGGGCATGAGGTCACGCTGGTGACGCCGCAGACTATGGCCTCGGCCTGGACGGTTTACACCGACGAACAGGGGTTCGTGCAGGCGCGGCTGCTGGAGGTGGGGGTGAAGCTGGAACTGGCGCAACAGGCAGTGGGCTGGCAAGGCGGGCTGATGACACGGCAGGTCTACAATGGGGCGCCGGGGTTCGTGCCGGGGGCCATGCTGGTTCTGGTCACCGGGCGCTTGCCGGTTCTGGGCCTTTATGAGGAATTGACAGACAAGGTCCCGTCGCTGGCGCGGGTGGGCGATTGCTCGCACCCGTCCTCGATCGCCGACGCAATCTTTTCGGCGCATCGCTTTGCCCGGGAGTTGGGCGAAGTGCCGCAGCCCGTGCGCCGTGAAATGCCACCGCACCGGAGCCTGCCATGAGACGGCCCCGCCACAAGGTCATCCCGCAGCGGCCGTTCGGTCAGGTGCCTTTGCTGACCGCGCCGATGGCGGTGATCTCTGCCGATCAGGTCGAGGCTATCCACCGAACGGCTTTGCACCTGCTGGCGGAAACCGGGCTGAAAGTTCTGCTGCCAAAGGCGCGGGCTTTGTATGCCGGGGCAGGGGCGCAGATTGTCGGTGAGATGGTGCGCTTTCCGCCGGGACTGGCCGAAAGCCTGATGGCATCGGTTCCTGCGACCTTCACGCTCGCCGCGCGCAATCCGGCGCGAAACCTGAAGCTTGGTGGGCGGGACATGGTATTTGCGTCAGTGGGCGGGCCCGCCTATGTGATGGACATTGACGGCGGACGGCGCGATGGCACTTATGCCGAGATGTGCGATTATCTGAAGGTTATCCAAAGCCTTAACGTGGTCCAGCAAGAGGGCGGTGGCCCGTTTGAGCCGATGGATTTGCCCGCCCCAACCCGGCACCTGGATTTGTATCTGGCGCAGATCACCTATCTTGACAAGTCGTGGCAGACCCAGACCCTCGGCCATGCGCGCACGATGGACGGGATTGAAATGGCCGCGCTGATGTTCGGCTGCACGCCTGACACCTTGCCGTGCAGCTTGTTGGGGATCATCAACACAAACTCTCCCCTGCAACTGGATATCCCGATGGCGGAGGGGCTGATTGCCATGGCCGCACACGGGCAGGTCAACGTGATCACGCCATTTACGTTGGCAGGGGCAATGGCTCCGGTCAGCATTGCGGGCGCCTTGGTGTTGCAACATGCCGAGGCGATGGCGGGGATTTGCCTGACCCAGATCGTGAAAAAGGGCGTGCCGGTGATGTATGGCGGGTTTACGTCGAATGTCGACATGCGGTCTGGCGCGCCTGCGTTCGGGACCCCGGAATATACCAAGGCGGCAATGGCGTCTGGACAGCTGGCCCGGCGGATCGGCGTGCCGTTTCGGTCCAGCAATGTGACGGCGGCCAATGCGGTCGATGCGCAGGCGGCCTACGAAAGCCAGATGGCGTTGTGGGGGGCTATTTGCGGCGGGGCGCATCTGGTGGAACATGCGGCGGGCTGGATGCACGGCGGGCTGACGGCGTCTTGGGAGAAGCTGATCCTTGACGCCGAAATGCTGATGATGATGCAGGCCTGGATGGAGCCTTTGGCGACCGATGACGCTGCCTTGGGGCTGGCAGCGATTGCCGAGGCTGGCCCGGGCGGCCACTTCTTTGGCACCGCGCAGACGATGGGCAGCTATGAAACCGCCTTCCACGCTCCGATGCTGTCGAACTGGGACAACTACCCGACATGGCTGGAAAAAGGCGCCGAGCAAGCGCCGCGCCGGGCAAACCGGGTGTTTCAGGAATTGCTGGTGGGATATGAGGAGCCGACGCTTGAGGTTTCTGTGGCGGAGGCGTTGGCGGACTATGTGGCGAAGCGGAAGGCGGAAGGTGGCGCGCCGATGAATTGAGCTGAGCGCGATGGGCAGATTGACCATCCTACATTCCATCAACATTTTCCTTTTCGCTTGCGAATAGATACCTCAATGGCGGTCTAGAAGGGCGGTCTGGAAGGGCGGTCTGGAGGGCGTGAAACCCTGCAGCGGTTATGTCGCAGGCGAACTTTGGTTTCGGTAGGATGGGCGATGCGCCCATGCGTGTGGGTTCAGCCACCCCACGTCCGCTCCAGCAGGCTCAGCCAGTTCTGGTGGGTCAGTTTCTGCATCAAAGCGTCGTTGTAGCCGTGCGCCTGCATCGCGGCGGTCAGGTTGGGCAGGCCTGCGACGTCGGTGATGCCTTTGGGGATGGTGGCGCCGTCGAAGTCGCTGCCCAGGCCGACGTGATCTTCGCCCAAATGCTCGATCAGGTGGTCGAGGTGAGCGATAGTGTCCTCCCACCCCATATCCGCCGATTGCTTGCCATCGCGGCGCAGGAAAGAGGTGGCGAAGTTCAGGCCGACCATGCCACCGCTGTCGCGGATCACGGCAAGTTGGCGGTCGGTCAGATTGCGGCTGGACGGCGTCAGGGCGTGGGCATTGGAATGGGTGGCGACCAGGGGCGCATCCGACAGGGCAGCGACGTCGTTGAACCCCGCCTCGGTGATGTGGCTGAGGTCAATCATGATGTTCAACGCGTTGCAGGCTTTGATCAGGCGTTTGCCCGCATCCGTCAGACCATCTCCGGCGTCGGGCGAGGCGGGGAAGGCGAAGGGCACGCCGTGGCCGAAGATGGTCGGGCGGCTCCACACCGGGCCGACGCTGCGCAGCCCAAGAGCGTGGAAGGCATAAAGCGCGTCAAGATCCGCGCCAATCGCCTCGGCCCCCTCCATATGCAGGATGCCAGAGATGACACCGGCTGCCATGTTGGCGCGGATTTCGGTCACGTTGCGGACCTGTTTGAAACGACCCTCCGAAGCGCGCTCCATCCACAGAAAATGGTTGGCCATCGCCCAGGCAACCGGAAGCGCTTCCGTCGCTGTGATCAGGTCTGACAATGGCAGTTTGAAGGGCGGGTTTTCCATCAGCTGCATGTAATCAATACCGTCGTCATCATGCTGCGAGGGGATGTAGATGGCGAAAAAGCCGCCGATAAAACCGCCCGCCTTCATACGCGGCAGGTCAAGGTGGCCCTTGCCCTCGCCCGTTAGCCAGATCGCCTCGCGCTTTTCGGGAGCGTTGAACAAACGAAGGAGGATGTCGTTGTGGCCGTCGAATGTTGGGAACATGGGAGTCCTCTGGCTGGCGGTGCGGTCGGGTCAGCGGCGGGGTTTCGCGCCCACCCGGTTTTCAGGAGGAAGCGATTGGTTCACGCCTACGAGCGGCGTCGGGATATTGGTGCCAATTTGAAAGGGGAAGACGGGAAGGTCCAGCCCCCTTTTCAACCCTGCAACATGCGGTCGGCAGAGGCTGCGAACAGGGATTTGGCATAGGGCGTCGTCATGGTGGCGGTGGCGAGTTGGGTGCGGGTCAGCTCTTCAACCGCCCGACCGTTTTGCATGACGAGAATTCGGTCGCACATATGGTCAATCACCGCGAGGTCGTGAGAGACCATCAGGAAGGTCAGGCCCCTTTCCTCGCGCAGGCGGCTGAGCAGGTTCAGGGTTTCGGCCTGCACCGAAGCGTCAAGTGCGGAGGTCGGTTCATCCAGCAGCAGGATTTGCGGCGACAGCATCAAAGCGCGGGCAATGGCCACGCGTTGACGTTGGCCGCCCGACAGTTGATGGGGGTAGCGGAAGCGGAAGGCGGGCGAAAGTCCAACGTCGATCAGCGCCTGTTCGATCTTGGCGTCCGCGCCGGTCAGCCCATGGATCGCGAGGGGCTCCGACAGCACGCGGTCGATGGAGTGGCGCGGGTGCAGCGAGGCATAGGGGTCTTGAAACACCATCTGGACCTGGGTGGCAAAGGCTTTGCCTCGGCTGGCTAGCGGCTGGCCGTTGATGCGGATCTGGCCGCCGGAGACCGGGGCCAGACCGCAGATGGCGCGCAGAATGGTGGATTTACCCGAGCCGGACTCGCCCACAAGGCCGAAGGATTCGCGGGCATCGACGGAAAGCGAGACGTTTTGCACGGCCTGCACGGTGCGGCCGGACGTGTAGTAGGTGACCGACAGGTTTTCGATTTCGATCAGCATCAGCGGGCCCAATCCGCAGTGCGGTCCAGCGCGGGAAGCGCGCCGCGATTGCCGCCGATCCTTGGCAGGCAGTTCAAAAGGCCTTGGGTATAGGGATGTTTGGCGTGAAGCAGGTCGCTGGCCGCCAGCTCCTCCACGATTTTGCCTTTGTACATCACCAGAACCCGGTCACAAAACCGGGCGACCAGCCGCAGGTCATGGCTGATGAAGATCAGACCCATGCCACGGGTCTTCACCAGATTGTCGAGGATCGACAGCACTTCGGCCTGCACGGTGACGTCAAGGGCCGAGGTCGGCTCATCGGCGATCAGCAGGTCAGGGTTGGGGATCAGCATCATGGCGATCATCACGCGCTGACCCATGCCGCCGGACAATTCGTGCGGATAGGCCTCCATCACACGATCCGGGTCGCGGATTTGCACAGCCTCCAGTGCGGCGATGGCTTTGGCGGTGGCTTCGGCGCGGGACGCGTGGTCGCGTTGTCGCAGCCCTTCCGTCAGTTGCGCGCCGATCTTCATCACCGGGTTGAGCGAGAACTTCGGGTCTTGCATGACCATCGCAATCCGGCGACCGCGCAGCGCGCGAAGTTCGGTTTCGGTGGCACCCATCAGGTCCTGGCCATCAAAGGTCATGGCATCAGCCTCAATCCGGCCGGGCGGACGGATCAGCCGCAGCACCGCGCGCCCGGTCATGGTCTTGCCAGAGCCGGACTCGCCCACAATTCCCAGCCGTTCGCGGTTCAGATCAAACGATACGCCGCGCACGGCCTGAACCGGGCCGGTTTCGGTATCAAAGGTGACGCGCAGGTTCTTTACAGACAAGAGGGTCATTTCCCGGCACTCCGCGGGTCCAGCACGTCGCGCAAGCCATCGCCGAGCAGGTTGAACCCCAAAGACACGATGAAGATGGCCAGACCGGGCATGGTGGCGACCCACCATTGTTCGAACAGGAACTTGCGGCCCGCTGAAATCATCAGGCCCCATTCCGGCAGGGGCGGTTGCACGCCAAGGCCAAGGAAACCAAGGCCAGCGGCGGTCAGGATCACGCCCGCCATGTCCAGCGTCACCCGGATGATGACCGAGGGCAGGCACATCGGCATGACATGGCCCCAGATCAGACGGGCGGCAGAGGCACCTTGCAGGCGGGTGGCCGCGATGTAATCGGAATTGCGCACGGTGAGGGTTTCAGCCCGGGCAACGCGGGCATACGGCGGCCAAGAGGTTACGGCGATGGCCAGAACCGCATTGATCATGCCGGGGCCAAGAACGGCCACCAATGCCAAAGCAAGGATCAGCTTGGGAAAGGCCAGAAAGATGTCGGTGATCCGCATCAGCACGGCGTCGACCCAGCCGCCGAAATAGCCGGCAACAGTGCCGATGATCAGCCCGACCAAAGGAGCGGTCAGGATCACCAGCAGCACGATATAAAGGGTGATCCGGGAGCCGAAGAGGATGCGGCTCCAGATGTCGCGGCCAAAATCGTCGGTGCCCATCCAGTGGCCGGGCGTCAAAGGCGGTTGCAGCCGGATGGAAAGCGACTGGGCGATGGGGTCATAAGGCGCCAGCACGGGGGCAAAGATTGACATGACGATCAGCGCCAGCGAGACGAAAAGGCCGATCATCGCCAAGGGGTTGCGGCGGAACCTCAACCACGTCAGCCAGCCTTGCGCCATCCGCGATTGCAGGCGCGATCTGGGGTTGGGGTCAAGAAGATACTCGGACAGGGTCATTTTGCCCTCGGGTCAGAAAGGGCGCGTGCTTTGGATGGCAGGCGAGACGTGCGGAGGATGGCGTTTTGGGTCATCGCGCCCTCGGATCTGCAAGGCGGTACAGAAAGTCGGAAAACATGTTGATGCCGATGTAGACGGCTCCGACGACAACCGTGCCGCCCAGAACGGCGGGCATGTCGTTGATCACCAAAGCGTCGGTGATATAGCGGCCAAGTCCGGGCCAGGCGAAGATGGTTTCGGTCAGAACGGCACCTTCCAGAAGGCTTGCATAGGACAGCGCGATCACGGTGATCAGCGGCACCGCCACGTTGCGCATGGCGTGAACCCAGATCACCCGGCGCTCTGGCATACCCTTGACGCGCGCGGTGGTGATGTATTCCTGACCCAACTCGTTCAGCATGAAACTTCGGGTCATGCGCGAGATATAGGCCATCGACAGATAACCCAGAATCGAGGCCGGCAGGATGATGTGGCTGACCGCGTTCCAGAACATCTCCCACTCTCCGGCCAAAGCGGTGTCGATCAGGATCATGTGGGTGACGGCGGGGACTTTGAAATCCAGCATCATCTGATAAGTGCTGTCCAGCCGCCCCGGTCCGCCAACCCAGCCCAGGTGGCCGTAAAACAGCAACAACCCGATCAGTCCCAGCCAGAACACCGGCATGGAATAGCCCATCAGCCCGATCAGCCGCACCAGTTGGTCAAGGATCGAGCCGGGTTTGGTCGCCGACAAAACCCCAGCCGGGATCCCCACGATGGTGCCGACGATGATGCCAAGCGTTGAAAGCTCCATCGTTGCGGGGAAATAGCGGGCGATTTCGCTGAGAACCGGGTCGCGGGTGCGGATCGAGGTCCCAAGGTCGCCGTGAAACACGTCCCAGACATAAATGCCGAATTGCTGCCACAGCGGGTCGTTCAGGCCCAGCTTGGCCTGCAGATCGGCGATTTGCTGTGCGGTGGCACGTTCGCCCAGAATGGCCATCACCGGATCAATCGGTACGACACGGGCAATGATGAAGGTGACCGCCAGCAGCCCCAGAAACGTGATGACCAGGGACAGCACAGTGTTCGCGCTTTGCTTCAGAAAGCGCAGCGCGGGCGGGTTGTGGGCGGGAGCGTCAGAATACTCGGCCATCGGGGGTTGCGCGCGCCGGACCCCGGCGCGCGCTGATCCTTACTTGGTTACCAGCCAGTAGGCGGCAGCATCCACCGCGCCACCGGTGTAAAAGTCCTTCACGCCAGCACGCAACCCGGTTTCGCGGGCTTTCTGGAACATCACGATGAAGGCCGACGTCTGTTGGTGGGTCCGCTCGATCGCCTCATACATGGCTTTGCGCTTCTCAGGATCACGCTCCATCACCGCAGCCTGGCTCGCCGCCGTCAAGGCACCCGGATCATAGGCGTTGCGCCAGGCCAGATAGCCGGTGGCTTTGGCCGCGTCCGAATTGTCAGGGTTTTCGGCGAAGGTCGACGAGTTGGTGTTGGGGTCGGCATAATCCGGGCCCCAGGTCTGCAACGTCGCGTCATGCAGGCGGGCGCGGTAGTCTTTCAGCTGTTCGGCCCCTTCACCGGTCTTCAGTTCTACCGTGATCCCGGCCTGACCAAAGGTGTTCTGGATCGACTGTGCCACGTCGATGCGGTCAGCCTGGTTGCTGACCGACAGCGTGACCTTGGGGTCTTTGATGCCCGAGTCCGCGACCAGCGCCTTGGCCTTTGCGATGTCCAGATGGTAGGGCAGATCATCAAGTGCGCCCAGATAGCCCTGCGGCAGGAAACTTTGATGCGGGATGACCAGACCCTTCATGATGGTGTCGGCCATGCCCTGATAGTCAATCGCCCAACGCATCGCATCCAGGAACTTGGCGTTCTTGTAGTTCGGGTTCTTCTGGTTGAAGGCGAGGTAGTAGACTTGGCCGCTGACGTCTTGCTGAATGGCGACGTCCTTGTTGCTGGCAAGACCGGCAAGGTCGGTCACCGTCAGTTCGCGCGCGACGTCGACGTCGCCCTTTTCAAGCTGCAAACGTTCGGTCGCAGCCTCCGGAATGTGCTGAACGAAGATGTTCTTCATCTTGGCATCGCCGCGCCAGTACCCCGGACGCATCTCCAGAATGATGCCTTCCTTGGGCTTGTAGGATTTCAGGACATAGGCGCCGGTTCCGGCAGAGTTGTTCTTGAGCCATTCGTTGGCCATGTCACCGGCCACATCATGGGTCTTGACCGTTTCAGCATCGACGATAGAGGCCACGCCTGCGGTCAGGCAGTTGTAAAGGAAGGTAGGCGCAAAAGGCTTATCGACCTTGATGGTCAGCGTATCGCCTTTGCCGGTGATCATGGTATCAACGTTCTCGGCCTTCCAGCCGAACTGGTTGAGGATAAAGGCGGGGGTCTTGTTGACCTTGACAGCGCGTTGCAGCGAATAAGCTGCGGCTTCTGCCGTGACCGGATTGCCAGAAGCAAAAGTCACGCCGGTTTTCATCTTGAACGTATAGGTCACGCCGTCATCGGCAACCGACCAGCTTTCAGCCAGTCCCGGCTCCAATGCCAACGTCTTGGGGTTGATTTCGATCAACCCGTCATAGGTGTTGTTCACCACGTCAAGGCCGGAAAACTCATAGGCTTCTGCCGGGTCAAGCGAGACGATGTCGCCGATGTCGCCGGCGATGACCAGCGTATCCGCCGGGGTGGCTGCCAACAGCGCCGACGGTGCGGCACCCAAAAGCAAGGCGGCGAGCGTCGCCGCACCGGCCTTGCGGGCAAATGGAACAAAGGACATGTGTAACTCCCTGTTACGGTTTGTTTATTTGTCGGACGCCGGAGTTTCTTGCTGAGTCCCCGTACAATCCTTGTCCAAGTGGGCAACTTTCAGACCGGCTTGTCAATCCTTGGCCTGGACCTTGTGCCCACGGCTTGAGCATCCGCTTAGCTTTTGGGCTACGGCGCAGCCCTTGTGGCGCGGGCGTATCCATCGGTTGCGGTGACCACCGCGTCAGCAATCCCCGGTTCGGTGCCGGTGTGGCCCGCATCAGGGATGATCACCAGCTTGGCCTCTGGCCAGACGGCCGCAAGGTCCACGGCATTCTTGACCGGGGTGCAGGCATCATAACGGCCGTGGATGATGGTGCAGGGTATGGCGCGCAGCCGGTGCGCATGGGCCAGGATCCAGTCATCTTGCGCAAAGAAACCCTTGTGGTGAAAGTAATGGCATTCGATGCGGGCGAAGGCTTCGGTAAAATGCGGGTCGGCCCAGGCCGCCTCCCGCTCCGGGTTGGGCAGAAGCGAGATGGTGCGCGCCTCCCACAACGCCCAGGCCTGTGCTGCGGTGGCGTGAGGCGCGGGGCCGGTCAGAATCCGGTGATAGGCCGCCACCATCGCGCCCCGATCGGCCTTGGCAACCGGTGCCTGATAATCGGCAAACGCCTCGGGGAACAGGAAGCTGGCGCCGCCGTCTTCGTAGAACCAGTCCACCTCTTGCTGCCGCAGCATGAAAATACCGCGCAGGACCAGTTCGGTGACCCTGTCCGGATGGCGGATCGCATAGGCCAGCGCCAAAGTGGACCCCCAGGACCCGCCTGCCACCTGCCAACGATCCAGCCCCAGATGCGCGCGCAACGCTTCGATATCGGCCACCAGATCCCAGGTCGTGTTCGCCTCCAGACTGGCGAAGGGCGTCGATTTTCCGCAGCCGCGCTGATCCATCAGGATGATCCGATACCGCGCCGGATCATGGCCTTGCCGCAGATATGGCGAGATCCCGCTGCCCGGACCGCCATGCAGCACGATCACCGGCTTACCCTGCGGGCTACCGCATTCCTCGAAATACACCTCGTGAAGTGGCGAAACCTGCAACCGCCCGGTGCGATAAGGCTCCAGCGCGGGGTAAAGCGGGCGACGTTCTGGCATCTTGCTCTCCATTTTGCCGCATCTTGGCAAATCAGCGCTTCCACCGCACCCCCAATTTGCAACCTTGGTAATAGTCACCTGGGATGCGGGCGTCAGAAACCGCCGCTTGATGGTGGCATCTGTGGGCTGGGACCGCTTTGCGCCGTCACTTGCCTCAGCCTTGGCATTGCCTATCATGTCGCAAAACGGAGGCTGCCATGACCAAACTCGCACTCGTCACCGCCGGCAACAGCGCCATCGGACGGCATCTGGTTTTGGGGCTGGCAGGTGCCGGGTTTGATGTGGCCTTCACCCATCTGAACGCAGCGGCTGATGCGGCGGCCTTGGTGGCGGAGGCGAATGCCAAGGGCGTCCGGGCAATGGCCAGCGACAGCAACGCGGGGGATGAGGCGCAGGTTCTGGCCTTTCATGCCGCAGCCGCCGATTGGGCGGGCGTGGCACCGCAGGTCATGGTGAACAACGCGGGCATCCAGACCTGGTCCAGCCTGATCGACCTGTCGGTGTCGGACTGGGACCGGGTGATGGCCACCAACCTGCGCGGCACGTTCCTGAACACCCGAACCGCCGCGCGCGCGATGATTGCGGCAGGGCAGGGCGGTGCCGTTGTGACCCTCGGCTCTGGCTGCAATAAAGTGGCCTTTCCGCGACTGGTCGATTACACCACCTCCAAAGGCGGGATTGAGCAGTTTACCAAGGTTGCCGCCTCTGAACTTGGCCCGCACGGCATCCGCGTCAACTGCGTGGCCCCCGGGGCCATCGCTACTGAACGCACGGCAATGGAATCCGGCGATTATGCCGCAACCTGGCGCCCTTTGACGCCTTTGCGGCGGATCGGCACGCCGCAGGATCTGGTCGGTCCGCTGTTGTTCCTGATCTCTGACGCCGCAAGTTTCGTCACCGGGCAGACGATCTATGTCGATGGCGGGTTGTTTTCCCAAGCCCCGTGGCCCTATCCGACCTGAGGCAAATCAGGCCAAATCGGGCACAGGTTTTCCGCCGGATATGTGATGAACTGACCAACCCGTCGAGGTCGCAATTGCGCAGGACAAGTCCGATCTACCGTGTCACGCTGCTGCAAATTTGAGGTAACGATGACCCAACACCACGCGACCTCACCTGCTGCCGAATTGCGCGCCACTGTCGCGGTGCCGTTTGAGCGCGCCCATGCGATGCCGAAATCGGTCTATACCTCACCCACGTTTGCTGATGATGAGGTTGCCCACATCTTTGGCAAGGAATGGCTGTCCGCTGGCCGTGCCGATGCGCTGAAAATTCCCGGCGATTATCTGACGATGACCATCGCGGGTGAGCCTGTGATCATCCTGCGCGACCGCGACGGCACCCTGCGCGGCATGTCCAATGTTTGCCGCCACCGGATGTCGACCTTGCTGGAGGGGCGCGGCAATGTTCGTGCGATCGTCTGCCCCTACCATGCCTGGACCTATAACCTTGACGGCACATTGCGCGGCGCGCCCGCCATGGCCGCAAACGAGGATTTCTGCAAGGAAAACATCAAGCTGCCGTCGGTGCGGGTGGAAAACTGGCTTGGCTGGATCATGGTGACGCTGAACCCTGATCTGCCATCGCCGCACGCCACTTTGGCAGATGTCGAAAAGCTGGTCGGCTATCTGGATATGACGTCGTACACCGAAACTTTCCGCGAAACCTTCCGCTGGAACACCAACTGGAAGGTTCTGGCCGAGAATTTCATGGAAAGCTATCACCTGCCGGTCTGCCATGCAGGCACCATCGGCGGCTCGGTTGATCTGATGAAGATGACCTGTCCGCAGGGAACTGCGGCCTTCAACTATCACTACATCGTCAAGAACGACACCGTGCCTTTGTCGCTGGCGCATCCGTCAAATACCAGTCTGATCGGGGATGAGCGGCGGCTGACCTGGCTTTTGGCGCTTTATCCCGCGCTGTTAATCACCCTGACGCCGGGGTATTTCTGGTATCTGAGCCTGACCCCCAACGGACCGGGTCAAGTTGATGTGCTGTACGGTGGCGGGATGAGCGCGGATTGGATCGCCGATCCGGACGCAAATGCGCATCTGGTGCAGATCAAGGCGCTGCTGGACGACGTCAACATCGAGGACAAGGGCTGCGTCGAGAAGGTCTATCGTGGGTTATTGGCCGGAATGTCCTCACCCGGACCCTTGAGCCATCTGGAACGGCCCAATTACGAATTCGCCCAATATATCGCCGCAAAGATGCCCGGAATTTAAGGGGTGGGCGGCTTGCCTGCCCGGTCAAAGGTGCTAGCTGCCGGATATGAAAAACGCGTTGATCGTAAGCCATGGCCAACCCTCTGATCCGGACCCCGCCGAACGGGCATTGACAGGTCTGGCCGCTGCTGTGGCCGCCCATCTGCCCGGTTGGCAGGTGGCAAGCGCCACGCTGGCCAAGCCCGGTGCCTTGGCTGCGGCGGTGGCAGGCAAGGAGGCGGGTCTGGTTTATCCGATGTTCATGGCGGGCGGCTGGTTTCCCATGACTGAATTGCCGCGCCGGATGGCAGAGGTCGGGGCGGAAGGTTGGACCCATTTGCCGCCGTTCGGTCTGGATACCGGGGTGCAGGCTTTGGCGCTGGCTTTGGCTCAGGAGGCGGCGGATGCGGCGGGCCTGACGTTGCCAGAGGCCTCGATTCTCTTGGCAGCACACGGCTCGTTTCGCAGCGCTGCCCCGGCGGAGGTGGCCAACGCGATGGCTGACCTGCTGAAAGGTGCCGGCTTTGCGCGGGCGGAGGCTTATTTCATTGATCAGGAGCCGCGGATTGCCACCGCAACCGGGTTTGGGAAGGCATCACTTTGCCTGCCGTTTTTTGCGGCAGAGGGCGGGCATGTGTTGGATGACCTGCCGCAAGCGCTGGAACAGGCGGGGTTTCAGGGCTTGCTTTTGCCTGCGCTTGGGTTGGATGACAGGGTGCCGGAGCTGATCGCGGCGGCGCTTCTTGCGGCAGGATGACCCTGGCAAACGCCGTTTTGAAAGCTGAGACGCGCGGACGCAAGTGCTGCCGGCAGATGGCGTAACCGCGCCCTCAAAGGCTTGGCCGTCTACACCGAATAAAGGTAAAGATCGAAATCCACCTCTGACACGGTGCGCGTCACCCGGGCATATTCGGCGGATATAATCGCGGTGAAGGTGCGGTGCATATCTTCACCCAAAGCGTCCCTCAGGAAGGCGGAAGTCTTGGCCGCTTCGATGGCAGAGCGCCAGTCCGGGGGAATGGCCGGGGCATCAGCCGCGTTGGAATAGCCGTCGCCGGTGGTTTCGGGACCGGGGTCAATCTGGTGCCTCAACCCGTGCCGGATGCCTTCAAGCACGGTCGCAGCCACCAGATAGGGATTGGCGTCGACGCCAGCCGGTCGATGCTCGATCCTACGCGCATTGATGTCACCTGCCGGGATACGCAGCGCGACCGAGCGGTTGTTGACGCCCCAGGTCGGGCTGACCGGCGCATAGGAATTGCTGGCAAACCGCCGCCACGAATTGGCATGCGGCGCGAAGATCAGCATGGATTCGCCCATCGTGGACCGCAAACCGCCGATGGCGTGGCGGATGGTGTCGGACCATTGGCCCTCCACCGCCTCCATGAAAACGTTTCGACCCTCGGCGTCCTGCATCGAGACATGCAGGTGCATACCGGAGCCCGCATAATTTTCGTTCGGTTTGGCCATGAAACAGGCTGTCACCCCATGGGCGCGGGCGTTCATCCGCACCAGCCGCTTCAGCCGCATCAGATCATCTGCCGCCTGCACCACATTGTTGCGGTAATGCAGGGTCATTTCGTACTGGCCAGGCGCGAATTCCGAAATCAGGGTTTCGGCTTTGATTCCAATCAGTTCTGCCGCTTTGTAAATGTCGTTGAACAGCGGCAGCATGCCATGCAGCTTGTCGACCGAATAGACATCCGTCTTGTTGGAGATGCGGCCATCCAGAACATCGCGGGCGGGAACCATCTTGCCATCAGGGCCGCGCTGGTTCTCCAGCAGGAAAAACTCCAGCTCGAAAGCGGCTGAGGGAAACAAGCCTTCGGAGGCCAGCGCATCGACCTGCCGCTGCAACGCATGGCGCGGGTCAGAGGTCATCGGCTGACCTTCAAGATCATACATGCTCATCAAAACCTCGCCGCGCGGCGGATCGGTTTTGTAAAGTGGTTTGAGGGTGTTCGGGATCGGCCAAGCCCTGCGGTCGCCATCGCCCTGATCCCAGATCAGTCCGGTTTCATGCACATCCTCGCCGCAGATGTCCAACCCGAGGATCGAAATCGGCAAAAGCCGTCCATTCTTGTAAAAGGGCAAGAGTTCATGGCGGCGGATGATCTTCCCCCGGCCAATTCCGTTCGAATCGTGCAAGACGATGTCGAAGGAATCGATCTCGGGATGGGCGGCAAGGAATACTTCGGCTTCGTCAGGGGTGGAGCCGGACGGGGAGATTTGGGTCATGGGATGCTCAAGCGGTAAGGTCGTTCAGGACTTCGTTGAAGGTGGCGATCAGGGCGACAACCTGGGCTTTCTTGGTGGCGGGGCTGATGAGCATCATGTTGTGGAACGGGGCAATCATGCAGCCGCGATTGAGAAGGGCCACATGGATGGCGGCTTCCAATGCGGGTTGGTGGGCCAACGCGGCCTCCGCCCCGTTGTGCAAGGGGCCGGGGGCGCAGATGAATTCGGCGCGGGCACCGACGCGAAGGGCGTGCCAGGGCAGGTTATGGCTTTCAATCGCTTTGGTCAGGCCTGTGACGAGGCGCGCTGCAAGCGTGTCCATGCTGTCATAGGCGGCGGGCGTCATGACTTCGGACAGGGTGGCGCGCAGGCAGGCGAATTGCATGGGGTTGGCAGACAGCGTGGTGCCCATGCCGGAATGGCCGGACGGGCGGGCCGCGTTGACGGTCTGGTAGGCCGCAGCGGTCGCCTCTGACAGGCCCCAGACGGCGGTGGGCATCCCGCCCGCCACGCATTTGCCAACCACGAAGATGTCAGGCTGCAAACCGTGGACACGGGTGTAACCGCCGTATCCGGTTGAAATCGTGTGGGTTTCGTCGATGATCAAAAGCGTGCCATATTGAGTGGCAAGCTCGCGCAAGCCCGCATGGAAACCCTGCTCAGGCAGGACCATGCAAGAGTTGGTCATCACCGGTTCAGTGAGAATGCAGGCCACATCGCCCTTGGCCAGAGCGGCTTCCACCGCGGCGAGGTCATTGAATTCGCAGCAGACGGCAGTCAGGCTCAGGTCCGTCACCTGACCCAGAAGGCCCGGGCGGTTGACGGTCTTGCCATCTTGCAGGGTGACGAACGTGTCATCAACAGTGCCGTGGTAGCAGCCATTGAAGACCAGAACCTTGGGGCGGCCCGTGATCGCCCGTGCCACACGCAGGCAAAAGCGGTTGGCGTCGGTGGCCGTGGTGGCAATCTGCCAGCGGAAGGGGCCGAACACCTCGGTCAACAGGCGGCCGGCTTCAACGGCATCGTCGGTCGGCAGCATGTAGGTCAGACCTTTGCCGGCTTGGGCACGGATGGCTTTTGCCACAGGCTTGGGCGAGTGGCCGAACATCGAACCGGTGTCGCCAAGGCAGAAGTCGTTGATCAGGTAGCCGTCAATGTCGGTGATCGTGGCACCCTCCGCCGTCTCTACCAGCGGCAAATGCGGCATCGGCCAGTCTTTCATCCAATGCAGCGGCACGCCGTCAAGATAGAACTGGCCGAGATCTGCGGCAGCCCGCGCTGATTTCGGCCGCATTTTGGCGAAACGGCGGGCCTCACGTGCGGTCAGCGACGTCAGCGTTTCGCGGCGGATACCGGCAATGAAATCGGAGTTGGGCATGGTACGTCCTTTGGGCTCGCGGCCCTTATGCCTAACAATTTGATCAAATGGAAGGGTGTCAGATACGGAAAGGGCGGCCCCTTACAGTGTCAGAGGAACACCAGAGCCGCCCCGAACCGAACATTCCCAACCGGGCGAACCCGGGCCTCAGTGACTGCGCGGTGCCCGAAGGTCTTACCCCGCCGCCGTCGCCTTGTGAGGCAGCACCAACAAGGCAGAATATGGCGTGACACAGGCAGGCTGTCAAAGAAAACGCAAAATGCACGATGCAGCGGCAACGGAATGGTTAATAGTGGAAGATTGATGCCAGAACGCGAACCAATCGCCGCATTCCGGTGCCGAATCAGACGAAGGATCGGGCTCGATGGACCAAAAGCAAGTTTAAACCTGCGTCATCGGGAACGGGGTGGCGGGTCAGCGCGCCGCCATGCTGGCGAGTTTTGCGGTCGGAACGCTGCGTTGCGCAAGCGCTTGGGCCAAAAGGATATCCGCCTTCATCGACGCCGGACGACGGCGCGCGTCCCGTTGCCACGGCATTGCAATTTGGGGTTCGGCACTTGCGGCGATAGCGGACTTCAACCAGCGGCGATCTTTTTTCATTTTGTTTCCCTCTGCGCGTCGTTTCGACCTTGCACATACTATGCTGGGGATTTGCGGCATCGTTTTGGCGCGCGAAACGACAAAGTGCGATTATTTCGGTCTGGGAAACAATTTTGAGTTATTTGCGTAATGCGTTGAAAATAATAGGTAAACTTTACTTGTTTCCCCTCGCGTCTGACCAACTGCGGCAAGTTTCGGGCAGGTTGTTGCCAAATCCCGCCACAATGCGCCTAAAGCCGGATCACCGAGATCAGACGGCCATAGTCAGCCTCGCCCAGATGGGTCGTGCGGCGGTAGGAGTAGAACCGCTCCGGGTCGCGGTAGGTGCAGCGCCCGATCCATTCCGCGTGTCCGATGCCCGCAGCACGCAGACGGTGCAGACCATAACCCGGCAGGTCAAACAGCATCCGGTCGCCTTTGCCGTTGATGAAGAAGCGGGCGGTCGCGGGATCGTCAGTGGTGAAAGCCACAAAAAACTCGGGGCCCACTTCGTAGTTGGCTTGGCTGATCGTTGGGCCGATCACAGCCGTGATGCTTTCGCGTTTGGCACCAAGGGCCAGCATGGCGTCAAGGGTGGCCTCCAGCACACCGGCCTGCGCACCGCGCCAACCGGCGTGTGCGGCACCGATGACCTGCGCCACCGGGTCGCTGAACAGGACCGGCTGGCAATCTGCGGTGAGGATTCCAAGGCCCAAACCGGGTGCGGCCGTCACCATCGCGTCGGCTTGCAGTCGGGTGGTCGGGGCCTCGGTCAGGGTGACCACGATGGCGGAGTGGACCTGGTTCAAACTGACCAGTGCGTCACGCTCCAGTCCCAAAGATTGGGCGACGCGGGTGCGGTTGATCAGCACCGCCTCTGACAGGTCAGTCGATCCGGGGCCACAGTTCAGCCCAAGGAAAATGCCGGAGGACGCCCCGCCCTTGCGGGTAAAGAAGCCGTGTCGATGTACGATGGCGTCAGAGGTCAGAATTTCCAGCATCAGGCACTCCCGGGCGGTGGGTTGTATGGGCCGGGGTATACCGCCAGTATCTTGAACAAGGTTCCCATTTCCGAGGGCGCGGTCAAGCGATGCGTGGCATTCAAGTGAGATTGCAGGGCTGCGCCGGTCAGGTTTTGGGCCAGTCGGTCGGATCGTTGGGCAATACCAAGGGCGGACAGCATCGCACCCTGTGTTACAAAGGCATGGGCGCAAGGCAGGGCCGCGCGGGCCAAAGCCTCAAAATCGACATGGGCGGTCAGGTCGGCTTCACCGGGTGCGGCAAAAGGGTCAACGGGATTGTGGGCGCGCAAGGCCTGAAACGTGTCACCGAGCGTTCCCCAATTGCCGTAGTCGATGATCAGGGCGGCGCCTTTTGCGGCGATGCGACTGGCGATCTTGGCCATGATTGCGGAGGCTGCGGGGCAAAGTTCGACGATTTTCCCATCCGGTATGTCAAGCCGGTCGGAAAGGTCGGGATGCGGCAAAATCGGGCCAAGGCCAAGGGTCAGGGCGGCGTTGGGCAGGACGGCGTTGGGCAGGACGGCGTTGGTCAGACCGACGAGCCTTTCGCGCCATCCCGCGCCAGCGCGTTGGAATTGCCGGATCGGCAGAGCATCAAAAAACTCATTGGCAATGAGGTACAAAGGCAGGTCTGGCAGGTCGTCGAGGTCCGGAACCCAAACCGGGGCATGTGTTTTCAAGGTTTCCGCTTGCAGGCCGCGCAGGCGGGGAGAGGCCTCTATCAACCGCAGGCGCAGGCCATCGTGGAAACCGTGGACGGTTTTGGTGGCGCGCAAAACGTCGGCCATCAGGGTGCCGCGTCCGGGGCCAAGTTCGGCCAAAGTAAAGGGTGAGGGGCTGCCTTGCTCCAGCCAGCATTGGGCGAGCGACAGGCCGATCAGTTCGCCAAACATTTGCGAAATCTCTGGTGCCGTGATGAAATCGCCTCGGGTGCCAAAAGGTTCGCGGGTGGTGTAATAGCCGTGGACGGGGTGCAAAAGACATTCTGCCATATAGTCGGCGAGGCTGATCGGACCACTGGCACGAATGCGGGCTTTGAGGATTTCGGCGAGTTGCGTCATGCGGGAAGCGGTTTGACTGGCAAAGGTGCGGCGCGGCGGGCCTTCAGAAGGAACCACAGGCCAACGGCCACCATCGGCAGCGACAGCGCCTGACCTTGGGTCAGCCCCCAGCCTTGGATTTGCCATGCCAGACCTAACGGATTGCCCTCGGTCACAAATTGCGCGTCGGGTTGGCGGACAAATTCAACCATAAACCGGGCGGCCCCGTAGCCTGCGATAAACAGCCCCATCACTTTGCCGGGTTTGGCCAGCCAGTCGCCGCGCCAGACTGCCCAAAGCAGGACAGACCCCAATATCAAACCCTCCAGCAGAGCCTCGTACAGCTGGCTTGGATGGCGGGCGCAGATCGTGGTCAGCATTTCGGGGCAGAGTTGGGCGGCATCGCCGGGGAACGCCACGCCCCACGGCAGCGTGGTCGGCCTGCCCCACAATTCTGCATTGATAAAGTTGGCGATCCGGCCAAGAAACAGGCCGATCGGCGCGACCGAAGCGAACAAGTCGCCTGTCGTCAGGGCAGGAATTTTCTCCAGCCGGCAGAACAGCAGACCGGCGACCGTGACACCAAGAAAGCCACCGTGAAAGGACATCCCACCCTCCCACACCCGCAGGATCATCAGCGGGTTGGCGAGGTAAAAGCCGGGCTGGTAAAACAGGACATAGCCCAACCGCCCGCCAAGGATGACGCCGACAATGACCCATGTCAGCAACCGCTCCAACTGGTACTCCCGCATCGGCGGGGTGGTCCACAGGCGCGGGGTCCGCAGCGCCTTGCGGATCAGCCACCAGCCCGCCATCAGCCCGGTGATATAGGCCAGCGCGTACCAGCGCAGCGCAAAGGTCATGCCGAAGACGTCAATCGTGAAGATCTCGGGCGAGATCGGCGGGAACGGAATATAAGTCATGGCGCCTCTGGGTTTCTTGCAGGTTTTCCACTTCAGTTGGCGCGAAGTCAACCACCGCCGCTCTTGCGGGCCTCTGCGGGCGCGCCATATAAAGCGGGGGTGGGAAATACGCGCGCCGGTTTTTCCCAACACGCACGCCAGCCATGAGAACCTAAGGCAGACCAATGTTTCGACCAAACATCGTCTTGTGCCAAGGGGAAACGAAAGGACCACCGTTATGCAGCCGGGCAACAAGTTTTTTGACGACATGGGCAAGTTGATGACCAACGCCATGGGCGTGGCGCAAGGGGCCAAAACCGAGGCGGAAACCGCGATGAAATCCTTCATCGACCGCTGGATGGCTGACCGCGATTTCGTGACGCGGGAGGAGTTCGACGCAGTTCGCGCGATGGCCACCAAGGCGCGCGAAGAGAATATGGCTTTGGCGGCGCGGCTTGCCGTGCTTGAGGCCAAATTGAGTGCCTGAAAGATCAAAAAGGGCCCTGACGGCCTGCCAAGTCCCTTTTGGATTTCGGCCACCACATTCTTTGGCGCAAGACACGTGCAAACGCGCATCGCGACAGGCGCGGATTGCCGACATGATCCCTTCGTGCCTGACGGGCTGAGGACATGATCCGACCCCGCACAAGCGGGCAAAGTTGGGTGCAGATGTGCGGCCAATTTCGCAAGCCGATTGACAACCCAATCCCAAAGCCGGGCGCAACCTGACGCCGTGTCAGTCCAGTCGTTTGCGCAATATAAACGGCATCCCGCTTGAACTTATCGCCGTGTACCGCTGCCGTATCCGACCGCCTTGATGGCGGGCATGGCTCTGAAAAGGGCAGAGCCAAACCGCGACGGGTTACAGATTAACCCCCGCCCGAGCCGTGCCCGGTACGCCCGTAAGCCTTGGGGTGATTGACCGTATCAGGCGACGATGTCGGACACACTCAGATCGAAAGCCTGATCCGGGAAGAATTTTGCAAGCCGGATAGCTGCCGAACGCGCGTGGCCCTCCATGCCCTCCAACCGGGAAATCCGGGCTGTCGCTTCGGCCAAGGGCCGCGCCGCCGCTCGCGTGGCGCGCTGCCACGTGACTGTTTTCATGAACTTATGGACCGAAAGCCCGCCCGTATAGCGTGCAGCGCCCGATGTGGGCAGCACGTGGTTCGGCCCCGAAGTCTTGTCGCCAAACGCCACGGTGGTTTCTTCGCCCAAAAACAGCGAGCCGTAGGCTTGCAACCGGCCAAGCCACCAGTCCAGATCAGCGGCCTGAACATGCAGATGTTCCGGCGCATATTGATCTGCCACCTGCGCCATCTCTTCCGGACCATCGCACAAGATCACTTCGGCGCAATCGCGCCATGCGGCAAAGGCGCTGTCGCGGTTCAGGGGCGGCAGGCTTGCGATCAGTTCCGGCACCAGCCTCATCACATCCCTGGCCAGTTTCGCATCGGACGTCGCAAGCCAGACCGGCGAGTTGTAGCCATGCTCTGCCTGACCAACCAGATCGCAGGCGACCATTTCGGCGTCGGCGGTGCTGTCGGCCAGAACCATGCTGTCGGTCGGTCCGGCGAACATGTCGATACCGACCTGACCGTAAAGGATGCGCTTGGCTTCGGCCACAAACTGATTGCCCGGGCCGACCAGAATGTCCGCCTTGGGCAGGCCGAACAGGCCATTTGCCATCGCGGCCACCCCTTGCACGCCGCCGACGTTCAGGATCGTGTCGGCACCGCAGAGGTCCATGGCAAACAGGATCGCCGGGGGAATACCGACACCGGGCCGGGGCGGCGAACAGGCTGCGATGTAGGGCACACCTGCAACTTTGGCCGTGGTGATCGTCATGATGGCGCTGGCGACGTGGCTGTAGCGGCCGCCCGGCACATAACAGCCCGCAGCCGAAACCGGGATCTGCTTTTGCCCCGCGGTCAGACCCGGAAAGATCTCGATCTCGCAATCGGTGACCGAGGCCCGCTGGGCTTCGGCAAAGCGATGGATGTTGTCATGGGCAAAGCGGATGTCGTCCTTCAACCTGTCCGGCACCAGACCCGAAGCCGCACGGCGCACCTCGGGCGAGACGACAATGTCGCCATCCCACTTGTCCAGATCGCGGGCGAACTTTCGGACGGCCACCTCGCCATCCCTGGCCAGTTCCGCCAGCATCGTTTCAACGACGGCGCGCACACTCTGCTGGTCTGCCTCGGCAGTTTTTTCCGCTTTCTTGAGATAAATCATAGCATTACCCTTTGGTCACATTCTGCCCTTCCAGGGCACGAGGCGGCGTTCGAGAAGTCGCACAATCATGTCAAACGCAAAAGCGATGATGGCGATGATGAAGATGCCAAGGATGACAACGGGCGTTTGCAGGAACTGGCTGGCGGTCAGAACCATGTAGCCAAGGCCCTTGGTTGCCGCGACCATTTCGGCTGCGACCAGAGTGGTCCAGCCAAAACCGATGCCGATGCGCATGGCCGTCAGAATCTCGGGCATGGCGGACGGCAGGATCACATAGCGCATGACCTGCCAACGCGTCGCGCCAAAGGAATAGGCGGCGTGGATTTGTTCGATGGCGGCTGATTTCACCCCTGAACGTGCCCCCAGCACAACGGGCGCAAAGACCGACAGGAAGATCAACAGCACCTTTGACGTCTCGCCAATGCCAAACCAGATGATCATCAGGGGCAGGTAGGCGAGGGGTGGAATCGGGCGGTAGAACTCGATGGGCGGATCGAAAATGCCGCTCATCAGCGGGCTCATCCCCATGGCGAGGCCCAGAGGCAGACCGATGATGCAGGCCAGCGAAAAGGCGCTGAAAACCCGGACGGTCGAAATCCAGACATGGTCCAGAAACGGCGTGCCGGTGAAGCCATCGTGCCAGATGGTGATGAATTTGCTCACGATGGCCATGGGTGGCGGCACAAACAGCGGTTTGACCCAGCCCATCGCAGTCACCAGCCACCACACCGCGAAGAAGAACGCAATGGAGCCGAGCGACAGCCACAGCGTCTTGCCTTGCCCCGGCACGCCATAGGTTTCACCGGGCTTGGTGGGCCGCGCGCGCGACAGCCGGGCGAGCAGGCCTTGGGGTTTGTCGGTCATCCGGCAGCCTCCTCATCAGCGAAGATTATTTTCAACACCTGTTCGCGGAGTGCGATGAATTCGGGTGACGCTTTGACCTTGCGCGCCGATGCCCCGGACAGGAACTGTCGCGAAAACGGCAGATCAAACGTGTTGGTGATCCGCCCCGGTCGCGGCGACATCACGATCAGCTTGGTGCCCATGAACAACGCCTCCTCGACGCTGTGCGTGATGAAGAACACCGATTTGTGGGTGGTGTTCCAGATGTTCAGGATAAGCTCCTGCGCTTTTTCGCGGGTCAGGGCATCCAAGGCACCTAGGGGTTCGTCCATCAGCAGAATCTTAGGGTTGCAGGTCAACGCGCGCGCAATGCCGACGCGCTGCTGCATCCCGCCCGACAGCTTGTAAACCGGCGAGTCCTGAAAGCCGTTCAACCCCAGAAGCCCTACGAATTTATTGGCAACCTCATTGCGCGGGATCTTGGCAACGCCTTGAATTTTCAAGCCAAAGGCCACGTTGTCCAGCACGTTCAGCCAAGGCAGCAGTGCGTGTTTCTGAAACACCACGGCGCGGTCGGCACCCGGTCCTGAAACCAAATTGCCATCCAGCGTCAATTGTCCCGCAGTGGGTGCCAGAAACCCGGCCATCAGGTTCAGAAGGGTCGATTTTCCGCAGCCCGATGCGCCCAGGGCCACGACGAAATCATCGTGGTCGATGGTCAGGTTAATCTTGCTGAGCGCCTCTACCGGGGGTTGGCGGTCAGCGGGGGGATAGACCACGGAAACATTGTCAACTGTCAGCCCCATGCGCCCTCCAAAATCATGGTTGTGGTCTGCCCGACCCCGAAGGAGCGGGCAGATTTGGTCAGCTTACTTTGCGGCCTCGGTGGCAAATTCCGGGTTGACGAAGGCGCTGTAGTCGGCAGCGACCGTGTCAATCCGACCGGCGGATTTCAGAAACTCGGCCGTGCTCTTGATGATCGGTGCGGCACCGCCCAACCAGGTCGCCGAGATCTGGTCCGACATCGGCAGGAAGGTGAAGCCTTTCAGGATATCAGGCACCTGAGCGGCGTCAGCCCCGGTGGCCGCGGCAAGCGCCTTGACCTCGGCGCTGTCGGCGGTCCAGGCCGCCGGATTGGCCAGATAGGATTTGTTGACCTTGTCGATCTCTTTCAGGAAGGCCACGACTTCGGCCTTGTGCGCCTTGCCCCAGGCACCGTTCACGACCCAGCCATCATAGGTTGGAAAGCCCCACGACGCGACTTTGTCGGCGCCGATGACCAGCGTGCCGTCCTTCAACAGCACCGATTGCACCGGCTGCCATATCCATGCCGCGTCAATGACGCCCTGATCCCACGAGGCGGCAATCTGGTCAGGTTTCATGCCGATGATCGTCACATCGCCTTCGGCAATGCCTTCGTGATGCAGCGCGCCCATCAGCGAAAAGTGCGCGGTGGACCCCAGCGGCACGCCGATGCGCTTGCCCTTCAGATCGGCCACAGATTTGATGCCCGACCCGTTGTGCGCGATCAGCGACTCCGCAGTGCCTATCACATCAGAATAGCCGATCAGTTGCAGGTCAACGCCCGAACTTGCGCCGATGGCCACGGGAGAGGAGCCCAACTCCGACAGGACCACGTCACCCGAAGCCATCGCGGCGATGACATCCGTGCCCGCGTCAAACTTGCGCCATTGCACATCCCATCCCGTCGCGGCTTTCAACGCGTCCGAGGTTGACAGTAGTTGCATCGGGGTCGGGTTGCCGAAATGGCCGATGATCACGGTGTCAGCACTGACGGTCGCGGCAAACATGATCGATGCCGAAACGCCGATCAGCAGTGTCTTCAATCTGTCTTTCATGGTTGGTTCTCTCCTTGTCGCAATGTTTCTATGGTCAGGCAGTCAAAGTGCCGCCTGTTCTTCCTTCGCGTGGTTTTGCCGCGCGAATTTCTTGATGGCTTGGACCAACAGGTCGAGCGTGTCGAAAACTGCAATCCCGGGTGCCACGGCGTCGGGGATCAGCGAGAACTCGGTACAGGCGATCATCTGCACATCTGCCCCGCGTGCCGCCAGATCTTGCGATGCCGCGCGCAGGGTTGCACGGGCTGCGGGCTGGTCCGCCCCGGCTTTGATCAGCCGGATTGCAGCCAGCATGGCCGGCTCGTCGGTGGCGTAAAGCGGCTTCAACCCCAAAGCGGTCAGACGTGTCTCAAACAACCCAATGCGGCGGACGGCGGGTGAGGCGAGGATGCCGATGGACGCACCCGGCCTGACCAGACCCGCACAATGGGCTACCGACAAGGCGACCATATCCAGAAACGGCACGGCAACGGCGGCCCGGATCGACCCGGCGTAATGATGGGCTGTGTTGCAGGGCATCGCCAACGCCTCGGCCCCGCCCGCCACCAGACGCCGCGCCATGGCTGCCAATTCCGGACCGGGATCAATGGTGCCACCCTCCAGAAGATGCGCAATACGCGACGGAACTTGAGGGTTCTGATCGACGATCAGCGGGATGTGATCCGCGTCATCTCGCGCAACGACCGAGGCCAGCAGCTTTTGCATGATCAGGATCGTCGCCTGTGGCCCCATCCCGCCCAGAATGCCCACCCGCCGCATCATGCCAACGCTCCCCCTCCTGCAACTTTGTGCAGGATATGATCGGCAATCAGATTGAAATCACCAAGCGTAAACGTCAGCGGCAGCCGCAAATCGAAGCGTCCGGCCCGTATTTCATCGGTTGAGGGCAGATTTTGCCGCCCGATATGGCACCCGTTCTGCTGGGCTGAAGCAAAGCCTTCAGGATTGGCAGAGCTGAAGCATCTGACCATTGCCGCAGACAGCGCGTTGTCAGGGCAGCGCAACCGCCCCGTGCGTATCACCGCGACAACCGCCCCATCGCGGTTGAGGGACTGCTGGGGAACGCGTGCGGTGATGGCGGGCAAGGTCATTTCGGGGTCAGACCAGAAGCGCCTTATGGCCTTCGGCAAGGACGGCATCATAGCCGAACAGCGCCGCCGACCCGCCCGTGTGCAAGAACACCACACGTTCGCCCTTTTTAAATTTGCCCTTGCGGCAATAGTCAATCAGACCTGCGGCCCCTTTGCCAGAGTAAACCGGGTCCAAAAGCAACCCTTCCAGTTGTGCAAACATCGCGATGGCTTCCAACGTGTCGGCACGGGGCACGCCGTAACCTGCCCCGACATAGCTGGTGTCGGCGACCACATCGCTGCGCGACACCACGCCCGGACACCCCAACTTCTCGGCAGTTTTCAGCGCGAGGTTGAAAACGCTTTCTTCCTGCTTTTCCTTGGGTGCGCGCACGCCAATACCGGTCAAGGGAATCCCCGCATTGATCGCCTTCAACCCGGTGATCAGCCCGGCTTGCGTGCCAGCGCTGCCTGTCGCGGTGACCAGGTGGTCAATCACCATGCCGCGATCATTGGCTTGTGAGACCAGTTCAAAGGCGCAGTTCACATAGCCCAATGCCCCCGTCGGGTTCGAGCCACCGCCGGGGATGATATAAACCTTGCGCCCGTCAGCACGCAGCTTTTCCGCCATCATCTCCATTTCGGCGGCCATATCGGTGCCGCCCGCACGCTTGCTGGTGGTGGCGCCATGCAGATGATCCAACAGCACGTTGCCATTGCCGTTGTAATTGGCATCGTTAGATCCGGTGCGGTCCTCCAGCAAGATATGGCATGCCATACCCAGCTTGGCCGCAAAGGCCGCGGTCTGGCGCGCGTGGTTCGACTGGGTGGCGCCTTGGGTCATCACGGTATCAGCGCCCATGACCTGCGCTTCGGCCATCAGAAACTCCAGCTTGCGCGTCTTGTTGCCGCCGGTTGACAGGCCCGTGCAATCATCGCGCTTGATCCAAAGCTCCGGTCCGCCCAATTCTTTTGACAACCGGTCCATCCGCTCCAGCGGGGTCGGCAGATGTGCCAGGAATACGCGGGGAAAGCGGGCCAGATGCATCGGAGATGTCCTTGTCAAAACTTGCGCTTCGTAACTGTTGTCCGGATCAAAATCATTTTCAAATGCGAAATTTTTGAATTATCATGCAACAATTGCCAGTTAATAGGTTGGAGACATCATGCGCCTTGAATGGCTGGAAGATATACGCGCCATAGCCCGCACCGGGTCTTTCAGCGGTGCGGCAGAGCTGCGGCATTTGACACAATCGGCGTTTTCCCGGCGCATCCAGCAGATCGAGCAGCATATAGGCGTCGAACTTTTTGACCGCAGCAAGAAGCCTGTGCAATTGCGCGCCACGACGCTGGCGCAAAGCGCGCAGATCGAGCAGATTTCGGCCTCCCTTCGCCAATTGGTTGTCGATTTGCGCCGGGGCGACCGCGTGGCCAGCAACAAGATCGTCATCGCCAGCCAGCATTCGCTGACCACGTCCTTTCTTCCGACCATCGTGAACGGCGTGCTGCGTCATGATGCTGGCGTCTACATCCGGCTGCGCTCGGCCAATCTGGACGAATGCTTCGGACTTCTCTTGTCGCGTCAGGCCGATGTGGCGATTGTCTACCACGCGCCCGATGAGCCGCACGAAATCAGCGAGGACTTTCTGGAAACCCTCGACATCGGCAAGGATCGTTTGATCCCGGTGTCAGACAGGGGCTTGGCGGCGCGCATGGACGAACACGGGGCCGAGGTCGATCTGCCCTTTGTGAAATACCCCGCAGATGTTTTTCTGGGCCATGTGATGGCCGCAAAGATCATCCCGGCCCTGGCGGCCTCTGTCGTGGCAATCTCTCGCGCGGAAACGGCCCTGACATTTGCCGCACTGGAGTTGGCGGCGGGTGGGGTGGCAGTGGCATGGGTGCCTGCAAGCATCGCCCAACCCCATATCGTGGCAGGCCGGATCGTCGATCTGTCGTCCCATTTGCCGAGTTGCGCGCTGGTGGTCCGGGCGGTCCGACTGGCCAGCAATTCTGGTCCGGCAGAGACAGCGCTTTGGTCACAACTCATCGAAATGTCGAGGCATGTCCCCTGAGTTCCAACCGACGGTGGAGCGGACGGTGTCAAGTAGATTTTGGCTTTTCGAGAATGTTCAGTCGCGACCGCCATGATCCCCGGTCATCGGTGTTGTGCATCCACGCATCCTTCCCATCGCGACATTCTCCGCAGTTCGTTAGCGCATCGTGGATTTGCTCTGGACTGGAAACCGGGCAAGGATAACGCCGACAGGATCGGACGACGGCATACGGCACCTGACAGTGGCTGCAACGCAGATGGCTTGCAGCTGGGAACTGGACGAGAATAGCCGGCCGGTGTCGTATTTTGAACGCGCTGGCGCGGCGTGTTGCAATTCTTTGGCCGTTTTGCATGCTGACGGCAGCTTGATTTGGAACTACCTCAATGGCCATATCCCGCAGAACCCGGGCCATCAGGAGAAGTTCAATTTCAGCCCGTGCGAGGGGTTTTACGCGACCGCAGGCCAGAACTTTATGGGACATTGCGGACTCTGGATGGCGTGACTATAGGCGACTGACCATCTTGACCTGTCGCTTGGGGCGGACGCAGCAAGGCCCGGCGAGGTCCAGAGGGCACTGCCTTCGATTTCACCGCGATACGTTGACCATCACCGGCGCCCTATGCGCCGGTTCGGTCGGTCACCGGGTCCCGAGTTTCGCTGACCCTATTGAACACCAAGAAACGCTTTGACGGCTTTGTTGAAGGAATCGGGCTGTTGCCAGACAATAAAATGCGCGGCATCCGGCACGATGATCAGCTTTGCGCCGGCAATGCTGTCGACAATCTTCTGGGTATGTGCCGGAAAAATAAGATCATGATCGCCGACCATCACCAGCACCGGCACGGTGATCTTGCCAAGCTGATCGGTGATATGCGGCTCGGTTTCCCACATCTTGTTGATCGCGGCTGAAAAAGCCTCCCAGCGGTCAGGCGTGGGCGACAGGGACTTGTAGGTCTTTTCGTCGCGGTCGCTGGGCAGGCTGTAGGGCGGTTTGTCCAACACCGCAGCGTCGACGCCTTCGGGATCGGTGTTGGCAGCGTCCGAGACGATCTTGTCCACGTGATCGGCGTAGCTGATCCCCATGATCAGCGCGATGATCGCGCCATCGCTCCATCCCACCAGATCAGCCTTGGCGATGCCCAGTTGGTCCATGACGCCGACGGTGTCGCTTGCCATCGCCTCGTAGGTGATAGGCTTGCCATCCCAGCCGGACCGGCCGTGACCCCGCGACTCGATCAGCAAGACGCGGTTATGCGCGGCAAATGCCGGAACCTGATTGCCCCAGGCCAGCGCGCTGCCCAAACCACCGTGCAGGAAAATGATCCAGGGGCCAGATTTGCCATGGGTCTCGTAGTAAATCGGGGTTCCATTGACTTGCAACACGCCGCTGGTGTCGGCGGACAGCATGGGCGCAGGATCCGGCACGGTCTCCCAAACCGCCTGCGCCATGGCAGAAGTGGAGCCAAGGCCAATGGCCGCTGACACAGAAAGAAACGCCCCCACGCAAAGACCCCGAACGCGCATCTTCCATCCCTCCCACAACTTTGACCAGCAAGACAAAGGTGGTCCTTGGTTTTGGCCCGGTCAAGCTGATTTGTCAGGTTTACCGTGATCGCCGAATGCGGCTTGGACGGGATAAAAAGACCGGGACGGGCCAAGACCTGGCTTCGGCCCATTTCAAGACCCAGACCCATGCCTGTTTCAAGGCCTCAGCAGCGATCATCCCCCCGGCGGCAAAGGTGTGTCGCGTTACAAGTGGGCCTGAAATTCAGGGTGTCGGCCCTTTGCCCGTTGCGGGCTTTCTGATCATCGGCTCACAAACCGGCAAGGGCAGGATGAACCGAAGCAACGCCCTCGACCTTTACAGCGTCACTCATCATCGGCAGCGATATGATGACCAGTGCTGGATTGGCTATTTTCGCCCCATCTGCGGCGGCGGCCATGCCATGCAGGTGACACTTTAATTGCCGCTCTTTGATCGTGCTGACGTGGGTCAGGATGCACACCTCGGCCTGCGGTGAGACACCGCTGGACAGAAGTTGCGCTTCAATCCGGGCCAGATGCTGCATCGCCATGTAAAGCACCAGTCTGGTCCCCGGCACCAGACTGGCCGACAGGTTTGCCACGGCGTCGCCCGTCATCATCGTCCCGGTCGCCAGAACCACCCGGTCGATCTGGCCGCGCGAGGTCAAAGGCATGCCAAGGCTGGCGGCGGCGGCGCTGGCGGCGGTAATGCCCGGCACAATTTCAACCGGGATCCCGGCAGCGCGGGCGGCGGCAAGCTCTTCGGCAGCGCGGCCAAACAGCGACGGATCGCCGGATTTCAGCCGCACCACACGTTGGCCTTGCAAGGCTGCAAAGGTGATGGCCGTGTCAATCCGGGCTTGAGTCCAGGCATGGGCACCGACCTCTTTGCCGACATAGACCCTAAGGGCGCGTGGGTTGGCGAGGGTCAGAACCTCTGGGTCGACCAGCCGGTCATAGTAGATCACATCCGCCGCGCGCAGCCGGTCCAGCGCGCGCAAGGTCAAAAGATCACGCGCGCCGGGGCCTGCGCCCACAAGGGCGATGCTGCCGGTGTTGGTGACGCTGGCAAAGGGAAGCAGCGCGTCGGGGTTGGCGTGCATGGTCATTCGGCGGCCTCCAGCAGGGGTGTAAGATGGCGGGTGATCAGGGATTTGATCTCGGGACGGCAGGAGCCGCAGTTGGTGCCTGCCCTTAGCGCGGCTCCGATGGCCTCGACCGTCAGCAGGCCCCGCCCGGTGATGGCGCGGGTGATGGTGGTGCCCCCGACATTGAAGCAGGCGCAGATGATCGCGCCCTCGTCCGCCATGCCCGCGCCGGGAAACCCCGCCAAAAGGCCGGCACTTGGGGGCTGGCCGATCTGAGCCGCCAGATGGCCGCGCGACACCGCCACCGGGTCACGCGCGACAAACAGGGCAGCCAGCACCCGCCCGTTTTCAACCAGCGCAAGGCGCGTGGTGCCGCGCTTGGGATCAACCGATTGGACAACCTCGGCGAGGGGCAGGTTGAACCATTGGCGAGCCGTGGCTTGCCAGTCCGCCGGGGCTTCGCGCCCGGCGAGTTCGGCGCGCATCCCGGTGTCGGTCACCGCAAGCGCCCAATAGGCGCAATCGGGGCGAAACGCCGTTGCAGCAACCGCATAGCCATACCAGCCCGCCGCAAAAGGGGTGATCGCAACCGGGGTGGCCTTGCTGTCAGGTTGACCAGAGATCGGGTCCACCACCGGGGCAACCAAAGCATCAATCCGGCCGGTGGGCGCTGTTTCACCGGTCCAGTGCATCGGGGCAAACGGCTCTCCGCTCGCCACACGGTCGGTGATCAACACCCGCAGAATGGCCTGACCTTGCGGGCTGGACACCAAGGCGAGGGTGGCCGGGGCAAGGCCCAGATCGGCGGCATCTTGAGGGTTGATCTCAAGAAACGGTTCGCCGATGTGGTTGCCAAGGCGCGCGGACAGGCCGGTGCGGGTCATGGTGTGCCACTGGTCGCGCACCCGCCCGGTGTTGAGGCGGAACGGGTGTTCGGGGTCGGCGTGCCGCTTGGCGGGCGTGATCGCCAGCATCCGCGCGCGGCCATCAAGATGATGGAACTGCCCGTCGCCAAAGAACCGCCCACCCTGTTTGGCCGGACCGTCGGGCCATAAGAACGGCTGCATCGCGGCATAAGCGCCACCTGCGCGGTGCGAGATGTCAAAATCGCTGCCCAAAGCCCCCGCTACGCCGGACAGGCGGGCATATTCGTCAAAGACCTCGGCAGAATTGGCCCAGTTGAACGCCTCGGCAAAGCCCATCCGCTGCGCCACTTGTGCGATGATCTGCCAATCCGCCCGCGCTTGTCCGGGTGGAGCGCGAAACGCCCGCTGCCGGCTGATCCGGCGTTCGGAATTGGTGACGGTGCCATCCTTTTCGCCCCAACCTGCCGCTGGCAGCACGACATGGGCTAGCTTTGTGGTGTCAGTCTGCGCCATCATGTCCGACACCACCACAAAGTCACAGCCCTTGATCGCGGCGGCCACACGGGTCGCATCGGGCATGGTCACGGCGGGGTTGGTGTGGATGATCCACAGCGCCTTGATGTGTCCGGTGGCCACCGCTTGGAACATATCGACGGCCTTCAGACCCGGCGTGTCGGCCATCGTCGGCGCGGCCCAAAAGCCTTGAACGGCGGCGCGGTGGGTGGGGTTTTGAATCTCAAGATGGCAGGCCAGCATGTTGGCCATGCCGCCGACCTCGCGCCCGCCCATCGCGTTGGGCTGGCCGGTGACAGAAAATGGCCCCATGCCGGGCCGCCCGATGCGACCGGTGGCAAGGTGACAGTTCAGGATGGCGTTGACCTTGTCGGTGCCGGTGGCCGACTGGTTGATGCCTTGCGAATAGACGGTCACGACCTTTTCAGTGCTGATCCACAGGTTCAGGAAAGCCGCCAGATCGGCGGAGGGCAGCCCGGTCGCCGCAGGGTCACTGGCGCGGGCAGCGGCCAGGGCAGCCTCTAACCCGGTCACATGGGTCAGGAAATCCCTGTTCAGGGCTCCATGTTCGGCAATCGCGGCCAGAAGCAGGTTGAACAGCACGGCATCGGCCCCCGAGGCCAAAGCCAGATGCAGATCGGCCAGATCACAGGTGGCAGTTCTGCGCGGGTCGATCACCACGACCTTCAGGCCGGGACGTGCCGCCTTGGCCGCCACAAGCCGCTGGTACAACACCGGATGGCACCAGGCGAGGTTTGATCCCACCAGCACCACCAGATCAGCCGCCTCAAAATCTTCATACAGGCCCGGCACGGTGTCCGACCCAAAGGCTCGCCTGTGCCCCGCCACGGAAGAAGCCATGCAAAGCCTTGAATTGGTGTCGATATTTGCTGATCCGATGTAGCCTTTCATCAGCTTGTTGGCGACATAGTAATCCTCGGTCAGCAACTGACCAGAGACATAAAACGCCACCGAATCCGGCCCATGTCTGGCAATCGTTTCAGCAAAACGACCCGCCACCAGATCAAGTGCCGCGTCCCAGCTTGCCTCGTCCCCGCCGATGCGCGGCGTCAAAAGCCGCCCCTCCATCCCGACAGTTTCGCCCAAAGCCGATCCTTTCGAACACAGCCGCCCGAAATTCGCCGGGTGGTCGGGGTCGCCCTTGACCTCAACTCCGGTGGGAGTCTGGCGCAGCAGAACCCCGCAGCCGACGCCGCAATAGGGGCAGGTGGACCGGATCATGCCGCACTTTTCCGCAACAGGCGGGTGGCATCCAACAGCAGCCTGCCGCCTTCAATCCGCACGGCATAGCTGCCAACCTGACCCACATCCGCGCCCTGCGCCTGACCGGTGGCCAGATCAAACACCCAGTTGTGCAAGGGGCAGGTGACGCGGGTGCCGTGCACGATGCCTTCCGAAAGCGGGCCACCTTTGTGGGGGCAGCGGTCGTCGATCGCAAAGACCTCGTCCGCCGCCGTGCGAAACACCGCAACACAGCCATACGCCGTTTTCACCAGCCGCGCGCCTTGGCGGGCGATGTCGGACAGCGCGCCGATGTCGATCATCAGCGGGCCAGTTTTGGGGCCAGAAATCGGGCCATTCATTCTGCGGCCTCCAGCGACAGGTCGGCCATCGGCTGCCATTCGGCGCGACGGTCCGGGCGGGCAAGTTCGGCCCAGGGATCGACCTGATAGATGGTCTGGCTTAGCATGAAGCGGTCATAGAGCGCGCGGCGGTTGGCCAGATCATCGACGACCTGCGCCTTGCACCAGTCCAGCCCGACCTTGGCGACCCATTTGTAGATGCGGTGCAGATAGCGGGCGTTTTCGCGGTAGGCCTGGATGAAGGCGGTGATCACCTCCATCACCTCGGCCTCAGTCTCAACCTTGCACAGGAACTCGGTTTGCCGCACATCCATGCCAGCCGCCCCGGCCACCGAGATTTCATAGCCGGAGTCCACGCAGACCACGCCGACATCCTTGCACGTCGCCTCTGCACAGTTGCGCGGGCAGCCCGAAACGCCCAGTTTCACCTTGGCGGGCGACCATGACCCCCAGAGGAGTTTCTCAAGCTTGATGCCCAAACCTGTGGAATCCTGCGTGCCAAACCGGCAAAACTCTGTCCCTACGCAGGTTTTGACGGTGCGCAGGCCTTTGGAGTAAGCGTGGCCCGACACCATGCCAGCGGCGTTCAGATCAGCCCACATGGCGGGCAGGTCCTGCTTTTTGACGCCCAAAAGGTCGATGCGCTGACCGCCCGTCACTTTGACCATTGGCACGTTGTACTTGTCCGCCGCATCGGCAATCGCGCGCAATTCCGCCGGCGTGGTAACCCCGCCCCACATGCGCGGCACGACGGAATAAGTGCCGTCTTTCTGGATGTTGGCATGGTTGCGTTCGTTCACAAAACGGCTTTGGCGGTCGTCGGTATACTCCAAGGGCCAATCCGACAGCAGGTAATAGTTCAGCGTCGGACGGCAGCTTGCGCAGCCGCCCACGGTCTTCCAGCCCAGGTCCTGCATCACCGCCGGAATGGATTTCAGCCCGATGGACTTGATCAGACGGCGCACATCCTCATGCGTATGGTCGGTGCATTTGCACATGGCCGGGTTGGCGTTGACGACAAAGCTGTCACCCAGCGTCAGCGCCATCACCTGTTCGACCAGCCCGGTGCAGGTGCCGCAGCTTGAACTTGCCTTGGTTTGGGCGCGCACCAGATCAAGCGTGTTGGCCCCGGCGACAACCGCATCGACGATCTTGCCCTTGCAGACGCCGTTACAGCCACAGATTTCCGCGCTAGGCGGCAAGGCTGCAACGGCCGCCATAGGGTCCGCATGGGCACCCCCTTGGAAAGCCGGGCCAAAGATCAGGGTGTCGCGCATCGCTTCGATTGAAGTGCCGTCCTTGATCAACCCAAAGAACCAGGTGCCATCGGCGGTATCACCGTACAGCACCGCGCCGATCAGCTTGTCGCCCTCGATCACCAGCCGCTTGTAAATACCCCGGCCCGGGTCGCGGAACACGATATCCTCACGCCCCGGCGCATCGGCAAAGTCGCCCGCGCTGAACAGATCGCAGCCGGTGACCTTCAGCTTGGTCGCGGTCTGAACCGGCCTGAAGGCTGCGGGTTCGGCCAGCAAGGTGGCGGCCACGATTTTCGCCTGGTCATAAAGCGGGGCCACAAGGCCGAACAGCTGCTTGTTGTGTTCGATACATTCGCCGACGGCCAGAATATCCGGGTCAGAGGTCACCATCTGGTCCGAAACGATAATCCCGCGGCCCACCTCCAGATGGGCGTCATTGGCCAGACGCACTTCAGGACGGATACCGACGGCCATGCAGACCAGATCGGCACCGTAGATGGTGCCATCCTCCAAGGCCACGGCTTCGACCCTGTCGGTGCCCAGAATGGCCTTGGTCGCCCCCTTGCAATGGATCTTGATGCCGCGCGCCTCCAACGCCTTTTGCAACAGGTAACCAGCGGCAGGGTCCAGTTGGCGTTCCATCAGGTGGCCCATGATGTGAATGACGGTCACTTCCATGCCGCGCAACTGCATTCCGGCGGCGGCCTCAAGCCCCAAAAGCCCGCCGCCGATCACCACGGCTTTGGCACCGGGCCTGGCAGCGGCGATCATCTTTTCGGTGTCGTCCAGATCGCGGTAGGTGCAAACGCCGGGCAGGTCTTTGCCCGCAACCGGAATGATGAACGGGGCCGATCCGGTCGCGATCAGCAGCTTGTCATAGGGCACACCGCCGGTGTTGGAATAGACCACCTTGTTGGTGCGGTCGATCCGCACAACGCTTTCGCCGAACCGGCAGTCGATGCTATGGGCAGCATACCAATCCGCGTCATGTGTCACGATATCGCCGTAAGCCTTTTCGCCCGACAACACCGGCGACAGCATGATCCGGTTGTAATTGCCACGCGCTTCGGCGTTGAACAGGGTGACGTCAAACTGATCCGGCGCCGCGTCAAACAGATGCTCCAACACCCGGCCAGAGGCCATTCCCGCGCCGATAACCACCAATCTTTGCTTCATCATGCCGCGTCCTTCTTGTGGCCGTGTTCATATTCTTTGAGGAACCCAAGCACGTCCTGCCGGTAACGGTAGTAATCGGGATGCTCCAGCAAGGCCTTGCGGCTGCGCGGGCGCGGCAGATCAACGTTCAGGATTTTGCCGATGGTCGCCTGAGGCCCGTTGGTCATCATGACCACGCGGTCGGCCAACAGGATCGCTTCGTCCACGTCATGTGTCACGCAGACGGCGGTGACTTTGGTGCGCGACCACACCTCCATCAACACGTCCTGCAACTCCCAGCGGGTCAGGCTGTCCAGCATCCCGAACGGCTCATCCAGCAGCAAAAGCTTGGGCGACAGCGCGAAGGCCCGCGCAATACCGACACGCTGGCGCATCCCGTTTGACATCTGCGCGGCGGACCGGTCCATCGCATCGCCAAGGCCGACACGTTCCAAATAGTATTCCACGACCTCTTGCCGCTCGGCCTGCGACGCCTTGGGATAAACCTTGTCCACCCCGATGGCGACATTCTCTTTGGCGGTCAGCCAAGGGAACAGGTTGGGCGACTGGAACACCACAGCGCGTTCGGGATCGGCCCCCTCGATATGCCAGTTGTCCAGCTTGATGGCACCCTTGGAGATGTCGTTCAAACCGGCCGTCATCGTCAGCACGGTGGACTTGCCGCAGCCCGAATGGCCGATGAGGCTGATGAATTCGCCCTTCTTCACGGTCAGGTTGAAATCCTGCACCACGGTCAGCGGGCCTTTGGGTGTGGCATAGACCTTGTGCAGCTGCGAATACTGCAAGTACCTGTGATCGTTGAAGGATTTAGAAGCGTCCTTCAGCGCTGACGGCAGCGCATGGCGCGGCGTGACATCCGGCAGGTAGCGGGTGTCGCCCGATTTGGTGCGAATGCCGATGTCCATCAGATAGCCGGTCACCTTGGCGCGCAAGTCCTTGAACACCGGGTTATCGTTCATCGCAGCCCGTTCGCGTGGGCGCGGCAAAGCCACCTGAAATTCCGCCCCCAAAGCGCCATCAGGCGTCAGCGTGATGATCCGGTCGGCCAGAACCAAAGCCTCATCCACGTCATTGGTGATCAGCACGACGGTTTTTTGGGCGGCGTTCCAGATCGCCTCTATCTCGTCCGCCAGATTGGCACGGGTCAGGGCATCCAGCGCCGACAGCGGTTCATCCATCAACAGAACCTTGGGTTCCATCGCCAATGCCCGGGCGACGGCAACCCGCTGGCGCATCCCGCCGGACAGTTCGGCAGGGCGGCGGTCAACCGCGTGGCCAAGACCTACCATCGCGATATACTTGGCGACCAGCGTTGAGCGTTCGGCCTTGGCCAGACCCTTGTGAACCGCATCAACCGCCAGTGCCACATTGCCCGCCACGGTCAGCCACGGCATCAGGGCGTAAGACTGAAACACCACCCCACGCTCCGGCCCCGGCCCGGTCACTTTGGCCCCGTCAAACAACACATCACCAGCGTCGGGCAGACTTAGACCCGCCATCAGGTTGACCAGCGTGGTCTTGCCGGTGCCGGAAAAGCCCAGGATCGCCAGAAACTCACCGTCCTGCACGGTCAGGCTGATCCCGCGCAACACCTCGCGCCGGGCAGCACCTTCACCAAAGCCTTTGGACACATTCACCAATTTCAGAATGCTCATGGCTTACCTGTTCGCGCTGAAGGTGAAAGCCTGCTGCAACGCGAACATGACGCGGTCCAGCAGAAAGCCGATCAGACCGATGGTCAGCACTGCCACCATGATCCGGGCAAGGCTGTCAGACGATCCGTTCTGAAACTCGTCCCACACAAACTTGCCAAGGCCGGGGTTTTGCGCCAGCATTTCGGCGGCAATCAACACCATCCAACCCACGCCCAACGACAGCCGCAGCCCGGTGAAGATCAACGGCAGGGCCGAGGGCAGCACCAGCCGGGTGATCTTGGTCCATGTGCTTAGCTTCAGCACCTTGGACACGTTGACCAGATCCTTGTCGATGCTGGCCACCCCGAGGGAGGTGTTGATCAGCGTCGGCCACAGCGAACACAAGGTCACCGTCACGGCGGAGATCACAAAGCTTTTGGGCAAACCCCCACTGCCGGTGGACAAGGCGGTGACCACCATCGTCACGATGGGCAGCCATGCCAGCGGCGACACCGGCTTGAAAATCTGCACCAAAGGGTTGATGGCGGCATTGGCGGTTGGCGACAGGCCCGCCAGTATCCCCAACGGCACCGCCACCAATGTCGCCAGCACAAACCCGGTGAACACCGTCTCAATCGAGGTCAGAATCTGGCGGTAATAGGTCGGCTTGCCGGTGTAGACGTGGTTTTTCACCTCATCCGGCTTGCCCGCCGCAACCAGACTTGCGTTCTTGGCGCTCTGGTCGGCGTAAAACGCATCGCGCTTAACGCCCTCATCGACCGCGGACTGGTGCAAAACCTCAACCTGCGCCCAGACCGCTGCCGGGCCGGGAATGGCCCCAAGCGAGGTCTGGACCATCGGCGCCAGTGTCGCCCACAGCGCCAGAAAGGCCACGATGGACAGGACCGGCACCACCGCCAGCCGCCACAACGCGCGAAGCTGGGTGCGCGGGTCGTCTTCGGTCATCAGCCGCCACAGGGGAGTGACCCAAGCCAGCCCCAAAACGGCAAACCACGGGTCGGCAGCGGCAATCATGTTGCGGACGCGGTGAAGCAGGATGGCGCGGGCCACAGGGCACTCTTCGGGCAGGTCGGCGGGATCAACGGCTGACATCGTATGCTCCTCAGTTCACGATTTGGCCGCCAGAAACCGTCTGGCCGTCTTTCAACCCGATCTTCAGGCTGTCGATATAGGCGTTGGGCTTGGTGCCGTCATAGGACACGCCGTCGATGAAAAGGGCGGTAGGCTCGCGGTAGCCATCGGCGTCAAAGTCGAACATGTCGGCGGTGGCGTGGCCGTCGGCAATCACCGCTTTGGCGGCAAGTTCATAAAGATCGGGGCGGTAAACCTGTTTGGCGGTATCGGCGAACCACGCATCCGGCTTGGCCTCGGCAATCTGGCCCCAGCGGCGCATCTGGGTCAGATACCAGACCGCATCGGAGTAGTAGGGGAAGGTCGCGTTGTGCCGGAAAAACACGTTGAAATCCGGGGCAGGGCGCTTGTCACCCTTTTCATATTCAAAGGTCCCGGTCATTGAATTGGCGATCACCACCGCATCCGCCCCGACATAGTCTTTCGAGGACAGGATTTTGACAGCTTCGGCCCGGTTGGCGTTGTCATTCTCGTCAAGCCAGATGGCGGCGCGGATCAGCGCCTTGGTCAGGGCCAGCGTGGTGTTGGGGTTCGCTGCCACAAAATCGGCGGTCAGACCAAAGACCTTTTCAGGGTTGTCCTTCCAGATGTCTGCATCGGTGATCACCGGCACGCCGATACCCTTGGCGACGGCCGCCTGGTTCCATGGCTCACCCACCGAATAGCCATCAATCGTACCGGCCTCCAGCGTCGCGGGCATCTGCGGTGGCGGTGTGACCGAGATCAGAACCTGCGCGCCGATCTGGCCAGAGGTGTCATCCGCTGAATACAGCCCCGGATTGATCCCACCCGCCGCCAGCCAATAGCGCAGCTCGTAATTATGGGTCGAAACCGGGAACACCATCCCCATGTTGAACGGCTTGCCCGCAGCCGCATATTCATCAAGCACCGGCTTTAACGCCGAGGCTGCAATCGGATGCATTGGCTTGCCATCGGCCCCCATCGCAAGGCCCGGCTTCATCGCCGCCCAGACCGCGTTGGATACGGTGATGGCATTGCCGTTCAGGTCCATCGAAAACGGTGTGACCAGGGCCGCCTTGGTGCCATAGCCGATCGTCGCCGCAATCGGCTGACCGGCCAGCATCTGCGCGCCGTCCAACTGGCCCGACACCACGCCGTCCAGCAACACCTTCCAGTTGGCCTGCGCCTGCAGGGTCACCGACAGACCCTCATCTTCAAAAAAGCCCTTTTCCTTGGCAATCGCCAAAGGGGCCATATCGGTCAGCTTGATGAAACCGAGGGTCAGTTGGTCTTTCTCGATCCCCGGGGTCTGGGCCAAAGCCGCGTGAGACATCAGGGCGGTCGACAGAAAAAGGGCGGCAATTCGGGACATGAGGGGGCTACCTTGAGAAAGGGGAGGGCGAGGGGGAGGAATGAAAAAGGCCGTAGACGCGCGTCGCACTTCGCTGCGACGGGTCAGGCGACCTTGCCTGCGTCCCGAACTTTCGGGGGGGGGACGGAACGCCGTTGTTCCGCCATGGCTTGAGGGTGAAAGCAGATTCGCTCCGGGTCAAGTGGGTTTCAGGGGTTTCCCGCAACGCTCCAACGAAAATGCTGCGACGCAGCGCAAAGTGCCCGGTTTTTCAGCGCGGTGCAGGGTTAGGGTCAAAAACCGCGCCATCAAAGAAACGGTTGCGCAACAAAATCAGGCTGCCCTCGGTGGTGGTCACCTGTTCAGCCTGCGCCAGAATCCCCTCGGCCTTGTCCGACGCGCGCGGCATCGCGGCCCCGGTTCCGGCCAGATGCTGGCGGTAAAGATCGCTGCGGAAGACGGCGCGCGCCTTGATCTGGGCGGCGTCAGGGTCCAGCCCAAAGCGCCCGGCCAGCCGCGCCCCGATCCATGCCGCCTGACTGCGCCACGGGAAATTGGCCGCCCCATCGTGCAGGGTCATGAACTGCGCTGCCATCGCCTCATCCCCGTCCGGCCCAAGGATCATCCTTCCGGTCAAAGCCGGGTCAATCACTTCGGCGGCCACGCCCAGATGATGTGGCGCTGCAAGCACCTCACTGGCGGTCAGCCGGTTCGCAGGGTCCGACAGCCAACGCCCCGCCCGCCACACAGACCGCATCAGGCGGCCGGCAAGGTCAGGTTCAGCCTCGCACCAGCCAGACCGCGTGGCCAGTACCTTTTCGGGAGCTTGGCTCCAGATCGACGATCCGGGCAACAGCAGCTTGGCGCCGGCCACACCAACCGCCTGACTGCCCCACGGCTCACCCACGCAAAAGCCGTCGATCTCATCCGCCAGCAGGGCCTGCGCCATCAAAGGTGGCGGCACCGTGTGGATCGAGACCTGAACGCCATGAGCCGCGCGCTCCAGCCAGTATTGCAGCAACTCTGCCTGCATGGAGAACGGAAACGGCACGCCAAACCGCAAGGGTCGATCCAGCGCCACCAGTGCCCGCCCCGCGGCCATCGCATCGCCAAACGGCGCGTCAACCAAAGCTGCCACGGCTTTTGACAGGCCAAGGGTCTCACCATTCAGCGCCATCACCATCGGTGCCTCCAGCGGCACAGAACCGCCCCCAAGGCCCAAAGCCCGCGCCACCGGCACCACCGACAGCATTTGCGCTGCCACGACCTGCCCGAAATCCAGCATATCGCGTAACATCGACCAACTGGCAGCCCGCTTCAGCTGCAGATCCAGCCCTTCTTCCTCGGCAAAGCCAAGAACCTGCGCGATGATCAGGGGAGCGGCATCAACCAGCGGGATATAGCCAACCTGAAGGGTGCTGGTCACTTCAGCAACTCCGCTGCCGTCACCAAAGCCTGCGCCACATCGACCACGCGCTTGCCCTGATCCATCGCCGCCTTGCGGATCAGCTGGTAGGCGGCAACCTCGTCCAAGCCCTTGGCACGCATCACAAACCCCTTGGCGCGGTCGATGACCTTGCGCTCTTCCAGGGCGGCTTTGGTGGTGGCAAGTTCGGTGCGCATCCGGCTGAACAGGTGAAACCGCGCAATGGCCGCGTCGAGGATGGGCCTGATCCGCTCCGGTCGCATGCCATCGACCACGTAGGCTGAAACCCCGGCCTCTATCGCGGCACGGGTAATGCCGGGGTCAGATCGGTCAACGAACATCGCCACCGGGCGTTCCATGGCACCCGAGGCCAAAGTCAACTCCTCCAACACATCGCGCGACGGGCTGGCCACGTCGATCAGGACCACATCGGGACGAAGCTCGGCGATGCGCCGCGCCAGACCAGCCCCGTCCGACAAGACAGTGATCCGATAGTCCCCGGCCTCGGTCAGTGCATCAACGATCCGCAAAGCACGCTCACGGTCGCCTTCGACGATGATGATCGAAATATCGGAAGACATTTTTCTCTTTGGCGGCCCTGGATGTTGTCGGCAGTGACAGTTGGACCGGATAGCGACACGCTGAAAGCGCTATCAAAGCCGCACTTTCAGGCGGTTTGGTCTAAATGATAGGCTCTTTAGGGCGAAAAAGGACGCCATGCTCAAAAATTCGGCATCAAAAGTCCCGCTGCCCGGAGCTAATGCGATTATGGCCTCTGGTTTCAGGGGATTGGACCTGTGCTGTCGCAAATTCCTCTGCCGACGGTCGGCACGGGGCGAAGTCAAAGCGCCCGGCCCCCGGTCTTCATCCCGCAAGCCCCGCCATCAGCGGCACCCGCAGCCTCTGCAACAACCATCACTTTTGCCCCGTTGTCAGCACCAGGGCGTTAGGCCCGACCCAACCGGCCGGGGTCTGACAGACCTGCAGTTGTGCGGCGATATCGGCCAGAGCTGCGGCGCGCAACACCAGCGTTCTGGGGCTGATCTATGCCGCCAAGGCCGGTGTAGGGGTCGCAGCCCTGCCGATGTCGCTGGGCGATGTGGAGGCGGATCTGGTCTGCGTCATCGGCCCGGTTGCCGACCTGACGCGCGCGTGGCGTATCCTGACCAGCGCCATACCAAGCGGGTTTCGGCCTTCTTCGACTTCATTCTGAAAGAAACCGAAGCGCTGCGCCCGATCCTGATGGGATAGCTGAAAAGTTCAGGTCACCGTTGCCAATCCGTTGGTCTTGCCACCATGCGGCCGTTCATTCTTGCCCGCGTCAAAGCTCGTTGTGTGGCCGATGCTGGCTTTGGTGGGCAAATTGCCATCACGGGAGTCGTCGTTTGACTTCAGCATGATAACTGCCCGGGACACGCACCATTGCACTCGCCGAATGCAGAAACGGCCAGCTGCCATGTAGGTCGAGGCAGAAGCAGTGTGGATCGCCTATACACCGGACCCTTCCAAACTGCGCGTCCCGATGGCCCTTCCATCAGGCACATTGGTTTGCGTAATTGCGCTTTTCATGGGGGCGTAAAATTATGGATACTAGGTGTTCAGTCCCGGCATCCGCCTATGGCGCACTGGCCCCGGTCTACCCCGTCGTTTACCCCTTGGCCCCTTGGCCCCGCGCATAGACATCGTCGTAGCGGATGATGTCGTCTTCGCCCAGATAGATGCCGGTTTGCACCTCAATCAGGATCATCGTCACCTTTCCCGGGTTTTCCATCCGGTGCATCGCCCCCAACGGGATGTAGATTGACTGGTTCTCGGTCAACAACTGCACTGTGCCGTTGACGGTCACCCGCGCGGTGCCAGCCACCACAATCCAGTGTTCCGAGCGGTGGACATGGCTTTGCAGCGACAAGGCAGCACCCGGATGCACCACAATGCGTTTCACCTGAAAGCGGTCGGCGAGAACAAGCGTCTCAAACCAGCCCCACGGCCGGTGATCGCGCGGAAAGGTTTCGGCCTGACGGACGCCTTTGGCTTTCAGCCGGGTCACCGCTTCTTTCACGTCCTGCGCCCTCGATTTGTCCGCAACCAGAACCGCATCGGCCATTGCCACCACGATCAGGTTGTCCAGCCCGATGCCAACCAACTCCAACCCGTCGGTTTCTGACCGCAGCAGGCTGCTATGGCTGTCAATTGCTGTGACGTGGCCATGCGTCACCATGCCGTCGGCATCCGGCCCGCTTTCCCGCCAGACCGAGGCCCAGTCGCCCAGGTCCGACCAATCCTCGCCAAATGGCACGACTTGCAGGTTGGTGGCACGCTCCATGACCGCATAGTCGATTGAGATCGCTTCCGCCCCGGCCCAGGGACCTGCCGCCAGCCGCAAAAAGCCAAGATCGCTGGCCGCCTGATCCACCGAACGGCGCACCGGGTCCATCAGATGTGATGCATGCTTCTCGAATGCCGCCAACGCGGTCTTGACTGACAAGAGGAAAATCCCCGCGTTCCACAAAAAGCGGTCATCGGCCAGCATCTCTTCGGCCCGGTCCGCTTTCGGCTTTTCCACAAAGCGTTTCAGGTCAATCGGTTGGGGCTTTGCACCCACTGGCCGATGCGCCATTTCCAGCCAGCCATAACCCGTCTCGGCCCGAGTCGGACGGATGCCGAAGGTCACGATCCGCCCCGCTTCGGCAGCAGGCACCCCGGCCCGCACCGCAGCCCCAAACGCCGCCCGGTCTGGCACCAACTGGTCCGACGGCATCACCAGAATCATCGCCTCCGGCTCGGTTGCCGCCAGATGCAACACGGCAGCCAGAATGGCGGGCGCAGTGTTGCGTGCCGAAGGTTCTATCAGAATGGAGCCGGGGTCGATGCCAATCTCTGCCAACTGCTCTGTTACAATGAAGCGGAAGTCAGAGTTGGTGACGATCGCCGGTTTGGCCACATCCGGTCCGGATATCCGCCGCGCCGCCGCTTGGAACAGCGTCTCGGTCCCCGTCAAGGCGGCGAACTGCTTGGGGAAACTTTTGCGCGACAGGGGCCAAAGCCGCGTGCCGGCGCCACCGCACAAGAGGACCGGATGGATCATTGGCATTTCGGAACGGCCTCCCTTGAACGGAACTGCGCACTGGCGAAACTTGTGGCTGTTCCGGGTTGGCATGGCAAGATCAGAACACTTGCACTGGACTGCGAAGGCTTACGCCGGAAAATCCATCCCGAAATCGTTTTGCGCATTGTCGCCGAAAAAATTATTGGCGCCAGCTCAGGTGCAGATGCAGCCCGCAACTTTGAGGGCGAGTTACGCAACGCGGGGCCTTTCAAAAGCACGGCCTTCAAAAAGCAAAACGGCCCGCCAATTTGACGAGCCGTTCAAAAGGAAGGGTGCGGCGACCTCAGGGAGGAGGTTGAGATCGCCGCTGGTCCGAAGGCCCAGGGAGGAGGAGAGGGCCCACGCACGCCGTTGAAGCTTACGCTTCGAATTTCATGGCAACACCTGAACAGTTCGGTGCGACCTCTATCAGCCTTTCCGGCAAAGTCCCGGATCCAGCTATCTCCCTCAGCAAATAGTGCGACGAGCCGGATCGTCAAGTCTTCAGGCAAGGTCAGGGACGACTCTATCTGAAAACCTTTTTGACGACCTCGGGGACGCTCGTTTCTTGGTTGGGTTTCTGCCCCAATAAGCGCGGCGGTGTCCGGGGAGGAGGTCGGGCACCGCCGCTTTTGCCATCACCCGGGGAGGAGATCGGGGTCCGGCGACGTTTTGGCAGCGCCCTCAGGGAGGAGGTTGAGAGCGCCGCCGGTCCTTTGGCCCAGGGAGGAGGAGAGGGCCACCGGATGTTTCAGAACAGCTGAAGTGTTATCAAACTTGCCGTTCCGTCTGGCGGGATCAGCCCGCCGTTGTAGAAAAGCGACGACACCAGGGAGGAGGACAGTGTCGCCGCACTTGACCCATAGCCCGCAGGGAGGAGGTTGCGGGGCAGGGCAAGATTAAACCTGATACGCAGCCTCACGGGCCACATCGGCGATGGTCAAACGGCTCAGGCCCAGATCGGCCAGATCACGGTCAGACAGGCCCTGAAGTTCGAACAGCGTCTGATTGTAGACGCGGCGACGCTCCATCACGTCCTTCAAGACCTTCACAACTGCGAAGAAACGATCAGAAAAGCTCACATGAGCCGAGCGGGAAGAGTTTACATATGCCATTTTAAGCCTCACATTTTGTCATTGGCGGCGTCTGGTTTCGAAGCCTTCTCACCAGGTCCGTCGCTGTTAGGGCAAACATGATCCAAATGCTGCGCTTGCACAATGCCCCGTGACTCAATGCTGCCATGCAGCAGATGCATGGCTTGCGGTCACAAAATCTTCAAGTTAATCAAGATATTCGCTGAATTTTTGAGCATCTGGTCAACACGCCCTTGCCCTTTGCCACAAAGCGGAACACCCTGCCTAAGGCTTTGGCAGAGGAGAAGAAAATGTCCCCTTCACGCGAAGATGTGATTGCGCTGCTTGCCAAGGTTCCGACCCCGGGTGGTGGGAATCTGGTGAGCGATGATCTGATCAGGGCCCTGACGATTGAGAGCGGTATTGTGCGATTCGTGATCGAAGCGCCCACACCCGCTCAGGCCCGCGGCCTTTCCGCCGCTCATCAGGCGGCAGAAACCGCATTGCGCGCGCTGCCCGGCGTCATAAACGTGCAGGCGGTGATGACTGCGCATGGGCCATCGGCCAAACAAGCGGCCCCCGCCGCGGAACCGCCTTCGTTGAAGATCGGCGGCCATCCGCCGCCGCATCAGGGCGGTCCGCAGCGCGTCTCTGGCATTGACCGGATTATCGCGGTGGCGTCCGGCAAAGGGGGTGTGGGCAAATCGACCGTCGCCTCCAACCTCGCGGTGGCTTTGGCCCGTCTTGGGCGGCGGGTCGGTTTGCTGGACGCTGACATCTACGGTCCAAGCCAGCCACGGATGATGGGCGTGTCCAAACGCCCCGCATCACCCGATGGCAAGATCATTGAGCCTCTGGTGGCGCATGGTGTGACCATGATGTCGATCGGGCTGATGCTGAAAGAAGATGAGGCTGTGATCTGGCGCGGGCCGATGTTGATGGGCGCGTTGCAACAGCTGATCAATCAGGTGGCCTGGGGCAAGTTGGATGTTCTGGTGATCGACCTGCCGCCGGGCACCGGTGATGTGCAACTGACCTTGGCACAGCGCACGCATCTGACCGGGGCGCTGGTGGTGTCAACCCCGCAAGACGTGGCTTTGCTGGATGCGCGCAAGGCGCTGGACATGTTCGCCAAGCTCAAAGTGCCGGTTCTGGGGCTGATCGAGAACATGTCGACCTATACTTGCCCGAACTGCGGGCATGAGGCGCATATCTTCGGCCATGGCGGTGTTGCTGCCGAGGCGTTGAAGCTGGACCTGCCGTTTTTGGGCGAGTTGCCGCTGAACCTTGATATCCGGGTGGCGGGTGACGCAGGCGTTCCGATTGCCGCCACCGACAGCCCCCTTGCCGAGCCGTATATGCGGTTGGCGCGACGCTTGATTGATGGCGGGATGAGTTGAGCTAACGGGACCACGGCCTCGACGGTAGGCCGCGACCTGTTCCCATTTGCCAGCGCGGTCCCACAGTGACGATGAAACGCAAAGTCCCGGCCGGCAGTTTTCAAATGACATTCCCGATGATGGCGGATCACAACCCCGTCTCGCGCCCTCACGCCGGGGTGATTCGCGGCGGAATTTCTTAAAACGGCATCCAATCCCTGCAAATCAAGACTGGTGTCGAATTTTCGGCCAATATTTCTGAAAATTCACCCACCAACTATATCCTAAATATAGCGGAAATATTCCAAGGCACCCACTACCTATGGGGCGTCTTCTACAAGATGTTGCCCCGTGATCCCTCCTGGAACAAGAAGTGGGGCGATTTCCCTAGAATTCCCTTGAAATGGTGTGAATTCCCATTCATACATAGTTGCAAGAGACGGGCAGCACGACAGGGCAGACGACAAGCCCAAATAAAAAGAGCCAGAGGCAGGTTCATACAGGTTGCCCCCTCTACAAAAAGACAAGTGAATCCGGCGCGCGGCGCGAGCAGACGTCTCCCCCAAGACGGCGCGCGAAGCTGGACGCCCAGCGATGGGACAGACGGCGGACCCGGCAGTGGCAGCAGCAGGGTCCGCCGTATTTTATTTTGCGTCCAAATTTGGGCGAAACTAAGGAGGCCGTGAGGCAGTGTTTACCGGGGCGTTCATGAGCGACTACTACCCAAAGGTAGACGCCAAGGGCCGCGTAACCTTGCCTGCGCAATTCCGATCCGTCTTCCAGCATGTTGACGCGCCCGCCGAAGGTGCCGGGTTCCAGATGCTTCTGGTCTATGGCGATACTGCCCGCCAATATGTCGAAGGTTTCACCATGGCCGGGGCTGCGGATCTGGATCGCCGCATCTCGCAACTTGGCATGGGCACCGACGAATACGAACTTGCCAGCGCCATTTATTACGAACAATCGATTCTGGTTGAAACCGACAAAGAGGGCCGGTTCTCTCCTCCGCCGCAGGTCCGCGAGAAGTTGGGCCTGCCGAAGGAAGAGGTCGAAGTGGCCTTTATCGGCTCCAAAAGCAGTTTCCGGCTGTGGCGCGCCGACACGTTCCGGTCTGTGCGCAAGGCCGAAATCGCGGCCATGGAGGCGCAAAAGCTGATCGTCGATGGCAAGCGCCGGGATGCACGGTCGTTGTTGCAAAGCACGATCTGAGGGGGCTGACGTGGAACCAAGCGATCCGCTGCCCGGTCGCCAGCCCCATATCCCGGTGTTGCTGCGCCCGTTGCTGGCAGCGGTTGCCCCGGTTTCGGGCCTTTGGCTGGACGGTACCTTCGGCGCAGGCAGTTACGCGCGAGGTTTGCTGGAGGCCGGTGCGGCCAAAGTCATCGGCATTGACCGCGACCCGTTGGCGCATCAGATGGCGGCTGCCTGGGCGGGCAGCTACGCTGACCGTCTGCGGCTGATTGAGGGCACATTCTCTGAACTCGACACCCTGGCTGGCGAACCTTTGGACGGCGTTGTGCTGGACCTTGGCATCTCCTCGATGCAGATCGACCAGCCCGAACGCGGCTTTTCCTTTCAGAAAGACGGCCCCCTTGATATGCGGATGAGCCAGCAAGGCCCGTCCGCCGCCGATCTTGTGAACAAAGCAGGGGAGGGCGAAATTGCGGACATCCTGTATCTGTACGGCGAAGAACGCGCCTCCCGCCGTATTGCGCACGCCATTGTCGAGACGCGGGCCAAGCAACCGTTTGAGACCACGTTGCAACTGGCCGAGGTGATCTCGCGGTGCCTGCCACGCCCAAAGCCGGGGCAAAGCCATGCGGCCACCCGCAGCTTTCAGGCCTTGCGGATCGCGGTGAATGCCGAATTTACCGAACTGGCGCAAGGGCTTGCCGCTGCCGAACGCGCGCTGAAGCCGGGGGGGTTGATCGCGGTCGTCACCTTTCACAGTCTGGAAGACCGCATCGTCAAACGCTTCTTTCAGTTGGCGTCGGGGGCTGACAGCAACGCCAACCGCTACGCCCCCGCCAAGGCCGAAACCACCGCACGCTTCACCCTGCTGACCAAGCGCGCGATCGAGGCGGACGCGGACGAATTGACCGAAAACCCGCGCGCCCGCTCTGCCAAACTGCGCGTGGCCCGCCGGACCGATGCCCCCGCCCTGACGATGGCGATGGCGGATATTGATGTGCCTTTGGCCACCCGCTCCCCTCGCAAAGGAACCCGTTGAATGCGTCCAGTGCTGTATATCCTGTCGTTTCTGGCGGTTCTGGGGCTGGCGTTCTGGGCCTATCGGGAAAACTACGCAACACAGCATCAGTTGAAGCAGATGGCCACGCTGCAGGACGAAATCGCTTCGCTGCATGACGAGATTGCGATGCAGAAGGCAGAGTGGGCCTATCTCAACCGCCCCGACCGTCTGCGCGATCTGGCCGCGATCAACTTTGACAGGCTGGGGCTGATGCCGATCCAGCCGCAGCAACTGGGGTCCGCCGCGCAGATTGCCATGCCCGCGCCGCCGGTTTTGGTGATCACCGGGACGGTGGATGCCGCAGCCACGATCAGCGATGTCCGGATCGGTGCCGCCATGGTTGCCCAAACCGGCGCCACTGGAAATAACGGCCCGACTGCCAAACCCGCCATTCCCGTCGATGCCAAAGGGGAGCAAATTCCATGATCCGCCGCCCGCTGCGCCCACTGGCCCGTATTCTTGACGCAAGATCCAAGGGCCAAAACCCCGATATCATCGAAAAGGAGAACGTGGCGATCCGCAACGACGCGATGCGGGACAAATCGCGGGCGCGCGCAGAACGGCGGCTGATGATCCTAGCCTTCGGGTTCTTCATCGCGTTTTCGGTGATCGGTGCGCGGATGGGCACTCTGGCTGCCTCTACCCCCACCGAGCCTCGGGCTGCGGCGGGCGGCTCAGAGATTACTGCCCAACGCTCTGACATCCTGGACCGCAATGGCCGTATTCTGGCCACCAACATGCTGACCCATTCGCTGTACGCCCAGCCGCGCGATATGGTCGACCCGGTCCATGCCGCCACCGAACTTGCGGCGATTTTTCCCGAACTGGACGCCAAGGCGCTGGAGCGTCGCTTCACCGATGGCCGCAGTTTCCTGTGGGTTCGCAAAGTGTTAAGCCCCGAGCAGATGCAAAAGGTGCATGAGATCGGCGACCCCGGCCTGTATTTCGGCCCGCGAGAGATGCGGCTATACCCCAACGGCAATCTGGCCAGCCATGTGCTGGGCGGTGCGGCCTTCGGGGCAGAGGGTGTGGACTCGGCCGAAGTGATCGGCACGGCTGGCGTCGAAAAAGACCTGGATGCCCGCCTGCGCGACCCGGCCCAATCCGCCTCGCCTTTGCATCTGTCGATCGACCTGACCCTGCAAGCCAATGTCGAGGAAGTGCTGGCGACGGGGATGAAAACGCTGCAAGCCAGAGGGGCAGCAGCCATCCTGATGGATGTGCATACCGGCGAGGTTCTGGCGATCGCCAGCTTGCCGAACTTTGACCCCAACGACCGCCCGTCGCTCGACCCGAAGATTGATCCATCCGACAACCCCTTGTTCAACCGCGCGGTACAGGGGGTTTATGAACTGGGATCGACCTTCAAGATCTTTGCCGTGGCGCAGGCGATGGACCTTGGTCTGGTCAACCCCAACACTTTGATCGACACCAAGCAGCCCTTCTTCTACGACGGCTTTCGCATCAACGAATTTGACGGCCACAACTACGGCCCTACCAAGTCGGTCGCTGAGGTGATTGCGGTGTCGTCCAACATCGGGGCCGCTCATATCGGGTTGATGATCGGGCCGGAGCGGCAACAGGCTTTCCTGAAAAGCATGGGCCTGTTGGACCCGCCGCAAATCGAACTGTTCGAGGCCGCATCGGCCCGCGCCCTGGTGCCGAAAAACTGGTCGGGCATCGTGACGGTGACCGCGTCTTATGGCCATGGGGTGTCAACCTCTATGCTCAATCTCGCCGCCGCTTACGCGACACTGGCCAACGGCGGGCTGAAGGTGACGCCAACCGTGTTGCATTCGGCTGTGAAACCCGAACAAACCCGTGTGGTGTCCGAGGCTACCGCCAAAGCCTGCGTGCTGATGATGCGCCGCGTGGTGACCGACGGCACAGCGACCTTCGCCGATGTGCCGGGCTATGAGGTGGCGGGCAAAACCGGCACGGCTGAAAAGCCCAAGAAGGGCGGCGGCTATGACCATGACAAAGTGATCAACACCTTCGCTTCGGTTTTTCCGGCCAGCGATCCGAAATACGTGCTGGTGGTGACGTTGGACGAGCCGGTGGAAACCGCTGGCTTGAAGCCGCGCCGCACCGCAGGCTATACCGCCGTACCCGTGGCTGGAGAGATCATCCGCCGCATCGGGCCTTTGGTGGGCTTGCGTCCGGCGGTGGCACCGGGGGCGCAGGTTGCCTTGACCGAGGCGAAAGACCCGGTGGCGCAGGAGTAAACATGAGTGGTGCGCCGAAAAAACTGTCGCAACTGGGCTTGTCCGCACGGGCGGGCCGCGATCCTGTCTTGACCGGGATCACGGCTGACAGCCGGGCCGTGCGCCCGGGGTTTTTGTTTGCGGCCTTGCCCGGCAGTGCGGCACATGGGGCCAGCTACATTCCTTTGGCGGTGGCCGCTGGCTGCTCGGCCATCCTGACGGATAGCCTCGGCGCCAGCCTCGCCGCTGAAGCGCTCGAAAAGACGGCACTTGGCGGGGTGGAGGTTGGCGCGAAGGCGCAAGGCGGGGTGGCTTTGGTGGTGGCCGAAGACCCGAGGGAGGCTTTGGCGCGGGCCGCTGCCTTGTGGTTTGGCGCGCAGCCCGCAACCATGGTCGCGGTGACCGGCACCAATGGCAAAACCTCCACCGCGACGTTTTGCCGGCAGATCTGGATGCTTCTGGGCCATGCTGCCATCAACATCGGCACCACCGGGGTGGAAGGCGCGTGGGAGGCCCCCTCTGCCCACACCACGCCAGACCCCATAACCCTGCACAAGATGCTGGCGGCTGCCGCAGAGGCGGGAGTGACCCATGCGGCGATGGAGGCATCTTCGCACGGGCTGGACCAGCGCCGTCTGGACGGGGTGCGCCTGAAAGCAGCCGGGTTCACCAACTTCACCCAAGATCATCTGGACTATCACAAAACGTTTGACGCCTATTTTGCCGCCAAAGCCGGGCTGTTCACCCGCATTCTGCCGCCCGAAGGGGTGGCGGTTCTGAACCTGAACGATGCGCGGGTCGCGAGCCTTGTCGCGCGCGACCGTGGGGCTCTTGGCGACAGGGCAGGGTTGACGCCGCCCCCGAACGGCACCAGCCCTATGGAATTGGGCCACCCGACGATTACCGTGGGTCATGCGCCAGAGGCTGATCTGCGTATTCTGGCCCAGCGGTTTGACGCCACCGGGCAGGATTTGCGGTTGTCATACAAGGGCGTCACCACCCAGACCCGGCTGAACCTGATCGGCGGCTTTCAGGCCGAGAATGTCGCGCTCGCCGTCGCTTTGGTGATTGCGTCTGGCGAGAAGCCGGGCGACGTGTTCGCCACCCTATCGCAGCTGACCGGAGTGCGAGGCCGGATGCAACTGGCCGCAACCCGCAAGAACGGCGCATCGGTTTTCGTCGACTACGCCCATACGCCGGATGCGATTGCGACGGCGCTGCAAGCCCTGCGCCCGCATGTCATGGGCCGCATCGTGCTTGTTTTCGGGGCTGGCGGTGACCGCGACCGCACCAAGCGCCCCCTGATGGGCGAGGCGGCCAAAAATCACGCCGATGTTCTCTATGTGACAGATGACAACCCCAGGAGTGAGGATCCGGCCGTGATCCGTGCAGCAATAATGCAAGCCTGCCCTGAGGCGTCCGAGGTGGGCGACCGTGCCGAAGCCATTCTGCGCGGCGTTGATGCCCTGCTGCCGGGCGACGCGTTGCTGGTGGCCGGCAAGGGCCATGAAAGCGGTCAGGTGATCAAGGGTGGCATCTACCCGTTTGACGACGTGGAACAGGCGAGCATTGCCGTGGCCGCTTTGGACGGTGTGATATGACAGCGTTGAATGCCGCCGCACCCATAGCTCTGAACGGTGCGATATGACCCTGCGGACCTGCCTTGAAGTCGCATCCGCACCCGCCGTCCTTGATGGTGTGATATGAGCCCGCTCTGGACCGCCGCCGACGCTGCAACTGCCACAGGCGGCACCGCGACCACCAACTGGACCGCCAGCGGCGTTTCCATCGACACCCGCACCCTTCAGCCCGGCGATCTGTTTGTGGCGTTGCAAGATGTCCGCGACGGCCACGACTTCGTGGCTTTGGCGCTGCAGAAAGGCGCTGCTGCGGCAATGGTGTCGCACATCCCCGATGGCTTGTGCCCGCAAGCGCCCTTGCTGATCGTGGATGATGTCCTTTCCGCCCTGACCAAGCTTGGGGCGGCCGGTCGTGCCCGCAGCAGAGCCCGCGTTGTCGGTGTCACCGGGTCGGTCGGCAAAACCTCCACCAAGGAAATGCTCCGCGCCATTCTGTCGGGTCAGGGCAGCGTTCATGCGGCAGAGGCCAGCTATAACAACCACTGGGGCGTGCCCCTGACCCTTGCCCGGATGCCCGCCGACACCGATTTTGCGGTGATCGAGATTGGCATGAACCACCCCGGCGAAATCGCCCCTCTGGCAAAGCTGACCTGCCCGCATGTCGCCTTGATCACCACCATCGCCGCAGCCCATCTGGAGGCGTTTGACGATCTTGACGGCATTGCCCGCGAAAAAGCCTTGATCTTTGAGGGGTTGGAACCCGGAGGCACCGCTGTCTTGCCCACCGATCTTGACACCTCTGCTACGATGATTTCTGCCGCCCGGACCCAAGGCGCAAAGCTTGTCACCTTTGGCAGCACGCCCGACGCCGATTACCGAATGATCTCTGCCACCCTGTCCGACAAGGCCACCATCGTGCGGGCTGAACATGACGGGAAAGGCTTTATTTACAAGGTTCTGTCACCCGGCAAGCACTTTGCCACCAACGGGCTGTGCGCTTTGGCCGTGGCAGAGGCGCTTGGCCTAGATCCGGTGATCTCAGCGACCGACCTTGGCCGCTGGACCCCGCCGCAAGGCCGTGGCACCCGCGAACGCATCGTGCTGGACGCGGTGGAGGGGCAGGGCTTTGACCTTCTGGATGACGCTTTCAACGCCAATCCCGCCTCAATGGCCGCCGCATTGGATGTGCTGATCGCCTCTACCCCGCAAGACGGCCCCGGACGGATTGCCGAGGGCCGCCGCATCGCCATTCTGGGCGACATGCTGGAACTTGGCCCCACCGAAGACGCGCTGCACCGCGCCATCGCCGCCCATCCCGGATTTGCGACGATCACGCTGATCCACTGCGTCGGTCCGCGCATGAAATCGCTTTGGTCGATCCTGCCGCGCAACCAAAGGGGCGAATGGGTGGCCGAGGCCAAGGATCTGCTGCCCCGCGTCCGCGCCCTTGTTGACGCCGGAGACGTGGTGTTGGTGAAAGGGTCCAAAGGCATAAAAGTCTCGACCCTCGTTGACGCCCTGAAGAAATTAGGTCAATCCGCAGACGCCCGAATGTTTGGAGGGGAATGAATGCTATACTGGATGACGCAATTCGCTGACGGAGGCGGGGTTTTCAACCTCTTCAAATACATCACCTTTCGGGCGGGTTGCGCATTTCTGACCGCATTGGTCTTTGGCTTCATCTTCGGGCAACCGCTGATCGACCTGTTGCGCCGCAAGCAGGGCAAGGGCCAGCCGATCCGCGAGGATGGCCCGCAAAGCCATCTGTCCAAGGCCGGTACGCCGACGATGGGCGGTCTGTTGATCCTGTCGGCGCTGATCTTTTCGACGCTGCTTTGGGCGCGTCTGGACAATCCCTATGTCTGGATTGTGGTACTGGTGACGCTGGCCTTCGGGATGATCGGCTTTGCCGACGACTTCGCCAAGGTGACCAAGCAGAACACCAAAGGCCTGTCCTCGCGCATCCGCATGGCGTTGGGCCTTTTGATCGCAGCCCTTGCCACTTATGCCGCCGCGCGCTTCCATCCGGCGGGATTGGCCAATGAGCTGGCGCTGCCGATCTTCAAGAACGCGCTGTTCAACCTCGGCTATTTCTTCATTCCGTTCGGCATGTTGGTCATCGTGGGGTCCGCCAACGCGGTCAACCTGACCGACGGGCTCGACGGCCTTGCCATCATGCCGGTGATGATTGCAGGCGCCACCCTTGGCGTGATCTCTTACGTCGTCGGCAACCTGTTCTTCGCCGACTACCTTGGCGTCCACTACGTGGCGGGCACCGGTGAGATTTTGGTCTTTACCGCTGGCCTGTTTGGCGCGGGGCTGGGGTTTTTATGGTATAACGCCCCGCCAGCCGCGGTTTTCATGGGCGACACCGGCTCGCTCGCCTTGGGTGGCGCTTTGGGGGCCATCGCGGTCTGCATCAAACACGAAATCGTTCTGGCCGTGGTCGGCGGCCTGTTCGTGGTCGAGGCGCTGTCGGTGATCATTCAGGTCGTGTATTACAAACGCACCAAAAAGCGCATCTTCCTGATGGCACCGATCCACCATCATTTCGAAAAACGTGGCTGGGCCGAGCCGCAGATCGTGATCCGCTTCTGGATCATCAGCCTGATCCTTGCGATCATCGGCCTTGCCACGCTGAAGGTGCGCTAAGGTCCGGCTACGGCCCGACAGTCAACCTCCGTTGGCAAATTCCGGCCGATCCCCGTGCCATTTCAGGAGTTTGCTCGGTTGTTGACAGCACTCTGCCCCTGCCATATCAAAACCGGGCAGCGGGGCGGTTTAGCGCCGACAGGCATATGTTTTACGCAACGGCGTTCAGGCGAATGAGAAAGTTACCATGATCCAACGGCTTAGGTCTATCAACCTGCGCGCCCATACCAACGCGAACACAGATCGGACCCCGATATGAAAGCCATCGTCCACATTGGCGCGCCCAAGACCGGGTCCAGCTCTATCCAAGCCTTTCTGGAGATGAATACCAAAGCCCTGCGCAAACAGGGGTTCCGGTTTGGACTGGATTCCAACACCCGGATTCAACATGTCGAGGTTCCGATTGCAGCCCTCGCACGGCTTGGCCGGGTGCTGAAGATGACCGACCGGGGCATGCGCTACGGCGCGCCCGATCTGGTCTCGGCGCAGGCCGTTCTCAAAACGGTCACCGCCGACCTCGCGGCCTATCCCGGTCTTTACCCCGACAGCACGCTGATCCTGACGGCCGAACACATCATGCCGTGGCTGGGCGAGGTTGACGAGATCCAGTCGCTTGACGCCATGCTGTCAGCGCATTTTGACACGCTGACCTACGTGCTTTACCTGCGCAACCCGGTTGACATGGTGCGCAGTTCGTTTTCAGAGCGGATCAGACGCGGGGCCAGCCGGACCCAGGACGATTTCGTCACCTTGCGCACCGCCAAGATTGATCAGTTCGTCATCGTCAGCCGCTGGGTCGAGGGAGTTGGTGCGGACCGGTTCAAGGTCCGCCTGCTGGAGCCTGATTTTCTGACCAACGGTGACTTGATCGCCGATTTCGCCGGGGTCTGCGGCATCCCGCTTGCAGGTCTGGATATACCGCCGCGCATGAACGAAGCCCTGACCGCCGAAGCGGTAGAGGTGCTTAACTTGTTCAACGCGCGCGTGCCGCAGATCGTCGGTGTCAACACGGTCAACCCGCTCAGCCGGGGCGTGATCAACCGCATCATGGCGCATCCGCAGTCCAAAACACCAATCCTTCTGACCGCAGAACAATCCGCAGGTATCGCTGCTGCAACGGCGGAAAGCTCTGAAAAGCTGCGCGCCGCTTATTTCCCAGACCGCAAAGCCCTGTACATAGCCGCGCCCAAATCCGGGGTGGCCAACGAGCGCGCCGAAATTCTGGCCCGCGCGCTAGAGATTGCAGTGGACCTTTTCGTTGATCTGCGCAGCGAGCGTTGGGGCAAACTGGACGCAGACGATCTGCGCACGGCCAAACTGAACGATGCAGCCGCTGAAACGGACGAGAGTGATGGCAAGGGTGGCAAGCCCGGCAAAGGCAAGCGCAAAGGTCGTGCGGCAGGCCGGGCGAAAGCGGCCAGACAACCCGCGCCGTAAGAGCCCCGCGCATGAAAGCCATCGTCCATATCGGCGCGCCCAAGACCGGCTCCTCCACCATTCAGGAGTTTTTGTTTAAGAACACCAATGCCTTGGCAGTCCAAGGCTTCCGATTTCGTCGCAATGTCGAAGGCCGGGGCAGTCAGTTCGAATATCCGCTCGCAGCCCTTGCCAGCATCGGAAAGCTGTTGCCGGGGGTGGAGGAGCAAACCCGCTACTCCTCCACCGACCCTGACATCCACAAGGCCAGCGGCGCGGCGATTGAGGCTGAACTGGCGGCGAACCGGGCCTGTTGGACCGAACCCGTGGCGCTGTTCTCCTCCGAACATATCTACCCATGGATGAAATCGGTCAAATCCATCAAGGCCTTGGATGTTATGTTCCACAGGTACTTCGATCATGTCACCTACATCCTTTATATTCGCAATCAGGATGACCTGATGGTCAGCGAATATTCCGAGATTCTGAAGCGCGGCTCGAACCTGCGGCTACAGGCCCTGATCGACATGGGGACGATCAAGCTTGACTATGAACTTCGGGTAAAACTGTGGCTGGAGGCAGTGGGTCGCGACCGGTTTGATCTGCGGCTGATGGAGCAGGGCTTTTTGCAGGACGGCGACCTTGTGGCCGATTACGCCATCGCCTGCGGATTTTCGCTGCAAGGGCTGAAGGTTCCGCCGCGCATCAACGAAAGCCTGTCGGCCCCGGCGGCAGAGGCTTTGCGCGGCTTCAACGAGCGTATCCCCCAACTTCTGAGCGACGGGCGGCCCAATCCCTTGCGCGTCGGGTTGCTGGATCAGTTGAGCAGGTTTTCGCCCGACGATGCGCCAAAACTGGCCCTGTCGCCGGACCAGCGCGCCCAGATTGCGGAGCTGGTCGGCCCGGGCAATGAAAAGCTGCGCCGCGTCTTTTTTCCGGATCGCAAAAGCCTGTTCTTGCCTGCCGCCGAACGCCCGCAACCGCCGCGCACCGAGATATTGGAGCAGGCGCTGGACCTTGCCACCCGAATCATCATCCGCCTGCGCCTTGGCCGCTTTGCCGTTCTGGGCGATGAGGAGCGGATGATGGCCGAACAACGCGCTCCGGGTGGCATCAGCAACGGCATCGCCGAAGAGCCACGGAACCGCAAGGGCAGGGCGCGACGCAATGGTTAACAAGTCTATAATTTAAGCATTCAATAACAAAGCATTAGCCTGTTGAAAGGCTTAGGATTTTCCCTCAAACTGACCGTAGAACGCGCGCAGTCTCAGGCCGGGTGCATTGGCCAAAGGCTGCAAAATCAGGTGGACCGGCGTTCAAAATGATCTCTGCCTTATACACGACAAGATCACACGTTATTTTCTATTGCTAATCACTACAAACATGGTAGATATTTGCGGGTAACCAACCACATCACGTCAAGGAGGACGACATGTTCAGAACGATCATCATCGCCGGAACCGTCTCGGCTCAGGGCTTGCTTGTGCGCGAAAACACTGACGGCCGCGTCACGATTTCAACCGGCACGCAAATGCTGACCGGCTGGCCGGTTCGCTGAGGCGAACTGCTAGGCGACTGGCCGGGGTGCCAAACTCACATCCCGGCCAATCCGCAGACCTAGCCGCGCAAATCGGCGGGCAAAAGCGCCTCTGGCAGGTTCTGATAGGCCACCGGGCGCAGCCACCGCCGGATTGACAGCGTACCAACCGAGGTCGCCCCAAAGTTGGTCGAGGCGGGGTAGGGCCCGCCGTGCACCTGGGCATCCACCACCTCAACCCCGGTCGGGAAGCCATTGGCCAACACGCGCCCAGCCTTGCGCTCCAACACCGGCATCAGCGCCTGACCCAAAGCCACATCGCCGTCGTCCAGATGCAGTGTGCAGGTCAGCTGACCCTCAAGACTTTGCGCCACCGCAAGCATCTGGGCTGCATCCGTGACGCGGACGATCAGGCCAAGCGGGCCAAATACCTCTTCGGCCAAGGCATGATTGCCAAGCCAATCCGCGCCAGACACCTCGAACAGATAGGGCGTCGCCTGTCGCAGATCGCAGACCGAGGTCATAACCTCCCGCACCCCGGTTTGCGCTGACACCCGGTCCCGGCCCGATCGGTAGGCCAAAGCAATCCCATCGGTCAGCATGGTTTGCGCGCCGATTTGCCCGACGGTTTCTTTGGCGGCGGCCACAAAAGCCTCCGCCTCGGGCCCGTCTATCACCACGCAAATCCCCGGATTGGTGCAAAACTGCCCGGCCCCCATCGTCAACGACCCGGCCCAACCCTTGGCAATCGCCTCTCCCCGCGCTGCCACTGCGACCGGCAACAGGAACATCGGGTTGACGGACCCCAGCTCGCCAAAGAACGGAATCGGCTCCGGTCTGCGGACGCACAGGTCGAACAAAGCCCGTCCGCCGCCCAAGGATCCGGTAAAACCGACAGCCCTGATCAGCGGATGCTGCACCAGACTTTCGCCGACATCCCGCTTGCCGCCTTGCACCAGCGAGAACACGCCGGGATGCAGGCTCAAAGCTTTGATCGCCGCGTCAATGGCTTGGGCGACAATCTCTCCCGTGCCGGGATGCGCCGAGTGGCCCTTGACCACCACCGGGCAGCCAGCGGCCAAAGCCGAAGCAGTGTCCCCCCCCGCCGTCGAAAACGCCAACGGGAAGTTGGAGGCGCCAAACACCGCCACCGGACCAATCGGACGCTCGATCATCTTGATCTCGGGCCGGGCGGCGGGTTTGCGGTCGGGCAGTGCTGCGTCATGCCTGCGGTCCAGATAAGCGCCTGCGCGGATATGGCTGGCAAACAGGCGCAACTGGCCGGTGGTGCGACCGCGCTCGCCTTCCAGCCGCGCCGCCGGAAGCCCGGTTTCCGAGGTGCCGATGGCGGTAATCTCTGCGCCGCGCGCTTCAATCTCATCAGCGATTTTCTCAAGGAAAACCGCACGCTCGTCGCGGCAGAGGGCAGAATAGCTGGGAAAGGCCGCCTCAGCCCCCCGTGCCGCCGCATCGACATGGGCGGGCGTGCCAACCGCAAAGGTCAGCGCCGGGCCGGTGGCGGGTGAGGATTGAAAGGTGGTATCGCCCGCAACCCATTGGCCCGCGATAAGGTGTTTTCCGGTCAGCATGGTCGTCTCCTTGATCAAGCAGGCGAGGCGGTCACGCCCCGTTACGCCATTTCTTCGCCCCGCAGGCAAATGGCTCACCCACGTGGGATATTTAGGCTTGGATGACAGCTAAAGGAAGAAGGCAGGCACCGTTTGTCTGCGCCCCAGCGTCATTGCGTCGGCCACATGGGTCATCGGCGCAAGGTCCACCTCGCTTTGCCCCGTGGCGACCAGTTCCGCCATCCGGGCATAAAGTGCAGGATATTCCCCCATGATGGAGTTTTCGCCGGCCACTTCCACGCCATCAATCTCCAGCCGGTTGCCGCCCATCCGCAGGGCCAGACGGCCGGCATTGGTTTCAAACTCGATGTCCCAGGTTTGCGGACCAGTCTGACGCCAGTCAAAATCAGCGGTGACACCGCCGCAGAACGTCAAACCCGCCGCAATCGGGGTCTGGCAGTTTTCGGGGAATGTCAGGGTGGCCGCAGTCAGATGCACCGGCTTGGGCAGAATCTCGGTCATGATCGACAAAGCGTTGATGCCGGGGTCAAAGACGCCCATGCCACCGGGTTCAAAAACCCAGTTCTGCCCGGGATGCCAGCGCCGAACATCCTCGCGCCAGGTGATGTGGGCTTTGGTCACCACCTTGTCCGCCAGCCACGCCTTGGCCGGGGCCACGGCATAGGCCATCCGGCTGTGCCATGTGGTGTAAAGCGTCAGGCGCTTTTCGACCGCGAGTGCCGCCAAAGCCTGAACCTCGGCCAGCGTCGCGCCCGGCGGTTTTTCCAGCATGACATGACGCCCCGCCAGCAAGGCAGCCTCGGCATACGCATAGCGCGGCACCGGTGGCATGCACAAGGACACCACCGTCACATCCGGGCGGGCGGTCAGGAAGGTCGCGAAATCCTGAAACGCCTCGACCCCTTCCACCACGCCCTTGCGCGAGACGGTCGCCGCCAACTTCCAGTCGCTGGACGCGGCAATTGCCGGAACATGCTGATCCAGCGCGATTTTGCCAATCCCGACCAGCGCCACTTTCATCAATGCGAGTCCTTGCCGACCGGATTGCCCCGGCAGCCTTTCAGGAAGCCAAGGTCCGCGCCGGTATCAGCGCCCTGCACATTCTGCTGGTGCAACCACAGATAGCCGCTTTCGGCCTGAATATGCGAAGGAGCCCATTTGGCCAGCCGCGCCGCCATCTCTTCATCCGAAATCTCCAGATGCAGGCGACGGTTCGGCACGTCCAACTCGATCATGTCGCCGTTTTGCACCACGGCCAAAGGCCCGCCAGCCGCCGCTTCGGGTGAGGTGTGCAAAACCACCGTGCCATAAGCCGTGCCCGACATCCGCGCATCAGAGATGCGCACCATATCGGTGATCCCCTTGCGCAACACCTTCGGCGGCAGGCCCATGTTGCCAACCTCTGCCATCCCCGGATAGCCCTTGGGACCGCAGTTTTTCAGCACCATCACGCAGGTCTCGTCAATGTCCAAAGCCTCGTCGTTGATCTTGGCCTTGTAGTCGTCGATGTTTTCAAACACCACGGCGCGGCCCCGGTGCGTCATCAGGGCAGGGGTCGCGGCAGAGGGTTTCAGGACGGCACCCTTGGGCGCCAGATTGCCGCGCACCACCACCACGCCGCCCGATTGGGTCAGCGCCTTGTCGGCGGGCAGGATGACATCCTCGTTGTGGTTCACCACGTCCTTGACCTGATCCCACATCGTTTCGCCCGACACCGTCAGGGCATCCTTGTGCAGCATCCCCGCCTCGCCCAGCCGCTTGATCACCACGGGCAGGCCACCGGCGTAGAAAAACTCCTCCATCAGGTATTTGCCCGACGGCATCAGGTTCACAATCGTCGGCACGTCGCGGCCACAACGGTCCCAGTCGTCCAGCGTCAGATCAATCCCGACACGGCCTGCAATCGCCAGCAAATGGATCACCGCGTTGGTTGACCCGCCAATTGCCGCATTGGTGCGGATGGCATTTTCAAACGCCTCTTTGACCAGAATGTCGGAAGGCTTCAGGTTATCCTTCACCATCTGCACAATCCGCCGCCCGGTCATCTGCGCCATAACCCGCCTGCGGCTGTCAACGGCAGGAATAGCCGCGTTGCCCGACAAGGCCATCCCCAGACTTTCCGCCATCGAGGCCATGGTGGAGGCCGTCCCCATCGTATTGCACGACCCCGGAGAACGGCTCATCGAGGCTTCCGCGTCCACAAACTCCTCCTTGCTCATGGTTCCTGCCTTCACGGCCTCAGAGAATTTCCACAGGTGGGTGCCAGATCCGACACGCTCGTTCTTGTAATAGCCGTTCAGCATCGGCCCGCCGGTCACGATGATGCTGGGCAAATCCGTCGAAGCCGCCGCCATCAGCAAACTCGGCGTGGTCTTGTCGCAACCGACCAGCAGCACGCAACCATCCATCGGCTGCCCGCGCATCTGTTCTTCCACCGCCATCGCCGCCAGAGTGCGGAACATCATCGCCGTGGGGCGGAACGCGCTTTCCGAGGTTGAAAACACCGGAACCTCAACCGGAAACCCGCCCGCCTCATAAATCCCGTGTTTCACCCGCTGCGCCAGATCGTTCAGATGCGCATTGCACGGCGTCAGTTCCGACCAGGTGTTCAAAATGCCAATCACCGGGCGGCCATCAAACAGATCCGGCGGAAAGCCCTGATTCTTCATCCAGCCACGGTGATAGATCGCGTCTTTGGTCGTCCCTCCGAACCATTCTTGCGAACGAAGCTTGCGGGGCCAGACTGCCGGGGTGAACGGGGCGGGTTTGAAGGTCATGATCTGCTCACAGGGCTTTCACGGTTTGGGCACCCGGCGAGGCGGGCGCGAAGGCAAGGGTGTTGGTCAACGGCTGGCCGAAGTCCGGCGCGTCAATCTCGAATATATCGCCGGATTGCGTCTTGATCCCGTCTACAAACGACAAAGTGGCGGTGCCAAAGAAATGCACATGCAGATCGCCGGGCTGGCGGAACAGGTCGTATTTGAAGTGGTGATGCTCCAGATTGGCGAAGGTGTGCGACATGTTCGCCTCGCCCGACAGGAAGGGTTTTTCCCAGATCACCTGACCGCCGCGTCGGATGCGAGAGGTTCCGCGCACGTCCGCAGGCAGATCGCCCACCAAAATCTCTGGCCCAAATGATGCGACCCGCAGTTTGGAATGGGCCAGCCACAGGTAATTCACCCGCTCGGTCACATGGTCAGAGAATTCGTTGCCCAAGGCCCAGCCGATCCGATGCACGCCACCATCCGGGGCGACAATGTAGATCCCTGCGATTTCAGGCTCTTCGCCGCCATCCTCCGCAAAACCGGGCGCCACCAAGGCAGCCCCCGGGGCCACAGCGGCAAAGCCGTTGCCCTTGTAAAACCACTCCGGCTGCGCGCCCACCTCACCGGCAGCAGGACGGCCGGTGTCCAGCCCCATCCGGAACATCCGCATGCTGTCGGTCAAAACCTCTGCGCCCGCCAGCTTGGCGTGCATCGCATCGCGCGCCGAGGCACTGCCCAAATGCGTCAAGCCGGTCCCGGTCAGATGCAAATGCGCCGGGTCAGGATGCGACACCGGCAACATCATGCGCCCCTCTGCCGCAGCCTTGGCCAAATCCACCACGTCGCCCAGACCGCGCGCCGCCACTTCCGCCGCCAGCGACCGCCCCGCCGCAATCGCCGACAGCGCCAGATCGTAGACCGAGGCCACCCCGTTCACCACCCGCGCCTCAGCCTCACGCGCCACAACCAGCGTCCCGTTCGGACCGTCAACCGTCGAAAGATGCATCGCGCCCCTCATTCCATATGCCAATGCGCCTCCTCCCAGAGGCCCCTGCTCAGCGACAGTTGCAACGCCGCGTCATATCCGTCAAATGATGAATAGGAATGAAAACATGGCGCAAAAGATATGCTGCAACCGCACCGTTCTGATCACTTGCTGCGCCGTGGCCTCAAACTCAGCCACCTGCGCCTGCTTGCAGCCCTTGCCGATACAGAGCAATTGACCCAGGCCGCCGCAGCCATCGGGGTCACCCAGCCTGCCGCCTCCCGCCTGATTGCGGAGATCGAGCGGATCGTGGGGGCGCCAGTCCACGAACGCACCGGGCGCGGTATCGGCCTGACTGCGCTTGGCCGGGCCCTTGCATTGCGCGCCCAACGCATCCGCCTTGAACTGGATGACGCCGCCCGCGATCTTGCCGAAATTGCGATGGGCGGCGTGGGCCATGTCCGCATCGGTGCCGTTTCTGGCCCTGCCCTTGACCGGGTTCTGCCCGCCTTGCACAGCGAGCGCCTCACCCATCCCAACGTCTCGGTTGAGGTCGTGGTCGCCGCCTCCGACACCCTGTGTGACCAGCTTCTGGCGGGTCGGCTGGATTTCGCCGTGGCCCGCCTGCCCGAAGGTCCGCGCGCCGAACCCCTGATCTTCCTGCCGATGGAAGGCGAACCGGTGGCCCTGATCGCCCGCCACGGCCACCCCTTGCTGAGCAAACCCGACCTGACGGCCGAGGATGCCCTGTCCTACGACTGGGTGATGCCTGGCCCCGAATCCCTGCTGACCCGCACCGTCACCGCCCGCCTGCACGCCCTTGGCCTGCGCGCGCCGACCCGACGCCTGCTGACCGCCTCATTCCTTTTGACCCTCGCCGTCCTGCAACAATCCGATGCCGTGGCCGCCGTCTCGCAAGCCACCGCCCTGCAATTCGCGCAAGGCGGGGCCACTGGCGCTGCCGCCGCCTGCGACCTTCTCCCCCTGTCCTTGGGGATCGAGGTGGAACCCTACGGCCTGATCACCCGCGAGCGTGTCTCCCTCACCCCCGCCTCGCAACGCTTCGCCGACCTGATCCTGCGCCAACCGCTCCGAGATGTGATTGGTTTCCAAACATCCGATGGCTGAGGCATTTACCCGCAGAGCCAGAGCATGCCGCAAGGGGCCGTGACACCCCGGCTCCGGTGGCCTTTCAGGCGAACCGCGCCGGCGAAAGCTGCGCCAACAAGTCCGGCTGCAACTCCGGCCCGCGCTCCAAAATCAGATCCGCCACCAGCTGACTGGCAGCGGGCGAGGTTTGAAAGCCATAGCCCCCTTGCCCCGCAAGCCAGATAAAACCCGTCTCGACCGGATCGCGCCCGATCACCAGCACCCGGTCCGGCGCAAAGGTCCGCAGACCCGCCCAAGTGGTGATCAGCCGTGTCACAGGCTCCGTCACCATCTCCTCATAGCGCGCCAGACCCTCGGCAAGCACCATGTCATCGGCCCAGGCATCATGCGGCTCCATCGGGTCTTCCTCGGCGGGTGAGACCATCAGCGCCCCCGCATCCGGCTTGGCGTACCAGGTTTCACCGCAACCGAAGATCATTGGCCATTTGGAAACATCATGCCCGCCCGGGGCCGGTATTCGCGCGATGGATCGGCGATAGGGCTGAAACCCCAACGGGGCAATCCCGGCAAGCGTCGCCACCTGATCCACCCAGGACCCTGCCGCATTGACCACCAGCCGCGTCGTGATCTCCTGACCGCCCGCCATCACCCGCCAACCACCGGCAATCCGGGCGATTTCGCTGACCTTGACCGCCAGACGGAACTCCGCCCCGTTGGCGCGCGCGGTCCGGGCAAATCCTTGCAGCAAAAGGTCGGTGTCAATGTCCAAGGCGTGGTCTCCAAAGGCGGCAAAAGCCACCGTCTCGGGGTTGAGCACGGGGACCAACGCCCGCGCTTCGGTGACCGAAATGTCACAAACCCCCAGTGCTGCACATTCCGCCGCAAACTCCGTTGCCTGATCGCTTTTGGCTACCATCAACAGGCCGCGCGGGCTCAGCACACCCTCTGCCGCACGCAGGTAATCGCCCGAGGCAATCGTCAGCCCCACCACCGGCGGCAGACCATAAGTCGGTTCGTAGAGTGCGGCAGACCGGCCCGAGGTATGGTAGGCCAGCGCCGTCTCGGCCTCGACCAGCACGACCTTGCCGTGTGGCGCCAGCCGTGCCGCAGCCGAAACCCCGGCAATGCCTCCGCCGATGATCAGAAAATCCGCATCCATGCCCGTCTCCGTTTCGCGAAGCTTTTCCATGGTTTGATCAAAGTCACAAGATGGGGTGGTGGATTTCCTTGCCGGGACCCGGGCCATTCGGCTGCCGCTTAGCTTCGACCATATCTGCTGCGGGGAAGGGGCGCAGGCTGGTGCCAGGGAAGCGGAGTTGAAGCGCGGCAAGTTCCAAAGAGATATCACGTCCTCCGGTAGGATGGGCAATCTGCCCATCTTCCTCACGAAGCCCGCTGCCGCAAATGAAAAAGGCCCGCACACCGGCGGGCCCCTCCCCAACTCAGACCCGGATCAAGAGGCGCTTTCGACGCCCTTCACGAACCAATCCATCACGGCCAGATCAGCATCCTGCATCACTTCGCCGTCTTTCACCTTCAACGTGCCATCCTGTGCATAGATCGGCCCGGTGAAGATGTTGAACGACCCGGCCTTGTAGGCCGCCTGCACCTTGTCCGCATCGGCCGCAGCCTCTGCCGTCACACCTTTGGAATAGGGCGCGATCACAACCGTGCCTTCCTTGAACCCATCCCACGTGTCGGTCGAGGACCATTTGCCATCCAGCACCGCCTGCGCCCGGGCGACATAATAGGGGCCCCAGATGTCCTCAATCGCGGTCAGATGCGCGTTCGGCGCGAACTGCGACATATCGGCACCCTGGCCAAAGCCGAACAGACCCTTCTGCTCCAGGATCTGCAACGGACCGGGAGAGTCCGTATGCGTCGTCACCACATCGCATCCAAGGTTGATCAGCGTCTCGGTGGCCGCAGCCTCTTTCGGCGGATCAAACCAGCTGTCGATCAGCACCAGCTTGACCGTCGCCTTGGGGTTCTCCTTCTGCGCCGACAAGGCAAAAGAGTTCACGCCCAGCACCACTTCCGGCACCTTGTAGCTGCCCAGATAGCCCAGCACGCCCGACTTTGACATCTTGCCCGCAATGGTGCCCAGAACCGCACGCCCCTCGTGGAACTTGGAGTTATAGGTCGACACGTTGTCAGCCCGCTTGAACCCGGTGCAATGTTCGAACTTCACGTCCTTGAACTCACCCGCGACCTGTACGGTCTGGTCCATATAGCCGTATGATGTCGTGAAGATCAGCTTGCAGCCCTGCTGCGCCAGATCGCGGATCACCGGAATGGCGCTGGCATCTTCGGCGACGTTCTCGACATAGATCGTCTCGACCTTGTCGCCCAACGCCGTCTCAATCGCCAGACGGCCCTTGTTATGCGCCCAGGTCCAGCCATAGTCGCCAATCGGCCCCAGTAAAATGAAGCCGATCTTCAGCTTGTCAGCGGCCAGCACCGGCGATGCAAGGGTGGCCAGCGTCGCCACGCCAGCCCCTTTCATCAGACTGCGCCGGGTTAAGGTGTGGGACATCTTGGTCATCAGACTCTCCTGTTGGTTTTTTGTTCAGGTTGAAGGAAGAAACGGTTTTCCCAGACACGCCGGGGCATTGGCACCAGCGGTGCCGCGGGACGAGATGAACGAAAGGGCAACCACGGTCATGGCGTAGGGCATAGCGGCCCAGAATTGGCTCGGCAAGATTGAGAAGCCGACACCCTTGGCCAAAAGCTCCAACGCCATCAGGATGCCGAAAAAATAGGCGCCCGCCAGCAGCCGCCCGGTGCGCCAGCCGGCAAACACCACCAGCGCCAAGGCGATCCAGCCGCGCCCCGCCGTCATCTTCTCGGCCCACATCGGCGTGATCACCATGCTGAAATAGCAGCCGCCGATCCCCGCCATCGCCCCGCCAAAGGCAATCGCGGCATAGCGCACCCTGACCACCGAATAGCCGATGGAATGGGCCGAAAGGTCATTCTCGCCCACCGCCCGCAAGATCAGTCCGGCCCGGGTGGCGGTCAGAAACCACGTCGTCAGCGGCACCATGATCAGCGCAAAATAAACGATGGGCGAATAGCCGAAAATCACCTGCAACACCGGATGCTTGCTCAGGCTCGCCGGAAACACGCTGAGAAACGGCACCACGATCCGCCCGGTGAACCCCAGCCCCAAAAGCGAGGATATCCCGGTGCCAAAGATCGTCAGCGCCAGCCCGGTCGCCACCTGATTGGAGTTCAGCTGCAACACCAGCACCGCAAACAACATGCTCGCCAGCGCGCCGCCCACGGCAGCGCCCACCACCCCAAGCCACGGATTTCCCGTGTAAACCGTGACGCCAAAGCCAGAGATGGCACCGACCAGCATCATCCCCTCCACGCCCAGATTAAGGACGCCGGACTTTTCCACCACCAACTCGCCCAAACCGGCCAGCAGGATCGGCGTCGTCAGCCCGACCACCGTGATGATCTCGGCAATGATGAAAGCCCAGTTCATCTCAGACCCCTTTCACGATGACACGCACGCGGTAGCGCACCAGAATATCGCTCGCCAGAATGAAGAACAGCATCATCGCCTGAAAAATCCCCGCCGTCGAATTGGGGATATGGACCGAGGTTTGCGCCATCTGCCCACCCACATAGGTCACCGCCAGAACGATCCCGGCCACCAGACAGCCGATCGGGTTCAGCCTGCCCAAAAACGCCACGATGATCGCGGTGAACCCGTAACCGGAGGCGAAGCCAAGGTCGACCTTGTGCAACACCCCGGTAAACTCCAGCGCGCCAGCAAGCCCTGCCATGGTCCCGCCAATCACCAGTGTCGCCCAGATGGTGCGCTTGCTGTCAAACCCGCCATGCCGCGCCGCAGTCGGAGAAGAGCCCACCACCCGCACCTGATAGCCAAACTCGCTGCGCGACATGATCACCCAGAACACAAATGGCAGGATCACGGCGATCAACACCCCCAGATGCACGGTCGATCCGGGCCAGACCGGCAAAGTCTGGCTGGGGTCCAAGGGGGCGGTTGCCGGAAAGTTGCGCCCGTTCGGGTCTTTCCACGGTCCGCCGACCAGATATCCCAACACCTGCAACGCCACATAGGTCAGCATCAGACTGGACAGGATCTCGTTCACATTGAACCTTGTGCGCAGCACAGCCGGTATGGCAGCCCATGCCCCGCCGCCGATCATCCCGGCGATCACCATCAGCAGAACCACGAAAAACCCGCCGCTGGTGCCGAACGCAATCCCCACGCCCGCCGCACTCAGCGCGCCGATCACATACTGCCCCTCGGCCCCGATGTTCCAGACCTGCGCCCGGTTGCCCATCGACAGGCCCAAGGCGATGATGACCAACGGTGCCGCCTTCAACGCCACATCCTGCCATTTGTAGGTGGCAAGGATCGGCGACAGGAAAATATCGACCACCGCCTTGGTGCCATTGATCCCGATCAGATCGAACACCACCATCCCGATCAGCATGGTCAGCAGGACCGAGGCGATGGGCGTCGCCACCAGCATCGCCACCGACGCCTCCCGCCGCTTTTCCAGCTTAAGCCGCATGGTTGGCCTCGCCGTGTATGCCGCCCATCAGCAAGCCAATCTCGTCAATCCTGGCCTCCGCCACCTGCATCGGGGCCGAAAGCCGCCCGCCATTGATCACCGCCAAAGTGTCACACAGGCTCAACAATTCGTCCAAATCCTGGCTGATCACCACAATCGCCGAACCTTCAGCCGCAAGATCGACCAAGGCCTGATGGATGGCCCCGGCAGCCCCGGCATCCACCCCCCAGGTCGGCTGGCTGACCACCAGAACCTGCGGCTTTTGCAAAATCTCGCGCCCCATGATGTATTTCTGCAAATTGCCGCCCGACAGGCTTTCCGCCGAAGCGCCGGGGCCGGTGGCCTTGACCGAAAACGCCTCGATCACCTCACCGGCATAGGTCCGCGCTGCCTTGGGGTCAATCAGCCCGGCCCGCACCATGCCCAACCGGTCGCGCGCGGTCAGGATGGCGTTGTCGGCCAGACTGAAGATCGGCACCGCCGCATGACCGTTGCGTTCTTCGGGAACCGAGGCTACACCCTGCGCCCGCCGATCCCGCGCCTTCATCCGGCCCACCGCCACCCCGTCCACCGTGACGGACGCCGCGTTGTCATTCGGCTCCTCGCCCGACAAAGCCAGCAACAGCGCGTTTTGCCCATTGCCCGCCACACCTGCGATGCCAAAAATCTCCCCGGCGCGGACGGCAAAGGAAATATCCTTCAACGCCGTGCCAAACGGCCCCTCCGCCGCCAAGTTCAACCCGCGCACCTGCAACTTCTCAACCCCGAAGCTGCGCGAGGCACCGCGCTGAATATCCTTCAAACTGCCGCCAATCATCTTTTCGGCCATCGAGCGGCTGGTTTCCACCTTCGGATCGCAGGTATCCACCAGCTTGCCGCCACGCAAGATCGTCGCCGTATCACACAGCGCTTTGATCTCATGCAGCTTGTGGCTGATGTAAAGAATACTGCAACCCTCCGCCGCCAGCTTGCGCAGCACGACAAACAACTGGTCCACCTCTTGCGGCGTCAGGACCGAGGTCGGCTCGTCCATGATCAACAGCTTGGGGTTCAACAGCAGGGCCCGCACAATCTCTATCCGCTGCCGCTCACCCACCGACAGGGTAGAGACAATCCGGTGCGGCTCCAGCTTCAGCCCATACTGGCCCATCACGGCGACAATCTTCGCCTCCAACTCGCGCGCCGGGATCTTCGCATCCATCCCGAGAGCGATATTTTCCAGCACCGTCATCGCCTCGAACAGCGAGAAGTGCTGAAACACCATGCCAACGCCCAACTTGCGCGCAGCCTTGGGGTTGGCCACCGTGATCCGCTGCCCGTCCCAGCGGATTTCGCCAGCGTCGGGCTGCATGATCCCGTAGATCATCTTGACCAGCGTCGATTTCCCCGCACCATTCTCGCCCAGCAAGGCATGGATCTCGCCGGGTTTGACCGAAAACCCCACCTGATCATTCGCCAGAACGCCCGGAAAGCGCTTGGTGATGCCGGTCAGTTGCAGGCGGACAGGTTCGGCCATTGGCGCTCCGTTCATCATGGCTGGCTGCAAAAGTGATGACTGCGCGCGGGGGTCCTGTATATGCAGCCGGAATTTGAAGCAGCTTCAGGATTTCGCCACAAAACCGTCATGCGGCGGCAAAATACCCCCGTGTTCCGGCGAACCAGCCGCATTTTCCCCACAGCTTACCCCCAAGCCAGCCGTCTTTTGCAGCTGTTGTCTCAGGCAAGGCTAGACCGGAACCAAGTTCTGAAACAAGGGATTCCCACGCGCCATCCGGCCATTCCGCCCAAGTTCCGGGCAAATGCCCGTGAAACTGGCAAAAACCCCTGACATCGCCGCCAGAAGCCCGACCTTGCCAGCCGCCGCTTTCCCGGCAAAGCTGTGGCACCCCTCAATCCGGAGATTGCAATGATCCTTGACCACGAAGCCCTCCTGCGCCGCGCCATCGCGGAATCCGCCAAAGCGCGAGAGGCCGGAAACCACCCTTTTGCCTCCATCCTTGTCGGTCCCGATGGCACCGTCCTGATGACCCAGCACAACGCCTATATGCCCGACCATGACATGACCGGCCACGCCGAGCGTGTGCTGATGACCCGCGCCTCCACCACTTTGCCACGCGCGATTCTGGCCGAATGCACGATTTACACCAGTGCAGAGCCCTGTGCGATGTGCGCCGGTGCCATCTACTGGACCGGGCTGAAACGCGTGGTTTTCGGCCTGACAGAGCGCGATCTGAAAGCCATCACCGGCAATCATCCGGAAAACCCGACCCTCGACCTGCCGTGCCACGTGGTGTTTGCCGCAGGCCAGCGTCAGGTCGAGGTGGTAGGCCCGATGCTGGAAGCCGAAGCCGCCGAGGTTCACGTCGGGGCGTGGGACTAGCCCTTTTCCCCGGCCGTTCACTATACCCGGCCCGGCCGCGCGCCCTGCAAAACCGACAGGGCCGCGCGCTTACCAGCTTCCGGTATTGCCCATACTGGCCCACGGCTCTTGCGGGGCCAGACTTTCGCCCATCTGTAACAGCTCGATCGAGATATTGTCCGGGCTGCGGACAAACGCCATATGGCCATCGCGCGGCGGGCGGTTGATCAGCACCCCAGCCGCCTGAAGTTTGGCGCAAATCTCGTAGATGTTCTCGAACTCATAGGCCAGATGGCCAAAATGCCGGCTGTCCGATGGCAGACCCGTATCGCCATCCCAGTTGTAGGTCAGTTCGACCGGCGCTTCCGGCTGGCCCGGTGCTGCCATGAACACCAGCGTAAAGCGGCCCTTGTCGTTGGTATATCGGCGGATCTCCTCCAGCCCCAACAGCTTGTAAAAGGCAATCGACGCCTCAAGATCCAGTACGCGGACCATCGTATGCAGATAGCGGATTTTCATGGTGTTCCTCCGGTCGGCCCCATAGCCCCGCACCAGCCTACCACGGCGCACCGCGATTGCCAGATCAGAAGCGAGGGCAGATCAGAAGCGCGAGCGGACGCTGACGCCCACCCCCACGTTCTGCGTATCGTTCAACGAGGTGTTTGACCCGTTCCGGTTGAAGGTCAGCGACAGAACCGGCGCAAAGCCAAGGTAATTCACCCGGACCAAAGTGGCTGCCAGACTGGCCGACACGATCACATCATGCCGCCCCTCCGGATAGTCATTCCAGCGCGGAAAATCCTTGCGCGCCAGACTTAAGCTTGCCGCCATCTGCATCCCCGCCACCGGTTTGGCCTTCTGCCAGTCCACCGTCACCCCGGACGAGGTGTCCAGCGTCCGGCCATTCGACGCGGTCTGGTCCTGCTGATAGGTCAGCCGGAGCGCATCGCCATTCTTCTGCCGCTGCGTCACCCCGACCGTGGCTGACACCGTGCCGGACGAAGCTTGCGGCCGGTCAATCCGCACCTGACGTTGCAAGGTCAGGCTGCCTTCCAGCGACAAAGTGCCCGAAACCGGACGCTCCAGCCCGACCTCCAGATTGCCATAGTTGGACAGATCGTGGTCGCCGTACCAGTCATGCCCGATGGTCGCGGCCAGATGCGCCACCGTGCCCGACGCCCCCAACGCCATCCGGTGCGACAGGCCAATCTCCAACGCGCCATAGCTGTAGTCGCTGCTGCGTACGCCCGGCGCTTTGGCGCGCGCATCCCGTGACAGCCAGATCACTTGGGTTGAGGCCGAAAACGTCAGCGCCGTCAGGCTCCGCTCGGTTTGCGCCAGCCGGTATTGCCCCGAAACTCCAAACGCCCCGGCAACCCCCGACAACGCTTTCTGTTCGTTCTGCGTGTAAAACTCCAGATGGCCGAAAAACGGATCATAAACCGAATAGGTCTGATCCCGAGAGCCGTTGGTCACGTTGGCAGAGGGGCGCAGCGAGGCCTGAATGTTCAACGTCAGCGGGTTTTGCTCGCGCACATAGTTGAAATCCGCCACCGCCTGCTGTTGAGCCTGCCCGGTGGGCGCGTTCTGCACGGCTTGGCGCAGCCAGTATTGCGCCAGCGTCCGGTGATCCTGCAACGACAGCGCCTGTGCGACACTGGTGGCCGCCCAATAGCGCTGGCTGGAATCCTTGGCCGCAGCCCAGGCTGCGCGTGCCGCGGCCTCGCTTTCCGGCAACCGGTGCAGCACCCGCAACGCCTGCGCCTGCAAGACCAAAGCCGAACTGTCGGCAGGATCGCGGGCCAGCAAAGCGCCAGCGATGGTCAGCGCCTGTTCGGCAAAGCCCTTGGTCAGCGCCTCAAACCCAAAGGCGCGCATCTGGTCGGCATTCAGTACGGCAGGCTTGGCCTCTGCCTTATGCGCCGGAGCCGTCGCAAAAATCCCCGCCGCCAACATCAGAAGGGCGGCCGCCAGGGCCCGCTTCACTTGCGATACAGGATGAAGCCGCCGGTTTCGCGCGCCGTGTAAGCGGTGAATGTAGAGTTGACCACGATAACCCCCGCAACCTCGTCCTTATTGGTGCCGGTGGTAGAGGCGTCACCAGAGATCACCGCGTAATATTTGCCCGCCTCGAACTCGGTCGCCGTGCCATTGGCCACGACGTAGTTGGTCAGGTTACCCTGCGCCTCGCCATTGTTGTCCAGCGCTCCGGGGCCTACGGCGAAATTCATCACCGGCAAAGCGGTCAACGGCGTATCCGGCGACTTGTCCGCGTTGATCTGTGCCACCACGCTTGCGGTAATGTCTTGTCCGTTCAGGTTGAAGATCTTCCGGTTAAAGACGGAACCCTTGATCCCGGACCCGTTTCCGGTGGCAGATTCACTGGCGTTGAAATCCGCAAAGTCGATGTCCATCGTCATGTCGCCCGACGTGTATTGCAAGCCAGCCGTGCCTTTGAAGTCACGCAACCCGGCATAGCCGCCTGCATAATGCGCCTGACCGGTTGCCGGCAACGTCACCCCACCCTTGCGCGCATAAATGAAGCCGCCAAAACCGTAGTCCACATAGGATCCGGTCCGCACAATCGCAAACTTGGTGTTGCCGCTGGAGGATACGCCATAAAGCGCCCGATACGACGCCTGATCAATCTGGGTCTCGGTGTTGCTGTCAGGAAACGTGGTCGCCGCAAAGTAGACATTGGCAGGCCCCAGCGTCGGCTTCAGCGTCGAACGGAAGTAAGCGTTGGCCCCGTCAAACGCCAGATTGTCGATGGTGAACTGATCCGTCGTGGCATCATAGTTCACCTTGCCATCCTGAAACGCAAAGCCGTTGCCGTTGACCGCACTGCCGCCCGGTCCCTTGTTGTGATCCTCAAACCGTGTGATGTCGTCGGCAGGCGTTGGCGTCGTCGTGCCCGGCAGCTCTGACACCGAAGCATTTGTCGGCGTCGGTGTGACCGCAGCCGTCTTTGCCAACGGGTTGCCATCACAGTCCGCCAAAAGGACCAACGCCAAAGCGGAGATACGAAGTGCTGACATACTGCCTCACATGTTTCTTGTCATTTTGCCGATGACTTTGCCGCAAATGTGGCAAAAGGTCAAAACGCCGCTGCAACCTGGCGAAAATCTTGGCCTCGTGATGCAGCGCCGCACCACTGGCGCGGCCCCCCCTTCCGCCGCTATCCTGCTTTAACTAAAACGTCACCCTGGAAACCACCCGACGACCGCCGCCTGCACCACGCCGTCACCCATCGCTGAACCGCTCTTGCAACGGACCCCGACAGAAAGGCCCGCCATGCCGCTCTCCCCCGACCAACTGGCTGAAATCGAGGCGGCCCGCGCCACCCCCCGCCTGACCCTGCGCGCCGTCAGTGACGGGATGGAGGCGCATCTTTACAAAGCCATCCCCGTCCTTGACCACGGCATGATCCGCGTCATCGACTATATGGGTGACGACGCCGCCATTGTCCAAGCCGCCCGCGTCAGCTACGGCGCTGGCACCAAACACGTCTCCACCGACGAGGGCCTGATCCGCTACCTGATGCGCCACTGGCACTCTACCCCGTTTGAGATGTGTGAGATCAAGCTGCACGTCAAACTGCCGGTCTTTGTCGCCCGCCAGTGGATCCGCCACCGCACCGCCAACGTCAACGAATACTCCGCGCGCTATTCTATTCTGGACCGGGAGTTTTATATCCCCGCCCCCGATCAATTGGCCGCGCAATCCTCGGTCAACAATCAGGGCAGGGGGGCCACGCTGCAAGGCGAAGAAGCCGCCCGCGTGCTGGAGATGCTAAAGTCCGACGCCAACACTGCCTATGACCATTACGAGGCGATGTTGTCGGAAACCCAACCCGACGGCACCCCGCAACAAGGCCTCGCCCGCGAATTGGCCCGGATGAACCTGCCTACCAATATCTACACCCAATGGTATTGGAAGGTTGACCTGCACAACCTGTTCCATTTCCTGCGCCTGCGCGCCGACCCCCACGCCCAATACGAAATCCGCGTCTACGCCGAAGCCATCTGCAAAGTCGTCGCCGATTGGGTGCCGATTGCGTTTGGAGCGTTCGAGGATTACCGGATGGGCGGGGTTACGTTGAGCGCGAAGGCGATAGCCGTGTTGCAACGTCGGCTGAAAGGCGAACCCGTCACCCAAGAGACCAGCGGCATGAGCAAAGGCGAATGGCGCGAGTTTGAGGGGGTATGGCGGTGAAAAACATGTATGGTCCAATCGAATTTACCTATTGCAATCCCGTTGTCACAATGCTCGCCGAGAACGATGACTTTAGAACTTGGTTTCTTCGGGAAACAAAATTTTCAGAATTGGCTGCTCCAGCACGGTCACTTAAAAGCGAACAAATGCAATTGGATTATAGGGTAAGGGGAAGATATCGTCAACACTGGTGGCGTGACTATAACTGCGGTGACAGATGCCAGTGTAATGTAACCGGATTAGACGGAAAGAAGCGAATGCAAACGGATGCCTTTGTCGTCTTTGAGGTTTTACTTTTAGATAAACCTTATCGGTTTGCTGTCCATATAGAGTGCAAGCAACCTGGTGAAAAGATCAACGACCGACAGGGGGAGGGGTATCGCGTAAGATCTAAATGTTGGTCAGGAGCCGAGCGACGCCCCAGAACCGTTCTGGAACATCACGACGCCATCTCAATTTTGATCTGTTCACAGGGGGACTTCAGGGGAATCGCGTTTGGAATCTGACCTGATCTGAGGGGTCTTGCGGATTTCGTGGGGATGGATTCTTGGGCATGAAACGCCCTTCTGGAGCCCGTTCCCCGCATGGATATCTTTCTGTCTGCCTTCGGCGACATCCCC
>JBBRLL010000014.1:0-88325 GCA_038231395.1 Rhodobacterales bacterium
CTGAAATCCATCAACCCCGACGGTTACAAGAACATCGGCCACATGGTGAATGACGAGGCGTAACGCCCGAAACGCACACCGGGGGCAGCGCGCAGGTGCTGCCCCTTTTCCAAGCGGGAACCCATATGGCCCATTCCATCCAAAACCGCGTTGTCGTCGTCACAGGCGGGTCCAAAGGCATCGGCCTTGGCATCGCGCAGGTCTTTGCTGCGGCTGGCGCCAAGGTCGCCCTTCTTGCCCGCAACGCCCAACAGGCGCAGGCCGCGGCCCATGACATCGGGCAGGGTGCCATTGGCCTTGGCGCTGATGTCACCGACAAAGCCAGCCTGATCACCGCCTTTGCCAGCGTTGCCGACCACTTCGGCGGCATCGACGTGCTGTGCGCCAATGCCGGTATCTTCCCGCAATCCCGCCTTGAAACCATGACAGAACAGGAATGGGACCTTGTCAGCGACACCAACCTGAAGGGCACCTTCCTGTCAGTTCAGGCCGCGATCCCGTACCTGAAACGCTCCACCCAAGGCCGCATCGTGCTGACCTCGTCGATCACTGGCCCAGTCACCGGCTTTCCCGGCTGGACCCATTACGCCGCCTCAAAAGCCGGGCAACTCGGCTTCATGCGCACGGCCTGTCTGGAGCTTGCCAAGTTCGGCATCACCGTCAACGCCGTTCTGCCGGGCAATATCATGACGGAGGGGATGGCCGCGATGGGGGCCGAATATCAGGCGGCGATGGCGGCCTCGATCCCGTTGGGCAGCTTGGGCAGCGTCGCTGACATCGGCTACGCCGCGCTGTATTTCGCCAGCAAAGAGGCGGGCTACGTGACCGGCCAGACCATCATCGTGGACGGCGGGCAAATCGTGCCGGAATCGCTGGACGCGCTGGCGCAGGCTTGAAACGGCATCGGTGCGCACGCTCTGAAATTCCAATTTTCCTTAAATCCGATTTAGCAGGTTAAAGCTGTGCGGTCTGTCCGTTGCGGCGCTGCGCCAGAGCCGTGCTACCGCCCGTCAAACTGCCGGAGGTATGCATCACACAGGGCCACCGTGCCGTCGGTGTACGGCACGCCCATCGACCGGGCGAGGTCGGTCTGCGCGTGCGACCCGATCCACGCCACCAGCAGCAACCGGCGCAGCATGACAAAGGTGGGAATTTCCGCTTCGTCCGCCGCAGTCAGTTCTGCCACCCGGCGATACCCGGTCTTCCAAGCCTCAATCAAATCAGGCACTTGCGGGTCATGTTCGTAAAACGAGAGTGGAGTGGCCGCGTCATACATGAACCAACTGAACCCGCAATCGTCAAAGTCGATCACCTTGACCGCCTTACCTTCCACGAGCAAATTCGCCAGCCGCAGGTCGCAATGGATCAGCCCGAACCGGTCCGGTCCCTGCCCAAAAGCTTCCAAACGCCGCCCGATCACCGCCACTGTCCGGCCAAACAACGCGGCCTTTTCGGCATCCACCCCTAACCCATCACGCCAGCGGCCCCAATGCGGGGCATCCTCGCCCAAAGCCGTCGCAAAATTCCAGACAGGGCGGGTAAATCCGTTTGGTCGCACCCACTTGCGCGCATGCAGATGCATCCGCGCCGCTGTCTCGCCCAACACCTCAAACGGTGCGGCCAGATCCTGCCCGATGCCGGGTTCTTTGCCGTCTTCCCAATGGCTTAGCACCACGTGCCGCACCCCGAGCCTTGGATGCGCCACCACCTGAATAACCTGCCCATCGTGCCCCAACACCGGCGCAGGCGTCACCACAACCCCACTATCGCGCAGGTCGCGCAGCCAAGCGAGTTCTGACGCTATCGCCGCTTTCGAATGATAGCCGTCGCGGTGAATCCGCAGCGCCCATTTGCTGCCATCCAGCCCCGTCACCGCATAGGTGGCATTTTCAGAAAGGTTGATCAGCGCAACCGCAACACCGTCCGGAAGGTCCCAATGTCCTACCGCCTGCTGCGCCAATTCCAGCAGCAATTCCAGTTGCATCTCATAGGGTAACGTCTCGAAATCGCTCATCTTTGGTGCATCAGCTCCCGCGCGCGTGGCATGGCGACCTCAAACCGGTCCATGATCTCCTGACACATCTCAGGGCTTAGCAAGGCCCCCGGTTTCCATTGCAATACCCGCTTGTCCAATGAGGAAAATATCGCCCACACCCCGTTTTCATACAGCGCCCGGCTGACCGCGACCGCCGCGTCCAGGGGGCCAAACTCCAACCCCAGCACGATGCCGCGTTGCCGCACGCCGGTGAAGATATCGCCGTGCCGCTGCATGGCACCCGCCATCGCCGTCCTGAAAAAGTCGGTCACCGCGTGAACCGAGGCGACGGTTTGCGGCCTCTGCAAAATCTCCAGCACCTTGTAGGCCACCACACATCCCAATTCAGCGCCACCCGTGGTGGAGATATGGGCCGCACCGTCCTCGTGCAGCCAGCCACCGGCCTTTTCATTCACAAGGCACGCCGAGATCGGATAAAGCCCGCCCGACAGGCCTTTGGCGGTGACCATGATGTCAGGCTGGATGCCATAGGTCTGCCAGCCCCACATCTGGCCGCAGCGCATCATGCCGGTCTGCACCTCATCGGCGATATAAAGGGTGCCGTAGGTCTCGCACAGGGTCTTGCACGCCGCCAGATATCCGTCGTCGGGCATGGGGAAGCCATAGGTGGCGGGGATCGTCTCCATGATCAGGGCGGCGATGTCGCGGCCTTTCAGGGCCTGTTCCATGGCGTCCAGATCGTTGAACGGCACCTGAATGAAGGTGTCTGGCTGGTCGGACAGGAAGATTTTCGAAAACCGCTCATCCCCGGTGGCAACCGACAGGCCGCCATGGCCATGATAGCCTTTGATGATGGAGACGATCTTGCGGCGCCTGGTGGCGTAACGGGCTGATTTCAAAGCAATATCAACCGCCTCTGCACCACCGGCCCCAAAGATCGCATAGGTCATGCCGGGGCTGACCTTGATCAGCGCCTCGGCCAAAACCGCCCGCGCGATGGAGGGGAACCAGTGGTTGCCCATGTCGAAATAATCCAGCGCCTCTTTCAAGGTCGAGATCAGTTCGGCGTTGCGGTGGCCCAGATTATAGGTGCCGCCGTTCAGATGCAGGTCGATCAGACGACGCCCGTCCATGTCGTGAATGCAGTAGCCTTCGCGCTTGCCCATCACCAGATCAATCCCGGCCTTTTGCCAGAATTTGGTTTTGTCCGGGTTCCAGTAGGTGATGGATTTATCAAGCACGGCCTGTTTGTCGGCCAGAAGGAAGGGGTCAAGGCTGGAAGGGCCAAGGTTGGCTGGACTTGGGTCAAACATCGGCGGGTCTCCGGTAAACCTTTGGCCAGCATCAAACACTGGGCGCCGAAAGAGTGTCAACGCCTGTCTTTTTTGCCCGGCGCTTGCGCAACAGCCTGCCGCTTAGGGTGTCACGTCATCATCGGGGGGCAGGGTGTCGTTTGGCGGCTCCGCCATGGTTGCGTCCGCGCTATCGGTGGTTTGCGTGCCGACTGTGCCGGGCGGTACGACCTGCACGACCGGGGCTTTACGTTCCACCGGGGTCAGGGGCAGCGCCTTGTAGCTGGCCATAGCATCGGCAAAGCCAAACGTGGCGCGGTAGGGCAGGCCGGTCAACCGATCACGGGCGAAAAACACAACCTCGGTCGCGGTGCAGGCAGGCGGCAGGATCATCGCAAAATCCGGCACGCCAAAGTCGCTGAGCCGGTAGACGCCCTCTTGCCAGCCGCTCGAAAGGTCTTCCGCCGCCAGCCGATTGCGATAATCGTCGGCAAACCCGGCTGGGTCGGCAATCACGCTATAGGCCGCACCGCGCGCCAGATGGTTTGCAGCCCGCGCCAGCCCTTCGGCATTGGCAGGGTCACCAAGGGCTGGAAGCTGCGCCAGAAGCGCGGCCAGCGAGGGAAACTCCTGCCCCGCCACGCCAAGGATCGCACCTTGGTCAGAGCTTCGCAGCTTGATGACGGGGAATGTGTCGGCCATCTTGATCTCCCTAATGCTGTACGCTGTTCTTACCGCGCATCATGTCAATTTGACCCAATTCTGGTCGAGCCAGTCTTTGCCCAGCGGGGTCAGCGTTCCCGGCGGCTCGATTCGTTCGAACATCATCGGGTCGCCGGTGATGGGATCGGGCGCGACGATGAACAGGGTCTGGCTGCCGGGCCCGCCCCAGTTGGTATCAGCGAGAACGATTTCCGGCACCGCGAGTGCCTTGCAAAGGGCGTTGCGCGAAATATTTGCCACGTTGACTTCGACACTTTTTCTGGAGCTGACCTTGTGTTTTTCGACTTCATCAACGGTCGGGTCGGGTTTGCCGTCTTTTTTGAGGCCTTCTTTCCAAATCCGCTCGCTGTGTTCCACCACCTTATTGGTAAATTCCGCCGTCGCCGACTTGATCAGGGTGTCGAGTTGCGCTGGTTTCAGGGGCGTCGTCGGTCGAAGGCTTTTGATCGCGGTCAAAAGCGGTTCGCGCAATTCCTCAAGCCGGCTGTCGGCGTAGTCGGTCATCGTTTTATCAAAGATATAAGCGGCCTTTTCGGTCGAAATCTCGGTGTCCCTCAATTCCGTGCCCTTGTCCACCAGCAGTTTTTCCAGTTTCTCGTTGATTTTGCCGGGGCCTTCGGAACGGAGTTCGTCCAGCGATTTGTCATTGGGCAGCGCGTTGAACGTATGGTGGTCAAAGGTTTCGATGGTGGCAAGGTCATCGGAACCGCCCGGCAGGCCATTCAGCAGCGCTTTGACGATGGCCATGGTGCGCTCTTTCGGCACGCTGGTCGTGGGATCGGCCCCCGGCACCAGCGAGGAGGTGGTGCTTTGCTCGCCGATGATGGTCATTGCGGCGTCGTCACCAAAGCCGCCGGTTCCCAGTTCCCAAGGGAATTTGTCGTTGATCTTCATCACGTCAACCGCGCCGTCGGCAACCACCAAATCGATCACGTCATCAACCGTTACCGTGTCGGCAAGGTCGTCGGTGTCGATCTGGGCAGCGACAATGTCCCGCAAGGCGGCGGTAAATTCGGTTTTGGAATTGACCGAAGCGCCCGTATCAAGCCGCAGCAGGACGTAGCGGCCGAACTTCGAAGAGCCGTCCGAGGCGACCGTCATATGAGCAGCCTTTGGGTCGTATATGCAAGAGAATTCGCCCGTCACAGTGGTCACCAGCGTCGGCAGGGCGTTCGGCTCGGTCGGCTTGAACTTTGCGCTGACCCCGGCAAACCCGGCGGACAGCTTGTCGCCAAGCACCATGGTCTCCCGGCTGCTGGTCTTGCGGGCCGAAGCGGTGGCTGCGGTATATTCCAGGCTGCGGACCAAGGGGTTTTCGCCATCCGGCAGGTTCGAAATGACGGCAAGTTCGTCACCGTCTTCGGGGCGGTAGACGCCCTCCTCGACCATCTCGACGAAGGTTTCTAGGGTGTACTCCGGGTGCTTGTCGCGCAGCTTGATCACGCTGGCGGTCGAGAAGCAGGAGCCGATCGGTCCCTGTCGAACCGGGGTCAGCATCGCGGTCAACACGCTTTGCCGTGCATCTTCGACGCCGACAGTGTCTGCCGTCTTGCCGCAGGAATTCGCCACCAGCTCTTTGCCGCCGGCGCCGACAGGTGCGGTGATATCCTTGACCTTCTGCTGCGCAGAGGGCGTGTCTTCAAAGAAATCCAGCGTCTTGCCCATATGTTTCACCAGATTGGGCTGCGAATGGCGCAAGACATTGGGATTGAACATGATGTCGTCCAAATTCTCACGCGCCTGGACCGGGTCGAAATCACCGTTGCCGTCAACCATACCCTTGGAGACGTGGTTGGCATTGGCCTGACCGCGCGCTTCCGTGGTCATGCTGCCGGTCAACTCAGGCAACAGGTTGAAATGACGGTCGCTCACCAGATAGTCGTCCAGCCGGTCGGCAGAGGCCTTGTCCAGATTGGCCGACATGCTGACCAGTCTCTCGGCATAGGTCACCCAAGGGTCATCAACCCCGCCGTTTTGGGAAAACTCGGGCGCGACCCGCGCATTGACGGCCTTCATGCAGGACCCGACCGCTTCGGGGTCGACGGCGCGTGCGACGGCATCAGTGGCCTGCGCCCCCAGACGCGGATCGCTGCTGTAGGCTTTGCAGATTTCCGCCCTGGTGGCGTCCGACATGCCCTTGACCTGACCCTCGGCAAGAGGGCCGTGATTGATTGCGTCCAGAACACCTTTCTTGCTTTCGGCGGCCTTCACAATGTCTTTGGCGTCTGTGAGGACCACGGCTTGCGCCGTCACCGCGTTCGCTTTGGTCTCGGCCTCCAACTTCAGCCGGGCTGCTTCAGCTTTGGCCAGTTTGAGGGTTTCGGTCGCGGCGACGATTTCGCCCTCAATGCGTTTCTGGTCGTCGCCTTCTGCGAGGAGCAACTGGATTTTCAAGCCCTCCAGCCCGTCATCCGCCTTGGTCTCAAGCCCCGCCGCATCGACGTGCAGCTTTTCGACGTCCGTCTTGGCCTTGGTCAGATCGTCGTGCTTTTTCTGTTCAGTGGCCGCGATGTCGCGTTTGGTGTCCAGAAAAGCCGGTGTCACCACGACGTCGCCCAGTTTGGCGGAGGCTTTGGTGAGCACGTCGTTGACCGCGTTGTAAGCGGTGTTAGAGGTCACGAACAGCTTTTCCATCCCCTTGAACTGCTCTTCGGAGACACCTTTGGCCAAAACGCCTGCCTTGCTTTTCCGCAACAGGACGGCGTTGTAGAAATTGACCATCGCGGTTGCGTCGGTGCTGGCCTCGATCCCTTTTCGGGCGTCAAGGATGGCTTGCAGGTCGGTACCCGCCAAAGCATCTTTGGCCGCGTCCAAGAGCAGCTTGACCCGGGCCACCATCGGACCGCGCTGGATTTCCTCCGCCGGGGTCACCGCAGTGGGGCCAAGGTCGCGAGCCCATTTGACCTTGCTTTCAAACGTGTCACGAATGCCGGCCAGTTTGGTGCGAAACTCGGCAAGCGCATGGGTCTTGAACCCGTCCAGCGTCGCAACCGTTACATTGCCCTTGTCAGCCAGATCGACGACGCCCTGTCGGTAGGTTGCGGCATCCTCTGCGGCGAAGGTTGTCCTGCCAAGTTCCAGCAAATTGATGGCCCAACTCACGTAACTTTGCAGATCAGTCTGCCGCGAGTATTCCAGATAGGGTCCGCCGCAATCGAAGGTGGACATGGTGAGAAAGCCGGCCTTCAGCGGATCGTAGACGTCCTTGAAGTCCTGTCGGGCGGCATCCAGATCGCGTTTGGCCGCAGCCGCCGTGATCTCTTGCACGCGGATGGGCAGCGTTGGTTCGGCATTGCGCGCCGCAATCAGGGCTGCGTGGTCGGGAAACCGGTTTTGCCCGGCAAGGGTGATCGTGGCGTGAAGGGTGGCAATCTCTTGCACCTCACCCGGATTGGCATTGGCGACAACCGGCAAGGCAATCAGGCGCAAACGGCCCGCTTCGGTGATATAGACCGACAGGGTTTTCTGCGCCGCCTCCCCGGCTTTGGCGATGATATCGACGGCCTCGGTGAACTTGCCCGCATCACGAAGTTTGATAGCTGCGCCCGCACTGTCACGCATCGCTGTTTTTTCGGGATAGCCAGCGGGCACCGCAGCCATCGCCTGCTCATAACCCAGACGGGCGCGTTCAAAATCCTCGAAAGATCCGATGACGGCTGCCGTGGCGTCCGAGGTTCCGTAGCCGGCAATCCGGTCCAGAATCGTCACATCAAGGTATTTCGTCACGAACTTCTTTTGTGGTTCCGAAAGATCATCCCAAGGCATGAACCGTCTCTCCTGAACAGGTTTATTCTTTAGCGCACCGGGTCTTTGCCAACCTTCGCAACTGCCGTTCGGGCCGGAGTGTGTTGATGCCGGGACCTTGAAGCGAATCGTCAAACCATAGGGCTAGCAGAGGTTTGGCTTTTCACGCAGCCGGAAGATGTGGCGTCACCAAAATCTCTGGTGCGGCGCGCGCGCTTAGCCTGCAAATGGCACGGCTTTTCGGGCCGGTGCGGGTGTTTTGAGGGTGCATGGTTCAATGCACGGCCGGGACGAAAACTTAGGGGGATGTGTTATCACCAACGCGTTGGAAAACCGGCCACGGGACAACCCTTCTGCCCGGTGGAATTGGCGAAAATGACTTGGAGGGACTTTGAGGTGGATGGGCGGAAGCGCTGTGATGTCAAACCAGCACGCAACGCAAGGTGGGTCGCAGGGTTGCAAGTGATGGGAGCCTCGCCGTCGGCCCGATGCCACAATCCAGCCTGCATTTGCGCCGCGACCCGCTCTGCTGATTAGATTGTTTCGCCTACAGGTTGGGGTGAGGCCGAAACGGCAGGATGGCGGAAAAAAGCCAGCCCGGGAGAGTTGTGCATGTCGCAGATTTCCTTGATGCCGAACCTTGTGATCAGCCCGTCCTTGACCATGGCATCGCCGCCAGCACCACCCTCCTCAGCCGGTTGAAAGACCACCGCCACCGAACCGTCAAAGTTCCGCGTCTCGGCGAGGTATTTGGCGGCCCCGAACAGCATGGCGATATGGCCATCATGGCCACAGGCCTGCATCTTGCCCGGCGGACCTTCGGTACAGGGCCAAGGTGTTGGCGGTGACCAAACGGAGAGATCGGCGATGGGGTCGGCTTGAGGCTGACATGGTCCTTGAAACGGCGGTTGGGCGGGTAGATGGCCGGACTTGCGGGCAACCCTGCGCGTCCTCTGACCAAACCGCAAAGATGTGACCCGCGCCAAACGAAACTTTGCCACACACAACGTCAGTAGGTCTGCAAAAAAGGTTTCGGCGATCCAACTCTAAACGCTTAACTGCGCAGAGATCTCCCCTGTCGCTGGAGGATTAAGCTTTACCGGTGCGCATGGTGCGGACTTCAGGTCGGATGGCAGGAACGGATCCCGGCCATCCGAAGTCACTTGGCGAAGCCCGGCCGTTCCGTTGCCACGCCCAACGCACGCTCCAGCGCCAGACCCAACGACAGGATCGCGCCCTCATCGAACAACCGCCCCCACAAGGAGATGCCCTGTGGCACGCGGAAAGTCTGGCCATTGGCCTCCGCCTCGCCGCTGGTCAGCTTGCCGGAACCAAGCGAGGCGGGACTGCGGGTGCCCAACTGTTCAAAGCCTGCGCGCAGATGCAGGCAAGGATGGCCGGTGTAGTTCGACGCGATCAGCATGGGCCCGGTCATGAAAGGGCCGATCAACACGTCAATCTGCTTAAAAAGCCCGTCCAGCGCCTGCATCACCAGATAGCGCAGCCGGTCCAGTTGCACGTGATCCACCGCCGACAGAAAGCGCGCCTTGCGCATCGTGTTGGGCCAGGCGCCGTCGTCCTGCCACGTCAGGGTATCGTCCAGATCGGACAGGGTCAGATCCTCGAAATTCGCCGCCGCCTCGGCGTAAAGCGTGTTGATCAGCGCCTCATAGGGCAAGGCGGGCAGGGTCACCTCAATCACTTCAACCCCCAGACGCCGCACTGCCGCAAGCGCTGCGTGATCGACCGGGGTGGCACCTTCGCCAAAGGCTTCGGACAGGTAACCCACCTTCAGTCCTGCAATCGGGGCGGTAGAATCAAAGGCAAAAGGCGCTTCAATGCTGGACCAGTCTGCACTATCGGCACCGTTGAGGGCGGCCAGAACCAGTGCTGTATCCTCGACCGACCGGCAGATCGGCCCCACCTTGTCCAAAGAGTTGCACAGGGCCATCGCGCCCGCCCGGGACACCCGGCCAAAGGTCGGGCGCAAGCCGGTGGTGCCGCACCGCTGGCTGGGCGAGGTGATCGAACCCAAAGTCTCGGTGCCGATCGAAAACCCGCAAAGCCCGCCCGCCGTGGCCGAAGCTGACCCCGCGCTTGACCCGCTGGACCCTTCGTTGAGGTTCCACGGGTTGCGCGTCACCCCACCATACCAGATGTCATTGTACGCCAGCGCTCCGACCGTCGTTTTGCCCAACAAAACTGCGCCCGCCGCCCGCAGTTTGGTCACGATGGTTGCGTCAGTGTCGGGAACCCGGTTCCGAAAAGGCTCCGCACCCCAGCCAGTGACGATACCCTTGGTGTCAAAGAGGTCTTTCAGCCCGTAAGGAATGCCGTGCAGCGGGCCAAGGTTCATCCCCACGCCCAGCAGCGCGTCGGCGGCCATAGCCTCGGCCAGGGCCAGATCGTTGGAAACCAATGCAAAGCATTCCAGCTGCGGCCCCAACGTGGCGATGCGGTTCAGATAAATCCGCGTCAGCCGCAGGCTGGTCAGCTGACCGGAGGCGATCCAGTGCGATAAATGGGTCACCGGCGCAAAGGCGATATCCTCGTCCAACTTCGGCAAAGGCGTGCGGACCGGCGAGAGTTTCAAAATGTTTGCTTCGTGCGGTATGGCAAAGCCGGGCAATCGAGGATCAAAGCGCAGCGCCATCGGCACCGAATTGGCCAGCGTCACCCCGCGCCGGGCAATGGCCAGGGTGATCTGGCCTTCCAGATTGTCCAGCATCTGCGCCCGCTCGGCGGAGGTATAGTTGACCCCCATCAGCGCTTCGGCAGCCTTGATCATGTCGGCAGAGATCGTGGTCACATCACTTTCCGTTCACAAGTAGGAGCAAAATTGTATGCAGATTGTCCGCAGATTGTCGGCCAAGGTCGTCCGATGGCCCCGCATCGCAGCCTCTGGCCGGATGGTAACCGTTTTCAGATTTCTTGGCTCCCCGGTTCGACCATATCGTCAACATGCTGTCGATGGCTGTCAACGAGCGTTCGCAAGAGGGGATTGTGGCAAAGGCGCAACATGTCGCAGTTGCGCGGCAGGGTTGGGCGGTGATCGAGGATGCTAAAATCTCTTTGCGCCATTTGATGGACAAAACGCTTGGCATTTTCGAATGCGGCGGCGACACGCGCTTTTTCGGCGCTCATCGCGGCTTTGTCCCGTTTGCAGGTGCCTTGGCGGCCTGCCACAAGCCTTTCAGCGCGGGCCAAAGGTCCGTGCCATCAAGTTCACCCGGCCCTTCCGGTTCAGCGCATGGGGCTGCAACGGTGCGCGGTTTCAGTCCGGACAGGATCCCTGCGCCCCGTCAGCCCGCCCGCCATCCGGAACCGATTTGATCCTGACATGTCGCCATGTTACCCGCGTTTCCAGATGAGTCCCCGAAACACTCGGGCCAAATCTGACCGGAATCAGGTCTGGAGGCGCCTTGTACCAGCTGGAAGAAGAAACCGAGGCCGATTGGTGGGAGGTGGAGGCGCTTTATGACCTGTGCTTTTCGCCCGGGCGCACGGCTTTGTCGTCTTACCGGCTGCGCGACGGGGTGCCGACGGTCACGGCCCTGTGCCTGACCCTGCGGGCTGAGGGTGCGCTGGTCGCGGCAATTCGTTATTGGCCTGCCGAAGCGGGCGGCGAGGATGTGCTGCTGTTGGGTCCGATCGCCGTCCACCCAACCCATCAGGGCGAAGGCCTCGGCGGGCTATTGATCAATGAAAGTCTGGCGGAGGCGCGGCGTCTGGGGTGGGAACGGGTGATGCTGGTCGGCGATGAGCCATATTATCGCCGCTTTGGCTTCAAAAAGCTGGCGGGTGTGGAGATGCCGCCGCCCACCAACCCTGACCGTGTCCTTGGCCTCGCACTGAAATCCGGCACCTGGGACAAGGTGCGCGGCATGGTCACCAAAGCCACTGGAGCTTGACGCAAGTTTGGCGGTTAGAACCGTGGGTTTGCCACCCGCCCGGATTGCTGGGGTTCGGTTACAGGGCAGATCAGGTTGTCCACGGGCGCTGACTCCACGGAAAATAGCGGGGCAGAATTGTAAACTCGGGTTTGGCGTGGCATCGGATTGGCGGGGCCGGGCCGCAATTTGAAAGATGTCGCGCGTTGATCGGCCAGCGGCTTTGCATTTGCCCCGACAGCCCCCATATTTACCCCATGACCCAACTTCCCGCCCTTCTGACCCATGACCTTGATCTTGAAGCCGCCGCTTTGGCCCACGCGCAGGTGCGGCTGGACCGCTCTTGGGTGGCGCGCAGCCGCAATCTGGGAGCGGGGATCGAGGCGTATTGGCTGCGGCTTCCGGCCAAGGTCAGGACGGAGGTTGAGGCTCAGATAGCACTGGCCTTGCGCATCGGTCTGGGGATTGCCGGCAAAGCGCCCCGGCTTGGCCTGCGTGGGCATCGCTGGCTGGTCATCGCCTCTGGCGCTGCCGGTGGGGCGGTTGGTCTGGCGGGCGCATTGGCGGAAATGCCGGTGGCGCTGATCCTGTTCCTGCAAGCCATCCGGGAGGAGGCGCGGCAGGCCGGGCTGGATCCTGACCGTGAGGGTGTCCGGCTGGCCACGTTGGATATTCTGGCCAGCGGTCGCGCGGTGGCGGTGGATCAGGCGCTGGACCCGTCGTTTGTCTCGGGTCGTCTGGCACTGGCCGGACCGACGCTGTCGGGCTGGATCGCGCGGGCGGGACCGCGTCTGGTGCCGATCTTGGGCCAAAGACTTGCCGCCTCCGCCGTGCCAGTAGTCGGTGCGTTGGGGGGTGCGGTTCTGAATGCTGCGTGGCTGGACCACTACCGCAACCTGGCGCGCATAAGGTTTCGGCTGATGGTTCTGGCCGAACATCACGGGGCCGAGGCCGTGCTGTCGGCCTTTGCCCGCGCGCAGGCCATGCCCACCAGCGACTGAAGGGGCTTGGCACGCGGTCAGGCTCGTGTTACTTAGCGTTATGGCTAAGTATGATGCAAATCTTTCCCTGATCTTTCAGGCCCTGTCCGACCCGACCCGCCGTGCCATCCTGGCGCACATCGGGGGCGGCGCGGTGCCGGTCAGCGCTTTGGCGCGACCAACCGGCCTCGCTTTGCCCACGGTGATGCGACATCTGGCGGTGTTGGAGGAGGCGGCTTTGATCACCTCAGAAAAAACCGGGCGGACGCGGTATTGCCGTGCCGTGCCTGAAACCTTGGCCGTAACGATGGATTGGCTGGCCGAGCAGCGTGCCCTGTGGGAGGCGCGGACTGACCGGCTGGAAGACTATGTCGCAAACCTGATGGCGGAGCAAAAGCATGAGCCTTGACGCTATTTCAAACCTTGACCCCGAACTCGACCTTGAACTGGTGCGCGACCTGAAAGCGCCGCGCGCGCTGTTGTGGGCCTGCTGGACCGATCCGCAGCACCTGCCGCACTGGTTCGTGCCCAAACCGCATAAAGTCGCCTCGTGCGTGCTGGACGTGCGCCCCGGTGGGGCCTGCAACACAACCTTCGACATCGACGGCACCCTGATGGAAAACAACGGCGTCTATCTGGAGGTGATCGAGGGCGAAAAGCTGGTGTTTACCGACACCTATCAGGCCGGCTGGAAACCTATGCCTGAACCCTTCATGACCGCCATCATCACCTTTGAAGACCTGACCCCCGGCGTCACCCGCTACCGCGCCGTGGTGCGGCATCGCACCAAAGCGGCGGCAGACCAGCATCGCCAGATGGGGTTCGAGGGTGGATGGGGCACAGTGGCCGCACAGTTGGAGGAATATGCGCAGGGGGTTGAGGCGCGGCAGATCACGATTTCCCGGCTGATAAAAGCGCCTGCGGCCACGGTGCTGCGATGCTGGACTGACCCGGCGATCCTGCCCAAGTGGTTTGGCCCCGCCGGGTTCACCTGTGTCACCAAAGAGATCGACCTGCGCGAGGGCGGCATCTGGCGCTTTGACATGATAGGCCACGGCCAGACCTGGGCCAACCGCCACCGCTACAGCGTGATGAACCAGAACCGGATCGAGTTCCTGATGGACGACGATGCCGAGGGGCACCCGATGCGCGTTGTCATTGCGCTGAACGCCGAGGCCGGGGGCACACGGCTGACCCAGACCATCACCTTTCCCGATGCGGATGGGCGCACGGCGGCGATGGGCTATCAGGCGGATGAGAAGGGGTTGGAGACTTTGGCCAAACTCGCGGCGATTGCCGAGCGCCTTTGACTGTTCATTCGGCGTTCACCGCGCTAGCTTGCCGTCCAACAAAGGATGGCCCCGATGAACGCCGAAAGCCCCAAGACGGTTTACCTGAAAGACTATCAGCCCTTCACCCATATCGTGCGCGGGGTGCATCTGACCTTCCGGCTGGCGCCCAAGGCCACGCGGGTGCTGGCCCGGCTTGACCTGTCGCCCAACCCGGCGTTGCCCGGCCCGCACGACTTGCGACTGGATGGCGAGGGGCTGAGGCTGATTTCGGCCACCGTGAACGGCGTGGCGTTGGATCTTGCGCCGGATGAAACGGGGGTGACGATCGCCGCCTCGCGTTTGCCACCGGGCAATTTCACGCTGGAAACCGAGGTCGAGATTGCGCCGGAGGGCAATACCACTCTGGAGGGGCTTTATATGTCCGGCGGCATCTATTGCACGCAATGTGAAGCGCAAGGCTTTCGCCATATCACCTTTTACCCCGACCGCCCCGATGTGATGGCAAAGTTCAGGGTGCGGATCGAAAGCGAGATGCCGGTGCTGCTGTCTAACGGCAACTCCGTGGGGCAGGGTGCCACCTGGGCGGAGTGGGACGACCCGTGGCCCAAACCCGCCTATCTGTTTGCCTTGGTGGCGGGCGATCTGGTGGCGCATCCGGACCGGTTTGTAACGATGTCGGGCCGTGACGTGGCGCTGAACATCTACGTCCGCAAGGGCGACGAGACGCGCTGCGCCTATGCGATGGACAGCCTGATCCGGTCGATGCGGTGGGACGAACAGGTTTACGGGCGCGAATACGATCTGGATATTTTCAACATCGTGGCCGTGGACGATTTCAACATGGGCGCGATGGAGAACAAGGGGCTGAACATCTTCAACTCCAAGCTGGTGCTGGCCTCACCTGAAACCGCCACCGATGACGATTACAACCGCATCGAAGGCGTGATTGCGCATGAGTATTTTCACAACTGGACCGGCAACCGGATCACTTGCCGCGACTGGTTTCAGCTGTGCCTGAAAGAGGGGCTGACGGTATTCCGCGACCAGCAGTTCACTGGGGACATGCGGTCGGCGGCGGTCAAGCGGATTGAGGATGTGCTGACCCTGCGCGCCCGGCAGTTCCGCGAGGATGGCGGGCCTTTGGCGCATGCCGTCAGGCCGGAAAGCTTTGTGGAGATCAACAATTTCTACACGGCGACGGTCTACGAGAAGGGCTCTGAAGTCATCGGCATGTTGAAACGGCTGGTCGGCGATGTTGGCTACAAGGCGGCGCTGGACCTGTATTTTGACCGGCACGACGGGCACGCGGCGACAATCGAGGACTGGTTGCAGGTGTTTGAAGATGCCACCGGGCGTGATCTGACGCAGTTCAAGCGGTGGTATAGCCAAGCTGGAACCCCGAAGGTGTCGGTTTCGGAGGCGTGGTTGCCAGAAAGCGGAACGTTCCGGCTGACGCTTAGCCAGGACAATCCGGCCACGCCGGGGCAGGCGGTCAAAGACCCCAAGGTGATCCCGGTGGCGGTCGGGCTTTTGAACCCCAACGGCGATGAGGTGGTGCCGACCACGGTGTTGGAATTGACCGAAGCCCGGCAATCGTTTGATTTCACCGGGCTTGCCAGCCGGCCCGTCGCCTCGGTTCTGCGCGGATTCTCGGCCCCGGTGGTGTTGCAGCGCGAGGTTGCGGCCAGCGAGCGGGCGTTCCTTTTGGCGCATGACACCGACCCGTTCAACCGCTGGGAGGCGGGGCGGTCACTGGCCAAGGCGGTTTTGGCGGGCAATGCCGATGCAGGCGCTTTGCTGGACGGGCTGGCGCGGGTGGCATTGGACGACGGGTTGGACCCGGCCTTCCGGGCCTTGACGCTGCGGATGCCTGCCGATGACGATATGGCCGCGACGCTGGCTGCGGCGGGAAAAGTGCCGGACCCGGAGGCCATTCGTACGGCTCGACTTGGTTTGCACAAGGCGCTGGCGGTGCTGCTGGCCCCGAACCTTGCGGCATTGGCCGCCCCGGTTTCAGGTGCGTTTAGCCCGGACGCGGCACAGGCCGGGCAACGGGCGCTGTGGCTGGCAGCACTTGGGTTGCAGGCGCGGCTGGATATGGGCCCTGTGGTTGAGGGTCATGCGGCGGCCGGTAACATGACAGAGGAGGTCGGCACCCTGGCCATCCTGCTGGAAAACGGTGCCGGGACTGCACAACTCGCGGCATTTGAGACGCGCTGGCACGCGGAGCGGCTGGTGATGGACAAGTGGTTCGGCTTGCAGATCCTGTGCGCCGCGCCCGATCAGGCCCCCCCGGTGACTGAGGCTTTGACGAAGCACGCGCTGTTTGACTGGAAGAACCCGAACCGGTTCCGGTCGGTGATCGGGGCTTTGTCGGCCAACCATGCGGGCTTTCACCATGCCTCAGGTGCGGGTTACCGCCTGCTGGCGGAGTGGCTGATCAAACTGGACCCGCTGAACCCGCAAACAGCGGCGCGGATGTCCTCGGCGTTCGAGACATTGAACCGCTATGACGCAGGGCGGCAAGCGCTGATCCGGGCGGAGTTGCAAAGGATCGCCGGAACCCCGGGGTTGAGCCGCAATCTGGGGGAGATGGTCGAACGGATGCTGGGCTGATTTTTATCTGGTTAAGCGGGCCTAAAATTTTTCTGCGAAAAATTTTGGGTTCCGCTTTTTGCCAGCGCCGTGGGTTCCGCTTTTGGCCAGCGCGTTGTGTTTCGCCCCCGTCGGCGATTTTTGCAATGCGATCAGGGTTTGCAATAGGCCTGCGCACGGGTCCAGGTGGCGATGGCGGCGCGGTTGCGCTTGGACTGCCACGGACCCCAGTCGCGGGCGATGCCGCGGTTGCCTTGGCCGGCAACCATGTTATCGGCGGCGACATGCGGTGCCACGATATCAACGGCGCAACTGAGGTTGGCACTGCCGTCCTTCAGACCAGCGGTCGAGGTGGCATCACAGTCGTAGTGCCGTGCCGTGGCGGGCGAGATTTGCAAAAGGCCGACATAGCGCCCATTCAGACCGATGGCCGCGGCGTTGAACCCGCTTTCGTACTTTGCGGTCGCAGACAACAGGCCAACCCAAAAGGCGCGTCGATCCTGTTTGGAGGCAGAGGCATAGCCGGGGCAATAGACCTCAATATCGTCAGGCACCTTGCCGGTCAGTTCGGCGTCGTGGTCGGCCACCTGCACCAAAGCGCCCTTGGTCCATTCCGAAGCATGGGCGGAGGCATCCCAACGCATGGCGGGCAGAGTGACTTTCACGTCCTTCGCGGCCAACGGGGCCGCAAGGATGCTTAAAGAAAGCGCCAGAAAGGTCGGAAGCCTGCGTAACATTGAACCGTGATCTTGCCGTCGCGTTCCGTGCGACCTGCGGCTTTTGACGGCAAGAATCGCTTTTACCAACCTTCGGCACCGCATGCCGGTCCCTTTCGGCAGAAATCCGCCGCCCCGTGCCCTGATCTGGGGCCTTGAACCAACCGGGTGGCCTGCCTAAAAGCAATCCAAACCCGGAGGCGAAAATGCTTGATCTGACCTACGAATTGCCAAAACCCCGCGTGATCGCCGGGGCCAAATCGGATTGGGAGCTGGTGATCGGCATGGAGATCCATGCGCAGGTCTCCTCGCAGTCCAAGCTGTTTTCCGGGGCCTCCACCCAGGTCGGGGCAGAGCCAAACTCCAACGTGGCCTTTGTCGATGCGGCAATGCCGGGGATGTTGCCGGTGATCAATGCGTTCTGCGTGGAACAGGCCGTGCGGACCGGGTTAGGGCTGAAAGCGAAGATCAATTTACGCTCGGCCTTTGACCGCAAGAACTATTTCTACCCGGATTTGCCACAGGGCTATCAGATCAGCCAGCTTTACCATCCCATCGTGGGTGAGGGTGAAGTGCTGGTCGAGATGGGGCCGGGGGTGGCGCGGCTGGTGCGGATTGAGCGGATCCATCTGGAACAGGACGCCGGCAAATCCATCCATGACATGGATCCGGCGATGTCCTTTGTCGATTTCAACCGGACCGGCGTGGCCTTGATGGAGATCGTCAGCCGCCCCGATATTCGCGGGCCGGAAGAGGCTGCGGCTTATGTCGCCAAACTGCGGCAGATCCTGCGCTATCTCGGCACCTGCGATGGCAACATGCAGGACGGCAACCTGCGGGCCGATGTCAACGTCTCCATCTGCAAACCGGGGCAGTATGAGAAATATCAGGCGAGCCATGATTTCGCGCATCTGGGGACGCGGTGCGAGATCAAGAACATGAACTCCTTGCGGTTCATTCAGGCCGCGATCGACCACGAGGCGCGGCGACAGATCGCCATTGTGGAGGATGGCGGCAAAGTTATGCAGGAAACCCGCCTTTATGACCCCGACAAAGGCGAGACGCGCAGCATGCGTTCGAAGGAGGAGGCGCATGACTACCGCTATTTCCCCTGCCCGGATTTGTTGCCGCTGGAGATTGAGCAGGCTTGGGTTGATGACATCGCAGCCACCATGCCCGAACTGCCGGATGCCAAGAAAGCGCGGTTCATGGGCGATTATGGTCTGACCGACTATGATGCCAACGTGCTGACAGCGGAACTGGACTCCGGCGGCTTTTTTGAGGCGGTGGCCAAGGGACGCGATGGCAAACAGGCGGCCAACTGGGTGATCAACGACCTGTTTGGCCGGTTGAACAAGGAAGGCCGGACGATGGCCGATACGCCGGTGTCAGCCGGACAACTGGGTGGCGTGCTGGATCTGCTGGCCTCTGGCGAGATCACCGGCAAGATGGCCAAGGAGTTGTTTGATCTGGTCTGGACCAAAGGCGGCGATCCGGCGGAAGTCGCTGCGGCGCATGGCATGAAGCAGGTGACGGATATGGGGGCCATCGAGGCCGCACTGGACGCTTTGATTGCCGGCAACCCCGATCAGGTCGCCAAGGCGCGGGTCAATGCCAAGCTGGCAGGCTGGTTCACGGGCCAAGTGTTGAAGGCCACCGGCGGCAAGGCCAATCCGGCGGCGGTCAATGCCTTGGTGGCGCAGAAGCTGGGGCTTTGAGTGGCGGAGGGATGCGGTATGCGGGCCCATGTGGGGGTGCGGATTTGGAACGTCAGGTCATCTGTCTGGCGCCAGGGGTTTCTCACCCCAGGGGTCCCATGGGATATTTGGGCCGGGTGAAATCGGTCAGGCGCGCTTGAAGAGGGCCGAGGTGTAGATCGCCAAGGCCGCCCAGATCATCGGAAAGGCGATGATTTGTGCAGTGCCGAAGGGTTCGTGGAACGCTAAAACGGCAATCAGCAGGATCATGGTCGGGGCCACGTATTGCAGGATGCCGATGGTGGACAGGCGCAGACCTTTGGCCCCGTTGGCATAGATCATCAGAGGCACCGCCGTCACCAGACCGCAGCAGAGCAGAAGGACGGTGTCAGACGTGGTGCCGCCGAAATGGCTGGTGCCGTGGGCTGCGAGCCAGAGGATATAGGCCAGCGCAAAGGGGGTCAGGATCAGAATCTCCAAAAGAAAACCCAGATTGGCGGGCAAGGGCAGGCGGCGTTTGAGGTAGGCGTAAAAGCCCCAGGTCACCGTCAGCGCAAGGGCCACAACCGGCAGGTGCCCGGCCTCGTAGGTCAGAAGGGCCACGGCTATCGCTGCAAGCGCTATGGCAGTCAGTTGGCGGGTGGTCAGTGTTTCGCCCAAAAGGGCCGCGCCCAGAAAAATGCTGAACAACGGGTTGATGTAGTATCCCAGGGCCGCGTCCAGCGCATGACCATTGCCAACCGCCCAGACATAGAAACCCCAGTTGATCGAGATCAGGGCGGCGGTGGCCATGCCCATCAACAGCATCTTTGGCTGTTTCAGGATGGGCCAAAGGCCTTGCATCTCTCCCCGCGCCAGCAAGACGAGGGCCGCGATTGGCACGCTCCACAGCACGCGGTGGGCGATGACCTCGGACGGAGGGATATGGCCGACCGCTTTCATGAAGAAGGGCAGAAACCCCCAAAGCAGATAAGCGGTCAGGGCAAAGGCGAAGCCGCGCGTTGTGTCTTGGTTTTGCATGGGCGCGGCTTAGCGGAACCGGTGGGATTTGCCCAATGCAAACTTGTAACCGGGACAATTGGGGCTTGAACGGGCTGATGGTGCCGTCAGATGTCGCGACGAGACAGATAGTCGCGGGTGAAAGCGGCATAGCCGGGCGAGGTGACTTGCAGATGGGCGCGGATGGCCTGATGCAGGGCCGGCAACTGATGGAACGGCACGGTAGGCGCGCAGTGATGTTCCACGTGATAAGGCATGTTCCAGGCCAGAAACCGCACGATCCGGTTGGTCAGGGTGGTGCGGGTGTTTTCCAGCATATTCGCCACAAAGGGACAGTCGCCATGTTCGGCCAGCAGGTACAGACGCAGAAACGGCTGACCGAGCAGAACCGGGATCACCCAAAGCCACAGGAGTTTGGTGCCGAGGGTCGCTGCCAGCACGGCATAAAGGACCAGCATGATTTGCGCCTCGCGTTGCATTCGGGGCAGGGCTTGGATGGGCAGATAGGGCGCTTTGCAGCGGCCGATAGCGAGGGTCACGATCAGTCGGACCTCTGACAGCCAAACCGGGAAGCCGGAGACATGGATCAGCCAGTGCCGCCAGGTTTCGGGCTTGCGCCCCTCCAGTTCCGGGTCAAGGCCGGGCAGGTTGGTGTGGCGATGATGAGCGAGGTGGAAGGCGCGGAACCACCCGAACGGCAAGATCAGAACCATACCACAGGCGCGGCCGATCCAGTCGTTGACGGCGGCCGGGCCAAAAGGTGTTCGGTGGGTACATTCATGTTCCAGCGTGAACAGGAAAATCAGGAGGATGCCCTGAATTGGCAAGGCCAGTGGCCAAAAGGGGGTGAGGATCAGGGCGGAGGTGACGGCGATGGCAGCCAGATGGCTTGCAAGGTGGCTGAGGCCAGCGGTCGTGGAGGTGCGGCTGAGCCTTTCGCGCAGGTCCGGCGGCAGGGCCGCGATCAGGGTCTTGTGATTGGAAACTGGCTGCATGAGATCAGTTTAGCGTGGCCCAGGGGCGGCGGGCAAGAGTGGGATTGATTTCTGATATATTACGCGATTGCAGATGGTTGTGATTGAAAGCTTATGTAATCTCTTAACCACCGCAAGGCTTGAAAGGCAAATCCGGCTGTGTGGCGATGGCGGACATCTAACACATCGTGATCATCGGGGCCGGTCTGACCGCCGCGGCTGAGGTCCTGGCGGGGGTGGGCTTTGCCTTTACGATGCTGGCACGTCTCGGGCTGATCATGGCGTCAAGGTCAAAGGCCCTGGTGATCTCCGTGATCAATGCGACACCGCGAGGCGAGGTTCGTCTGGACACTGCGGGCCGTATCATTGCGGAATTGACAAAGCACCATGAGGCCGCGGTGACTCCGCAGGATCTGGGCCCCCGGATGGCTGGAATGGTGGCGCGGCTGGACCGGTTGCTGGGTGTGAACATCGTGCCTGCAGAGGTGGCTTTGGCCTACCGCCCGGTGCCGGGCGGCGGATTGCCTGCAGTGGGTGCGGTGATCCCGGGGCTGTGGATGGCGGTGATGCATTCGGGCGTGACTTTGGCGCCGGTGGTGGCGGAGCCTTTGGCCCAACAGGGGATGGGGAGTGCTGCTGACCCGTTGCTGGCCCCGTTTGGCCTGAAGCGGTTTCGGGGCTGAGACAGTCGCGAAGGCTCTCGCCCGCGGCAGCACGAATTTTCTGCGAAAATTCAAGCGGGTCGGCGGGAAGTCCTGACGCGGCCTTGCCTCGCGTTGACTTGGCCGCGACGCGGGATGCCTGTCACCATCGCCACCAGACCCACGCCGATCATGCCGCCGCCGATCTGGCCGATCAGTTTGGCATTGGCGATGATGTCTTCGGGCGTTCTGGCTTGCGGCATGTACGAGATGGCGACAAATGCCGCCACCCCGAACAGGACCAAAACCAGACCGCCGCGAAACAGGCCGGATTTAAGCAGGCCCATCTTACGCTTTCAGGATCGAACGCCCGGCATATTCGCCGATATCGCCCAGCATCTCGTCAATTCGGATCAGTTGGTTGTACTTTGCCAGACGGTCCGAGCGTGACAGCGAGCCGGTCTTGATCTGGCCGCAGTTGGTGGCAACCGCAAGGTCAGCGATGGTGCTGTCTTCGGTTTCACCCGATCGGTGGCTCATCACGTTGGTATAGCCGGCCCGGTGCGCCATATCGACCGCGGCGAGAGTTTCGGTCAGCGTGCCGATCTGGTTGACCTTGACCAGCATCGAATTGGCGCAGCCGCCCTTGATGCCCATCTCCAGCCGCTTGGGGTTGGTCACGAACAGATCGTCACCGACCAGCTGGATTTTCTTGCCCAAGGTGTCGGTCAGCAGCTTCCAACCGGCCCAGTCATCTTCCGAGCAGCCGTCTTCGATGGAGATGATCGGATAGTCCGCAGCCAAAGCGGCGAGGAAGGCGACATTTTCTTCGATGGAGAGCGATTTGCCTTCACCCTTCATCTCATACCGGCCGCCTTTGAAATACTCGGTGGCCGCACAGTCAAGGCCAAGGTAGATGTCCTCGCCCGGTTTGTAGCCCGCCTTTTCGATGGATTTCAGAATGAAATCAAGAGCGTCGCGGGCAGAGTTCAGGTTGGGTGCGAAGCCGCCTTCGTCGCCGATGCCGGTGTTGTGGCCAGCAGCTTGCAGTTCCTTTTTCAACGTGTGGAACACTTCGGAGCCCATGCGGATCGCGTCACGGATGTTATCCGCACCCACTGGCAGGATCATGAATTCCTGAATGTCGATCGGGTTGTCGGCATGTTCGCCGCCGTTGATGATGTTCATCATCGGCACCGGCAGGATGCGCGAGGAGGTGCCGCCGACGTAGCGGTACAGCGGCTGGCCAGTGAATTCGGCGGCAGCCTTGGCCACCGCCAAAGACACGCCAAGGATGGCGTTGGCGCCAAGGCGACCCTTGTTGTGGGTGCCGTCAAGTTCGATCATCGTCATGTCGATGCCGACCTGTTCGGTGGCGTCAAACCCGATGATCGCCTCGGCCAGTTCGCCATTCACAGCGGCCACGGCTTCCAGCACACCCTTGCCCATGTAGCGGGACTTGTCGCCATCGCGCCGCTCCACCGCCTCATGTGCGCCAGTCGATGCGCCCGAGGGGACGGCGGCGCGGCCCATCGCACCGCTTTCCAGAATGACGTCCACCTCAACGGTGGGATTGCCGCGACTGTCGAGGATTTCGCGGGCGTGAATGTCGATGATCGTGCTCATGGAAGGCTCCAATGGCAAAGTTGCGCTCTCTCCCCTCGTTTAGCGGGGGATTGTAACAAGGGAAAGAGTTGTGATGGGTCAGAGGCGTTTTGCGCGGACGCGCTCGCGGGCGAAGGAATAGAGGCCGGAGCCTATGATGATGGCCGCCCCCAGCAGGGTCAGGCGGTCGGGGACTTCGGCAAAGACAAGGGTGCCGATCAGGATCGCAAAGATTAGGCGGGAATAGCGGAAGGGCGAGACGACAGAGACCTCACCGGTGCGCGAGGCTGCGGTGATGGCCCAATAGCCGCCAGTGCCAAAGACCAAAGCGCCCAGAAGCACGGCGCTTTGCCACAGGGTCGGGACAACGGTGGTCTGAAAGGCCAGCATGCCAGCACCCAGCACGGCCACCGACGCCACGCCCCAAGCCGAAAGTTGCGTGGTGGAGATGTCGCGCGGGATTTTGCGCGAGGCAAGGTCGCGCAGACCAAGGGCCGCCACCGCAACCAGCACCCACAACGCGGCGGGGCGAAAGCCGTCAAAGCCGGGTCTGATGACCAGAAGCACGCCCAGAAAGCCTATGACAATGGCCGACCATCTGCGCCAGCCGACCTTTTCGCCCATCAGCAGGGCCGCCCCCATCGTGACCGCCAGCGGCATGGCTTGCAGAACGGCGGAAACGATGGCCAGCGGAATGGCGGCCAGCGCGGTGATATAGGCATAGGTCCCGATCATCTCGCCTGCGTTGCGCGCCAGAACCCAAGGGTTAAAGGCGGCAGGGGTAAGGATGCGGTTGCCTTCGGCCCGTGTCAGAGCGGCAAAGAAGGCAAAGCCGAACACGCAGGTTGAGAGCAGGATTTCACCGGTCGGCACCCCTTCTGCCGCGAATTTGAGGAACATGTCCTCAAGTCCGAAAAGCGCCATCGAGGCGGCCATAAGACCGATGCCGCGCAGGTTCTGGCTGGCGGCGTGCGGATGGCTGACGGTTTGGGGCGGGATGGGGGCCATGCGCTCGCTTTCGTTGCGGCGGCTTTATTTCAAAGGGTGGGCCTGCGCCAGCGGAATGCCAGTTGACCCCGAAGCCTTGGCCGGAAAGGGTGGCGCAAAATTGGAGGTTGGCTGATGCGCAAAGACAGGCTGGACGGGTTCGGCTTTGCCACTTTGCTGGCGGTGGCCGCGGTGCTGGCGCTCAACCAGATCGTGATCAAAATCGTCGATCACGGGTTGCAGCCAGTGTTTTTCGCCGGATTGCGGTCCGCCTTGGCGATTGCGTTTGTCGCCGCGTGGCTGTGGTATCGGGGGCTGCTGGGGCGGGTGCGGAGCGCCGATCTGGGGCCGGGGTTGTTGATCGGCGTGGTCTTTTCGGTCGAGTTCGTGGGCCTTTTCACCGCGCTGGACCTGACAACCGTGGGCCACGCTTCGCTGATCATGTATTCGATGCCCTTGTGGATGGGGATTCTGGCGCATTTCTTTCTGCCGGGCGAAAGGGCCACGCCGGTCAAAGCCGCAGGCCTAGCGCTGGCCTTTGCAGGCACCGCTTGGGCTATTTCATCGCGCGGCGGGGCCAGCACTGCGCAGGCCAGTTGGCTGGGGGATTTCTGCGCGCTGGTTGGGGCTTGGGGATGGGCGGGGACCGCCTTCATCGCCCGCACCTCGCGCCTGAAAGATGCCGGGCCAGAGGTGCAATTGTTCTGGATGGTGCTGGTCTCTGCCCCGGTCCTGCTGGCCGTCTCGCCCCTGTTCGGGCCGCTGATCCGTGACGTGGTGCCGACGGATTGGCTTTGGCTGGTGTTTCAGGCGGCGGTGGTGGTGACCGGCGGTTTCATCACCTGGCTGTGGCTGCTGTCGGTCTATCCGACCTCTACCGTCGCCTCGTTTTCGTTCCTGACACCGATTCTGGCGATCCTTCTGGGGCGCGTGGTCTTTGGTGAGTCGCTGTCGTGGACGCTGTTAGGCGCTGCGGTGCTGGTGTCGGCAGGGATCGTCCTGATCAATCGCAAGGCGAGTTGACCGGCCAGAATCAACGTCGCATTGTGCAGGGGAGTTCGTGTAACAAGTTATCCTCGGGTCGCAACTGGCGCGTCGGCTTGGGAATTAGCGCTTGTGTCCACAGGGGCTGCCGCTTCATCCACCGCTTTCTCCACAGGCCAAAGCCACAGAGCAAAAACGCCACACCTAGAGGCTGATGTGGCGTCAAGCACAAAATATGGGGCTTGAGTGTAAAAAATCCGTTGATATGGACCACATCTTGCGTCAGTTTGATGACGTTGGAGCAAGCCGGGAAACAGGCTACGCCGACGGGGACAGGTCTGGCAGATTGGAAACCCTGAAATTTGGGGAACGCGCCCGGGACGGGGCGTGGACACTTCTGCGTGCTCTGACTCCGCATATGTAAAGAAACATGGAGTTATCGGGCAGATGAAGATCGAGCGTAAATTTACTTCGGCAAAGACCGAAGCCTACGGCGAAATGGCGTTCCAGCTGACCACTTCGGAAATTCGCAATCCCGATGGCAAGATCGTGTTCCGAAATGAGGCCGTTGAAGTGCCCGAGGGCTGGAGCCAGGTTGCCGCCGACGTTTTGGCGCAGAAGTATTTCCGCAAGGCTGGCATCCCGTCAGTGACCAAGCGCGTGACCGAAAAGGGCGTGCCGAAGTTTCTGTGGCGTCAGGTGCCGGACATGGAGGTGTTGGAGCTTTTGCCGGCGGATCAACGGTTTGTCGGCGAAACCTCAGCCAAGCAGGTGTTTGATCGCTTGGCTGGCGCCTGGACCTATTGGGGCTGGAAGGGTGGTTATTTCACCGCCGAAGCCGACGCCAAGGCCTATTTTGACGAGATGCGGTTCATGCTGGCGCGGCAGATGGCAGCGCCGAACTCTCCGCAATGGTTCAACACCGGACTGCATTGGGCATACGGCATTGATGGGCCGAGCCAAGGCCACTACTACGTTGATTATCAGTCCAAGGTTCTGACCAAGTCGGACAGCGCTTACGAACACCCCCAGCCGCATGCCTGCTTTATTCAGTCGGTCAAGGATGATCTGGTTGGCGATGGCGGCATCATGGACCTGTGGGTGCGCGAAGCGCGGCTGTTCAAATATGGCTCTGGCACCGGAACCAACTTTTCCAGCCTGCGCGGTGAGGGCGAAAAGCTGTCGGGCGGTGGCAAGTCGTCGGGCCTGATGGGGTTCCTCAAAATCGGTGACCGGGCGGCCGGCGCGATCAAATCCGGCGGCACCACGCGGCGGGCCGCCAAGATGGTGATCTGCGACATGGATCACCCCGATATCGAGAATTTCATCAACTGGAAGGTGATCGAGGAGCAGAAGGTTGCTTCGCTGGTCGCAGGGTCCAAGCTGCATTCGGCGCGGCTGAACGATATCTTTGCGGCGATCCGGGCTTGGGATGGGTCGTCGGAAGACAGCGTTGATCCGCTCAAGAACCCGGGCTTGAAGGGTGCGATCAAGGCGGCCAAAAAGGCGATGATCCCGGACACCTATACCAACCGGATTCTGCAATATGCCAAGCAGGGGTTCGACAGCATCGAATTTCCGACTTACGACACCGACTGGGATTCCGAGGCCTATATCACCGTCTCCGGCCAGAACTCCAACAACTCGGTTCGCGTCACGGATTCCTTCCTGAAGGCGGTCCAGCAGGATCTGCCATGGGAGTTGATCCGCCGCACCGATGGCAAGGTGGCCAAGACCCTGTCGGCGCGGGAGTTGTGGGACCAGATCGGCCATGCCGCCTGGGCCTGTGCCGACCCCGGCATCCAGTTCCACGACACCGTCAACGCCTGGCACACGTGCCCGGAAGATGGTGCCATTCGCGGCTCCAACCCGTGTTCGGAATACATGTTCCTGGACGATACCGCCTGCAACCTCGCCTCGATGAACCTGCTGACCTTCCAGAAGAACGCGAAGTTCGATGCGGAGGCTTATATTCACGCCACCCGGCTTTGGACGATCACGCTGGAGATTTCGGTGATGATGGCGCAGTTTCCGTCCAAGGAAATAGCACAACTCTCCTATGATTTCAGGACTTTGGGGCTGGGTTATGCCAACATCGGCGGTTTGCTGATGAACATGGGGCTGGGCTACGACTCCAAGGAGGGCCGGGCTTTGTGCGGCGCTTTGACAGCACTTATGACCGGGATTTCCTATGCGACCTCGGCAGAGATGGCCAAGGAATTGGGCGCATTTGCAGGCTATGACCGCAACCGTGCCCATATGCTGCGGGTGATCCGGAACCACCGGGCTGCGGCGCACGGCTCGCAGGAGTATCAGGGGCTGAACGTGGCCCCGGTGGCGCTGGATCAATTCAACTGCCCGGATCAAGACTTGGTTTCCCTGGCGAAATCGGCGTGGGACGAGGCTTTGGGCTTGGGTGAAGCGCATGGGTTCCGCAATGCGCAGGTGACCGTGATTGCGCCCACCGGCACCATCGGTCTGGTGATGGATTGCGACACCACCGGCATTGAACCCGACTTCGCCTTGGTCAAGTTCAAGAAGCTGGCGGGCGGTGGCTATTTCAAGATCATCAACCAGTCGGTTCCGGCGGCTTTGGAAACCCTGGGCTATCCCGGCCACCAGATTGCCGAAATGGTGGCCTATGCGGTCGGCCACGGCTCCATCGCGCAAGCGCCTGCGATCAACCATACCTCGTTGATCGGCCACGGCTTTGGCCCGCATGAGATTGAAAAGATCGAAGGCGCTTTGCCGTCCGCCTTCGACATCCGCTTTGTGTTCAACCAGTGGACCCTGGGTCAGGATTTCTGCAAGGGCACCCTTGGCATTCCAGAGGACAAGCTGGCCGATGCGGGCTTTGACCTTTTGCGCCACCTTGGCTTTACCAAAGCCCAGATCGACGCCTGCAACGACCATGTATGTGGCACCATGACGCTGGAGGGCGCACCCTTCCTGAAACAGCACCACTATTCGGTTTTTGACTGCGCCAACGCCTGCGGCAAAACCGGCAAACGCTATCTGTCGGTGGAAAGCCATATCCACATGATGGCAGCGGCGCAGTCCTTCATCTCCGGTGCCATCTCCAAAACCATCAACATGCCGAATTCGGCCAGCATTTCCGAGACTTTGGCGGCTTACGAGTTGTCGCACAGCTTGGGGATCAAGGCGAACGCGCTGTACCGCGATGGGTCTAAGTTGAGCCAGCCGCTGGCCTCGGCGCTGATTGACGATGATGAGGAAGTTGAGGAGATACTGACCAACGGCTCGGCACAGGAAAAGGCGGCGGTTCTGGCTGAAAAGATCGTTGAGAAGATCATCATCCGCGAAGTCATCCGCACCAACCGCGAAAAACTGCCGGAACGCCGCAAGGGCTATACCCAAAAGGCCATCGTCGGCGGGCACAAGGTCTATCTGCGCACCGGCGAATATGTCGATGGCCGTCTGGGTGAGATTTTCATCGACATGCACAAAGAGGGTGCGGGCTTTCGCGCCATGATGAACAACTTTGCCATCGCGATTTCGGTCGGGCTGCAATACGGCGTGCCGTTGGACGAATATGTCGAGGCGTTCACCTTCACGCGCTTTGAACCGGCGGGGATGGTGCAGGGCAATGACAGCATCAAGAACGCGACCTCGATCCTGGACTATATCTTCCGCGAGCTGGCGATTTCCTATCTGGACCGGACCGATCTGGCCCATGTCAAGCCAACCGGGCATTCGTTCGACGATCTGGGCCGTGGCGATGAAGAGGGCAAGCGCAACATCTCGGAGGTCAGCGACGTGGCCGCGACGCGCGGACTGGAGGTGATCAAGCAAATCTCCTCCACCGGGTATCTGCGGAAGCGGGTGCCGCAGGATCTGGTCGTGTTGCAGGGCGGCATGGGAATGACCGGCTTCACCGGCATGGGATACGGCGATGCGGCCACCGCGCTGAACATGCTGGTGCCAGAGACGGCGCGGGCGATGTCGGGCGGCAGCGTGACCGCGTTGGCCACCGGGATTGTCGGCAGCGAGCTGCGGATCAAGGCCAAGATGCAAGGCTACGAGGGCGACCCCTGCGGCGAGTGCGGCAACTACACGCTGGTCCGAAACGGCACCTGCATGAAGTGCAACACCTGTGGCGGCACGAGCGGGTGCAGTTGATCAGATTGAGGTAATCCGGGCCTGCTGCGCGTCTTCTTGGCGTCAGGGTCCTTGAGGACTGAGCGCGCAGCAAACCAGGGGAAGTTCACCCGATCTGCGAGGACCAAACAGGGCGGGGTAATCCCCGCCCTGTGCTTTTGAGTGGTCGCAAAGACAGTTGATGCTTTCAAGGCGGTCTTCTGACGGCAGACGTCACGCCTCCCTTACCTCGCCCCAGCGGTAGCCTATTCCCGGTTCGGTGGTGATCAGGTCGGGGATGGCGGGGTCGGCTTCGATCTTCTGGCGCAGTTGGCGGATGAACACGCGCAGGTAGGGCAGGTCGTCGACATGGGCCGGGCCCCAGACTTGTTTCAGAAGTTGGCGGTGGGTCAGCACCCGCCCGGGATTGCGGGCGAGCAGGGTCAGCAGGTCGTACTCCTTCGGGGTCAGCCGCAGGGCCGTTCCGGACAGGGTGGCGGTATGGGCGGCAAGGTTGATCTCCAGCGTGCCATGGCGGATCACCTCGGGGTCGGCGGTTTTAGCCATCGGTTGGGTGGCGCGCAGGGTGGCGCGCAGGCGGGCCAGAAGCTCGCCAATGCCGAAGGGTTTGGCCACAAAGTCGTTGGCACCAAGGTCAAGCGCCATGATCTTCTCCATCTCCTGATCATGGGCCGACAGGACGATGATGGGCACCTCGCTGGTGGCGCGAAGCCGCTCGATCACCGTTTTGCCGTTCAGGTCGGGCAGGCCGAGGTCAAGGATGATCAGGTCGAATGCGGTTTCGGCGGCGGCGGTCAGGCCGGATTGACCGGTGGTGGCTTGCGTCACGCCATAGCCGGAGGCGGTCAGGGCATGGGCGAGAAAGCGCTGGATCTGCGGCTCGTCGTCGATGATCAGGATGCTGGGGGTCATGTGGGGGTCATGGCTCGGGCACTTTGCTCTGGCAGGGGCAGGCTGATATGGAAGGCACAGCCTGTGGCGCGGTTTTCTGCCGTCAGCGTGCCGCCCAAGGCCTGCACGATGCCACGGCAGATGTTCAGGCCAAGGCCAGTTCCAGCGGTGGCGTGCGGGGCGGCGCGGAAAAAGGGGGCGAAGATGCTCTCCGCCTTGGTGGGGTCGATCAGCGCGGGGTCGATGCCAGGCCCTTGGTCGCGTACGGAGAGGACGATCCTGTCGCCAGCGCGTGCTGAGAGTCCGGTTTTGCTCCAGATCTCGACCTGCGCCGCAAGCCCGGCCTGCGCCAAAAGCCCGGCCTGCGCCAAAAGCCCGGCCTGCGCCAAAAGCCCGGCCTGCGGCGAGGGCTCAGAGTGAGCCGGGTGCGGGACCCGTGGCGATAGTCCAACTTGCGCAGAGAGCCTCACTTGACCGTCAACCCAGACCTGCGCCGGTCGGGGCGAGAATTTCACGGCATTGTCGATCAGGTTGAACAGCGCCTGTTCCAGAAGGCCAGCCTCGGCGCGGATCAGCGGCAGGTCGGGCGTGGTCAGGGTCAGGACCGCTTCAGGAAAGGCGCGTTTGGCGCGGGTGATGGCGGCTTGCATCACCTCCACCGGGTCCACCCATGTCAGGTGCAGGGTCAGGCCGGATTGCAGCCGTGTCATGTGCAGCAGGTTGTCCACGTGGCGCGACAGGCGTTGGGCCTCTTCCTCGATGGCCAGTTCCAGATCGCTGCGCGCTTCGGGCGGCAGGGTAGGGCCAAGTTCGCGCAGGGTGGTGATGGACCCGAGGATGGTGGCCAGAGGGGTGCGCAGGTCATGCGACAGCGAGGTGAGGAGGGCTGAGCGCAGGGCCTCACGGTCGGCGGCGATGCGGGCGGCCTCGGCCTTGGTGGCAAAGGCCGCGCGGTCCAGCGCAAGACTGGCCTGACGGCAGATGATGGCGAGGGCCTGATCGCGGAAGGCGGCAGCGCGGCTTGGGGCGGCATAGCCGAGGACCACGCCCTCGTGCAACGGAACAAAGGTCATTTGTGAACCGTCCCATCCCGGTTGCACCCCGTTTTGAAGGCTTTGGCGGTTCAGCGCCCGGTCTGCGGCAGAAAGGTCGGCGCTGTCGGGACGGGCGCCGGGCGGATGGCTTGCCACAAGGTCCAGCGTTTGGGTCTTGCGCAAGGTTTCGTCCTGCTTTTGGCCCCCCATCTGACCCCCCATCTGACCCCCAGTCTGGCGCGCAGTCTGGCCCGCAGTCGCTCCGGCAGGTTCACCGGTAGTCTGGCTCAATACCATGGCGGGGCCGTGGGCTATGGCGGCGAGGTGGCGGGGCAGGGCGCGCAACAAAGCCTCGGGGTCGTTCAGTTGGGCCAGATCGGCGGCGAAATCGGACAGGGCTTGCAACACATCGGCGCGGGTCTTGGCGGCGTCAGCCTCTTCTCGCAACCGTCCGGCCAGAAATCCGGTCAGGGCCGCAACCAGCAGGAACTCTGCCAAGGCCACGAAGTCGGCCGGGTTTTCGATGCGGAAGGTGTAATAGGGCACGACGAACAGGAAGTTGACGACGCCAAAGGCCGCGAAGGCGCTGGCGATCCCAACCCAGAAACCATAGCGGGTTGAGGCCATCAGGACAGCGGCGAAGAACACGAACAGGCCGGAGGTTTCGGGCCAGACCGACCGGGTCAGTCCGGTGATGACGGCAGCGACCGCCAGAAAGGCTGCGGTGGCGGCCAAGCCCCCGATGGTGGGGCTGGCGCTCCACCGCGGTTGGGAATTGGGGCTTGGGTCAATCGTCAGGCGTGGCTTTGACCCTGTCGTTGCGGTCGTGATTTCCAGTTGGATGAGGTGGAGGGCATCTGGGTCAGACATGGCGCGTTTGTGCGGTGTCTCGCCCGGTCCTGTCCATATCTTTATGAAAACTTTATGCGCCGCCATGGCAATCCCCGTCGTTTCCTTATGCGCAAAGGATCAGATCACGCCCTGGCAGCCGGGAGTCCGGCGTTACAGGTGAAGCATGTCGGTTATGTCTGAAATCTCTCAATCTGCGCATCCCGCCAAGAAGGCCGGGCTTTTCGCCTTGTCGCTTGGCTCCATCGGGGTGGTTTATGGCGATATCGGCACCTCGCCCTTGTATGCCTTTCGCGAAACCATGCTGGCGGCGGGGGCGCGCAATGGCGTGAAGGTGGCGGATGTTCTGGGCGGGTTGTCCCTGATCCTGTGGACGCTGATGATCATCGTGACGTTAAAATACGTGGTGATCCTGCTGCGGGCCGACAACCGGGGCGAAGGCGGCACGCTGTCGCTGCTGGCTTTGGCGCAGTCGGCGATGGGGCGCAGGGCGACCTGGGTTCTGGTGATGGGTATGTTTGGTGCCGCCCTGTTTTACGGCGATGCGGTGATCACGCCGGCGATTTCGGTGCTGTCGGCGGTGGAGGGGTTGTCAATTGTCACCTCCAAACTGCAAGTCTTCGTGGTCCCGATCACGCTTGGCATCATCGTCGGGCTGTTTGCGGTGCAAAGCCGGGGCACCTCGACGGTCGCAAGTTTCTTTGGCCCGATCACGCTGCTTTGGTTCTTGATCCTGGCCGAGGGCGGGGTGGTGCATATTCTGACCCGGCCAGAGGTGCTGGCGGCGTTCAATCCGGCCTATGCGGTGCTGTTTTTGCAAAGTCACGGGGCCGTCGGGCTGGCTGTGCTGGGGGCTGTGTTTCTGGCAGTGACCGGGGCTGAGGCGCTTTATGCCGACCTTGGCCACTTTGGTCGCGCGCCCATTCAGCTTGCGTGGTTGGCGGTGGCGTTTCCGGCGCTGGTCCTGAATTATCTGGGGCAAGGCGCTTTGCTGTTGTCCGATCCGACCGTGTTGGACAACCCGTTCTTCCTGATGTTCCCCAAGGCCGCCCTGTTGCCCATCGTGGCCTTGGCGACCTGTGCGACCATCATCGCCAGTCAGGCCGTGATCACCGGAGCCTTCTCGCTGACCCGGCAAGCGATCCAGTTGCGGCTGTTCCCGCGCATGCGGATCCGTCACACGTCCGAAACCCAACTTGGGCAAATCTTCCTGCCTTCGGTCAACACCCTGCTGATGATTGCGGTTCTGCTGCTGGTGGTGTCGTTCGGCTCCTCCACCGCGCTGGCCAATGCTTACGGCATCAGTGTGACCGGCACGATGGTGGTGACTGCGCTTTTGGCGATCATCGTGGTCAACAGGCATTGGCACTGGCCGCTCTGGTCCGCGATTTTGCTGATGCTGCCGTTTCTTCTGATTGATCTGATCTTTCTGGGGGCCAATATGCTGAAAGTCGTGGAGGGCGGCTATGTCCCGCTGTGCATCGCCGCCGTCATGGTGCTGATCATGTGGACCTGGGTCAAGGGCACCGCCTTGTTGATGGCCAAAGAGCAAAGCAGCGAGGTGCCGATGGACCTGATCCTGCGGCAGATGGAAAAGAAGCCGTTGCCGATCATTTCGGGTACGGCCGTGTTTTTGACCGCGAACCCGGAGTTTGCGCCGGTGGCCCTGATGCACAGTCTCAAACACTTCAAGTCGGTGCATGAGCAGAACGTGATCCTGACTGTCGTCACCGCGACCGTGCCGCGGATCGAACCGGAAGACCGGGTGGAGATGGCCGATATTGGCCCGCGCTTCCGCAAGGTCACGATGACCTTCGGCTATATGGAGGATCCCAACGTTCCGAAGGCTTTGGCGGATTGCGGCAAGTTCGGGTGGAAGTTCGACATCATGTCAACCTCGTTCATCCTGTCGCGCCGCACGATCAAGCTGTCCAGCAAGAGCCAGTTGCCGGGATGGCAAAGCCGGTTGTTCATTTTTCTGGCCCGCAATGCGGCTGGTGCGTCGGACTACTTCAAGATCCCGGCCGGGCGCGTGGTGGAAATCGGTACGCAGGTCAATCTGTAGCCGATACGCGGGCAATCGGGTTGTGGCTCTCCGAAAGCAGGAAGGTGCGGGGTGGACACATCAACCTGCTTTCGGACGTCGCCTGTCAGACTGCGGGCGAAGAACCTCAGAAGGTGAACTTCGCCCGATGCACGAGCGGCGGAGGAATAGAGGCGTTCGACCTCGCGTGGCGGACGACAGGCAGCGACTTTCGCTTGGCGGATCCGGAAAACCGCTGCTCGATTTTCCGTTCAACACCTCAATCGGTGATCGCAACAGCGGCGGGTTTCGGGCTGGTGCGGGCGACAACCCGGCTTACCTCGGCCCGCAGGATGTCGAGTTGGATGGGTTTGGTCACATAGCCTTCCATTCCGGCGTGCAGATAGGCGCGGCGGTCCTGATCTGAAGCGTCTGCCGTCATGGCGATAACCGGCAAGCTGGCCTGACCGCCCGGCATCGACCGGATCTGGCGCAGGGTCGCAAGGCCGTCCATGTCCGGCATGTTGATGTCCAGCAGGATCAGGTCAATATCGGAGGAGGTTTGCAGGATGCGCAGGGCGTCGGGGCCGCTTTCGGCCTCTACCGCTTGGCAGTTCAGGATACTCAGATAGGTTGCTGCAACCAGACGGTTGGTGCTGATGTCATCCACCACCAGCACCCGGTAACCGGCGACATCTGGCAGAGCGGCTGCGGCGGGAAGGGTGGCGGCATCGGCGGGAACCCCGACCGGCAGCCGTATCTGGAAGGTGGCACCCTTTTGCCCGGTCAGAAAGGTGATATCGCCGCCCATCCGCTCTACCAGCGTGCGACAGATCGACAGGCCAAGGCCGTAGCCACGCGGAAGTTCCGGGACACGTTGGTATTTTTGAAAGATCATGTCCTCTTGGCCAGCGGCAACGCCGGGACCGGTGTCAGACACCTCTATCGTCAAGAGAGCGGGGGCCAAAAAGGCCAGCCTCACGGCAACATGCCCGGTTCTGGTGTGTTTGAAGGCGTTGGACAGCAGATTGGCCAGGCATTGGCGCAGGCGGTCGAAATCAAGCGTCAGCGTCGTCGGCAGATCGTCGGCAAATTCGGTCAGCAGATCAAGATGCGCTGCGTCGGCCTGAGGGCGAAAGAGCGCAACCGTGACGGCAATTTCCTGCCGGATGTCGCCTGCGTGCGGGCGCAGGGTGATGCGACCCTCTTCGATGGCAGAAATATCCAGCACGTCATTCAAAACCACAGCCAGACCCTCCGCCGAGGTCACCAGAACCTGCAATTGCGCCCGCAACACCGGGTCTGGTGTTGCCAGATGGGCTGCGGTGCCCATGCCGATGATCGCATTCAGCGGGGTGCGCAGTTCATGGCTCATCTGTGCCAGAAAATGGCTTTTCGCGGCACTGACCGATTGCAGCGCCATTTTGCGGATCGCTGCCTGTTGCTGTTCGCGGTGGTTCTGCATGATGGCCGAGATCACGTAGACCAACGAAACGATGGCGATGACCGAGGTGAAGAAAAAGCCGGGCAGGTTGCCCCGCAGCAACCAGTAAGAGCTGTTTGATACCGAAATCAGGCTGGCTAGGGCGGCAATTCCGGCAAACCCGGTGACAGGGTAAATCGAACGGATGGTGGCAAGCCGCATCATCGCGGCGGCCATGATGCCGACCGAAATCGCTTTGGTGAACGGCTCTTCAACATGCCAGAGGATGGCACTGGGCAGGGAAAAGCACATCTCGCCGATATAGACGGCGAACAGGATGGATTTGCGAAAGAGCATGGGGTTGGAGCGTTGCAGGACGGCGCGGACCAGCGAAGCCTCAACCACGGCGCAGCACAGTTCCAGCAGGTAGGCCGTGATCACAACCACCGGCGGACGATAAAGCGAGAAGATCACGCAAATCAAGGCGATGACAATCAGCCGGATCGGTCGTTCGCGTTTGACCGCGTCGATCTGGGCGCTTATCTCGGACAGGTGCAGTTCGTCCAATTGATCGGGGGGGCAAACGCTGTCGTCGCGCCGGCTGCCGACGATGAAACCCGCGAGCGACTTCAGCCGGGCCATGGGCTTGGGGATCAGGTCAGGGCCGATCGCACGCGCCCCCTGCGGCAACGGGCGCGGTCCATTGACGGCGCCACCGAGCGGCATGTGCTGGCAACGGAACGCGCAGAATCGCGGGCTTGCCGGGCCGTCAAATTGCCAGAGCCGCTGTGGTCAAAATCTTGGAAACCCCAATCCATCCGTCCAAATTACGCCGCAGCTTCGGTTCCCTTCAAGCCGCGTTTTTGGAAACTATCCGAAAGCTTTGGCCTGCTTGCGCTTGATAATGTTGGGCCGAGCCGCTGGCAGGTGCGGCTCAGCCCCGATGATGTGTCACAAGATGAAATCGGCCGCCGTGTAGGATGCCGCCGTAACCGCGCCGTCGATGATCAGGATGGTGATCTCGAAAGCGGCGTCGTTGTCGGTGTTCAGTTGCACCAGCGTATCGGTGCCGCTGTCCACAACGGACAATCCCGCAAGGCCCGTGGACCCGAAGGTGAAGGCATCATGGGTGCCGATGTTGCCATCGGCGTCGATGCCGGAGACGTCGATCAGGTCACCCTTGCCAACGCCCGCCGCCTCAAAGTCGTTGATGCGGTCCGGGTTGGATGGGTCCGACGAGGTAGTCGTTGCAAAGACAAAGATGTCCTGCCCCAGCCCACCGGTCAGCGTATCCACCCCGGACCCGCCTGTGATCACGTCCGCGCCGTTGCCGCCAAAAATGTTGTCGTTGCCGCTCATCCCCAGCAGGGTGTCATTGCCGATGCCGCCATACAGCGAATCCGCCCCCGAGGCCCCGGTGATGCTGTCATTGCCAACGCCCGCATAGACGTAGACCGTGGCGTTATAGCTTGCATTGAAGCTGATCTTGTCATCCTGCCCCGACCCGTAAAGCTGGAAATAGCTGGTCAGGGTATTGGACAGATTGACCGAAGCCGTGCCGCCAGTGGTCAGGGTAAGCGTCGCCCCGGTTTGGCTGGCGTTGTAACCGGACACCAGCGTGAAGCTGGCCAGTTGTGCCGTCGTCATCGACGGCGAGCCGCCGATATACAGGTTCTCCACCCCGGTCAGTTTGGTGCCGGTGATGTCATAGCTGGACTCGAACCGCAGGGTGTCGTTGCCGATCCCGCCGTCAATCGAGGCGGGCAGGTTCTCTTGCACGGAGATCATGTCGTTGCCGGTGCCGCCGTAGATGCTGTCGCCCATGCGGGCGTACAAGAGGTCGTCACCAATGCCGCCGTCAACCGAGTCAAAGCCCCAGCCGCCATCAATGGTGTCATTGCCCGCCTGGCCCAACAGCACGTCATTGCCAAAGCCGCCGTCGATGGAATCGTTGCCGGCGTTGCCGTAAAGGCTGTCGTTGCCATCCTCGCCCCGCAAGCTGTCATTGCCTGATGCGGCGATCACGCTGTCGTCGCCGCCGCCCACATAGGCGTAGATCGTTGCCGTGTAACCGGGCGCAAAGGTCAGGATATCTGCATCAGCCGACCCGGTCAGCGAGAAATAGGCGGTCATGCCCGGATCAAGGGTGACGGCCGCAGTTCCGCCCGCAGACAGGGTCATCGTCCCGGTCGTATAGCCCGGACCATAGCCCGACACCGTCCCGAACGCCGCCAGTTGAGTGGCTGTCATGGTGTCGTTGCCGTTCAGGTTCAACTGCTCCATCGCGTTGATCGTGGCACCAGAGATGTCAAAGCTGTTTTCGAACCGCAGGATGTCATGCCCGGTGCCGCCATCAATCACCAAAGGCAGGTTTTCGTTGATCGAGATCAGGTCATCATTGGCGCCACCATAGGCGCTGTCAAACATGCGCAGGATCAAAAGATCGCTGCCAAAGCCACCATACAGCAAGTCATTGCCGCTGCCGCCGTCGATGGAATCGTTGCCCTGGTTGCCAAGAAGCGTGTCATCCCCTTCGTCGCCGCGCAGGCTGTCCGCGCCGGATGAGGCTGCGACGCTGTCATTGCCGCCGCCCATATAGGCATAAACCGTGGCGATACTGCTGGGGGTGAAGGTCAGGTTTTCCGCCTCTGCGGAGCCTGTCAGCGAGAAAGAACTGGTGACCGTTGGCAGCACGGTGATGTTGGCGGTGCCGCCATGGGTCAGAACCACGGTCGCGGTGGTGTAGGAGGCGTTATAGCCCGAGACGGCCGCAAACTGCGCCAATTGCGCGGTTGTCATATAATCGGTGCCGTAAAGATTGGCCTGCTCGAATCCGCTGATCGTGGTGCCGGAGATGTCAAAGCCGTTCTCGAACCGCAGAGTGTCGTTGCCGATGCCGCCATCCAATGCGGCGGGCATATTGGCGGTGATGGAAATCAGGTCATCACCAAGGCTGCCCATCACGGTATCACCGGTGCCAGCCAGCAACAAGTCGTTGCCCGACCCGCCGTTCAGCGAGTCAAATCCGCTGCCGCCGTCAATGGTGTCATCGCCGCCCATACCCATTAAAGTGTCATTGCCCGCCTCGCCGCGGATGGTGTCGGCCCCGTTGGAGGTGGTGACACTGTCGTTGCCCGCCCCCATATAGGCGTAGATCGTGGCGTTGTAGCCGGGCGCGAAGGTGATCAGATCGGCCCCGGCAGAACCCGTCAGCGCAAAGTATTGCGACAGGGTGACCGACAAAGCCACGCTTGCCGTGCCGCCCTGGGTCAGGATGACGCCAGCAGTTGTGTAGTTCGACGCATAGCCCGAGACGGTGGTGAACAAACCGAACTGCGATGCCGTCATATAGGCCTGTGAGTTGGCGTTGAGCGTCTCTATCCCGCTCAGCGCCGCACCGGTGATGTCATAGGCACCTTCGAACCGCAGGACGTCAGCCGTGCCAAAGCCACCGTTCAGGATCACGGCCTGATTGCCTGCAATCGAGATCAGGTCATTGCCAGCCCCGCCATAGGCCGAATCAGCCCCGTTGACGACAAGGTAGTCGTTGCCATTGCCGCCACTCATGGAATCGCCGCCGTTGCCGCCGTCGATCGAGTCGTTGCCGTCAAGGCCGGACAGAATGTCGCTGCCGTCACCGCCCTGAATGGAATCGTTGCCCGCCCCGGTCGTCACCTTGTCATTGCCGCCGCCCATGTTGACGGAAATGGCACTGGCAAAGGTGGCGTTGAACGTGATGATGTCTGCGCCGCCAGAGCCGATCAGCGTAAAGCCATTGGTCAGGGTCGATGAAAGGGTGATCGCCGCTGTGCCGCCTTGGGTCAGGGATACCCCGGCATTGGTGTAGGCAGGGTTGTAGCCTGACACCAACTGAAACCCGTTCAGTTGGCTTGCCGTCATCAAAGCGGTTCCGGCGATCCACAGCTGCTCGAACCCGGTCACGGTGGCTCCGGTGATGTCATAGCCGCCTTCGAACCGCAGGATGTCTGCCGAGCCCACACCGCCGTCCAGCACCGACGGGCCATCCCCAGCGACCGAGATCGTGTCATTGCCGTCGCCGCCATAGGACTGGTCATCGGTCCGCGTCCACAACAGGTCATCGCCCAAGCCGCCGTACAGCGTGTCGATGCCGCCCGATCCGCCATCGATGGTGTCATCGCCACCCAGGCCATCGAGCGCATCATCGCCAAGGCCGCCGAGGATGGAATCATTAAGTGCAGAAATAGAGTGCTTCATAGTTTTACCTCAATTGTGGAGACGTGAAACGGAGACGTGTTCGAATTTGATCAGAGGTTAACAGCGCGACTGATTCGGTGCCAGCGATTTGCCAGCGCTTTTGTGGCGCTGACTCCGCCCGGTCCTGACCTTTCCGGTGCCGAAGCATCGCCTTACACCCGATGGCGAGAGGCGATTGTTTCGCCAAACGCGACAATCTGTCCGGTCACCGAAGCTTGTGGATCGGACCTAAACAATGCCGCGGCTGAGGGACGCCTCGGCGGGCGCGGTGGGTGAAAATCACGGGTCGATGGTCAGTGAGGCAAGCGGTTTTGCCCCCAAAAGCGGCGACTGGCGACACCGGCAGCCTTGACAGGTTAACAAGATAAAGGCATCTTTGCGGCCTAAACAGCCTAATCTTTAACCTGAATGGGAGAAATTATATGGAATTGCGAAAGTCACTTCTGCAACTGACTGCGGTCGCCGGTCTTGCGCTGGTGCCCACCCTTTCGATGGCATCCACGTTCGATGTGCTCGTGGGTTATGCTGACAACCTGCGCCCGACCGGTTTCTTCCCGACCACATGGCTCGGCGATCCCGGCGTTCAGTCGCAGTCTTCGGCAGCCCAACTTTTTGATTCCGCTGCGGTCCGCATCGACAACACGGCGGCAGCGACGCTTCATATCACCAACTTTGCCGTGACGATGAATGGCGGGTCCGGTCCGACCTACGCCATCTGGAATGCGCTGGATATATTGGCGGGCGGTATCGGGATATTCACCCAGACCTTCTCGTACAATTTCGACGCCAGCGACAACTCTCCCTTTGGCACGCCTCCGCCTGGTCTGGATGCACTGGCCGCCGGATCGAACGGGATTGGCGGCTGCAGCAGCACGGCCGCGCTGATCGGAACTGTGGCTGGCTATGCGGCACTTTGCGATGCAAACCGTCCGATCGTGTCATTTGACGCAAACGGCATCCACTTCGCGTTTGACGACAAAGGCCACATTCTGGACACCGGCTACTATGACTTCGTGAACAACAACGTTGACGGCAATGAATCCATCAACTGGAACAAGATTGGCAGCGGTGCGCACCGCGACGGCACCAGCCCGGTTCCGTTGCCTGCCTCGTTGCCGCTGATGTTGATCGGCCTCGCTGGTCTGGGCTTGGCCAAGCGCCGCAAGGGTTAAGCCCCCCGGGCTGACACCAAAACGGTATCGAGTTTTTCAGGCCTGGGAGTGACCTTCCGGGCCTGATTGTTTCGGGCAACGAGGGTCCGGGGCCGACAGTAGCCATACCGAGGGCCTGCCGCACTTGATTTGCCATTGGGCCGGCTCGGCGCGGGTATCCGTTGCTTTGAGATTTGAAGGGTTGTTTTGCAGTGTTTGAAACCTTTGGGCCGAGACGCCTTAACACTGTAGCCCGGGCTTGCGCGAACGACCTTGGTCATGCGGCGTCCCGGCAAACGGCGCTTCAAAAAGCTGCCTTTGTGGGTTTGTGTTGTTTTTGAGCTTTTTAGCCAAAGCATATTCCCTGCGAAAACCGGCCTGCCTCTGGAAAACGTGTTGCGTGACCGCCATCTCCTCTCTTATTTTGCGTAAAGCTACGGGATGGGACGATCTTGAACAGCACCACTGCGGACATCGTCGGAACGGGTGAGTATTGGCACGCGGTTGTAGAATCTGCCGGGCTTGGCGTTTGGGATTACAACATTGTCACCGGCGAAAAGCGCTACACGCCGCGTTGGCGCGAGATCCGCAAGCTGCTGCCGTCTGACATCCTGCCTAGTTCGGATGAAGAATGGCTTGCGACCGTGCATCCGGATGATGTGGCGACGGCCAAACACTACACAGAGATGATCAACTCCGGTCAGGCGGACGAGGTTGCCTTTGAATACCGCGAGCGTGGCCGCAACGGTCAGTGGATCTGGATCATGTGCAGGGGCCGGGCCTTCAGCCGCGATGAGACGGGTCGTGCCACAAGGTTTGTTGGCATTGATACCGACATCAGCGAGATGAAAGCCGCCGAACAGGCGCGGGCCTTGGCGGCCAAGCAGGTGGAAATTGCGGTCAACATCGCGGGTATCGGCATCTGGAACTACAATATTGCCCGCAATTCAGCGACGTGGAACGCGCAGCAGCGCCGGATCTATGGGATGCCCGATGACGGTATTCCAGTGGTGGGCGGCTTTTGGGAGAATTGTATCCATCCCGATGATCGCGACCGCGCCACGCGCGAAACGGAAGCAGGCAGCATTTCTGGTGAGGATTATGACCGGGACTATCGCATTGTCCGGGCGGACGGTGACATCCGCCACATTCGCAGCCGGATCAGCTATGTGCCCGACGGTGTGGATGGGCCAAGCCTGGTCGGCATTGACTGGGATGTCACCCGTGACCTGCGGCAAGCCCGGATGTTGGAAGAGGCCGTCAAGATGGCCGAACAAAGGCTTGCCCAGCTTACACAGGTGCAAAAAGAGCTGGAGCATCTGTCGCGCCATGACCCTTTGACCAATCTGCCGAACCGGCGGGCGTTGGACGAGCATCTCAAACACATCGCAACCGGAGAAACGGTGATTGCGGACCGCGCTTTCCTGTTGATTGACGTGGATGATTTCAAGAAGGTCAATGACACAAGAGGCCACGCCTATGGCGACGGGCTTTTGCAAGTGATTGCGGATGCCTTGCTGGGCCAGTTTTCGACCTGGGGACTGCTGGTCCGCACCGGCGGAGACGAATTTCTGGCGGTCCTTGAAACCCGACAGTTGGTCGATGACATGATGCGCCTTGCGACCGAGTCCATTGAACGGACCCGTGCGGTGTCACGCAGTTTCGGATATGAGGTGACGGTCAGCATCGGGATTGACGCCACGCCCGCGACGGCTGCAGAGATGTTCGCCAATGCCGATCGCGCGATGTACCGCGCCAAACGGATGGGCGGCGCCCGCGCCCTTTTGGCGTAAAGCCCGGTTTTGTTTGCCAGACTGGATTGGCCGGTGTGGTTTGGCCAGACTGGTTTGGCCGGGCTGACTTGGTCCTCCTGCCTTGGCCTTTCTCACTTTACCACTGCGATAGGGCAGCACATGTTTGCCCGGTCTTGATTGCAATGAAAAAGGGAGGACCAGCGCGGCCCTCCCTCTCCATAAAGTCCGAACCCTCTCAGGCTGCGCGGGTGATGCCCGCTGCACGCACGGCTCCGGCCACTGCGCCACCGGCAAGCGGGGCCACGATGAACACCCAAAGCTGCGCCAGTGCGGTGCCGCCGACAAACAAAGCAGGCCCGATCGAGCGTGCCGGGTTGACCGAAACGCCCGTGACGTTAATGCCGACCAGATGGATGGCCATCAACGTCAGGCCAATCGCCAGTCCGGCCATCGCCGGAGGAGCACCGCTTTGCGTGGCGCCAAGGATCACGGTCACGAACAGAAAGGTCACCACCGCCTCAAACACCAAAGCGGCCGGCAGACTGTAGGCACCAAGATAGCCCGTCCCAAAGCCGTTCTGGCCCCGGCCGTTGGTTGCCAGCGTGTAGTCGGCCTTGCCGCTGGCGATCACCAGGATCATCAGGCTCGCCACGATGGCCCCGCCGATCTGCGCAATCGCATAGGCCACGAAATCGCCGACTGACATGCGACCCGCCGTGACCATCCCCAGCGACACGGCCGGATTCAGGTGCGCGCCGTAGATTGCGCCCAACCCGTAGGCTGCAGCCACAATCGACAGGCCGAAGGCGGCCGCAATCCCCGGTAGTGTCTCAGTTTGAATTATCCTTTTTCGACAGAAAGAGGCCCCGACCTTTTCGGGCCGGGGCCTAAATCAGACCGCGCTGTTGACTTGTTATCGCAATTCCGCACGGTCGCCTCTTGCGAGGTCTTGAGGCTCGCCTGCGTCGAAACGCCCGAGCTAACGTCCCTAACATAGGAATTCCATCCTATTTCGTCAACGCACGAACCGTAGCGCCCGCAGGATAGTCGCGCGAATTTGCTCAAATTGCTCCTCGGTCACGCGCGGAGTAACATATGTTCGTTTCCCGCCTTCACCGCGACTGGTTCTTAGCAGGTCGAGTCTAGCGAACGACACTGTTGCCACCATGTCGGCCTTGACCCACCATTCTTTCTGGTTGTCGAATGGCGCAGGCAAGCGATCTTCGAGAGTGATTTCACATTGGTAGTCGCACAACGCAGGGGCAGGTGTCCCACTCAAGGGAACGACAGTGGCCAGCCCAGCTCGATTTGGAAGCCGCCCAACTAGAACTACGCATGGGCGACGCTTCACCATTTCGGGCGGCTTAAAGCCGCCCATGCTGAAATCACAAAGGATGATAGCTTTGCGATCTACCGGATAATTAATCGGCAATTTGTGTCTTTCTGTAAGGTCCGCGCTTTCCTGCGACCGGAGCAGCCGCGTCAATCAGTCCGACAATCCAAGTCATATCGTGCAACGTGTCGGAGACGCCAGCCGCCATTGCTGGGGTCATTTTGAGGCTCTTGTGAACCCGCACGAAGTTGTAATGCACGAAGTAGAGGCTCAGCATATGCAGGTGGTTTTCCAGCTTCTTGCTGAACCCATTAGTCAGACGGGTGAAGCGCCGCATCCCCATCCGCATGGACAGGTTCTGACGTTCGACGTGCGACGTGCTGACCATTTCCTTGACCGGATGGCCACTGATCAATTCCTTACGCGCACCAGTGCATTCAGCCGGACTATACTTGCGCTCATGCCCTTTTGAGCCTGTCGGCTCGCCATAAATTTTGACCAGCATCGCATAGTCCACGTCGCCACCGAACGCGCCCTCCACGGCTTCAAGATAGACCTTGTAGCCATCTGTCGTCAGTTGGACACGAGTTGCCAAACGGTCGGCAAGGTCATCCATGAAGTCGCGTGCGGTAGCGCCGGAACGGTCACCAACCTCATAGGACAGGATCATCTTGCTATCGCGGTCAATGGCAGTCCATGTCCACACGTCGCCAGCGCCATCCGGTGCGGCTTTGGCGGTCGCCACGTTCTTGTCCTTGGCGTAGCAGAACGACCAGATTTCATCGCACTGGACTTGCGCAGCTTTGACGTTGCGCACGGTCACGTCATGGTATGACGCACAAGCCTTACCCGCGTCTTCAAGCATTTTCGTTACCGTGTTGATCGACACGCCAGTGATGCGGCTGATCGAGCGCATGGACGAACCCTCAACGAGAAGGTTCAGGATGGTGACGCGGGTCTGGGTGTCTAGCTTGTTCATACGATTTGTATATGAACTTTTATGCTTAGTGTCAAGCAAAAACTTCATGCTAGCCTCTATGCTTGCGTTTACGTTGTCGCAAGCATATGCTTGCGAGACGCTTATGCAAGCATGGAGACGCAAATGGTCGAAGAAACGAACTACGTCAAAGCTGCCAAGGCCCGCGCAGATAGTATGACGCCGGAGCGCAGATCGGAAATTGCAAAAAAAGCTGCTGATGCGCGGTGGACTTCCGATCTACCCGTGGCCGATTTTGAAGGAGATTTTTCTATCGCGGGAACAATCGTTTCGGCTGCTGTGTTGCGCGACCAGCGCCGTGTAATCACTCAGTCATCCTTTTTGAGGGCACTGGGCCGTTCAAGATCGCCGAAGGCAGGAACTGGGGTACTTTCTACTGTCGACGAACTGCCATTTTTCTTGCAGGCGCAGGCGCTAAAACCATTTATAACCAATGACTTATACGTGTCGACGAAACCAGTCCTTTACCGTACAAAATCCGGCGGAAAGGGCATAGGTTATGATGCAACGCTGATCCGTCATGTTGCAGATGTTTACTTAAGATTTCGAGACGCTTCTCTGCATGAAAACAGCAAGATGCCTGCCAGATATCTTAAGATGATCGCAGCGGCGGATTCCATCAAGAGTGCGCTCGCTGACGTAGGTATTTTAGGCTTGGTCGACGAAGCGACAGGTTTCCAAGACGTAAGGAACCGGCTCGCGCTGCAAGAGGTTTTCGATGCCGTGTTGCGCAAAGAACTTGCCGCGTGGGCCAAGCGATTCCCCGATGAGTTTTACAAGCAAATCTTTCGGTTGCGCGACTGGACATGGAAAGGGCGTCATATCAACCCGCCCCAAGTTGTCGCTCACTATACAAACGATTTCATTTACGCCCGCTTGGCACCCGGGTTGCGAAAAGAACTCGAAAATCGAATGCCGAAGACTGAGACTGGTGCCAAAAAAGGACGACTTCATCAATTGTTTTCGGATGATATTGGGCACCCTTTGTTAGCCCAACATGTCCACATGGTGACGATGTTTATGAAGGCCGCAGGAAGTTGGGATGAGTTTGTCACAAACCTGAACAAGGTAGCGCCCAAACACGGTGATAACTACGAGTTGCCGCTTGAAAACTAAGCTTTTCCCCACCGCTTTTGCGCGGCATTTTTAGCAATCTCGGCCCGCCGTTCCGGTGACATGCTGGACGCGCGGGCCGTGCCCCCCTTAGCCCCTAGTGCCTTCGCGTTGGGGTCTTTTCCGTCATCCGGCGCAACGTCCTCAGTCTCGCCCGTAGCGATCCTGCCAACCAACACGGCCAAACCTATGGCGTCGGCAGGGCGTTTCTCTCCGTTTGGGCCTTTAGGCATTATTTTGCTACCCTCATCTTGGCGACGTGACTAGCGAGTTCGCCTTCCCACTTGTCGATCAAGTAGACCAGTTCACTTTCTAGATCGGGGATCGGGGCGGTTATCCCGTTGAACATTACACCCAGGCGGACATATTTGAGTTTTGTCTGGGCCGCAGAAATTTGTCCCTGCAGAACTTGCGAAATCCCATCTTCCATGTAGTTCGACTCCCATGCTTCCCGCTAAGCATACAGCAAGACGTGGCGCTGGGCGATACCTCTGTCAACCCCGCCCGATTTCAAACTGAGACACTACCCAATCCCCAGCATTCCGATCTGTGCCCCCATCAGGACGGCGGACCCACAGCCGAAAAACACCAGGATAAAGGTGCCCAAAGCCTCGGCGATCATCTTCTTTGACATGTCTGCTCTCACGCCCCACCCGAGGCGCAAATGTTGACCCGTGGTCCCGGCGAATGGCATGGCCAAGCCCGACCGCAATCTTTGTAGGCGAAATTGAGTCAAACTGGATAGGGGGAAAAACCGCGTTGCCCAGCCTGAGGGCCGGGCCAGGTTTGGGCTGGAAGCGGCGTCAAAAAGCCCGGTGACCCTGCGGCGCGGGAAAGGCATCCTCCAGCCGGACAAAGACCACACCGCGCGTTTGCAGGGCGGCGATCCCCTCCACGACGCCCGCTCCGGCGCTGTGGTGCGGTTGATTGATATGCGACAGGATGACCGCGCCATCGACCGCCGCGCCGATCCGCCGCGCCGTTTCGCGTTCCGACAAAAGCGAGCCTCCATCACCGCTGAGCGAATAGCCAGCGATTTGAAGGCCCAACGCTACGATTTGCGCCATGGCAGAGGCATCGTATTTCGCCGTAGCCCCGCGGAACCAATGCGGCGCTGACCCGCCTGCGGCAAGGATGGCGTCGGCGCCGCCGGTCACCTCTGCCGCTACAGCCTCTGGCGAACCGGCGGAGCGCAGATTGAAAACCAAGGTCGGATAATCGACAGCGGGCAGGTGGCGGGCGCCGTGATCCTCGACCTCGAACAGGTCAGGGCGGGCGCGCATCTGGGCGAAAGCCTGCGCGTTTCGGGACAGCCATTTGCCGGTCACAAAGATGGTGGCGCGGATGTTGTCGCGGATCAGGGTGTCAAGGATACGGTGATCGATCTGACCGTCACAGGCGTCAAAGGTCAGCGCGATTCGGGTCACGCCGGGGGCGCTGGCCGGCAGGTGCAGGCCGGGCTCCAGCAACCTTGGCAGGCTGGCCGATGCAGCGGGGGTCGCCAAAAGCAGTATAGTCAGCACGTGCAGGCGCATCGGCAAGTCTCCATCATCGGCTGTGCTATAACCCTTCGGTATGGCACTTGCCAATCTCCGTGGCGGACCGGCATCTGAACCGGCGGAAAACCGGAAGTGTGAGGGTGGGCTGGCGCAACCTTTCCCACACACATCCAAGCAGGTGATATAGCCCGGCAGGTGAGCCGGTTCGTCCAACGTTGCGCGGGCATCTCAGGCGGAAGCCCGAGGGAACCTTGGCGGTTTCATCGGGCACGGTGCTTATCTATGGGACGTGGCAAAAGGAGTGTGTCATGGTGATTTGGCCGACGATTTCGGGCGTGATCAGTGATCTGGACGGGGTGGTGTATCGCGGCGCCGATTCGATCTTGTCTGCCGTGGAAGCCTTTCAACGCTGGCATCGGGCGGGCGTGCCCTATGTCTTTGTCACCAACAACTCCACGCAGACCGCTGCGGAGTTTGCCATCAGGATCAACGGGATGGGGATAGAAGTTGAGGCATCCCAAATCGTGACAAGTGCGCAAGCCACAGCACTTCGGCTGGCGGGCGATCATCCGCAGGGCGCGCGGGTGTTCGTGGTGGGCGCGCAGGCGTTGAAGGATGCGGTGCAAGCGCAGGGTTTTGCGCTGGCAGAGGTTGGCGTGGACGTTGTCGTGTCTGGTCTGGACCGCGGGTTCACCTATCAGACGCTGGCCATCGCACAGCGGGCCTTGCTGGCGGGCGCGGCTTTCTATGGCACCAACGCCGACCCGATGCTGCCGAACGACGCAGGGTTCGATCCGGGGGCCGGGTCTATTCTGCAAGCGATTGCAACGGCTTCGGGGCGGGTTCCGGTGATCGTCGGCAAGCCTGCTCGTCACATGATTGACCTTGGCCTGGCACGGTTGGGCACGCCTTTGGGCGAAACCCTGATGATTGGCGACCAGATCGAGACGGATATCGTGGCCGGTCATGCGGCTGGTTTGACCACGGTTCTGGTGCGAACCGGAGTTCCGGAAACTGGCCCTCGGGTGGTGGAGCCGGATTTTGTGGTGGAGGATTTGGGGCAGATCGGGCTGTAATACGTTGATATAATGGAACGTCTGGCGATCATGGGTCGGACTATTTGACCAGAACGACGGGGCTTGAGGTTAAGAGTTTGGTTTAGGATCATCCCCTAACGCCTTGTAAAATATCAACCTTCCTGACGCAACCGCCAGATGCCGTGCACGACCAAAGCCGCAAGGATCACAGCGCCACCGATCAGGCTAAGCGGGGCTGGCGCCTCTCCGATCACCGCCCAGACCAGAAGGGGAGAGGCGACAATCTCCAGCATCGTGATCATCGAAACCTCGGCTGCGGGCAGATGGCGCGGGCCGATCATCTGCAAGGCACACCCGGCGGCCATCACGACACTGCCGTTGAGGGCAACCAAGTTGGCCTGCTGTGCATCAAAGGCGTGATGGGGGGCAAAGGGCAGGGCCAGAAGTGATGTGGCAAAATATCCGACGGCGGCGGAAACGATCAGGCTTCGCTCCGATCCATGGCGCAGGATGACATAGTAGCCTGCTGCCGCACCGGCATTGGCCAGGGCCATTGCATCGCCGAACAAATCTCCACCACCGAGGGAACCAGAGGCGATGACCAAAACACCCGCAAAGACAGCGAGCATACACAGGAGGGTCATGCGGGGGATACGCTCTTTCAGCACGACAAAGGCCAGAAGCGCGGCCAGAAAGGGCGAGGAGGCGTAAAGCAGCATCGTGTTGGCCACGCTGGTATGCCCAAGCGCCATCAGATACAGAAACGACCCGATGCTTTGGGTGACGATCAGCAGAAGTGAGGGGGCAGAGAGCAGATCTTTCCAGCCCGGGAAGGCTTGCGGTGCAAAGATCGCGGTGCCGGCCAAAGTGACTGATCCGCCGATCAACCCGCGCCATACGGCAAAGTCCATGACATCGGCTCCCGACAACCGCACCAGCAGGGCGTCCGGCACAAACAGGGCAGCGCCCGCCACGGTGAAGGCAAGGCCAAGACGGGGATTGGGCAGGAAGGTTTCGCTCATGCAGCCCACCTACCAGACTTGCAGGCCAAGGGAAGTGTTGCGGGCGTCACGCAGTCGCCGCCTTTGCCGCAAAACGCGACGGTCTGGTGGGTGCTGGCTTGCTTGCGCTCGGGCGTGTCCGACGCCCGGCGCGGGATTGGGCGGCACGCGGTTTGGCGAGGTGCCGAGGGCGACGCGCTGGCCAAGCGCCTTTGCCAGCCGGTTCAGCCTCTTGGCTTTTTGGCCTGTCTGACGCAGAAGGGCAAGCTGATGGAGGGTCACATGGCCGAACGCTTTGCCTTTGATATTCACGCCAAGGACGGGTGGGCGCGGACCGGGGTGATCGCCACCCCCCGGGGTCAGATCAGGACACCGGCGTTCATGCCCGTCGGAACCGCGGCGACGGTCAAGGCGATGCTGCCTGAAAGCGTGCGGGCGACCGGGGCCGACATTCTGTTGGGCAACACCTACCATCTGATGTTGCGGCCCACGGCAGAGCGGATTGCCGCTTTGGGGGGCCTGCACAAGTTCATGAACTGGGAACGCCCGATCCTGACGGACTCAGGCGGGTTTCAGGTGATGAGCCTGTCGGCCCTGCGCAAGATGTCCGAGGAGGGGGTCAGGTTTTCCTCCCATATCGACGGGTCAAAGCACATGCTGTCGCCAGAGCGCAGCATGGAGATCCAAAAGCTGCTTGGGTCGGACATTGTCATGTGTTTTGACGAATGCCCGGCCTTGCCTGCGACGGATGAGGCGGTGGCGGCCTCCATGCAGTTGTCGATGCGGTGGGCGCAAAGGTCGCGCGATGCGTTTGGCGACAGGCCGGGCCACGCGCTGTTTGGCATCATGCAAGGCGGCGTCAATCAGGATTTGCGCGGTGAAAGTGCTGACGCGCTTCGGGCGATTGGCTTTGATGGCTATGCGGTCGGTGGGCTGGCGGTGGGCGAGGGGCAGGAGGCGATGTTCTCCGTCCTCGACTATGCGCCCGGGATGCTGCCTGACGACAAGCCGCGCTATCTGATGGGGGTTGGCAAACCCGATGACATTGTGGGCGCGGTGGAGCGTGGGATTGACATGATGGACTGCGTTTTGCCGTCGCGGTCGGGGCGCACCGGGCAGGTCTGGACCCGGCGCGGGCCGGTGACCATCAAGAACGCCCGGCATGCCGACGACCCGCGCCCGATTGATGAGCATTGCAACTGTCCGTGTTGCCGGGGGTACAGCCGCGCCTATCTGCACCACGTGTTCAAGGCCGAGGAAATCATAGCCTCGATGCTGATGACCTGGCACAATCTGCACTATTATCAGGACCTGATGCAGGGCTTGCGCGATGCGATTGGCGCGGGCAGATTGGCAGCCTTTGTGGCGGCGTTTCATGCGCTGCGGGCTGAGGGGGATATTGAACCGCTATGAGGATATTTGCGTGTGTTTTGGCGATGGTGGCCGCCGGTCCGGCGCTTGCCGGGGATTACTGCAGCATCGGCTCTGACCGGATGCTGGCGCTGCCGAAGGCCTTGAGTGGCACGTGGCAGGCGACCTTTCGCGGCGGCATTTTCGTAACACCTGACGGCAAGCCCCATTCGTTGCCTGACGAGGCCGAGGCGCAGGAGGTCGATTTTACCGCCGATGCCGACGGGCTGAACCTTGAGGAAGATGCTTTCTTTCCGGCGATGCACCTGGAAGCCTATCAGCCTGACATATCCCAGCCGGATTTCGCATTGAGGGGGAATCTGCGTTGCTTGCGGTGGAAATGTTGCAGGCCGAGGTTGCAGAGGTCGCCTTGCGCTGCGACCCCAAAGATCTTGCGCAATTCACGGGTGAGGCGGCGCAGGCCGACAACGCCACCGCCGCGCTGCGGGTTTTTGCGTTTGGCCCGGATTTCATGGTGATGGTGATCCGGGGCGAGGGCGGCGGGCAGGTGGCGCGGGCGGTGTTTGATTTGCGCCGGTGATGTGCCGGGGTGACCTGACACCGGAGCCGAGGCAGCAAAAGGCGGTTGGCAGTCAGCGGCCTTTCAGGGCGATGCGCGCCTGCTTCATCACCTCACGCGCTTCTTTGACCAGCTTTTCGCCCATCTGCATCTGACCGTCGTAGTGCTTTGCAATGCCGGAGATCATCAGGGCGGCATTCTTTTTTGTCGCCTCTGGCAGATCCTTGCGCTTCCAAAGCGTCTCCAGTTCCTCGCGGACGATGGTGAAGGCAATCGTCACCCGCTTGTTGTGCGCGGTGCGGCCTTCAAGAAGGGTGACCTCGCCCTTGGAGTTTTCGATATAGGCCCCGGACAATTTGTCCCACATGTATTGGATTTTGGCTTTGTTAATGTAGCCGTATTTCTCGTTTCCGACCAATTTCGTGTAAAGCAACATATTCTTGATGCCGATGACCTTTGTGCCGATCTCGGGGCCCACTGCACTTCGCAATTCGGGTGTCGAATTGCAACGCTCAAGAACATCGGTCAGCAGGTCGTACTTAGCCTGGCCCTCGTGCTCTTTGACCTCCTTGTTCAACGCCTCAATCTTTTGCCACATCTTGGACATGTCTGCATCGGAGGTCAGAAGCTTCTCGGTCTTTCGAAGCGCCGCCGGGTCGTGGCCGGCATAGATGACCGCCTTGTCGGTCTTTGAGGCCAAATCCTTGCCATGCGACGACAGCCAGCTTTCGAAAGCCTTGAGGTTGTCGCGCTGATATCCCTGCATCGCATCCGACGCGGCATGTCCCATGGAACCCTCCCGAAATGTGCAAACAATGCTAAAGGCTACACCGGATCACACGCAAGTCAAACGGGCTGGCCGTGAAACTGCCCGTTGCCGAGGCAAAACGGCAAATGAACGAACATTCGCTTTAACTTGGACGCGGCTCTGCCTTGCACCCGCCTTGATCACGTCGCATAATATGTCAAATCGTGATCTGGCCTCTGGTTGACTTGGGGTCAGGTCACCCCCAGATAAAGCCTCCGAACAGGGGAAGGCCGCACAGGTTGCCGACGCACGGGGCCGCGACTTTCCTGCCAGAAAGGAACCAAGATGACGGAAAAGTTGTCGAACAGCTACCCGGTGTTGCCGCTGCGCGATATCGTCGTGTTCCCGCATATGATTGTGCCTTTGTTTGTGGGCCGCGAAAAGTCGGTCCGCGCCCTTGAGGAAGTCATGGCGGACGACAAGCAGATTTTGCTGTCCTCCCAGATCGACCCTTCGGTCGATGATCCGGGCACGGATGGGATTTACCGCGTGGGCGTGCTGGCCAATGTGCTGCAACTGCTGAAGCTGCCCGACGGCACCGTCAAAGTGCTGGTCGAAGGCAAGGGTCGCGTCAAGATCACCGAATTCATCGAAAACCCATTGTACTTTGAAGCCAGGGCCGAACGTTTGCACGAAGTGCCGGGCGACAAGACGGCGGCTGAGGCGATGGTGCGCTCGGTGTCGGATGAGTTTGAACGCTACTCCAAGATCAAGAAGAACATCCCCGAAGAGGCGCTGCACGCTGTGGCCGACACCCATGAACCAGCGCGTCTGGCCGATCTGGTGGCCGGGCATCTGGGCGCTGAAGTGAGCCTCAAGCAGGAAATTCTGGAAACTTTGGACGTGGCTGCGCGGCTGGAGAAGATTTTCGGCCATATGCAGGGCGAAATGTCGGTGTTGCAGGTCGAGAAGAAGATCAAATCCCGGGTGAAAACCCAGATGGAGAAGACGCAGCGCGAATATTATCTGAATGAGCAGATGAAGGCCATTCAGAAGGAACTTGGCGATGGCGAGGATGGCCAGAACGAAGTGGCCGAGCTTGAGAGCCGGATCATGGCCACCAAGTTCTCCAAGGAAGCGCGCGAAAAGGCGGAAGCCGAGCTGAAAAAGCTGAAGGCGATGAGCCCGATGAGCGCTGAGGCGACGGTGGTGCGCAACTATCTGGACTGGCTGTTGGCGGTTCCGTGGGGGACCAAATCGCGCGTCAAGAAAGACCTGATCGAGGCGCAAAAGGTGCTGGATCTGGACCACTTCGGTCTGGACAAGGTCAAAGAACGCATCGTGGAGTATCTGGCGGTGCAGGCGCGTTCGGCCAAGCTGAAGGGTCCGATCCTGTGCCTTGTCGGCCCTCCGGGTGTGGGCAAGACGTCTTTGGGGCGGTCGGTGGCGAAGGCCACGGGGCGTGAGTTCATTCGCATCAGTCTGGGCGGTGTGCGCGACGAAAGCGAAATTCGCGGCCATCGGCGGACCTATATCGGGTCGATGCCGGGCAAGATCATTCAAGCGCTGAAGAAGGCGAAAACCGTCAACCCGTTGATCTTGCTGGATGAGATTGACAAGATGGGGCAGGACTTCCGGGGCGATCCGGCGTCGGCCATGCTGGAGGTGCTGGACCCGGAGCAAAACTCCACCTTCACCGATCACTACCTTGAGGTGGAGTATGACCTGTCCAACGTGATGTTCATCACCACGGCGAACAGCTACAACATGCCGGGGCCGCTTTTGGACCGGATGGAGATCATTCCGCTGGCCGGCTACACCGAAGACGAAAAGCTGGAGATTGCGAAGGGCCACCTTTTGCCCAAGCAAATCAAGGCGAACGGGTTGAAGAAGACCGAATTCGCGGTGTCGGATGCCGCCCTGACCCATGTGATCCGCTACTACACGCGGGAAGCCGGGGTGCGGAACCTTGAACGCGAAATCGCCAAGCTGGGCCGCAAGGCGATCACTGATATTCTGAAGGGCAACACCAAGTCGGTCGATGTCGATGAGGCGAAGGTTGAAGAATATCTGGGCGTGCGCCGCTTCCGTCATGGCTTGGCGGAAAAGGAAGATCAGGTTGGTGTGGTCACTGGTCTGGCCTGGACCTCGGTCGGTGGGGAGATTCTGCAGATCGAAGCGCTGAAACTGCCGGGCAAGGGCCGCATGAAGACGACCGGGAAACTGGGCGACGTCATGAAGGAGTCGATTGAGGCGGCATCCAGCTACGTGCGCTCGGTCAGCCCGCAACTGGGGGTCAAGCCGCCGAAGTTCGAGACGATGGACATTCACGTTCACGTCCCGGAAGGCGCGACGCCGAAGGATGGGCCTTCTGCGGGCCTTGCAATGGTGACCTCTATCGTGTCGGTGATCACGGGCATTCCGGTGCGCAAAGACGTGGCGATGACGGGTGAAGTGACCTTGCGTGGCAATGCCTTGCCGATTGGCGGCTTGAAGGAAAAGCTGCTGGCCGCACTGCGGGCGGGCATGACGACCGTGCTGATCCCGGAAGAAAACGCCAAGGATCTGGTGGATATTCCGGAGAATGTGAAAAAAGGGATGACTATTATCCCCGTAAGCCACGTGCGCGAAGTGCTGAAGATCGCCTTGGTGCGTGACCCGGTGCCGGTGGAATGGGATGAGGCGGCGGAAGAAGCGCTGGCTGCGGCCCGTCAGGCCCGGCGCGATGAAGTGGCAAGTCCTACGGCCCACTAGGCTGGCCCGGACCTGAGGTTGCTTGATAGCCTTGGCGTCTTGGTGCTGATCCAAGAAAAGGCGCTCCGTTTGGGGCGCCTTTTTGTTTTCCTGCAATCTTAGCGATCGTTTCGCGGGGAATTCGTTGTTCTGTTTGCAACGGCGCAATATCCGACTACTATTGGTGCCAAATTGGAACCTATCTCGGAATGCAAACACCATGGCCATAAAGCCTTCGACTGCCAAACCCGCAAGACCCGCAGGCAAACCCGCAGGTAAACCCGCAGGCAAACCACCTGCCAAAGCGGCTTTGGCGCGCAAGGTGGCCAAGCCGAAGCCGGTCAATGGCGATGCGTTGCTGTTGGGGGGCGAGGGTGAAGCTGTACCCAAAGCCGACGGCGCGCTGCGCCTGAAAGTGTTGATCGACAAGGTTGTCGAAGCCTCCGGTGCCAAGCGCAATGTCGTGAAGGCGATTGTCGAGGCGACCTTGATCCAGATGGGGATGACCTTGGCGCGGGGCGACGGGATGAGCTTGCCGGGCTTTGGCAACCTTCGGGTCGCAAAGAAGGCCACCGAGACGACGCCGAGCATGACGCTGAAGCTGCGGCAAGGGGTTGGCGGCAAGGCCAAAGGCGCAAATGCGGCGGCCGACGATGGCGACGATGACGCGGAAAAAGAGCCCCTTGCAGGCCATTCTGATCAGGGCTAAGACACGCCGCATCGGGCGATTAGCTCAGCGGTAGAGCGCATCGTTCACATCGATGATGTCAGGGGTTCAAATCCCTTATCGCCCACCATTGTAGCCTTGAGTAAAATCAAGGGATGACCAAAAAAGCGATCCCCTGACTGGTGGATCGCTTTTTTCATCTGCTGGATGCGGGATGAAACTGCCTTGCTTTATAAGACAACGGTGTTGTCCGAAACGAGTGGAGCGTCGCCGGTCGGGGTGGGCGCTGGTTACATGTGGGTTTGCGATCACCTGAAGGGCCGGCACCCGTGAAGTTTGTCGCTCCATGCAGGATGGTATTGCGCCCGCCGCCGAGCTTGGCTAAACGCGGGGTGTGGGGTGGTTAGCTCAGTTGGTAGAGCGTCTCGTTTACACCGAGAATGTCGGCGGTTCGAGACCGTCACCGCCCACCAGTCCCCTGCCTAAGTTACACAGTCGTTGTGCGCAAATCGCCCTGATCCTGCGGCGCTTTTGGCGCTATATCGTCTCCAACCGATGGAGGCCTGATATGAGCTGGAACCCCGCCCTTGATCCCGTGATCCCGCTTGGCGATGCGGTGGATGCGATTGAAACCGTGATCATTCCGCGCGCCCGCGATCTGGGCGGGTTTGAGGTGCGCAGGGCTTTGCCCTCGACACAGCGCCAGATGGTCGGGCCGTTCATCTTTTTCGACCAGATGGGTCCGGCAGAGTTTCTGACCGGGCAGGGCATTGACGTGCGCCCGCACCCCCATATCGGGCTGGCCACGGTGACCTATCTGATGCGGGGCAGCATCCATCACCGCGACTCGCTTGGGACCGATGCGTGGATTGCGCCCGGTGCGGTCAACCTGATGGTGGCGGGGCAGGGCATCACCCATTCCGAACGGATGGACGGTGCCGCGCGGTCAGTGCCGAAAAGCCTGTTCGGCTTGCAGACCTGGCTCGCGCTGCCCTTGGCGCGGGAGGATGACCCGGCGGCGTTCATCCATGCCCCGGCGCAGGATTTGCCGGTGCTGGAGGGCGAGGGCAAAGTGGTGCGCCTGATCTTGGGCGAGGCCTGGGGGGCCAAGGCTGCGGTCGATGCGCCCTCTGAGGCGATCTATGCCGATGCGACCTTGGAGGCGGGTGCGGTTTTGCCCTTGCCGGACAACCACGAGGACCGCGGCATTTATGTGCTGTCGGGCGAGGTTTCGGTTGGCGGCCACAGTCATGCGGCGGGCGCGATGCTGGTGTTTCGCCCCGGTGACCGGCTGGGCATCAAGGCGGGGCCATTGGGCGCGCGTGTGATGCTGTTGGGCGGGGCCACGATGGAGGGTCCGCGCCACATCTGGTGGAACTTCGTGGCCTCTTCCAAAGAGCGGATCGAGGCGGCCAAGGAAGCCTGGCGCGCCGGGGATTGGCAGCACGGGCGCTTTCAGCTGCCGCCGGGCGATATGGCGGAATTCATTCCCGCGCCGGACCGTTGACAGCATTGCTTTAACCTTCGGGGTTTGCCTGCGTCTGTGTGGAAGGGTTTCAACCAGGAGCGTCCGGGTGATCTGACCAGCGATGGGCTGGCTGATTTCGCGGTGCAGTTGGCAGGTGTTGCATTTTTTCTGCCGAAGATCGGGTGCTTTAGGGTCGCCGAAGCGCTCAAGCCGGACGCAGGGCGCAGAAAACTTGCGGCCAAGTGCTTGACGCCGCCCGTGGGCTTTCGTAATACCGCCTTCACGTTCGGGCGGGCCCGGATGGCTTTGCGGTGGTAGCTCAGTTGGTTAGAGTACCGGCCTGTCACGCCGGGGGTCGCGGGTTCGAGCCCCGTCCGCCGCGCCAGCCCATCCAAAAAGCCCGCCCCGAACGTGTAACCCGTTGCAAAATGGGTCGGTGACATATGCGCGGTGGTAGCTCAGTTGGTTAGAGTACCGGCCTGTCACGCCGGGGGTCGCGGGTTCGAGCCCCGTCCGCCGCGCCAGTTGTTACAAATGCGAAACGCCCTCGCTTGCGGGGGCGTTACGCATTTGCAGCAAAGGCCACCGCCAAAGACAGGAATTACAGTGATGTTAAGCCGTTTTGTCGCGTTGGATGTCACGCCGGTGACGCACGATTTTGCACGCAATATCACGTCCTTGTGCCTCCCCCTATCGCCATTCAAAAACCCAAGCTAGACGGATTTTGCAAGGTCGGGATTTGCCGGGCGGCTGACAACGGCGCTGACGCGACAGACCCAGAGCACCTTGTAAAAGCGAAGGCAAAGTGCTGCGGGACTGCAGCCTGCCTGTGGAGATACTGATATGCGCTCGAATTTCCTTCCCCTCGTCGTGATTGCTGGCCTTACTCTCAGTGGCGCTGCTTTCGCGGAAACTACGACTGCGTCCACCACGACCGCTCTGGCGGCGTCGGCGACCACTGCCGCAACGATGGCCGCGACCCCGGTCATGGCGACCCCGGCCGATGTCGCTGGCACCATCAAAAAGATCAGCACCAAGCAACATTTCATCGTGCTGTCGGATGGCAACAAGTACCACGTGGCCAAGGGTTTCTCCTTTGGCAGCTTGAAGGTTGGCGAAAAGGTCACCGTGACCTACACGATGAAGGGCAAACTGCACGAAGCCAGCGCCGTGAAGGCCGCTGCCTGATTTCAGGTTTTCTGCACGCCAAAGAAACGGGGGCCCTGCGGCCTCCGTTTTTGTTTCCGGCTTTGCTGAAAGCTTAGACAGAGCATCGCGATTTCGCACGGTTTGCGGGCATTTGGGATGGGCCAAGTCCCGGCTACGATGGCTTCAAGGTGTTCCGTCGCACAGGCAATGTGCATTCTTGACAATCGGCAAAAACCGGCCTATCCTACTGATAAGTAAAAATAATGCACGATACATCGCGCTTCTGTGATTTGCCCTTTCAAGTTGACTGACCCGCCCCCAGGTCAGTTGAGCAAGACCAGAGCCAGCCTTGCGACCCAACCAGTCGCTGACACGACAGACCCGGAGAGTCTTGCAGGGAAGAAACGGGAGCCGGTCCGCATATTGCGGCAAAGGGTCCCGACATAGAGACTGACGCGATGAAAAATATGCTTATCCCCGCCGCTTTGATTGCCGTCATGGGTTTTGGCGGCGTTGCTTTCGCGGCGTCGACAGCGCCTGTCAGCGACGACGTGGGCGAGATCCTGCTCCTGGAACCCGATACCGGTTCCGTCACGCTGGTGAGCGGCGAGCACTATGTGGTGCCCGGCAACATCGTTCTGAACCGGTTCCACGAGACGCAGACCGTGCGGATCGACTATCAACAGTCGGGCAGGACCCGTGTGGTCAAATCGATCACGCTGGCGAACTGAAGCCGGCGCCGGGGCGGGGTTGGTGATCCCCGTCCCGCAGTTGCTTCGCGCTTTGCTGTTATCGGGGGGCCTTTGGGCCCCCTTTTTATGTTGCACCAAAAGGTGCGATCCGGTTGGTCTGGCTCCCCAGTCTTACATGAGGTGCAGGCGGTAGCGGACGTGGCCATCAAACGCCACGATGCTATCGTAGAGTTTTCGTGCGGTGGCGTTGTTTTCGTCGGTGTGCCAGTAAAGCCGTTGCCAGCCTTTGGCTTTTGCCAGCGCCATAAGATCGGCGATCAGCGCCCGGCCAAGCCCCCTGCCGCGCGCTTGCGGTGAGACGAACAGGTCTTCCAGATAGCAATCCTCGCCGATCACCCAGCTAGAGGGATGGTGCTGGTGGATGGCAAATCCCATCGCAACACCGTCCACCTCCGCCACCCGCATCTTCATGGGGCTGGCAGGGTCCATCAGGCGGTTCCAGGTGTGGGCGGTGATGGCGGGGTCAAGGGGGTGGTCATAAAACTGCAGGTAGGCCTGCCAGAGGAGTTCCCAGGCGGCTTGGTCAGCGGGAATTGCATCACGGATGTCTGGCATTTTCACTTTTCGCTGGGGATCGGGCTTGGCTCTGGCACAGGTGGTCCGCAGCGGGCGAAGATCGTTCCCTGCGGCAAAAATGGTGACAGGCTAAGCCAGTTTCGCCAGAACCCGCGCCCACGACCTGATGCCTTTGTGGAAGCTTTCCACGTCGTATTTCTCGTTGGGGGAGTGGATTTGGTCATCATCTTTGGCAAAGCCCATCAGGATCGCATCCATCCCGAGGTAGGTTTTGAAATATCCTGCCACCGGAATCGAGCCGCCTGCGCCGATGAACGCCGCGGGTACGCCCCATTCCTCGGTCAAAGCCGTCCGGGCGGCGGCGAAAGCGGGGTGAGAAATTGCCATCACCGAAGCCGGGGAATTGCCATGGCCCTTCCACTCCACCGAGCAATCGGCGGGCAGGTGCGCCTCAACCATGGCGCGGAACGCGGTGCGGATGGCGTCCGGGTTTTGCTGACCGACCAGTCGGAAAGAGACTTTGGCGTGGGCCTCTCCGGGCAGGACGGTCTTGAAGCCATCGCCGGTATAGCCGCCCCAGATGCCATTGACCTCGGCCGTCGGGCGCGACCACAGTTTTTCCAACGGCGTTCGGTCCTGCTCTCCGGCAGGAACCGACAGGCCAACATCGGCGAGCATTCTGGCGTGATCAAAGGCGAGGTTCTGCCATTGCGCGCGCAACTCGTCAGACAGTTCGGTGACGCCGTCGTAAAAGCCCGGCACGGTGACGCGGCCTTGCGCATCATGCAGGCTTGCCAGAATGCGGCTGAGGATATGGATCGGGTTTTGTGCCAGCCCGCCGTACATGCCAGAGTGCAGGTCGCGGGAGGCGGCGCGAATGGTGAACTCCTCGCCCAGCAAACCGCGCAACATGGTGACGATGGCAGGGGTGGTGGATTGAAACAGACCGGTGTCGCAGATCAGCGCGACATCGGCTTTCAGTTCGGCCGCGTTGGCCTGCAGGAACGGGATCAGCGAGGGGGAGCCGGATTCCTCCTCCCCCTCCAGAAAGATCGTCAGCTTGCCGGGCAGAGTGCCGTGGACGGCTTTCCACGCCCGGCACGCCTCGATGAAGGTCATCAACTGGCCCTTGTCATCGGATGAGCCGCGGGCGCGCAGGACCTGACCTTTGGGGGTTTCTTCGATCGCCGGATCAAAGGGGTCGCGGTGCCACAACGACAGCGGGTCAACCGGCTGGACATCGTAATGGCCGTAAAACAGCAGATGGGTGGCAGACCCACCGCCAGAACCTGCGCCCCCAGAACCTGCGCCGCCATGCGCCACGACCATCGGATGGCCGGGAGTGGCGCGGGCAGAGGCGTCAAACCCCAGACCTGCAAGGTCGGCCACCAGCCAATCCGCCGCCCGCGCGCAATCGGGCTTGAAGGCCGGATCGGTGGAGATCGAGGGGATTCGCAGCAGGTCCATCAGGCGATCAATCGCCTCCGGCAGGGTGGCGTCGATCCGGGCGAGTACGGCATCCAGCGACATCTTTTTCTCCTCAACGTGATTTGCGGCGAGCCTAGGTCCGACCTTAGGCCCTGTCCAGCCATGCCGCCTTGGTTTAGAAGGATTCGAAATCGGGTGATTGAAGCGGGGCTGCGATGAGAAAATGTGCGATGGTTTGGGCGGGGCCGCTGGTTGGCCTGATGTTTGCGGGTCTGGCTTCGGCGGGCGATGTGCCGGTGGAGGTGTCAAAACTGGACGGCTCGCAGATCAAGCTGCATGTCTATCCGTTTCTGAAAGCGGACGATTTAAAGACGCTGCGGGTGGTGGCGACCAATTCTCAGGCGTTGCAGGTCTTTGTGCCCGGCAACAAGGCGCATTATTCGGCGCTGTCTTTGGCACCGGCAGATGGCTTTCTGACCGACGGTGTCCCGGCCGCAACGGCGATTGCGCTCAGCGATCTGCCTGATGCGGCGACGGCTGCGAAGAAAACTAAAGCGGCCTGCGATGCCAAACGCGGCAAGAAAGGCAAGCCCTGCGTGACGGTGCTGGAAATCGGGCCCGCGTCATAAGCGCCGACCATTTCATGCTGCAAAGCGGCAATTTGTCCTATCGAGGCCGGCTGCCATTTGATGCATGTCAACGCTGCATGATGAATTTTGCTGCCACGTGCCTGCGAACGGGAGACTGCAATGACCTATGATTCTGCGCTGGATGCTGCGTTGAACCGGCTGCACGACGAGGGCCGCTATCGTACCTTTATTGACATCGAACGCCAGAAGGGCCGCTTTCCGTTGGCCAACTGGCACCGTGCCGATGGCTCCACCCGCGAGATCACGGTCTGGTGCGGCAACGACTACCTTGGCATGGGGCAGCATCCCGAGGTGTTGGCCGCGATGCACGAAGCGCTGGAGGTTGCAGGGGCAGGCTCTGGCGGCACGCGCAACATTTCCGGGACCACGATCTATCACAAACGGCTGGAGGCCGAGCTTTCTGACCTGCATGGCAAAGAGGCGGCTCTGGTGTTTTCCTCCGCCTATGTCGCCAATGACGCCACGCTGTCCACCCTCAGGGCGATCTTTTCGGGGCTGATCATTTATTCGGATGCGCTGAACCATGCGTCGATGATCGAAGGCGTGCGGCGCGGCGGTGGTGAGAAGCGGGTCTTCCGGCATAACGATGTTGCACACTTGCGCGACTTGCTGGCCAAAGATGATCCGCAGGCCCCGAAGTTGATCGCCTTCGAATCGGTCTATTCGATGGACGGCGATTTTGGCCCGATCAAAGCCATCTGCGATCTGGCAGCGGAATTTGGTGCGTTGACCTACATTGACGAGGTCCATGCCGTCGGAATGTACGGCCCAAGGGGCGCTGGTGTGGCCGAAAGAGACGGGCAAATGCACCGGATCGACATCATCAATGCGACCCTGGCCAAAGCATACGGGGTCTTCGGTGGCTACATAGCGGCGAGCGCCAAAATGGTCGATGCCGTGCGCTCTTATGCCCCGGGTTTCATCTTTACCAGCTCGCTTCCGCCGGCGGTTGCGGCTGGGGCTGCGGCCTCGGTTCGCATCCTGAAAACCGCTCAATATTTACGCGATGCACAGCAGTTGAATGCAAAAATCCTGAAGATGCGGCTGAAGGGTCTGGGTCTGCCGATCATCGACTGCGGCTCACATATTGTGCCCCTGCATGTCGGCAACCCCATCCATTGCAAGCTGCTGTCGGATATGCTGCTGGAGGACCATGGCATCTACGTGCAGCCGATCAACTTCCCAACGGTGCCGCGTGGCACCGAAAGACTGCGGTTTACCCCCTCTCCGGTGCATGATGCGGGGCAAATTGACCGCCTTGTAAGGGCCATGGACGGCCTTTGGCAGCATTGTGCGCTGAATCGCGCGCAAGCCTCCGCGTGACCTTTCCGGCATATGCAATAAGGCTTGCCCTGTGCTAGCGTTTACGGAATAGGACGACCATGAGTCGCAACGGAACGGCGACTCAGGAACGATACGGGGCAGTGATGGGGCTAGTCGCATGATCGGGCGGAAAATCCGCACACCGGCGCCGGAGTTGGCGGGGCCAAAGGGCTTTGACGACTTCGAAATCCGTCTCGGTGACCTGATGAGAGGTGAGCGGGCGACGCTTGGCAAATCACTTCTTGATGTGCAGCGCGAGTTGAAGATCAAAGCCTCTTACATCGCGGCCATCGAAAATGCGGACGTTTCGGTGTTTGAAACGCCGGGTTTTGTGTCAGGTTATGTGCGGTCTTATTCGCGTTATCTGGGGATGGATCCTGACGCCACCTTCGTCCGATTTTGCCTTGAGGCGAATTTTGAGGTGGCGCATGGCATGTCGGAGGCCGCCTCTGGTCAGATGATCAAAGCCGCCCGCAACCGCCAACCTCCCGAACAGCGCGACCCTTTCGTGCATGCCAGTTTCATTCCAAAGGGCGAAAGCCTGTTCTCCAAAGTGGAGCCGGGTGCCGTCGGATCCTTCGCTGTGCTGATCGCCTTGATCGGGGCTTTGGGCTATGGCGGCTGGTCGGTGTTGCAGGAAGTGCAGCGCGTGCAACTGGCCCCGGTGAACGAAGCGCCGTCGGTCGTGGCCGAGATTGACCCCTTGGGCAATGTGAAGGGCGATGCGCCGTTGGTGCGTTCTGCCCCAGCGATGCAACAGGCTGCGGGCACTGGTTTGGCCGCAGATATGCTGTCGCGGCCCGAGGCGCTGAACGTGCCGGTGCTGACCCCGCGCGATGGCCCGATTGCCGCGATCAACCCCAATGAAGGTGCTGCACCTGCACAACAGGCGACGGTGGATCAGGCTGTGGCGCAGGCCGTGGCCGCCGACACGCCGGTTCAGGTTGTGGCCGATGCGGCCCCCGGGGTGGAGATTTTGGCAGTCCGGCCCAGCTGGGTCCGGGTTTCGGCAGTAGATGGCAGTGTGCTGTTCGAAAAGATCCTTGATGCCGGCGAGCGGTACTCTGTGCCCGCGATGGCGCAGGCCCCGGTGCTGCGGGCTGGCAACTCCGGTTCGGTCTATTTTGCGGTCAACGGCAAGACCTATGGGCCGGCATCGCCGGGGTCCACCGTGGTCAAGAACCTGTCGCTGGCGGCCACGTCGCTGACATCGGCTTATCAACTGGCCAACATGTCGGGTGATGCCGACCTTAAACATTTCGTCAATGTGGCTGAGGCGACGCAGGCCGCTCCGGCCCACGATGCCACCGGAACTGCACCGCAGAACTGAGTGTGGCAGATATCGGCGTTGCAGACCTGAAGCCTTGGTTGCAGGTGTCACGTTCGCGGCCTATCTGTTGGTATGAGCGCATCAGGGCTGATCCGGTACTCTTGCCCGATTGCGAAAGATCAAGCGAACCATAGGACAGGCCATGACCCACAATCCAATCCGCCCGTGGCGCAACATTGACCGCAGGGTCAGCCGCCAGATCAGGGTCGGCAAGGTATTGGTCGGGGGCGACGCGCCAATCTCGGTGCAAACGATGACCAACACCATCACCAGCGATGTGAAGGCCACGTTGGAGCAGGTCCAGCGCTGCGCCGTGGCCGGGGCCGACATCGTCAGGATTTCGACGCCTGATGCGGAATCGACGGCGGCTTTGCGCCACATCGTCGCCGAAAGCCCGGTGCCGATCGTGGCCGACATCCATTTCCACTACAAACGCGCCATCGAGGCGGCCGAGGCCGGTGCGGCCTGTCTGCGCATCAACCCCGGCAATATTGGCGATGCGCGCCGGGTGGCCGAGGTGGTGAAAGCTGCCAAGGACCACGGCTGCTCGATCCGCATCGGGGTCAATGCCGGCTCGCTGGAGCGGCATTTGCTGGAAAAATACGGTGAGCCTTGCCCCGATGCGATGGTGGAATCCGGAATGGACCACATCAAGCTGTTGCAGGACAATGATTTTCACGAGTTCAAGATCTCGGTCAAGGCGTCGGATGTTTTCATGGCGGCGGCGGCCTATCAGCAATTGTCCACGGTGACTGACGCGCCGATCCATCTGGGGATCACCGAAGCGGGCGGCCTGATATCGGGCACCGTCAAGTCTGCCATCGGTTTGGGAAATCTGCTTTGGATGGGGATTGGCGACACCATCCGCGTCAGCCTGTCCGCCGATCCGGTCGAAGAGGTCAAGGTCGGGTTCGAGATTCTGAAATCACTCGGCCTGCGGCATCGCGGCGTGACAATCATCTCTTGCCCGTCCTGCGCAAGGCAAGGGTTCGATGTGATCAAGACCGTGACGGCGCTGGAGGAGCGGTTGGCGCATATCACCACATCCCTCAGCCTGTCGATCATCGGTTGCGTGGTGAACGGCCCCGGAGAGGCCTTGATGACCGACATCGGCTTCACCGGCGGTGGTGCGGGCAAGGGCATGGTCTATCTGGCCGGCAAACAGCACCACACAATGGGCAACGAAAAGATGGTTGATCACATCGTGGAACTGGTCGAACAAAAGGCGGCAGAGCTTGAGGCTTTGGCTGCGCAAGCGGAGGCAGCGGAGTAGATCATGAAACATCCATCCATTGTGACCGCGCAGGAGATCGAGCATCCGCAACCTTGGCAATACCCGGCCCACCACGAGCCAATGGGTTACAATGCGGCCTTTGGCAAACATTTCGGGTTCAAACGGCTGGGTATCCACGAGCAGCGGCTGTTGCCCGGACGGCGCACGTCGATGCCACACGCCGAAAGCTTGGAGGATGAATTTGTATATGTGATCGCAGGCACGCCCGATGTCTGGCTTGATGGGGTGCTTTATCGTCTGGATGTCGGCGATACTGTGGGATTTCCGGCGGGCGAGGGGCTATCCCATACGTTCATCAACAACACCGATCAGGAAGTTCGGCTTCTGGTGGTGGGCGACACCGACCGTGAGGGGTCGCGGATCGTCTATCCGGTCGACCCGGATCGCAAGGCATTGCGTGCCGATTGGTGGGACGACGCACCGAAACGGCCGTTAGGTGGACATGATGGGCGCAGTGATCTGCAACGCAAGCTGGATGAGGACGCAGACAGGCTTTGAGAGGGGTCTGCGATTTTTCTGCGAAAAATCAACTGTGCGATTTGCCGGCAAAAAGCCTTCAACCCTGAGCGTTAGCAGGAAGCTCGAATTTCAGAATTTTCGCAGAAAATTCGTGACCTCAGCCGGCGCGAGCCTGACTGACCATCTCTTTCATGCTGTCCTCCGCCACATAGCCGCGCAACATCTTGGTGTCGATCACGAAGGTCGGTGTGCCGGTGATGTTCAGCTTGGCCGCGAGGGATCGGTTGGCGTTGATCACATCAGTGACATCGGCAGAGTCCATCTTGGCAAGGATCGGTGCCGGGTCATAGCCAAGGGTCCGGGCCAAGCGGCCCAAAGTCTCGGCATCCGGCGCGCCGCGCAAGGTGATCAGCGCGTCATGCACAGACTTGTAAGCGGCATCGCCGTGCAGTATGCGCACCGCGATGGCGAACCGTGAAGACGTGGTGGACTCGTCGCCCAGAATCGGGAACTCTTTGACAACAAAGCGGATATTGCCGTCGGTTTTGACCATGTCCTCAACTTCGGAATAGGCTTTGCGGCAATAGGTGCAGCGATAGTCCATGAACTCCACCACGGTGATATTGCCATCGGGGTTGCCGCCGACCCAACTGGCCGGGTCTTTGTAAATGGCGTCAGCGTTGGACGACAAGGCTTTGACATCGGCCTGAACGGCGACCTGGTCCTGCTTGTCCTGCAAAACCTTCATCGCCTCCATGATAACTTCGGGATTGTCGAGGAGGTATTGCCTGACCTCAGCCCGGAAGGCGTCGCGTTCGGCGGGTGTCATCTCACCCAAACCGCCAGCAGTTGCGGTGGAGGCGAACAGGAACAGCGATAGGGCAAAAGCGATGCGGCGCATGACAGTCCTTGGCATTTAGGGCACTTGGTATTGCAGGCCCGTGGCATTTGGGTCTTTGGGAAGCGCGGGCTTGACGGCAGCGTCACGCGGGGGAACATGGGGAGCAAGGATGCGGCAGGATGGGGCAGAGATCAAGGGATGCTGAAGTCAAAACGCGGTCAGGTTGATCCCTTCATCGTGATGGACGTGGTGGAGGCAGCACGCGCTGCCGAAGCCGCAGGGCGCCACATCATCCATATGGAGGTGGGACAGCCGGGCACCGGTGCGCCTGCCGGGGCGAATGCCGCCGTGGCGCGCGCTCTTTCCGGCCCGATGGGGTATACGGTGTCCTTGGGTCTGCCAGAACTGCGGACCGGAATCGCGGCATTGTACCAGCGCTGGTATGGCGTTGATCTGGACCCGGCGCGGGTGGTGGTCACCTCCGGCTCTTCCGGGGCATTTCTGCTGGCCTTTACCGCTTTGTTTGATACCGGTGACCGGGTGGGGCTGGGCTATCCGGGCTATCCGTCCTATCGCCAGATTCTGAAGGCATTGGATCTGGTCCCGGTGGGAATTGCCAGCAGCGATGCCAATCGGTTGCAACCGGTGCCACGCGATCTGGAAGGCCTTGATCTTAAAGGGTTGATCGTCGCCTCACCGGGCAATCCGACCGGAACCATGCTGGACCGCGGTGCCTTGGGCGCGCTGATGGCAGCCGCAGCGGCACGGGGCATCAGCTTTGTGTCGGACGAGATTTACCACGGGCTGCATTATGGCGAGCGGGCGGTTTCGGCGCTGGAGATCGGGTCCGAAAGCGGCGGCGAGGCTTACGTGATCAACTCCTTCTCGAAATACTTCAGCATGACGGGCTGGCGGGTCGGCTGGATGGTGGTGCCGCAGCATCATGTCCGCACCGTCGAACGGCTGGCGCAGAACCTGTTCATCTGCGCGCCGCATGTGGCGCAAGTGGCGGCCTTGGCGGCACTGGATTGCGTGGAGGAACTGGAAGCGCACCGCTTGGTCTATGCGGAAAACCGTCGGTTGATGCTGGAAGGGCTGCCGAAGGCCGGGTTTACCAAAATTGCGCCGCCGGATGGGGCCTTTTACATCTATGCCGATGTGAGTGACCTGACGAGCGACTCGCGGGCGTTTTGTGCGGAGGTGCTGGCGGAAGCCGGGGTTGCGGTGACGCCGGGTCTGGACTTTGATCCCGTGCGCGGGGCGCGGACCGTGCGGTTTTCCTATGCACGGGCCACGGCGGATATCGTGGAAGGATTGTTGAGGTTGCAGACCTATATGGCGCAGCGCCACACAGGTCGGCGGTGAGGGTAGACAGCGAACCGGGGGTTTCACACCGCCGGACTCTCTCAGGACCTTCAGGATAGCAAAGGGGCAGGGGTGAAGTTTGTGGGTCGGGTTATGGCAATGCTGAAAAAAGTGCTGCGGGGGATCGTGCTTTTGCTGGCTTTGGCAGGGGCTTTGGCAGGGGCTTTGGCAGGGGCTTTGGCAGGGGCTTTGTCGGTGGCTTTGTGGGTGGCTTTGTCGGTGGCTTTGGCAGGGGCTTTGTCGGTGGCTTTGCCGTCGGGGGCACAGGCGCAACAGCTTTCGGCTTTGGCGCGGCTGGATCCGGCGCACAGTCATTTGCAGGATGAGGGCGGCGGGGTCGATCTGGTGTTGAGCCTGAGCCAGCCAGTGCCGTGGCGGGTGCGGGTGCTGGACAACCCGCCAAGGCTGATCGTTGATTTCCGCGAGGTGGACTGGTCAGGGTTGGACCAGATGGCGCAGAACTCGGTCGATGTTCTGGGCTTGCGGGCCGGGGTGTTCCGGCCTGGCTGGTCGCGGCTGGTGGTTGATCTGGTGGGGCCGATGCTGGTCAGCGAGGCGGAGATGGCGACGGCGCCCGGAACCTCGGTTCATCTGATCCTGACACCTGCCAGCGAAGCGGATTTTGCGGCCAAAGCGGCCGAGCCGGAGCCTGCGGGCTGGGCCCTGCCGCAGCCAGCGCCCTTGGTGCCGGTGCCCAAACGTGGCAAGGGGCCGGTGATTGTGGTGCTGGACCCCGGTCATGGCGGAATTGATCCCGGGGCGGAGCGGGATGGCCAGTCGGAGGCCAAGCTGATGATGGTCTTTGCGCGGGAACTGAAAGAGGTTTTGCTGCGCGATGGCGGCTTTAAGGTTATCCTTACACGAGAGGATGACAGCTTTGTGCCGTTGGAAACCCGGATTTCTGTAGCTCATATGGCCGGGGCTCAGGTGTTTCTGGCGCTGCACGCCGATGCTTTGGCCGAGGGCGAGGCGGTGGGGGCCACCGTCTACACGCTGGCCAATGATGCCAGCGACAAGGCCAGCGCCACTTTGGCCGAACGCCACAACCGGGATGATTTGCTGGCAGGTTTGGATCTGCGCCAGCAAGACGATGTCGTGGCCGGCGTGCTGATGGATATGGCAAGGGCCGAGACGCAGCCGCGCACCACCAAACTGGCCGAGGCTTTGGTGGCCGCGATCAAGGGCGCGGGTATCCGCATGCACCGGCATCCGCATCAGGAAGCCTCTTTTGCAGTGCTGAAATCGCCGGATATTCCTTCGATCTTGCTGGAGGTGGGGTTTTTGTCTTCGGAAAGTGATCTTGGCCATCTTCTGGACCCTGACTGGCGGCAAACCATGGCGATGGCTGTCCGCGACGGGCTGAAAGCCTGGGCCGTGGCGGATGCGGCGGCACCTTGAAACCAAATCGGCGACTTTGCACCAAATGGGTCTGCGAGTGCTTTCATCGTTTTGACCTTGACGGTGCAATGCCTATATAGAGCGGTACGCAAAGGGAGCGGTCGGGTGCTCAGGTTTATCGTGTCAATCTTCGGGGCCATCTTTTCGATGGTCACGCTTGGTCTGTTGTTTGCTGCCCTGAGCGTGGGCGGCATTTTCTATATGTATTCCCGGGATTTGCCGAGCCACGAAAGCCTTGCTCAATACGCGCCGCCGACGATCAGCCGGATCTATTCGGCCGAAGGTCAGTTGATGGACGAATTTGCCACCGAGCGGCGCTTGTTCGTGCCGGTCGGCGATATTCCTGATCTGGTCAAGCAGTCCTTTATCTCGGCAGAGGACAAACACTTTTACACCCATGCGGGTTACGATGTGCAGGGCATGATTGCGGCGGCGTGGGAGGCTGTGCGCACCCGTGGGGCCAGCACGCGGGGCGCGTCAACCATCACGCAGCAGGTGACGAAGAACTTCCTGTTGTCGGGTGACAAGACCCTCGCCCGCAAGATCAAAGAGATCATCCTTGCGACCCGGCTGGAGCAGACCCTGTCAAAGGACCGCATTCTGGAGTTGTACCTGAACGAAATCTTCCTTGGGCAGAACAGTTACGGGGTGGCGGCAGCAGCGCAGACCTATTTTGCCAAGACCCTGAACGAATTGTCCCCCTCGGAAGCCGCAACTTTGGCCAGCTTGCCAAAAGCACCATCGCAGTTTCATCCGGTGCGCAACAAGGACCGGCTGGTGGAGCGGCGCAACTACGTGCTGAACGAGATGGTGCAGAACGGCTATCTTGACAAAGCCACGGGGGATGCGGCCAAAGCGGAGCCTTTGCGCACGGTGCTGGGCGGCGATATCGTAGCCTCCAGCACGGCCTTGCCGCCGCGCGATTATTTTACCGACGAAATCCGCCGGCAGCTTTCGGGCACCTTTGGCGAGAACGAATTTTTCACGGGCGGTTTGTCGATCCGCGCGACAGAAGACCCCGAGATGCAGAAGCTGGCCGCCAAGGCGCTGCGCGACGGGCTGGAGAATTTCGACCGCGATCAGGGTGTGTGGCGTGGCACGGGCAAGGTACTGGTGGCTGCCGATCTGGGCGGCGACGGCTGGCGTGTGACCTTGCCCGCCGTACAGAACCTGCCGCGCGATGTGGTGGGCTGGTCTGCCGCCGTGATCTTGCGGGTCGATGACAAGGCCGCGACTGCGGGTGTTGAGGGTCAGGACGCCACGGTGGAAATTCCGGCCAAGGATGTGACCTGGGCAAGGAAGCGTTTGCCCGATGGCTCGCTGGGGCCCAAGGCGAAGGTGCCGGGCGATCTGGTTGAGGTTGGCGATGTCGTCATGGTCAAACAGGTGATGACCAAGGATGGCCTGCCCGACCATTGGTCGCTCCGTCAGGTGCCCGAAGTGCAGGGCGGTTTCATGGCGATGGACGTGAACACCGGGCGCGTGTTGGCGATGCAGGGCGGCTTTTCCTATGAGGACTCGGTCTTCAACCGCGCCACACAGGCCGCGCGGCAACCGGGCTCCAGCTTCAAACCCTTCGTCTATGCGGCGGCATTGGATTCGGGATTCACGCCCGCCACGCTGGTGGTCGATGCGCCGATCACGGTGGACACACCGCAGGGGCTGTGGACGCCGAGAAACAGCCATGACAAATTCTACGGCCCGACGCCAATGCGCACCGGGATCGAGCAAAGCCGCAACCTGATGACGGTGCGGATCGCACAGGACATCGGCATGGACACGGTGGCCAGTTACGCCGAACGCTTTGGCGCCTATGACCACCTGCAACCGTTGCTGGCCAACGCGCTCGGCTCGCAGGAAACCACGCTGTTCAAGATGACGGCGTCCTACGCCATGTTCGCCAATGGCGGTGAGCGGGTGGAGCCTACCTTGGTGGACCGGGTGCAGGATCGCTATGGCAAGACAATCTACCGCCACGATGCGCGGACCTGCACGGATTGCAGCAACGACACTCTTGGCGCGGGGCAGGCCTTGGGGATTTCGTCCAACCGCGAGCGGGTGATGAACGCGATCACCGCTTATCAGCTGACCTCGATGATGCAGGGGGTGATTTTGCGCGGCACGGCGACCGGGGTGCATTTGCCGGTGCCGGTGGCGGGCAAGACCGGCACCACCAATGACGCCAAGGATGTGTGGTTCATCGGCTTCACCTCCAATGTCGTGGCCGGATGCTACATGGGATACGATTCCCCGCGCACGATGGGGCCGGGGGCTTATGGCGGCACGCTGTGCGTGCCGATCTTTCAGGCCTTCATGCAGCAGGCGGTGAAGCGTTTTGGCGGCACCGATTTCAAGGTTCCGGACGGCGGGCATTTCATCAACATTGACCGCAACACCGGGGCGCAGTTGCCCGATGGCGCATCCGGCGCGAACGTGCAGGCGGAATATTTCCGCGACGGCGAGCAGCCGGTGTTTGGTCTGGGCGCTTTGGTGGACGGCGGCTTTGGCATGGGCCAGGACCTGCCTCTGTTTGCGGCCGGAGAGACCGACCAGTCCGTGCAATCCGAGACCGTCACCAACGGCAATGGGGTGACGACGAAAGTGCAGAAAAAGGCCAAGTTCGGCAGCGCCAGTTCCGGCGGGATTTACTGAGCCCAACCCTTGCCCTCGCCGGGATATGGACCGGAACATGGGCCAATGGCCCATCCTACCTTGCCCCAGCCGCAGTCAGCCGTTACATGGCGCCCACGTCTTAAATGAAAGTCCGAACATGCGCGCAGAGACCCAGAACTTCGTTGAAGCGATCACCAGGTCGCTGAAACTTTTGGGGCAGCGGATGGATGTTGAAACCGCCCCGCACCGCCTTGAAGAGTTCAACGCGCTGATCGAGGCGCCTGACCTGTGGAACGACCCGGCCAAGGCGCAAAAGCTGATGCGGGAGCGGCAGGGATTGATTGATGCGCAATCGACCTATGATCTGATCGGCAGCGGCTTGCGCGACAATGTGGAGCTGATCGAACTGGGCGAGGCCGAGGACGACGCCGAGATTGTGGCAGAGGCCGAGGCGGCGCTGAAAGCTTTGGTCGATCTGTCAGCGCAAAAGGACCTGGAGGCTTTGCTGGACGGTGAAGCGGATGGCAACGACACCTTCCTTGAAATCAACGCTGGTGCAGGCGGGACCGAAAGCTGTGACTGGGCCAGCATGCTGTCGCGGATGTATGTGCGATGGGCGGAAAAGAAGGGCTACACCGTCGAGATGCAGTCCGAAACGGCGGGCGAAGAGGCCGGTATCCGATCGGTCGGCTACAAGATCAGCGGCAAGAATGCTTATGGCTGGCTGAAGTCTGAGGCGGGGGTGCATCGGCTGGTGCGGATCAGCCCCTACGACTCGGCGGCGCGGCGGCACACCTCTTTCAGCTCTGTCTGGGTCTATCCGGTGGTGGATGACAATATCGAGATCGACGTGCAGGACAAGGACATCCGGATTGACACCTACCGGTCTTCGGGTGCGGGCGGGCAGCACGTCAACAAGACGGACTCGGCGGTGCGGATCACCCACTTTCCCAGCGGGATCGTGGTCACCTCCAGCTTGAAATCCCAGCATCAGAATCGCGATATCGCGATGCAGGCCTTGAAGAGCCGCCTCTATCAGCAAGAGTTGGACAAGCGGAACGCGGCGATCCTTGAGGCGCATGAAAGCAAGGGTGAGGCGGGGTGGGGCAACCAGATCCGGTCTTATGTCTTGCAGCCCTATCAGATGGTGAAAGATTTGCGGACCGGGGTGGAAACCAGCGATACCGGCGGCGTGCTGGACGGTGACCTTGACCGGTTCATGGCTGCAACTTTGGCCAAGGACGTGTCGGGCAAAAGCCGGGCCGATGCGATGGGCGAGGAGTGAGGCGGACGATTGTTTGTCTGGTGGGCAGCGGACCCGTCGGGGGTGCGGTGGTTGGACCGGCCCTTCCGACTTCGGGCGTCACACTTACCGTCTGATCAGGCCTAATGCCGAGATCACGGCAGCCGACAGTGCCATCAACGAGGCCGTCGCTGCGACATTGGCAAAGGCAGAGGCGGTGGCGGCCCGGTGGGCGGCGGACGCTGCACCGATCAAGGCCGTCGTCGGCAGCGCAAAGCCGGGCATCGCGGGCGAGGTTGGCCCATAGGACCATGTTGCAATCCGACCCATCAAGGCCACTGCGATCAGTCCCGCCGCTCGCGCTGTGGCATTGTTGATCCCCGAGGCGGCGCCCTGGTCCACCTCTGGCGCGTTGGCCATGGCGGCGGCGGTCAGCGGGGCAACCAGCAGGGCAAGGCCGGTTCCGGTCAGCACACCGATGGGGGCAATCTGGTACCAGAATTGCCCGCCGGGTGCTGCACGCGCGATCAGGGCATAGGCCGTGGCCACAATCAGGCAACCGATTGTCATCGGCCAACCCGGGCCAATGCGGTCAGCCAACCTGCCAGCCCGCGACGAGAACAGCGCAATCATCACCGAGATGGGCAGGAACATCGCCGTCACCTCAATAGGCGTGACATGCCAGGCCGAAAGCGCCGTCATCGGCAGGTAAAAGCTGACACCGTTCAGGCCGATATACAGCAGAAGGGTGGCAAGGTTGGTGGCGCTGAAGGCGCGGTTGCGAAACAGGCTCAGGCGGATCATCGGGCTTGGGCTGCGGGCCTCAACGATCAGGAAGGCTACGGCAGCGGCAAAAGCCAGCATAGCGGCGGCAAGACTGGCTTCGGTCAGCGCCACAGCCATAGCGCCGAGCGTTATGGTGGCCAGCGCCGCGCCCCACAGGTCAACCGCCGTGCCGGGGCGGCCTTTGTCCGGGTTGGCATGGCGTGCCAGCAGCCATAGGGCTGCAACCCCAAGCGGCAGGTTCAGGGCGAAGATCAGCCGCCACGCATCCGGCCCGCCAAACGTCAGGGCAAGGCCGCCAAGGATCGGCCCGCCCGCCGTTGTCGCGGTGGCAGCAGCGGCCCAAAGGCCAAGCGCCTGAGCCTTGCCCTGCAAGCCATAGGCGCGTGAGACGAGCGTCATGGACCCCGGCACCATGAACGCCGCTCCGCAGCCTTGCAACGCCCGCGCCGCAATCATCAGGGGCATGGAGGGGGCCGCGGTACACAAGAGAGAACTTGCGACGAAAGCCACGATCCCGGCCTGAAAGATGCGGACCACGCCGAACCGGTCGGACATCGCCCCGCCGGCCAGAATGAGAGAGGTCAGCGCCAGAAGGTAGCCGCTTTGCACCCACTCCGCCGCGGTCAGGGTGCCGCCGAGGCTGGCGCGGATCGCGGGCAGAGCGATGGCTGTGACCGACGAGTCGATAAAACCCATGGCCGAGGCCAGAACGGCTGCGGCCAGAAGGTAGCCGGGTTTGGTGCGGGTGATGGGCAGCATGGCGGAAGCTTTGCGGCAAACTCAGCCGTGGTGCAAGGCTGTGCAGGGGTGCGTTGAGGGCTATGGGTCCGGAATTTCGGCAAAGTCCGCAGCCCGCGAAGCCCGGAGATTTTGGTCGATCCATCCCGGATGGCCTAGGCCCTACGGCTCCGCTTTTTGGCGGCATCGGGCGGCAGGGTCTGGTTGAATCCCACGGCCAGATCAACCCATGGACCAAGGGCTGCCGGAGCGTCGACCAAAACCCAGCCTTTCATCACACGTCCGCCCATTTCCATCTGGCGGGCACCCATGACAATGGCTTGCGGTGCTGCCTCTGGACCCACACGAACGATCAGGCCGGTTTTCTGGTGAGTGCCGATGGCGAGGTTGCCATTCAACATGAAAGCGGTGCCGCCAAACATGCGCTGAGGCACGGCACCGTGGGGCAGCATCAGGGCCGAAAGGTCATCCAGCAGCATGGCGCACCCGTCTCCGGTTTGCTTTGCACCATGGATATACTGGAAGGCAGGGCGGCCCTAGATATTTCGCTGAAACTATTTGGGAGGGCTATAGATTTGGAGAGCCGGAGATTGGAAGGGCCGGAGATTGGAAGAGCCGGAGATTGGAAGGCCTGAGATTGGAAGGGCCAGTGGTTGGGATGGCCAAAGAACAGGGGCAATTCCTCTGGCAGTTCAACAAACAAAAACGGGCACCGGTTTCCCGACGCCCGCAATTTCAAGGTCGAAACCCTCAGACCCCTTCGGAACTGCCTGCAACTGGCGGCGGCAAAGCCGTGCGGCTGTTGGCAAGCGGGTCTTCCTGCCGCTGGACGGAGCCTTCGAAATGCGCGCCCGATTCGATGGCGATGGTCTTGTGGATGATGTCACCCTCAACCCGCGCGGACGAGGTCAGCCGCACCTTCAACCCACGGACCCGGCCAATCACCCGGCCGTTGACCACGATGTCATCGGCGACAATCTCGCCCCGAATGGTGGCACTTTCGCCCACGGTCAGCAGATGGGCGCGAATATCGCCCTCAACCACGCCTTCGACCTGAATGTCGCCAGTGGTCTTCATATTGCCCACAACTGTCAGATCGGCCGACAGAATTGAGGGACCCGATTTGCCCCGGGGGGCAGAGGGCGTATAATCCATGGATGGTTTCGTCACAGGGGCCTCCGGCGCCTTTGGTTTTTCGCCCTCGCCCACTTTGGGACCGGGTTCATTGATGCGGCTCTTAGAAAACATCTTTCGCTGCCCTTATGAAGGTCATCGGATTCACGGCAGTGCCGCTGAGACGGACCTCGTAGTGAAGGTGAGTGCCGGTCGACCGGCCTGAGTTGCCCATATCACCGATTTTTTCGCCACGCGATACCTTTTGACCGACATTCACTTCGATCTGCGACAAGTGGCCGTAACGCGTCTCTATTCCGAAGGCATGGCTGATCTTGATCAGACGGCCATAGCCGCCTTCCCAACCGGCAAATGTGACCGTGCCGTCGGCGGGGGCATAGACCGGATCGCCATAGTCGCCCGCCAGATCCTGACCTTCGTGCATGTGGTTTGCCCCGTTGATCGGGTCGCCCCGCACGCCAAACCCCGACGTGAAGCGGAAATTGGTTTTCAGCGGAAAGCCAAGCGGCACCTTGAAGGCGGCGATCCGGTACATGTTCAACTGATCAAGGCTTTGCAGAATGGCATTGGCGCGGGTTTCATCCGGGGAGCCTGACAGGCCCATGGTAGAGAGGGAAATCGGCGACAGCGGACCACCCTGACCGGAATAGCCGGACTTTACCGCTGAAATCAGGTCATCGGGGTTCAGCCCGGCAGAGCGGAACATCTTGTCCAAAGGTTGGACAGAAACCGTCAGCGCGTCTTCCAGCTTGGCGAAGATGACGGCGTTGCGCGCCTCCATCTGGGCTTTCTGCTTGGCCACAGCGGCGGTGCGCGCCTGTTCGGCGGCGATGCCCGCCGCTTGCGCATCGCGGTCTTTTGCGGTGTCGGACAGCGCCCCGGCCATGATGTCCAGTGTGGCTGCAATCTCCTGCGCCTGACCCAAGTCGGTATGGGCGACGCCGGCCTGGGTGTTCAGCGCCACGCGGGCCTGATCGGCCTCACCGCGCGCGGTATCCCTTTCGCGGATCGTGCGGCGCAGGGTGTTCTGGATCACGTCGATCCCGGTTTCCAACTCGCGCAGCCGGGTCTCCGAGGCGAGCAGGCGTTCCTGCATCGCCGAGACCTGACCCAAGGCAAGGTTGAAACGTTGTTGCGCGCTGGCAGCCTCTGCAACCCGAAGGTCGCGGTCATCCGACAGCGTGTTCATGCGCTGTTCGAACAGCGTGGCCTGACGCTGCACCTGTTGGCGGGTCGATCCGGCGTTCAGGACATCCATCATGAGGATCGTGGTGGCGAACAGCATCCAGCCAAAGGCCGTGATCCCGACCGTGGCACTGATCGCCTGCGTCAGGGGCCGCAAGCGGATGAACCGGGTCGTGGCATCAGACTTCAGGAACACCCGTTGTTCAGGGAACCAGGGTTCCAGCCAAAGGTTGATGCGATAGGCCAGCCGTGTCAGCACTTGGGTTCATTCCGGTTTATTCAGGGCCGCCCGGCAGTTGCGAAGGCTCGCTTGGCAAAGGCGCGGTCTTTGGCGAGTTCAGGTACAAACGCAACTCGGCAAAAGCAACACGGCACAGGCAACTGACCTGCGGTCGCCTTGGATAGCCAACCGGACGTGACGTTTCAACACTTTGCCCGGCCAAGCGGCGGGACTTTGCGGTATTCCGCCGTCAAGGGCCGGATTGAGCGGTGCCAGACGGCGCGTCTTCCGCATCGTCTTCACGCAAGTCGTCGGCAAGATCCTCTGTCAGCGGCCAGTAAAAGTCCGGCGGCATCCCGGCCTCGGCCCGCTTTTCCTCGTTGAAGGGCGGTTTCAGCAAACCGTGGAAATAGCGGCGCACCAGCGCGTGAAACTGTTCCTTGGGGTCCAGATTGTCGCGGCCACAGAGCCAGTTGAACCATTTGGAGCCATAGGCGACATGCGCCACCTCTTCGGCATAGATCACCTTCAAAGCCGCCAGAGCCTGCGCGTCGCCCGCTTTGGCAAACAGTTCGATCATCCCGGGCGACACGTCCAGACCGCGCGCCTCCAGCACCATGGGCACCACGGCGAGGCGCCCGAAAAAATCCTCCGCCGTGTCTTCGGCGGCGCGCCACATCCCGGCATGGGCGGGCATCGCCCCGTAAAAGCTTCCCAAAGCCTCCAGACAATCGCAGATCAGGTTGAAATGTTTCGCCTCGTCATCGGCGGCCTTCACCCAGTCGTCATAAAACCCCAGCGGCATCGGCAGATGGCCAAAGCGCGCGATCATATCCCAGTGCAGGTCGACTGCATTCAACTCGATATGCGCCAGAGCATGCAGCATGGCGATGCGTCCCAAGGGGCTGCCGGGCCTGCGCCGCGGCACGTCGCGCGGCGACAGAAGGTCCGGTTTGTCAGGCCTCGCCGGTTGCAGCGGTGGTTCAGCCCGTCCGATGGCCAAGGGCGCACCCAACTCCCGGGCAGCAAACCACCGCGCGGCGTGGGCGCGACCAAGGGCTGCCTTGGCCCGCCCATTCGGGGTCCGCAGCACCTCGTCCGCCATCTGCGCCAAGGTTCGGGTCGCCGGTGTCTGGGTCATGAGGGTTCCCTTGCTGCAACGCTTTCCAGGGCGCATCCCCAAATTTTTCGCAGAAAAATTGTCGGAGGCCAGCTATTTCTGCATAAAGGCCAGAACCTCGGCCGCGTGGCCTTTGACCTTGTCGACCTTCCAGATTTTGCTAATCCGCCCTTCGGGGTCAATCAGGAAGGTGGAACGTAGGACCCCCTGCACCAGCTTGCCGAAAAACAGCTTTTCGCCGAACGCACCCCATGCCTCCATCACACCACCATCCTTGTCAGACAAAAGCGGCAGTGCAATGCCCATTTTCGCAATGAACTTGTCGTGTTTTCCCACGGAATCCTTGGAAAGCCCCAGAACAACCGCGCCTGCGGCGGCAAAGTCTGGCAGAAGGTTGTTGAAGTCCATCACCTCGTTGGTGCAGCTTGGCGTGCCGTCGGCCCCGTAGGTGAACAAGACCACCGGTGCGGGGCGCAGGGCTGACAGGGTCACGCTGCCGCCACCATCGCGTTGCAAGGTGAAGTCTGGGGCGGGTTGACCTTCGATGGGGGTCGTCATGGGCGGCTCCTTGCTTTTTGATCAGGCGATCCTTGGCGATCTGGTTGCCTTCGGGCAAAGATAAAGGCAACGGCTGAAATAAAGATTGGGCGAGGCGGGCATGGACGTGGCAGGTCAGGGCAAAGGCGGCGCAGGGGTGATCCCTGATGCGCGTCCTGACGCGCGCCCTGATAAGCGCCCCGGTGTCCGGCGGGCTGGGGCTGCCGGGGCAGGCCTTGGCCCTTTGATCCTGCAGCCCAAGGATGATGCTGCCGGCGCAGGCCTGGGCCCTTTGATCCTGCAGCCCAAGGATGATGCTGCCGGCGCAGGCCTTGCTCCTTTGATCCTGCAGCCCAAGGATATGGTATCGCATCAGCCCGAGGTGACCTTCGCCCTGCCGCCGCGTCCGCGCCTCAGGCGGCGTTCGGGCTTTGGCGCGCGTTTGGTTCTGCTGATGCTTTTGTTCGGACTGGCTGCGGTCGCTTTGGAATTCGTCGGGCGTCCGGTCCAGTTGCCGGTCTGGGTCGTGGCCGAGGTAGAGGTGCGGCTGAACCGCGCGCTGGCCAATGCCTTGCCCGATGGGGCGCTGTCGGTGGGCGGGATCGAGATCACCCTGGGCGATGACTGGGTGCCCCATCTGGTGCTGGAGGATTTGCGGCTGATGCAGCCCGGCGGGCAAACCCTGCTGACCCTGCCGGAGATTTACCTGAACCTTGATCCTTCGGGCCTTTTGCAAGGCCAGGTGCGCGCCGAAAGCCTGCGCGTGGTAGGGGCGCGCATTGCGATCCGGCGTGACCGCGACGGGCATATCGATCTGGCCCTGGCGTCGGGGCAGGGGCCAAAGATCAAAACCCTGTCGGACCTGTTCGCAGCCTTTGACCATGCCTTTGCGCTTCCTGCCCTGACCCATCTGCACTCGGTCGAGGCCGAAGCGTTGAGCCTGTCGATGACCGACCTGCGCGCGGGCCGGACCTGGGAGGTGGGCGATGGCCGTTTGTCCATCGAAAACCGGGATACCGAGTTGGCGGCGCAGTTCAGCCTGTCTTTGGTGGCGGGTGGCAGCGCCCCGGCGCAGGCGACCTTTACCGCAGTAGCGGCCAAAGGCGCGGGGCAGGCGCGGATCTCTGCCCAGGTTGACCGGGTGGCGGCGCGCGATCTGGCAGCACAAACCCCCTTGCTAAGCTGGCTAGGCGTGCTGGATGCGCCCATCTCTGGCCGGATTGCGGCGACGATCGACACCGAGGGGATCGAAGACCTTGAGGGCCGTCTGGACATCGCCGCCGGGGCTTTGCAACCCTCACCCAAGGCCACGCCGATTGCCTTTGACCATGCGACCTTGGGTCTGGGCTACGATTCTGCGGCAGGGCGGATCGTGCTGACCGATCTGTCGGTGCAAAGCCGCACGTTGCACCTGACCACCAAAGGGCAGGCCTATATGGTTGATGAGGCGGGCCAGACCATGACCGGCGCTTTGTCCGGGCGCAGGCCACAGGCTTTTCTGGGCCAGATCGCGTTTTCGGATGTGGCGGTCGACCCCGATGGGCTGTTTGAAGCGCCGGTCCGCTTCAATCAGGGTGCGGTCGATGTGCGCCTGAAGCTTGACCCGTTCAGCCTTGATATCGGCCAATTGTCGCTGTCCGAAGGGGACGAGCATCTGAACCTGTCCGGTCAGATCGGGGCTGACGCCGAAGGCTGGTCGGCTGCGATTGACCTGACGCTGAACCAGATTTCCCGCGATCAGCTTCTGGCGCTATGGCCATTGCGGTTGGTCAGCGGCACGCGCAACTGGGTCGCCAGCAACATCCGCAACGCTGACCTGACCGATGTGCGCGCTTCGGTGCGATTGGCACCGGGAGCCGAGCCGCGCACCGAGTTGTCATATGCGTTCACCAAGGCCGATCTGATCTTTATGCAAAAGATGCCACCGGTGACCGGCGCGGACGGCTATGCGACCATTCAGGGGAAATCCTACACGCAGGTGCTGGCGCATGGTCTGGTGACCCCGCCGCAGGGGGGGGGAATCGACGTTTCGGGCAGCGTGTTTGCCGTGCCGGACATCACCTTGCATCCGGCAGTGGCGCAGATTGATCTGAAGTTGGCCGGGGCGCTGACCGCCGCGCTGTCGCTGCTGGATCAACCGCCGTTCCACTTTCTGGAAAAGTCGGGCCAGCCGGTTGATCTGGGCACGGGGCAGGTCAAGGCTTCGGCGCATATCAGCCTTCCCTTGATCGGTCGGGTGATGCCGTGGGACATCACGCTGAAAGCTGCGGCGGAGGTGACGGATTTTTCCTCTGACGGGCTGGTCAAGGGCCACCAGATCACGGCACCGCTGCTGACTGTGGCCGGGTCCACGGCCGGGATGACGATTTCGGGCAAGGGGTTTATCGGCAAGGTGCCTTTCGACATGACCTTTGCCCAACAGTTTCCTGCGCAGAGTATAACGCCGCAGGATGCCGCCATGCAGGATGTGGTGCCGCCAGGAGTGGTGATCGCGGCGGAGCTTGCGCCGGCCGCTCCGCCAGCCCAGATCACCGGGCAAGTCACCTTGTCGCAGGATGCCGTGTCAGAGTTTGGCCTGGGTCTGCCGCAGGGTATGGTCAGCGGGCAAGCCCCGGCCGACGTGATCCTGACCCTGCCCAAGGGCGGGTCGGGGCAGTTGCATCTGACATCGGGGCTTGCGGGGATGACGCTGGCGATTGCCGATCTGGGCTGGCGCAAAGCGGCCACGGCGGCGGGACGGCTGGAGACGGATGTCCGCCTTGGCCCGGTGCCCGAGATCAGCCGTATCACCTTGACCGGCGCCGGGCTTGCCGCACAGGGCAAGGTCACGCTGCGGGCCAATGGCGGATTGGACGTGGCGCGGTTTGACAAGGTGACGCTTGGCGGTTGGCTGGACGGCGGAGTGAAGATTACCGGTCGCGGGACGGGGGTTCCGGTGGGTCTGGCCGTCACCTCAGGCACGATTGACCTGCGGAAATTCCCGGCAAGTCACGCCAGCGGCGGATCCACCGCTGGCAGCCCGCTGAGCATCACCCTGCAGGCGCTGCGGGTGACCGAAGGCATCAGGATTGCCGGGTTCAGCGGTGATTTCTCGTTGAAGGGCGGGTTCAACGGCACCTTCACCGGATCGGTCAACGGGGCCGCTCCGGTCAGCGGCACGGCGGTTCCAACCAAAAACGGCACCGCAATCCGCGTCCAATCCGCCGATGCGGGCCAAACGATGGCGGCGGCGGGCTTGTTCTCTTCGGCCCACGGCGGGGCTTTGGATCTGACCCTGATCCCGCGCGCCCGGTCCGGCGAATATGACGGCACGGCCACGATTACGCATTTTCGGGTCAAATATGGCTCGGTCATGGCGGATCTGTTGTCGGCCATCTCTGTCATTGGGTTGTTGGAGCAACTTGGCGGCGATGGTATCGTCTTTGAACAGGCCGAAGCGCTGTTTCACATAACGCCGACGGCGATTGATGTGCAGCGGGGGTCGGCGATCGGGGCCTCGATGGGGGTGTCGCTGGAGGGGCTGTACCACTCTGACACCGCTACATTGGACATGCGCGGCGTCGTCTCGCCGATCTATCTCTTGAACGGCATAGGCTCGCTTCTGACGCAGAATGGCGACGGGCTGTTCGGCTTTGCCTACAAGCTGAAAGGGACCGCTGCGGCCCCGGATGTCTCCGTCAATCCCTTGTCGATCCTGACACCCAGCATGTTCCGCGACCTGTTCCGCGGCCCGGCACCGTCTTTGGAGTCGGTTGCACCCGGTGGCGGCGGATGAAGCTGTCGGATTTCGACTTTGATCTGCCAGATGGGCGGATTGCCACACGGCCCGCCAAACCGCGCAGCGCTGCCCGGCTTTTGGTGGTGGAAGGTCAGGGCGAGGCCGAGCATCTGCGCGACCTTTGCGTGCGTGATCTGGTGGATGTGCTGCGCGCCGGCGACCGTCTGGTCTTGAACAACACCAAGGTCATTCCGGCGCGTCTCTTTGGCACGAGGCAGCGCGGAGAAGCTGTGGCCAAGGTTGAAGTCACCCTGCTGGAACCTTTGGCGCAGGGCTGGCGTGCCTTGGCCAAACCGCTGCGCAAAGTGCAGTTGGGTGAAGTGATCGGGTTCTCGGCTGCGCTGTCGGCCACGGTGACGGCCAAGACAGCAACCGATCTGGTGCTGGCCTTCAACCTGACCGGCGGTGACTTTGACGCCGCCCTGGCAGAGGTCGGTCAGATGCCGCTGCCGCCCTATATCGCGGCCCTGCGCCCCGCCGATGCGCAGGACCATGAGGATTATCAGACGGTGTTCGCCCGCCATTCCGGTGCGGTGGCCGCTCCAACCGCCAGCCTGCATTTCGAGCCCTGGCTGCTGGAGGCATTGCGGGCCAAAGGGGTGCGCTTTACCGAAGTGACGCTGCATGTCGGCGCTGGCACCTTTCTGCCGGTGAAGGTGGAGGATGTGACAACCCACAAGATGCACGCCGAATGGGGTGAAGTGACAGAGGCAGCGGCAGCAGAGATCAATGAAACCAAGGCTTTGGGCGGACGGATTATCCCGGTTGGCACCACTGCGTTGCGGCTGATCGAAAGTGCGGCCGTTTCGGGCAAAGTCGGGTCTTGGCGCGGCACCACCGATATTTTCATCTATCCCGGTTACAGGTTCCGGGTTTGCGATGCCCTGATGACCAACTTTCATCTGCCGAAATCGACGCTTCTGATGCTGGTGGCGGCGTTGATGGGGCAAGAGCGGATGCGGCGCGTCTATGCGCATGCGGTCGCAGAGGGCTACCGGTTCTTCAGCTATGGCGATGCGTCCTTGTTGATCCCGGACATGGGCAGATTGCCCATCCTACCTTAAACCGGGTCCCATATGCTGGCCAAACCGCCCGCCTCAGAACCGTTGCCTTGGGTCGGAATTTCGCCCCTTGTTAACCAACACCCTGCTAGTGTGCCGCCGAAGGAGCCGTTGATGCTGAAAGTCCTCGCCCATTCCTGGCCGCTTCTGCTGGGGGTCATGCTCTTGATGGTTGGCAACGGCGTGCAGGGCACGCTTTTGGGGGTGCGTGGTGCGTTGGAGCATTTCTCGACCTTCCAGTTGTCCATCGTGATGTCATCGTACTTTGTAGGCTTCCTTGGCGGCTCGCGTCTTGCCCCCTCAATGATCCGGCGGGTCGGCCATGTCCGGGTGTTTTCGGCCCTTGGGTCGATGACGTCGGCGGTGCTGATCCTGTGTCCTCTGGTGCTGGACTGGACGGCGTGGAGCCTGATGCGGGTGCTGATCGGCTTTTGTTTCTCCGGCATCTATGTCACCGCCGAAAGCTGGCTGAACAACACCGCGACGAACGAAACGCGAGGCCAGGCGCTGTCGGCCTACATGATCGTGCAGATGCTGGGGATCATCGCGAGCCAGGGTTTGCTGGCCCTGGGCGACCCTTTGGGCTTTGGTCTGTTCATCATTCCTTCGGTTCTGGTGTCGCTGGCCTTCATGCCGATCTTGCTGGCCGACACCCCCGCGCCGACGTTTGATGATGTCAAACCGTTGGGATTTGCCAAGCTTTGGCAAACCTCACCTTTGGGCTGCGTGGGCATGCTGCTCACGGGCGCAATTTACGCGGGAATGTTCGGGATGGCTTCGGTCTGGGGGGCGATGTCGGCCTTGACCTTGAAGCAGATCGCGGCGTTCGGGGCGGCCTTGTACATCGGCGGTCTGGTGCTGCAATATCCGATCGGCTGGGCTTCTGACCGGATGGACCGGCGCAAGCTGATCATGGGTGTGTCGTTCTTTGCCGCACTGGTGATGGCGGTGGCAGCCCTCGTTCAGATGCCATTCGTCTTGATCCTTCTGGTGGCATTGCTGTTGGGCGGAATGATCAACCCCTTGTATTCGTTACTGATTGCCTTGACCAACGACTATTTGGAGAAAGAAGAGATGGCGGGGGCTTCGGCCGGATTGATCTTTCTGAACGGGTTTGGCGCAATTTTCGGGCCGCTGGCTTCGGGCTGGCTGATGGGGCAGGTGGGCAAGGCTGGGTATTTCATGTTCCTCGGGGTGCTGTTCATGGCCTTGGGCTGCTATGCGGCGTGGCGGATCAGCCGAAGGGCTTCGCCGTTGGGTCATGGCGGTTATACGGGCCTGTCGCCGAACGCATCCTCGTTGGCGGTGGGCGCGGTGATGGACGACCCAAGGCGCAGCCGTGCGGGTTGATCGGTGCCGTTTGGGGTGAAGGAGTGTCGCCCCTGCCCGGGAAGATGCGAGCCTATCCAGTGCGGGATGATTGCGGAAGCGGACTGCGCTGGCGCATGGCGACATCAGATTGCGGTCGCGCAGTGCGGCGGCAGATTGCTCTGACACGGCGAACCTGTCAGGCTTGGGCAAAAGGGGACGTGGATGGATGATCCGGTTGAGGTTCTGGACTTCTGGCTTGGCTCTGTCGGGCCAAAGGGATGGTATGCCGGTGGCGACGATCTGGACGCCATATGCCGCGACGGTTTTGCCGACCTGTGGCGCGCCGCGCGTGAGGGCGGGCTGGATCACTGGGTTGACGGCGCTGTGGCCACCCTTGCTTTTCTGATCCTGACCGACCAATTGCCACGCAACATCCACCGCGGTCAGGCCGAAAGTTTCGCCACTGATCCACGCGCCCTCGCAGCTGCGCGCACAGCGCTGGACAAGGGTTGGGACATGGATGCGCCGGAGCCGGAGCGTCAGTTCTTCTACATGCCCTTTGAACACTCCGAAAACGCCTTGGATCAAGCTCTGAGTGTGCAGTTGATGACCCAACGCATGACCTCTGACCCCGACATGGCCCTGCATGCCCGTGCCCATCAGGAGATCATCGCCCGGTTTGGCCGTTTTCCGTCGCGCAACACCCCTTTGGGCCGGGTGTCCACGCCCGAGGAAGTGGCGTTTCTTGCCGAAGGCGGCTACGGTTCCGTTGTCAAAGCGCTTCAAGCCCGTCATGCAGCGGGCGCATAGGGCCACGGCGAGTCCAGTGTTGCTGGACTTTTGCTGATAGTTTAAGGGTGAACGACTTTAGACTTTGGCCGGCGCGCATCCAATGCAGTTGCGAAACACCGGCCTGATTGCGCTTGGGAGGAGGAAAAGATGGCTGCTCAGACGTTTGACGTGGTGGTGATCGGTGCCGGTCCCGGCGGTTATGTCGCGGCGATCCGCGCCGCACAGCTTGGCCAGAAGGTCGCGATCGTGGAACGGGAAAGCCTGGGCGGGATTTGCCTCAACTGGGGTTGCATCCCGACCAAGGCGCTGCTCCGCTCGGCCGAAGTTTTCCATCTGATGCACCGCGCCAAGGAATTCGGACTTTCGGTGACCGGGGTTGACTTTGATCTGAACGCTGTCGTCGCGCGCAGCCGGGGTGTGGCCAAGCAGCTTTCGGGCGGCATCGGTCATCTGATGAAAAAGAACAAGATCACGGTTTTCATGGGGGTGGCGACCTTGCCCAAGGCGGGCGTCGTCTCGGTCAAAACCGACAAAGGCGTCGAGGAATTGACCGCCAAAGCCATCATCCTTGCCACCGGCGCGCGGGCGCGCGAGTTGCCGGGGCTGGAGGCTGACGGCGATCTGGTCTGGACCTATCGCCATGCTTTGCAGACCAAGCGGATGCCCAAGCGGCTGCTGGTGATAGGCTCTGGTGCAATTGGTATCGAATTTGCCAGCTTCTTCAATACTTTGGGTGCGGACACCACCGTGGTCGAAGTGATGGACCGTGTGCTTCCGGTCGAAGATGCCGAAATTTCAGCTTTTGCCAAGAAAGCTTTCGTCAAGCAGGGCATGAAGATCCTTGAGAAAACCACCGTCAAAAAGCTGGACCGGTCGCCCGGCAAAGTCGTGGCGCATCTGGAATCGGCTTCCGGCACCGTGACGCAGGACTTTGACACGGTGATTTCGGCGGTGGGTATCGTCGGCAATATCGAAAACCTTGGGCTGGAGGCTTTGGGCGTCAAGATCGACCGCACCCATGTGGTGACCGATGAATTCTGCCGCACCGGGGTTGCCGGCCTTTATGCGATTGGAGATATCGCCGGGGCACCGTGGCTGGCTCACAAAGCCTCTCATGAAGGCGTCATGGTGGCCGAGTTGATCGCAGGGGGCCATCCGCATCCGATCAAACCCGGTTCCATCGCGGGCTGCACCTATTGCTATCCTCAGGTGGCCTCGGTCGGCATGACCGAACAGAAGGCCAAAGACGCGGGCCACACGATTAAAGTCGGTCATTTTCCCTTCATCGGCAATGGCAAGGCGATTGCGTTGGGCGAGTCCGAGGGCATGATCAAAACCATCTTTGACGCCAAAACCGGTGAGCTTTTGGGCGCGCACATGATTGGGGCCGAGGTGACAGAGCTGATCCAGGGCTATGTGATCGGCCGCCAGCTGGAGACGACCGAAGAAGACCTGATGAACACGGTTTTCCCGCATCCCACTCTGTCAGAAATGATGCACGAATCGGTGCTGGACGCGTATGGCCGCGCGATCCACTTCTAGTTTTCGAAGCCGCCGCACTGGCCCAGTTCGGTGCCAAGCAGGAAAAGCGCAAGGGCATCCTCCCTGTCGCCGACCTGCATGAGATAGCGGGCTTGCACGCCGTAAGCCTCCGCCTCCAAAGCGGCGACGCAGGCCACATGGTTTTGCGCGCAATTGGCATATTGGGCGGCATGGACCAGTTCGTGCAGCAGATAGCTTTTGCCGTAGTAGGTCGTCAGGTCCAGGTCGGGGGCGAGTTCAATCCCCCCCGTTTCGGGCATAAAGGCACCCGCCTGCGACCGCAGAGTTTGCGCGGCGGGCAGGGCACCAAAGCCGATGATCGGGCAGGGCGGCGTGACATACCCGGTTTCTGCCGCCACGAACTGGTTCAGATCCAGCACAAGCGGGCAAAGATCCCCGGCATGTGCGGCGGTCGCGAGAAGGCCGAAAAGGCAAAGGGCGATCCGTTTGTTCATTGTACCGATACTGAACTGTCGCCAATATTTTGCAATAGTTTCATTAGGGTCTGTTGACGTTTGAGGATTCCCAAATCACCTGCTGACTGATTCAAGGTTGCCAACATGGGAGGCAACCTTGATCCGCACCGTTCTGACTGACACCCAATGGGCAACCATCGCGCCGCACTGCCTTGGTCGCGAA
>JBBRLL010000015.1:0-88275 GCA_038231395.1 Rhodobacterales bacterium
AACGCGAATGAGGCGGCGGCAGCGGCGATGCTGGCGGCCTCTGTCCATTACCCCATTCGCGGGGCGGTGACGTTCAAGGGGCCGGTCGGTGTCAACGTCGCCTCGGACGCTTTGGCGAACCTGTCCTCATCCGGGGTGAATGGCGGGGCGCTGATCATTCTGGGCGAGGATTACGGCGAAGGCTCTTCGATCATGCAAGAGCGGTCGCATGCTTTTGCGATGAAGTCGCAGTTCTGGCTGCTGGACCCGCGACCGAATTTGACCAGCATTACCAAGGCGGTGGCGGATGGCTTTGAACTGTCAGAGGCGTCAAACAGCCCGGTGATGCTGATGGTGCGGATCAGGTCGTGCCATGTCACGGGCAGCTTTGCGACCAAAGACAATGTGCGGCCCAAGCTGTCAGTCAAGGACGCGCTGTCAGCCCCGCAATCGGATTTCGCACGCGTTGTGTTGCCGCCGATGTCCTATGTGCACGAACAGGACAAGATCAAGAACCGCTGGCCTGCCGCCGAAAAGTTCATTGTCGAGCGCAAGTTGAATGAGGTTTTCGGGCCAAAGCAGGCTCCGGTCGGGTTGGTCATTCAGGGCGGCATGTACAACGGGGTGATCCGGGCGCTGCAACGGCTGGGATTGGCGGATATTTACGGGGCATCTAGCGTGCCGTTGTATGTGCTGAACGTGACCTATCCATTGGTGTCGAGTGAGTTTCTGGCCTTTTGTGCGGGCAAAGAGGCGATCCTGGTGGTTGAAGAGGGTCAGCCAGAGTTCATTGAACAGCAATTGACGACCTATCTGTACCGGGCAGGCTCTACGGTAAAGCTGCACGGCAAGGGCATCTTGCCGATGGCGGGGGAATATACCGGGCAGGTCATGCTTGACGGGTTGACGGCATTCCTGCGGCAGGCGGCACCCGATATGCTACCCGCGATGGTGCGCGCGCCCAATCAGGACCGCCCCAAAGTGCCGGATCTGTCAAAAACCGTGCCGATCCGGCCACCGGGTTTTTGCACGGGCTGTCCGGAACGGCCGATTTTTGCGGCGATGAAGCTGGTGCAAAAGCAGACCGGCAAGTTGCAGATTTCCGCCGATATCGGCTGCCATCTGTTTGGGTCTTTGCCACCGTTTGAGATTGGCGGGGCGACGATGGGGTACGGCCTTGGGCCTGCGGCCAATGCGGCGTTTGACGGTGGCGGGGAGAGGCGGTCGATTTCGATCATCGGGGATGGCGGGTTCTGGCACAACGGGCTTTCGTCCAGCTTTGGCAACATGGCGTTCAACAAGTCGGACTCGGTGGCGGTGATCGTCGACAATTACTATTCGGCGGCGACCGGGGGGCAGGATGTGATGTCATCCCGCGCCGACAATGCCACCAAGGCGACCAAGCATCCGATTTCCAAGGCATTGAAAGGCATCGGAATTGATTGGGTGCGGCAGGTCGACCGGACCTATGATGTCGGCCATATGCGCGATGTGCTGCTGGAGGCGCTGACGACCAAAACTCCGGGGCCGAAGGTGATTGTCGCCTCATCCGAATGTATGCTGAACAAGCAGCGGCGCGAAAAACCGCTGGCAGCGGCGGCGATCAAAGAAGGGCGTCGGGTTGAAGCGCCCCGGTTTGGGGTGGACGAGGAGATTTGCACTGGGGATCACGCCTGCATGCGGCTGTCGGGCTGTCCCTCACTGGGGCTGAAGGTGCTGGACGACCCGCTGCGCGATGATCCGGTGGCCACGATCGACCAAAGTTGTGTCGGCTGTGGCAATTGCGGTGAGGTCGCGGATGCGGCGGTGCTGTGCCCCAGCTTTTACCGGGCGGATGTGGTGCACAACCCTTCACCCTTCGAAGTGCGGTTTGCGGCGTTCCGGGCTCGGGTGATTGGCTGGTTGCAAGCCCGGCGCGACAGGCGGCGGCTGGTGTTTGAGGGTGCAGCATGAAGGACATGGCCCAGCCGATGGACCCCAAACTGTCGCAGGTCATCAAGCTGGCGGTGCTGGCAGTCGGCGGTCAGGGCGGCGGCGTTCTGACCGGCTGGATCGAGGATGTGGCCCGGGCTTGCGGCTATGCTGCCCAAGCGACTTCGGTGGCGGGCGTCTCGCAACGCACGGGCGCCACTGTCTATTATCTTGAAATGGCACCAGCGTCTGACGGCGTGCCGATCTTTTCGCTGATGCCAGCGGCGGGCGATGTCGACATCATGATCGCTGCGGAGATGATGGAAGCGGGGCGGGCGATGATCCGCGGCTTTGTGACAGAGCGAACCACGCTGATCGCCTCGACCCACCGGGCGCTGGCGGTGTCGGAAAAGATGGAACCGGGTAACGGGATTGCCAACAGTGACGAGGTGATGGCGGCGGCGGGACTGCTTGCAAAACGCTTCATCGCGGCAGATTTTGAGGCTTTGGCGGTCGCGAACGGCTCAGTCATCTCGGCCTCGCTGTTCGGGGCGCTGGCGGGATCGGGAGCGCTGCCGTTCCCAAAGGCAGCGTTTGAAGCGGCGATTGCCAGGGGCGGCAAGGGTATTGCAGGCTCGCTGCGGGCGTTTGCCGCGTCGTTTGATGCAGCATCGGGGACGGTTGAGGCTAAGGCCGTTGCAGCGAAACCCGCTTCGGTGAAGTCTGGACCAATGATGGTCAAGGGCCCGGTTCGGATGGTTGTCGAGTGGCACCGCTTGCGTGATCTTGCCGGGACTTTGCCCGCTCCGGTGGCAGAGATGGCACTGCTGGGGCTGAAGAAGGTGGTGGAGTTTCAGGATCTTGCCTATGGTGCCGCCTATCTGGCGCGGGTGCAGGACGTGCTTGGGCGGGATGACGCATCGCGGGGGTTCGCGCTGTCGGTTCAGGCGGCGAAGTATATCGCCAATGCGATGTGCTACGATGACGTGATCCGGGTGGCTGATTTGAAAACCCGTGGCCCCCGAGCGCTGCGGATCGCCAAGGAGATGGGGTTGGCAGAGGGCAACCTTATGCACCTGACAGAGTTCATGCATCCAAGGGCGGAAGAGATCGTTGGCATGTTTCCCGCCGGTCTGGGCCAAAAGGTGCAGGACAATCCGGTGTGGATGGCGCGGCTGGAGCGGTGGTTTGGCAAGGGGCGACGGCTGCGCACAGACGGGCTGCTGGCTTTCGCAACGCTGTATGTGCTGGGTGGGCTGAAGTTCTGGCGGCCGCGCACCGTGCGTCACCTGCAGGAGGTGGCACATTTGGAGGCTTGGATGAGCACCGCGCTGGCCTATTTGCCGCAGTATGATCTCGCCGTGGAGGTGGTGAAATGTCAGCGACTGGTGAAGGGCTATTCGGACACGCACGCGCGTGGGTTGTCGAAGTTTGACCGCGTCTTGACGGCTGCGAAACGGGTTGCCGGGCGGGACGACGCAGCAGAATGGGTGCGCCGTTTGCGGGACGCTGCCTTGAAGGATGAAGAGGGCAAAGCCTTGGACGGAGCCATTACGACCATTCGTTCGTTTACCTGAAACGGGCATTTACCTGAAACGGGCATCAACTTGAAACGGGTGCGGGTCTGACGCTGACTCTGCGTATCAGCCCGGCGGGGAAAGATAGCGGGTTTTCAGGTGGGGTGGTGCTTTCACCTCCAAATCAGCCAAGTTTCTTTGCAACGTGTCCGGGGATTGGGCCGCAAAACTCTCGAACGGACCGCGTGGAAAATTGAGACCCAGTTTCAGGGCCTGATCAATATCCGCTCTTGTGGTGCCACCTTCAGACAGCAGCCACGCGGCCTCGTTGGCAAGGCTGGCTTCAATGCGGGTGACTATTTCACGATTGGGCTGTGGGGTGACGACAGCGGGAAATACAAACCCCTGGCCAGACTTGCGACCCAGCCGACCCGCCGCAACCTGCGATTTCAAAGCGCCAAAAATGTGGTAGCGCGGGTGCTGCAAACCCGCTTGAATCCCCTCGGTTGCGGCAAGGTTGATGTCAGCGCCGATCAGGTCGATGAGCGAGAAGGGTCCGATCTTGTAGCCGGCGTCAAGCATGGCGGCGTCAATCTCGACCGCGCTGCGGCCTTCTTCCAACATCGCCATAGCCTCGCCGTAGAACGGCCGGGCGCAGCGGTTGACGATGAAGCCGGGGCGGTCCGGACATTGGATGACCGTCTTGCCAGCGTCCTCCGACAGGCGACGGGCAAGGTTCAATGCAACGTCAGATGTGCCGGGATGGGCCACGATTTCGACCAGTTTCATCACCGGAGCGGGGTTGAAGAAGTGCATGCCTAACAAACGTTCGGGATGCGTCAATCCTTGGGCAATGGAAGTGACCGAAAGAGATGACGTGTTGGTCGCCAGCACCGCTTCGGGCGACAGGATCGCCTCAAGAGCGGCGAAAAGCGATTGCTTGGCAGGAAGGGTTTCAAGGATCGCCTCGATTACCAAATGTGCATTCGACATCGCCTCAAGGCCATCGACAATGTGGAGGTTGGCAAGTGTCGCCTCCATCGTTTCAGCCGTCATGGCTCCCTTTGCCACGCGTGGCTCCAGGGCCGCGCGCAAACGCAAAGGGGCGGAAGTGCGTGCCGGTTCGATGGCGTCGGTCGCCATGACTTGAAAGCCAGCCGCCGCAAAGACTTGCGCTATGCCAAGGCCCATGGTGCCAAGGCCCACTACCCCGATGATCATCATTCCCCCCGGAACTGCGGCTGACGTTTTTCACGTAGGGCACGCAAACCCTCCGCCTTGTCGGCAGTATCAAGCAAAGCCTCAAAACCCGCGCGTTCGGTGGCAAAGGCCAAGGCGGATTCGGCGGCGGTCAAAGCGGTCTTGGCGGCCATCAGCGCAAGCGGCGCGCGGGCAGCGATGCGGGTGGCCAGCGCCTCAGCCTCTGGCAGGGCAGGGCCGCTGGACAGGTAGGCCGCCAAACCCCAGGCATGGGCGGTGGCGGCGTCGATGACCTCTCCGGTCAGGACCATGCGGGTGGCGCGGGCGCGACCAATCAGGGCCATCAGACGCTGACCACCCCCCGCACCGGGGATCAGGCCAAGGTTGGTTTCCGGCAAACCCAGACGCGCGGTGGGGCCCAGGACGATCAGGTCGGCCATCATCGCAAGTTCCAGCCCGCCACCGACCGCGACCCCGTCAATCGCGGCAATCATCGGTTTGGGAAAGGCGCGGATGCCGGCCCAAATGGCTTTGCGTGGATCGTTGGCCCCTTCGGCGGTGGTTTTGTGTTCAATTTCGCCGATGTCGGCACCAGCCGCGAAATGGCCACCGGCGCCGGTCAGCACAACCGCCCGGCAGGTTTTGTCGGTGGCCAGAACGGTCAAGGCCTCTGCCAACTGGGCCAGAAGTGCCGTGTTCAGCGCATTGCGCGCCTCTGGCCGGTTGAGGGTCAGGCGCGTATAGCCCGCATATGTGTCAATGATCAGCATGGCGACATTCTGGCTTGCCGCGCGAAAACTGCAAGCCCGAATGTTTTGAGCTTGAAATATTTTCCCGCCTTGATAGGCTTTGCCATCACTTTTCGGAAAGGAACGGCCATGAAGGTTCTGTGTCTTGGCGGCGGCCCGGCTGGCTTGTACTTTGCCATCTCGATGAAATTGCGCGACCCCGCGCATCAGGTGACGGTGTTGGAGCGTAACAAAGCGAATGACACCTTCGGCTGGGGGGTGGTTCTGTCGGATGACGCGCTGAGCCGGATGCAAAAGAACGATCCGGTTTCCACCGGCGTGATCCGGTCGAACTTCGCCTATTGGGACGACATTGCCGTGGTTCATGGCGGCGCACGGACAGTTTCGGGGGGCCACGGTTTTGCCGGCATCGGGCGTAAGGCGTTGCTGGTGATCTTGCAGGCGCGGGCGCGGGAGTTGGGCGTCGATCTGCAATTTGAAACGGTGTTCCGGACGGCTGAAGACTACCGTGCCGAATACGATCTGGTGGTGGCGACCGACGGGATCAACTCGGTTGTGCGGCAGGAATTTGCGCAGGTTTTTCAGCCCGACATTGATGTGCGCAAGTGCAAGTTCGTCTGGCTGGGCACCCATGCCAAGTTTGATGATGCCTTCACCTTTATTTTTGAAAAGACAAAGCACGGCTGGGTCTGGGCGCATGTTTACCAGTTCGACAAGGACACCGCGACGTTTATCGTGGAGTGTTTGCCGGAGACCTGGGATCGCTGGGGCTTTGACGCCATGTCGAAGGAGGAGACGGTTGCCGTTTGCGAACAAATATTCCGTAAACACCTGAATGGTCATTCATTAATGTCGAATGCGGCGCATTTGCGCGGCTCTGCGGTCTGGATGCAGTTTCCGCGGGTGATCTGCAAACAGTGGTATCACGAAAATGTCGTGCTGATGGGCGATGCGGCTGCGACCGGGCATTTCTCGATCGGCTCGGGGTCGCGACTGGCATTTGACAGCGCGATTGCCTTGGCGGAGTATCTGCATTCGGAACCCACAATGCTCGGCGCTTTTCAGCGGTATCAGGAGGAGCGGCGGGTGGAGGTGCTGCGGCTACAGTCGGCAGCGCGCAACAGTCTGGAGTGGTTTGAGGAGGTCGAACGCTATCTGGACATGCCGCCGTTGCAGTTCGCCTACTCCCTGTTGACCCGTAGCCAGCGGATTTCCCACGAGAATTTGCGGGCGCGTGACCCGGGGTGGCTGCGCGAAGCGGAAGATTGGTTTCAGGCACAAGCCGGGGGTCAGCCCGGTCGGCTGCCGATGTTCGCGCCGTTCCGTTTGCGGGATATGGCGCTGCAAAACCGGATCGTGGTGTCACCGATGGCGCAGTACAAGGCCGTCGATGGGGTGCCGGGGGACTGGCATTTCATCCACTATGCGGAGCGTGCGAAGGGCGGAGCTGGCCTTGTTTACACCGAAATGACCTGCGTTTCGGCGCAGGGCAGGATCACGCCGGGCTGTCCGGGGCTTTACACGTCCAAGCAAGAGGCGGGCTGGAAACGGTTGGTTGATTTTGTCCATGCGGAGACGACGGCCAAGATCTGCTGCCAGATCGGGCACTCCGGGCGGAAGGGGTCTACGCAGGTCGGTTGGGAAGAAGGCGATGCGCCTTTGCCTCACGGAAACTGGCCGGTGATGAGCGCCTCTGCCCTTGCCTGGGGGCCTGCCAATCAGGTGCCCAAGGCGATGGACCGCGCCGATATGGACAAGGTTCTGATGCAATTCATCAAGGCGACAGAGATGGCCGCGAAGTGCGGCTTTGACATGATCGAACTGCACGCGGCTCATGGCTATCTGATCTCCAGTTTCATCAGTCCGCTGTCCAATGTGCGGACTGATGAGTACGGCGGAAGCTTGGAAAACCGGATGCGGTATCCACTGGAGGTGTTTGCGGCGATGCGGGCGGAATGGCCGGGATCAAAGCCGATGTCGGTCAGAATTTCTGCCAGCGACTGGATGGGCGATGATGGGGTTACTCCTTCGGAAGCCGTTGAGATTGCAGCGATGTTTGCCGGTGCCGGGGCGGATATCATCGACGTCAGCGCTGGCCAAACCTCGATCGACGCCGCGCCGGTTTATGGGCGGATGTTCCAGACCCCCTTCTCGGACCGGATCAGGAATGAGGCAGGTCTGGCCACGATGGCCGTGGGCAATATCACCGAGGCCGAGCAGGTCAATCAGATCTTGCTGGCCGGGCGGGCCGATCTGGTCTGTCTGGCGCGGACCCATCTGGCCGACCCCTATTGGACGCTGCATCAGGCGGTGAAAGCGGGCGACGCGGCGGGTTGGCCGCTGCCCTATCTGGCCGGACGCGATCAGGCCCTGCGGTTGCTTGGCAAAGCGGCGGAGGTGTTGCGAGCATGAAGGGCAAGCGTGTTCTGGTGACGGGCGGTGGCTCTGGTGCCGGGGCCGATCTGGCTTTGGGGTTTGCCAATGCCGGAGCCGACGTGGTGATTTGCGGGCGGCGGGCGGCGGCTTTGGCTGCGGTTGCTGCGCGTCATAGGGGCATCAGGGTACTGTTGTGTGACGTTACGAACGAACGTTCTGTAACAGAAATGTTTGCCAAGGCGGGTGCTTTGGATGTGGTGATCGCCAACGCGGGCCTAGCGGATTCGGCCCCCCTCGTCCGGACCGAACTGGCGCAATGGGACGCGATGCTGGCAGTCAACCTTACCGGAGTTTTTCTGACCTTCCGCGAAGGGTTGCGGCAGATGAAAGGCTGGGGGCGGCTGATTGCAGTGGCCTCGACTGCCGGGATCAAGGGCTACGCGAAGGTGGCACCCTATGCAGCAGCCAAGCACGGGGTCATCGGGATGGTGCGGTCCCTGGCTTTGGAAGTGGCGCGCAGTCAGGTGACGGTCAATGCGATTTGTCCGGGGTTTCTGGACACTGACATGACGGCGCAAACCATCCGGGTGATCAGCGAAAAAACCGGGCGTTCGGCGGAAGAGGCCAGGGCAGCATTGGAGGCGTTGAACCCGCAGGGCCGGCTCTTTCAACCGTCGGAGGTGACAGCGGCGGCTTTGTATCTTTGTGGTCCGGGGTCAGAGGGGGTCAACGGGCAAACCATCGTGATTGCGGGGGGCGAAGTGTGAGCGACCCGCTTTCCAAACGCCGCCTGAAGATGTGGATCAGGTTGTTGGGGGTGACCCGTGCGGCGGAATCCGAAATGCGCGAATTTCTGCGCGTCAAGCACGAGACCACCCTGCCGCGTTTTGACGTGATGGCAGCGCTGTATCGGCGGCGCGAGGGTGTCACGATGAGCGAGCTGTCGCGGATGCTTCTGGTGTCAAACGGCAATGCGACGACGGTGGTGGACCGGCTGGAAAAGGACGGTCTGGTGCGGCGCACCCCTTCGGATGTGGATCGTCGCACGGTGTTCGTGGCTTTGACCGAGGACGGGTTGCGTCAGTTCGAAAAGCTCGCGGCGCAGCACGAGGTGGAGGTTGGCCGGGTGTTTGGCGGGATGTCGGAGGCCGATCTGGACGGGTTGACCGAGATTTTGAAAAGGATGGCGAAATGAAACTGACAGGGTTCAAGCCGCAGCATTTTCTGTGGGAGGTGTCGGGGCGCATCGCTACCCTGCGGCTCAATCGGCCAGAACGGAAGAATCCGCTGACCTTTGCAAGCTACGCCGAATTGCGGAACCTGTTCCGCGATCTGGCGTTTGCGGATGACGTGGATGTGGTGATTTTCGCCTCCAACGGTGGGAATTTCTGCTCTGGTGGCGATGTGCACGAGATTATCGGGCCGCTGATCGGCAAGCCCGCCAAGGAGTTGCTGGCGTTCACCCGGATGACTGGCGATCTTGTCAAAGCGATGATCTTGTGCGGAAAACCGATCATCGCGGCGGTGGAAGGGGTTTGCGTCGGGGCGGGGGCAATCCTTGCGATGGCCTCTGACTTGCGGCTGGCGACACCGGAAGCGAAGTGCGGGTTTTTGTTCACGCGGGTCGGTCTGGCGGGCTGTGATATGGGGGCCTGTGCGATGCTGCCGCGTATCATCGGGCACGGGCGCGCGGCGGAATTGCTGTACACCGGGCGGACAATGAGTGCTGCGGAAGGCGAACGCTGGGGGTTTTGGAACGCGTTGCACGGCGGTACGGTGATTGAGGCGGAGGCGCTGGTTTTGGCCGAGCGGCTGGCCTCGGGGCCGACCTTTGCGCATTCGGTGACCAAGGCGCAACTGGCGCATGAATGGGCGATGGGGCTGGAGCAGGCGATTGAGGCCGAGGCGCAGGCCCAGGCGATCTGCATGCAGACCAAGGATTTCGAGCGGGCCTATCTTGCGTTTGCGGCAAAGGAAAAGCCGGTTTTTGCCGGGAACTGACGAATTTTCTGCGAAAATTCTGGGGATGAACATGGATCGAAGTTTTCTGGACTGGCCTTTCTTTGAACCGAAGCACAACGCGTTGGCCGCGGCGTTGGAGGCATGGTGTGTTGTCAATTTGCCGGTGGGTCATGGCGATGTGGATGCAGCGTGCGGGGGGCTGGTGGCCGCTTTGGGCAAGGCCGGGTGGTTGCAGCATTCGGGCGGCGCTTTGGACGTGCGCAGCCTGTGCCTGATCCGCGAGACTTTGGCACGGCATGACGGTTTGGCGGATTTTGCCTTTGCCATGCAAGGTTTGGGGATGGGGGCGGTGTCGCTGTTCGGCACGCCTGAGCAGCGGTTGTGGCTGGACAAGACGCGCGCGGGCCACGCTATTGCCGGTTTTGCATTGACTGAACCGGGGTCAGGCTCTGACGTGGCGGCTACGAAAACCTCTGCCACGCGGGTGCAGGGTGGCTGGCTTTTGGAGGGGGAAAAGACCTGGATCTCCAACGGTGGGATTGCCGATATTTATGTGATCTTCGCTCGGACCGGAGAGGCTGCAGGTGCCAAGGGCTTGTCGGCTTTTCTGATGCCTGCCGATGTGGATGGATTGTCGGTCGTGGAGCGGTTGGAGGTGATTGCGCCGCACCCTTTGGCGACCTTGCGGTTGGAGGATGTGATGCTGCCGGAAAGCGCGCTGATTGGCCGCGCCGGGGATGGCTTCAAGATTGCGATGTCGGTGCTGGATGTGTTCCGGTCCACCGTTGGGGCGGCTGCTTTGGGATTTGCGCGGCGGGCGTTGGCGGAAAGTCTGGCGCGGGTGACCACCAGACGCATCCAGGGGCAGGCTTTGGCAGAGTTGCAGATGGTGCAAGGCCATCTGGCCGATATGGCGCTGGAGGTCGATGCGGCGGCATTGCTGGTGTATCGGGCGGCCTGGGCCAAGGATCAAGGTGCGGCAAGGATCACGCGAGAGGCGGCGATGGCCAAGTTATACGCGACCGAGGCGGCGCAGCGCGTGATCGACATGGCGGTGCAGTTGCACGGCGGTGACGGCGTCCGCAGCGGATCCGTTGTGGAGCGATTGTACCGCGAAATCCGGGCGTTGCGGATATATGAGGGCGCAAGCGACGTGCAGCGCATGGTGATCGCCCGCAGCATCCTGCCAAAGGAGGCCACATGAGCCCGCATGAGTTTTTGCATCCCAAAGCGTGGAAGGCGGCGGTTGGCTATTCCAACGGTGTCGCGGCGCGGGGGCGGATGGTGTTCACCGGGGGGATCATCGGCTGGAATGCGGCGCAGGAGTGGGAGACGGACGACTTTGCCGGACAGGTGGCGCAGGCGTTGCGGTCGATCGTTGAAGTGCTGGCCTGTGCTGGTGCCACGCCAGACCATCTGGTCCGGTTGACGTGGTATGTGACCGACAAAAACGAATACCTTGGCAGTCTGAAAGACATCGGCCGGGCTTACCGTGACACCATTGGCCGGCACTATCCGGCGATGGCCTTGGTGCAGGTGGTGGCCTTGGTGGAAGACCGCGCCAAGGTGGAGATCGAGGCGACGGCGGTGATACCAGAATGACGTTTCGGGCATAGGGGGCTTTTCATGTTGGGACCAACCGGGCATTTGGATACATTCACCCGCGACAGGCTGCCTGCGGCGGACTTGTGGCCAGAGATTGTGCCGACCTTTCACTACCCAGACTGGCTGAATGTCGGCGTCGAACTGTGCGACCGCATGGTGGAGCGTGGTTTTGGCGACCATGTGGCGCTGATCGGCAATGGGCGGCAGCGGACCTACAAGGAGCTTACCGATTGGTCGAACCGGATCGCGCATGCGTTGGTTGAATCCTATAGCGTGAAGCCCGGCAACCGGGTGTTGATAAGGTCGGCCAACAATCCCGCCATGGTGGCCTGCTGGCTGGCTGCGACCAAGGCGGGGGCGGTTGTGGTCAATACCATGCCGATGTTGCGGGCCGGTGAGTTGACGGCGATTGTCGACAAGGCCGAGGTCAGCCACGCCTTGTGCGACACCCGCCTGATGGAGGAACTGGTTGCATGCGCCAAAACCTCAGGCTTTCTCAAAACAGTGATCGGATTTGACGGCACGGCCAACCATGACGCCGAACTTGACCGGATTGCCCTGTCAAAGCCGGTGCGGTTTGCCGCTGTGCAGACCGGGCGGGATGATGTGGCTTTGCTGGGCTTTACCTCTGGCACCACGGGCGAACCCAAGGCCACCATGCATTTCCACCGTGACTTGCTGATCATCGCAGATGGCTATGCGAAAGAAGTTCTGGCGGTGACGCCAGAGGATATTTTCGTAGGTTCGCCTCCCTTGGCGTTTACCTTCGGGTTGGGCGGGCTGGCGATCTTTCCGTTGCGGTTCGGGGCTGCGGCGGCATTGCTGGAACAGGCCTCGCCCGCCAACATGATTTCCCTCATTCAGGACCATAAAGCCACGGTGTGTTTTACCGCGCCAACGGCTTATCGGGCGATGCTGAAGGCGATGGAGGCGGGGGCGGATTTATCCTCGCTGCGCGCGGCGGTGAGTGCCGGGGAAACCCTGCCCGCCCCGGTTTATCAGGAGTGGATGGAGCGGACCGGAAAGCCGATGCTGGACGGGATCGGGGCGACCGAGATGCTGCATATCTTCATCAGCAACCGGTTTGACGACCACTCACCCGGCTGCACCGGGCGTCCGGTGGGCGGATATCAGGCGAAGGTCGTGGGCGAAGATATGGTAGAGGTGCCGCGCGGCGAGGTGGGCCGTTTGGCAGTGCGTGGGCCAACCGGCTGCCGGTATATGGATGATGCGCGGCAGGGCAACTACGTGAAGGGTGGCTGGAACCTGACGGGCGACAGCTTCTGGCAGGACGCCGAGGGGCGCTTTCACTTCGCGGCGCGGTCGGATGATATGATCGTCTCCTCGGGCTACAACATCGCAGGGCCAGAGGTGGAAGCGGCTTTGCTGTCGCATCCCGCCGTTCTGGAATGCGCCGTGGTGGGGGCTGCGGACGCGGAGCGTGGTCATATCGTGGAGGCGCATGTGGTGCTGTCGCCGGGGCATGCGGGCGATGCGCTGATGGTCAAGCTGTTGCAGGACCACGTGAAGGCGGTGATCGCGCCCTTTAAGTATCCGCGCCGGGTGGTGTTTGTGACGGGGTTGCCGAAAACCCAGACGGGCAAGATCCAGCGGTTTCGGCTGAAGGGATGACGCCCGCAATTTTTCTGCGAAAAATTCGGGGTTGCACCTGTCAGGTCAGGGCCAGCGTCACCTGAAAGCCGCGATCCTTGGCAACCGGTGAGCGCAGGCTCAAATCCTGCCCCAGACCGCGCGCGATACCAGCGGCGATGGCAAGACCAAGGCCCGATCCGCTGCTGCGCGCGCCGGCCCTTTCAAAGCGCATGGTCAGGGTGGTGAGAACCTCCGCCGGGATCGGGGCGCAATCATTGGTGACCGAAAACACGCCTTCTGCCGTCAGCATCACGGTCACCGAACTTTGCGAGCCATGGACCAGCGCGTTTTCAATCAGGTTGCGGGCCAGAACGGCGAAGGCATCGGAGTCAAGGCGCGAGGGGACCGGAATGGTGGGCACCTCTGCCTTCACACGGCCCGGCGAAGACCGGGCGAAATCGGTCAGCACCATGTGCAGGATGGGCACCAGATCGGCGTGTTCGGTGCCCAGCATGGCACCCCCTTCGGCCCGGGCCAGTTGCATCAGCTTTTCGGCAAGGCGGGCCAGCCGCTTCAACTCTGCCTCCACCGTGACCGCGCGTTGGCGCAGCGGGCCTTCGGGGCTTTCGGCGACCAGACGTTGGGTTTGCGCCAGCGTCGCGGCGATGGGGGTGCGCAATTCATGGGCGGCATTGGCCGCAAAACTCCGCTCCGCATCCAAAGCCCGTTTCAGGCGGGCCATCAGGCGATTGGCTGCCTGCTCGATCGGGACAAGTTCGGTGCGCAGCCCGTCAAGGGCCAGAGGCGTCAGATCATCCGCCCCTTTCAACCGCAACGCCACCGACAGATGCGACAAGGGCCGCAGACCCAGGCTGACCCACAAAGCCACACCGAACAACGACAGCGGCAGCAGCACGCCCAAAGGCACCAGCATCGCCAATATCGTCTCCCGCAGAGCGGTCTGGCGATGGGTCAAAGGCTCTGCCACCTGGATGGTATATTGGCCCGAAACCGCAGAGCGGCTGAAAACCCGGTGATCGGCAGTGGTGAAAAACCCCTCACCCTTGATGTGGTCAAACACCGTCGGGTCGGCGTCATGCGAGTAAAGCAGCACTTTACCGCTGGCATCGCGCACGTCATAGGTGATTTTCTCGTCGTGCTGGGTGATCGGCAGAATGCGTTGCGCGGCAATCCCGTCACCCGCCGCAATCAGTTCAACGACCGCCAAAGGCAGGATACGGTCGCCGGTTTCCTGCAAGGCCGCGTCAAAGCTTTCGTCAATCTCGCGCCGCACGACATAGGCGCTGCCCAGAACCGCCCCCAGCCACAGAAGAACCAGAATGGCAGAGACGCCAACCGCAAGCTGACCCCGAAGCGATTGCATCAGCCTCATGGCATGCCCAGCCGGTAACCCAAACCGCGGATCGTTTGCACCACCTCTTTCCCCAGTTTCTTGCGCAAGCGGCTGATGTAAACCTCAATCGTGTTGCTTTCGACCTCGGCATCGAAAGAGTAAAGCTGATCCTCGATCTGACTTTTTGAAACGATCTGACCGGGTCGCTGCAACAATACCTCAAAAATCACCCATTCGCGTTGCGACAGATCAATCCGGCCGTCGGGGCTGTGGATGGCGTGGCTGGCGAGATCAATCTCCAGCCTGCCAAGCGTGATCAACGGGTTGGGGTTGCCGGTGTAGCGCCGGGCTACGGCTGCGATACGCGCCGACAATTCGGCCAGATCGAACGGCTTCACGATATAGTCATCGGCCCCGGCGTTCAGACCCTCGATCCGTTCGGTGATGCGGTCGTGCGCTGTCAGGATCATCACCGGGGTGACCGATCCTTTGGCGCGCAGGGCTTTCAGAAAGTCCAGGCCCCGGCCATCCGGCAGGCCCAGATCCAGCAATATAAGGTCATAGGCCATCGTGGCCGTCAGATCGCGCGCATAGGACAGGGAGGGCGCAAGGTCAGGCACATGCCCCTCGGCCGCGATATGGTCGCGGACGGCAAAGCCCAAGCCTGTGTCATCTTCAATCAGCAGAATGCGCATGCGAAGTCCCATTCAACGGGCATGACCCCGCAATTCCCCCTAATGTCACCTCCAAGCTGACATCAAGCTGAACGCGGCAGCAAGGTGGCGTTCAGGTCACTGTCAGGTTCAAAGTGCCTTTGACCAATGACCGAACTGGACACATCGCCATGCGCCGCCTGATTCTTTTAACTCTTCTTGGCCTGCTTGCCACCTCTCCGGTGCGGGCAGAGATCGAATGCACGGCGTCCATGGCCGACTGGCAGCCGGTGGCGCATCTGGTGGCTGCGGCTGCAAAGCTGGGCTGGACCGTCACCAAAGTCCGCGCCGACGACGGCTGCTACCACGTTCATGCGACGGATAAGGCCGGCAAAACCGTTGAAGCTGTGTTCGACCCGGTGAGTTTGAAACTTCTGGGCCGGTCGGATGAGGACCAGCAACATACCCATGACCAAGCCGACGGCCACGACGCTGCGGCACACGACACCGATACCCACAATGCCGCCACCCATGACACCGCCATCCACGACACTGCCACCCACGATCAACCTGCCAAAGGCAGCTCGGATTGAGCGCCTTGAGAATGGAGTTTCCATGTACCGCACGTCCACCGCTTTGATGCTGTCTCTCACCGCGTTGGCACCGCTGGCGGCCAATGCCGCTCCGGTCAAGTTCAGCGTCACCATCGCGCAATATTCCGGGCCGGGCACCTTTCTGGCGATGTATCTGACCGACCCTGCGGGCAACTACAAACAAACGCTGTGGGTGGCAGGCGACCGGACCCGGTATTGGCGGCACCTGCGCACGTGTTTTGCGGCCACAAACGGTCGCGATGCCGATGGGGTGACCGGTGCCAGTGTGGGGTCAGGGCGGACGCTGAAGGTCACCGCTGATATTTCCGCCGCCTTGATTGACGCGGGCTATGTGCTGCACGTTGATGCCGCCGCTGAAAACATTGGCGAAAGCCCGGATGAGATTTCGATCCCGTTGACCAAGGCCGGTGCTGCACACGACAACGCGGGCAACGGCTTCATCGCGAATTTCAAGTACTCGATGTAAGGACCGGCCCATGTTGAGGCGTCTGCACTCTCTTCCGGGCCTGATTTTCGGGCTGGTCCTTCTGGTTCTGGCATCGTCGGGTGCGATCCTGTCGCTGGCACCGCTGCTGGACAGGGTGCAGGCGCCCAGCGTGGCGGGCCTGACGGTGGCCGATATGGCAGCCAAGGCCGCCATGGCAAACCCCGGCCTGACCAAGCTGCACCGCAGCCCGAACGGCACGATCAGCGCCTCGGTCAAGGCCAAGCTTGGCTTCACCACGGTGATGATTGACCCAGCCACCGGCCAATCGGTTGGGACGACCAACGCGGGAGGTTTCCTTGATTGGGTGAAAGAGCTGCATCGTTCGTTTTTTGCCGACACCACCGGTCATGCCATTGGCGGTTTAAGTGCAGCCGTGATGGTGTTGATGGCCGTCAGCGGCCTTTTTCTGCTGGCGCTTTCGATGGGCGGCTGGCGGCGCATCACCGGGCGGGTCCGCACCACGGGCGCGCGCGGCTGGCATGCCAAGGTCGCCCGGCTGGCGATCGTCGGATTGTTCATCTCGGCCTTGACTGGCAGCTACATGTCGCTGGCAACCTTTGGCGTGATCAATGATGGTCAATCGGTGGAGGCGACCTTCCCCGACATGGTGGCCACGGGCACCGCCTTGCCCATCGCCCAACTGACGGCGCTGACGGCCATTCCCCTGTCTGATCTGCGCGACCTGACCTTTCCGGCCAAGGGCGACCCGACCGACGCCTTCGTTGTGTCAACCGCCACGGGTGAGGGTTATGTCGATCAGGTCAGCGGCAAGATGCTCAACTGGATGGACTATGGTCTTGCCCGGCAGGTGTGGGAGTTCTTCTATAAACTCCACACCGGGCAAGGGCTTTGGATGGTTGGCCTTGTGCTGGGGCTTTGTGCGGCGATGGTGCCGGTTTTGTCCATCACTGGAACCGCCATCTGGTGGAACCGCCGCCGCGCCGTTCCAAGGCTGCGCCATAACGTCCGCGCCTCGGTTGCCGATCTGGTGATTTTGGTGGGGTCAGAGGGCGGCACGACCTGGGGCTTTGCCGGGGCTTTGCTGAATGCGCTGCACAAACACGGGCTCAAAGTCCATGTCGCCGCGATGAACGACCTGCAAGACTATCCCCAAGCCGGTGGCATCATCCTGATGACGGCGACCTATGGCGATGGCGCAGCACCGTCTTCTGCCAGCCGCTTTATCGACAAGCTAAGTCTCGCCAGACAAAAGTTGCCGGTTGCCGTGCTGGCCTTTGGCGACCGCATGTTCCCGGCCTATTGCGGTTATGCCGAAAAACTGGCCGAGGCGCTGGAGAAGGACGGCTGGCAAGCCTTTTTGCCCTTCGCCCGGGTTGACCGTCAGTCTGACGCCGATTTCAACGCTTGGGTGCAGACGTTAGGCAACCTTTTGTCCCTGAAGCTGGAGCCGGAGCATCACGCCAATATCCCCGCCACCACGGAACTGGAGCTGGTCTATCGCCACGACTACGGCGCTCAGGTACAGGCGCCCACCGCCGTCTTGCGCTTCAAGGCGGTGAAAAAACCGGGTTGGCGCGGGCTGTTGCCGGGGCCGGCCTATCAGGCGGGCGATTTGCTGGGCATTGTCGCACCCGGCAGCGATCAGCCACGTCTATATTCGCTTGCCTCGTCGCGCCGCGATGGGTTCATCGAGATTGCCGTGCGCAAGATGCCCGGCGGCCTTTGCTCTGGCTGGCTGAACGAGATGGAGCCGGGCACGAAGATCAACGCCTTTGTCCGGCTGAACCCGGCGTTTCGCCCGCAAGCCAAGGGTCCGGTGATCATGATCGCAGCTGGCACCGGCGTTGGCCCGATGATCGGCTTTATGCGCGCCATGCGGAAGGGGCGCGGGGCGGAGGTGTATTTCGGCGCGCGCGATCCGGTGTCGGATTTTCTCTACGAAACCGATCTGAAAGCCGGGCTGGCAGAGGGTCGACTGCGGCGCCTTGTCACCGCGTTCAGCCGGGTCCGTGACCGCGCCTATGTGCAGGACCGGTTGCGCCACGATGCCGCCCACCTGCGCGATCAAATGGTGCGCGGCGGGCAGGTTTTGGTCTGCGGCAGCATCGCCATGGCGCGTTCGGTGGCCGAAGAGGTCGAGGCAGCTTTGGCCCCCATCGGCCTGTCCGTCGCCGGGTTGCGCGCCGAGGGCCGCTATCTTGAGGACGTCTACTGAATGTTGCGCACCATCTCTGGCCCGGCGATGGGCAGCCGCTGGACGGCGCGGCTGGAGTGTGACGCCGAACAGGCGGCGGTATTAAGCCTCGCCTGCGCCGCAGTGGTCGAACGGGTTGAGGCGCAGACCAGCAACTGGCGTGCCGACAGCGACCTCAGCCTGCTGAACGCCGCTCCGCTCGGGGCTTGGGTCGCGGTGCCCGCCGACCTGATGGCCGTGCTGACAAAGGCCTTGGAAATCAGCCGCGCTTCGGACGGGTTGTTTGACATGGGCGTGGGCGCACTGGTGCAGGCCTGGGGCTTTGGCCCGGCGCAGGGCCGTGTCGACACGGCAGCGATTGCGGCCCATCTGGGCAATCCCCTGCGCAGTTTTGCGGCGTTGGAGGTGGAAAGTGTTCGCGCCCGAAAGACCGCCCCGCTGACGCTGGACCTGTCTGGCATTGCCAAAGGCTACGGCGTCGACATCCTCGCGGGTTGCCTGCGCGACTTCGGCTTTCAAAACGCGCTGTGCGGGCTGGATGGTGAATTGGTGGCGATGGGGCACCGTCCGGATGGACGCCCCTGGGCCGTGGCGTTGGAGGAGCCTGACACGCTGCGCCGTGCCGGACGTGGAATGATCGAACTGTCAGACCGTGCGATTGCCACCTCTGGCAGTTATCGGCATTTCGTGACCTTGGGCGAGCTGCGGGTGTCGCACACGATGAACCCCAGAACCGGCGGACCTGCGGTGAGCGCGCTGGTCAGCGTGTCGGTGCTGGCGGACACCTGTATGGAGGCGGATGCCTGGGCCACTGTGCTGATGGTCCTAGGCGATCAGGCGGGCCCGGAGTTTGCGCGGGAAAAGGGAGTGCAGGCGATCTTTCTGGCAGAGGCAGGTGGTGAAATTATCGAAACCGTCTCCGGATTTGGCCCCGCTTGATTTTTCGCAGAAAAATCGGGGTTACGGCAAAACCAGAATTGCGCGGAAGTCGTTGACGTTGGTCAGGGTCGGACCGGTGATCACCTGATCACCGATGGCCGCGAAAAAGCTGTGGGCGTCATTGTTGGCCAGGCAAAGGGCGGGATCAATCCCTGCGCCCTTGGCCTTGACCAGCGTGTCCGGACCGATCAGCGCACCCGCCACCTCTGCCGCTCCGTCCACGCCATCGGTATCGCAGGCGATGGCGTGGATGCCGGGCGCGCCGTTCAGGGCGATGGCGAGGGCCAGACAAAACTCTGCGTTCGGGCCGCCAATACCGGTGCCGCGCTTGGTGACGGTCAACTCTCCCCCCGACAGCAGCAGAACGGGGGCGGGGCCGCGTGCCGCAATGGCTTGATGGGCCATGGCGCTGGCGACATCCCGCGCCTCGCCCTCCAACGCGTCACCCAGCATCACCACCCTGATCCCAGCCGCTTCGGCCACCGCTTGCGCGGCAGCCAGCGACTGGGCGGGGGCCGCATAAATGCGGCTTTGGCAACGGGACAGACGGTGGTCATCGGGATGTAGAACGCGGCTTTTGCCGTTGAGCGCCCGGGTGATCGAGGTCGGGACTTTGACCTGCCATCGCGCGAGGATGGCTTGGGCATCTGCGGGAGTGGAGCCATCGCCGACCGTCGGGCCGGAGCCTATAGCTGCCATGTCATCGCCCGGCACGTCTGATATCAACAGCGCCAGCATCTGGGCGGGATAAGCCGCCGCCGCCAGTTGGCCCCCTTTTACCCGGCTGAGGTGCTTTCGGACCGTGTTCATCTGGGCAATCGGCGCACCAGATACCAGCAGCGCCGCGTTGACTGCCTGCTTTTCGGCCAAACTTACCCCGTCAACCGGAGCAACCAACAAAGCCGACGCCCCGCCAGAGATCAGCGCCAGGACGAAGTCCTCTGCGCCCAGACCGCCGACCAGTTCCAGCATTTCCGCCGTTGCCCGTAGCCCTGCCAAATCCGGCACCGGATGGGCCGCCTCGACAATCCTGATACCCTGACACGGCCTGCCGTAACCGTAGCGGGTGATCACCAGCCCTTCACGCGGCCCCCAAACGGCTTCCACCGCCTCGGCCATGCGGGCGGAGGCCTTGCCAGCGCCAACCACCACAACACGCCCCGCAGGTTTGGGCGGCAGATGCGCCGCCAAAGACCGCATCGGGTCAGCCACCTCAACCGCCTTGTCGAACAAGGCGCGCAGCAGGGTTTGGGGAGCAGTTTTCACGGTCACTGCGGGGCTCAATTCCCGGCGCGTCTCTGCGGTCATTCCGGGGGTCAATTCTGCGACCGATTCTGAGGCTGATTCTGCGACCGATTCTTCGACCGTATCCATAGCGTTTTCGTCAGTCGTTTGCTGGGTCACAGCATGCCTCCACTTGACGCGCGGACAACCAGATGGACCGGCGTATGCACCTGCGGCGGCGGCAAAACGCCACCCTCCAGCCAAGCCAAAATCGTGCCTGCCACCCGCGCCCCAAACCCCGCGATGTCGCAATGAACCGAAGTCAGCGCCGGGAAGGATTGCGCGCATTCGGCGATGTCGTCAAAGCCTACCAGCAAAAACCCCTTGCCGACAGGCCTGCCCATCTCGGCAAAACCGCTGAGCATGCCAAGCGCCACGAGGTCGTTGAAACAGATGGCGGCGTCAACTTCTGGCCCCAAACGCTGTGCCGCCTCACGCCCAAAGGCGCGACTGGAGCGGCCGTGCAGCGCCAAAGGCGTCATCCCGTGACCAGCAAGACAAGTGAGGTAACCTGCCATCCGCTCCTCGGTCACGGCACGTCCCTCCAGCCCGCCGACAAAGGCGATGTTCCGGGCTCCTTTGGCCACCAGATGCTCTGCCGCCAGTTCGCCGCCCCGACGGTAATCGGGGGCTGCGAAGGGGAACAGATCAACCCGCGCATCGACCTTGCGCAGCACCTGCATCACCGGCAATCTGGCGCGCAAAAGGCCGCCAAAGGTGGCTTCTTCTGCCCCATAGGCGGGCGAGATCACCAGCGCCGTCACGCCATGTTCGATCATCGAGGCCACGACCTGCGCCTGCAACCTTGGGTCTTCATCCGTGTTGGCAATCACGGTGGCATAGCCACGCTGCGACAAAGCCATCTGCAATGCGGTGGCAAATTCGGTGAAGAACGGGTTGCAGAGGTCATTGATCACCAACCCGATCAGCCCGACTTTGGCCGAGCGCAGGTTGGCCGCACTGCGGTTATAGACGTAGCCCAGGCTGTCCATCGCGGCCAACACCACGTCGCGGGTTTCGGCCTTTACCACAGGGTTTTTCTGGAACACCAGACTGACGGTGGATTTCGAAACCCCCGCCGCCCGCGCCACGTCAACGATGGTGGGCCGCCGTGTCATTTTTGCTCCACACCGTGCAGCGCAAGCAGGGTCGCCATCCGCCGCGTGGCAAGGTCGGGTTGCGCCAAAAGCCCGGCCTGATCGGCCAGCCGGAACACCTGCGCATAGTGGGTGATGTCGCGGGAAGATTGAAACCCGCCCGGCATGATGAAATGGGTCTGATAGCCGTTGAGCCAGGACAGAAACGCGATCCCGGCCTTGTAAAACCGTGTCGGGGCCCGAAAAATCTCGCGGCTCAGCGGCACGGTCGGGGCCAGCAGGCGGTGATAGGTTGCCATATCGCCCAACGCCAAAGCCTCCAGCGCCTGACTGGCCGCAGGGGCAATGGCTGCGAAAATGCCCAGCAGCGCGTGGGAATACTGCGTTCCGTTGCCTGCGATCAGGTCTGCATAGTTGAAATCATCGCCGGTATACAGGCGGACGCCTTTGGGCAGCCACGCGCGGAACGCCTCTTCATGGGCGCGGTCCAGAAGCGAGATTTTGATGCCGTCCACCTTGCCGGGATTTTCGGCGATCAGGCTCATCACCAGATCAGAGGCTTTGGCGACATTGCTGGTGCCCCAATAGCCCGCCAGAGCCGGGTCAAACATCTCGCCCAGCCAGTGCAGGATGACCGGTTGTCTGGCCCCGTCAATCAGCCGGCGGTACACCTGGCGGTAGGTGGCGGCATCGGCCCCCATCGCGGTAAATGCCTTGCTGGCCATCAGGATCAACTGGCCGCCCGCATCTTCAATCACCTCGGTCTGCGCTTCATATGCGGTAGCAATCGAGCGGGCGTCGCGCAGATCCATCAGCGGCACATGGTCGGTGCCAGCGCCGCACGCCACCCGGGGCGTTAGCGGATGCGCTTTGGCCGCCGCCATCGTGCGGATGATCAGTTCCTTGGCCGTTGCCCAATCCACCCCCATGCCGCGCTGTGCGGTGTCCATCGCCTCGGCGAGCCCAAGCCCCTGATCCCACAGCCCAACTCTGAACGCCAACGTCGCGTCCCAATCCACCGCTGGCCTTGAATCCCACGGACTGCGCTCGCGCAGCGGGTCAGAGATGACATGGGCTGCGGCAAAAGCGGTGCGGGTCAGGGCCACCTTGGGCGCACGCGGCACCAAAGGCGTGCCGGTCAGGTGGTAGGGTTCCAGTGTATGGGCAGCGGTTGGCAGGATCAGCATGGTTCACCTCACCGCAAGATCAAAGACAAGGATGCCGTCAATGCCACCCTCGGCGTGGGCCAGAAGCTGGCCGCCAAAGGTCTTGTGATCGGGGTTTTCGGCATAACCCGCAAGCGCCTCCCAACTGGTGAAGTCGATGGTGAAGCCGTGCATATAGCCACGCTCAATCTGTTCCGGGCTTTCGCTGCGGCCACAGGTATGGGCCAGAACGCCTGGCAGGTTTGCAAGCTTCGGCAGGGCGGCAAAGATGGTGGCAATCTGCGGCTCTGTCACATCAGCGCGAAAGCGGATCAGAACGATATGGCGGATCATCTGGCACCTTTGATCATATCAGCAGCCTTTTCAGCAATCATGATGGTTGCGGCGTTGGTGTTGGAGGAGACGACGGATGGCATGACAGAGGCGTCCACCACCCGCAGACCGGCGATCCCGTTGAAGCGCAACTGAGGGTCAACCACGGCGGCGGGATCGCTGCCCATCCGGCAGGTGCCCGCCGGGTGATGGTCGGTCTTGGCATGGGCGCAGGCATAGTTGAAATAGTCCTCGTCGGTCCGCACCTCTGGCCCGGGCAGACGTTCGGCCAGAACGAAGGGCTTCAGCGCATCCTGCGCCATGATCTGTTGCGCCAGCTTCAGACCCCGGATCGACATGGCGCGGTCATAAGGGTCGGCCCAAAAGTTCGGATCAATCAAAGGTGCCGCCGCAGGGTCGCTGCTGGCAAGTCGGACAGACCCGCGCGACCGTGGCCGCAGGTAAGCGGAGTTCAGCGTCACCCCGCCCTGCGGCATCGCGGTCACCCCCGCCTCGATCCCCGATCCCAAACCCAGATGCAACTGAATATCGGGCGAGCGTGCATTGGCGTCGGCATACCAGAACCCCCCGGTTTCAAACAGGCTGGAGGCGACAGGTCCGCTTCTGGTCAGCAGATATTGCAGGCCTGCAAGTGCGGACATATGCGGTTTGGAAAAGCGGTCATAGGTGTGTGGTCCGGTACATTCGGCGATGACAAACAGGTCCACATGGTCTTGCAGGTTCGACCCGACGCCGGGCTGGTCCAGCACGACCGGAATGCCAAGGCTGGTCAGATGATCGGCGGGACCTATCCCCGACAGTTGCAACAACCGGGGCGAACCGATGGCACCCGCACTCAAGATCACCTCACCGCCGCGCAGGACACCCTCGGCGGTTTCAACGCCCACCGCGCGACCTTTCGCCACAACGATCCGCCGCACCTGAACATCGGTCCGCACCGTCAGATTGGTCCGGCTTCGGGCGGGTCGCAGATAAGCCACAGCGGTCGAGGAGCGGCGGTAGTTCTTCTGCGTCAGTTGATAATACCCGACACCGTCCTGCACTTCACCTGTCATATCCATATTGCGCGGTATGCCCAATTGACCTGCCGCGTCAAAATACGCCTCGCAGATCGGCAGTGGAGCCCTCGGCTGGCTGACGCCCAAAGGCCCGCCCTTGCCGTGGTAACGGTTGTCATGGGTGTCATTATCCTCGGCCTTGCGGAAGTAGGGCAGCACGTCGTCATAGCCCCAACCGCTGCACCCCATCTGCCGCCACTCGTCATAATCCAGTGCATTGCCCCGGGTGTAGATCTGCGCGTTGATGCTGGACCCGCCGCCAATGACCTTGGCCTGCGTATAGCGGATCACCATATCCTTCATGTGGCGCTGCGGCACCGTCTGCCAGCCCCACGACCCGATGCCCTTGGTCATCTTCGCAAAACCGGCAGGCAGGTGATAAAGCGGGTTCCAGTCCCTGCCGCCCGCCTCCAGCAACAAGACCCGAGTTGCGGGGTTTTCCGACAGCCGCGCCGCCAGAACCGCTCCGGCAGAGCCTCCGCCCACGATGATGACGTCGTATTCCATCCTATAACCGCCCTATCGAAAGCCCGCCGTCCAGCGGAACCACCGCTCCGGTCGCGAAAGCCATCTGCCCCAAAGCCAAAGGCACCGCCGCAGCCCCGATATCGCCGGGCCGGCCCCAGCGTGCTGCCGGCACCAGCCCCTCCGCGATAAGGGCAGAGTATTTATCCCGTACCCCCGCCGTCATCCCGGTTTCAATGATCCCCGGTCGCAGATCGTAAACCCCGATATTCGCCGCAGCCAATCGCACCGCAAACAATTGCGCCATCATCGCCGCCGCAGACTTTGACAGGCAATATTCGGCGCGTTCGACTGATACCATCGCCGCACTGACAGAGGTGACAAACAGGATCGAGCGGTAGTCGGGGCTGGCACTGGCCAACATCCGCCGCGCCACCTCTTGTGCCAGAAAGAACGCCCCGCGCAGATTGACGCCCATCACAATGTCAAAACTCGCTGGCAACAAGTCCAGCATATCGCCCCGCACTTTCGCGGGCACCCCGGCGTTGGAGACATGGCAGGTTACCTCCCCCACCTGATCCAGCAAGGCCACAGGATCACCGCTCAACAGATCATGCCGCAGATACCGCGCGCCCGGCAGTTGCGCCAAAGCGTGCCTCACAACGGCAGTATCTTCCGCGACCTCTGCCGCCAGAACCACACGGAACCCGGCTGCCTGCAACGCCAGCGCTATCCCCAGACCGATCCCCTGCTGCCCCCCGGTGATGAGCGCGGTTTTCATGACAGGACTTTCAGAATGTGGTCGCCGGCGCGCAAGGCCAAAGCCGCAATGGTCAGGGATGGGTTGACCGCTGCCGAGGTCGGCAGAACCGAGGCATCGACGATATACAGGTTGTCCAGATCATGCGCCTTCAGGTTCACGTCCACCACACTGGTGGCCGGATTACGGCCCATCCGCGCCGTCCCACACTGATGGCTGGGCGATTTCTTCTCAAACGCCTTTGACACCACAAGGGGCCACCCGGATTTGCGCAACACCGCTTTCAGCTTGTCAGTCAGATAAATATGCGCGCCAAAATTGCTCCGCTGCCAATGCAGGACAATCTTGCCGTCCTTCACCATGACCCGGCTGTCTGGGTTGGGCAAATCCTCCGACATCGTCATCAGGTGCATCGAATGGTCGGCGATGTAAGTGGCCAGCCAGACCGGCCAGCCGGTTTCTGCCGCCAAAATCCGCCCGGTCACCCGGCCCAGCATCTGCACATTGCCCAAAGGCCGGTTGTCCGGCCCACCTTCCAGATACCAGTCATTGAACTGGATGGTTTTTTCGTAAACCGAGGTATTGCGCCGCAACGGGCTGAACGCCAGCACGGCAGAGATATTGTGGTTCATGAAATTCCGCCCGACCTGATCGGAGGAATTCGCCAGCCCCCTCGGATGTGCCGCCCCACCCGAGGTCAGCAAAAGCGCCGCCGACTTCACCGCCCCCATGCACAGGCAAATCACCGGAGCCGCAATCCGCACGGGCTTACCCGCTGACAGATACTCCACCGCCGTGATTTTGCTGCCATTCGAGTGCAACCTGACCACCTCGGCATTGCGCAACAGCGTGACGTTGGGATGTTTCAACGCCTCCGCCAGCCCGCAGGTTTCGGCGTCCATCTTGCCGCCGCGCGTGTTGGGAAAGCCGTCAAAGGTCCGCGGGCCGCCCTTCAGCCAGGCGTCGATATCCACGCCCAATGGCAGCGGCCCAACTTTCAACCCTTGGCCACGCAACCGCGCCGCCAGATCGGCCACCGCAGGCTCATCGGGCACCGGAGCGAAAGGATAGGGTGCCGAATGGTGCGGCTCAGTCGCGTCATAGCCCAACGCGCCCCGCACGTTGTAAAGCTGCTCAGCCTTGCAATACCATGGCTCTACCGCGTCATAGCCTATCGGCCAGCCCGGAGTTTGCCCCTCAACATGCTGTAACGGCGCGAAATCTTCGGCCCGATAGCGCAGCAAAACCGCGCCGTAGAATTTGGTGTTACCACCAGGATAGTAATAGTTGCCGGGATGGAACGGCTTGCCCGCCTGATCCAGCCATGTCTCGTCCGAACGGAAATAGCCGCCAAAGATCGCCGCGCCATCGCGCGCTTCGGGGCTGTCTGCCAGCCAGTCGCCCCTTTCGAGGATCAATATCTCTTTGCCAGACGGTGCCAGTGCCGAAGCAAGGCTGGCCCCGCCCATCCCTGACCCGATGATGATGATCTCTGGCTCCGTCATCCTGCGTCCCATTCATGTGTTCATAAGTATCCAACGGGCTGCGGGGTGCGAGACCCCGCTGCATGGCCCGCCTCAGCGCACCCAGTTGGCCCGCGTGCGCCCGATCCGCATTGCAACTGTCTTGACCTCCAGGAATTCGTCCAGACCGTAGGGCCCGATTTCCCGGCCAAGTCCAGACTGTTTCATGCCACCAAAGGTCATCTCCGGGAAGCCGTCCATCCAGGTGTTGGTCCAGATTGTGCCTGCCTGCACCCGGCGGGCAAAGTCCAGACAGGTGTGGATATTCTCGCTCCACACCCCTGCGCTCAGGCCATAGGCGGCATCATTGGCCAAAGCTATCGCCTCGTCCAGCGTGCGGAAGGTCAGCACGGCCAGCACCGGGCCAAAAACCTCCTCACGTGCAATCGCCATATCGGGGGTGACCCCTGTGACCACGGTTGGCTGATAAAACTCTCCGGCCAAACCCGGCACCTTCATCGGCGCACCGCCCAAGGCCACCTTGGCGCCAGCGGCCACCGCCTCTTTGACATAGCTATCAATCTTGCCCTGATGCGCCGTTGAAACAATCGCGCCGACCTGAGTGGCTTCGTTCAGCGGGTCCCCAAACGCCACCCGCCGCGACAGGGCCACCACCTTCGCGATAAAGGCCTCCGCCACGCTTTGCTCAACGATGATCCGGCTGCCCGAGTTGCAACACTCCCCCGCGTTGAAATAGATGCCGAACGTCACTGCATCGGCGGCCCCATCCAGATCGGCATCGGCAAAAATCACCTGCGGGTTCTTGCCCCCCAACTCCAACGCCACCTTCTTCAACGTCCCCGAGGCCGCCGCCGCAATCGACTTGCCGACGGCGGTGGAGCCGGTAAATGTCACCATGTCCACCGACGGATGCGCGGCCAGCAGCGCGCCCACCGGCTGACCAAACCCCAGCACTATATTCACGACTCCCGCGGGCACCCCCGCCTGCACCAGCAAATCCGCCAGCATCACAGTCGTTGAGGGCGTCATCTCCGACGGTTTGACCACGCACGTGCATCCCGCAGCCAAAGCGAACGGCAGCTTCTGGCTGAGGATCCAGAACGGGAAATTCCACGGCGTGATCACTGACACCACGCCGACCGGCTCTTTCAACACCACGCCCAACATATCCGGGCCAAGCGTGTTGTGGCTGTCACCGTGCAACGTCCGCGCCAGCGACGCCGCATAGCGCCACAGGTCGGCAGCCCCCGAAACCTCTCCGCGAGACTGCGCAATCGGCTTGCCGGTCTCCAGCGTTTCTATCCGCGCCATCGGTTCGGCATGGGCCTCGATCAAATCGGCAACCTTCAGCAGCACAGTGGCCCGCGCCTTTCCCGACAGCCTGCTCCAACCGTCAAACGCCGTTCTGGCCGCACCAACCGCAGCTTCCACCTCCGCCACGCCACCCTTGGCCGAACGGCTGACCACCACCCCGTGCGAGGGTGAGACGCGGTCAAACCACTCCGCCCCGTCAACCCATTTCCCGCCGATCCAATGCCGGTTCACCCGCACTGCATCGGCCAAAGCCGCGCCGGACCCTGCAATCACTGTCAAATTATCCATCATTTCCCCCGATTACTGGCCGCGAAACACGGGCTTCCGCTTTGCCCTGAAAGCCGCGACGCCTTCGGCCTTGTCCGCACTCGCCGCCGTCATCCCTGAGCCCAAAGCCTCAATCATCGCGCCCCGATCCTCGCCCACAGCGGCATGAAGCATATACTTTGCCACTTCGGTCGCCCGGGGCGAGGTCAGCCGCAACCGCTCCGCTATCTCCAGCGCCATAGCGCCGGGATCGTCAGACACTTCGGCCACAAAACCCAAAGCCAGACAGCGTTCCGCCGACAACACCCGGCCAAACAAGGCCATCTCTTTCAGCACCGCCTCTGGCAGCAGGCGCGCCAGACGTTGCGAACCTGACCACCCGGGCACAATCCCCACCGAGGTTTCCGGCAAGGCAATCTTGGCGCGCGGCGACATCACCCGAATGTCGCAACAAACGGCCAGCTCCAGCCCACCACCGTAGGCCGGGCCATCCAGCACGGCGATCGTCGGTTTGGACAGCCGCGCCAGACGGTCAAACACCCGGTGCCCGGCCCTGACCCAATGGCGGGCAAAATCGGCAGGCGACAGGTCCGCCCAAGCCGAAATATCCGCCCCGGTGCAGAACGCCTTGGGGCCCGTCGCCGTCAGCAAGACTGCCACCACATGCGGCTCACGCTCCACCGCGTCACAATGGGCCGCGATCTGGTCCAGCATGGCGGGCGTCAACGCGTTCAGTTTGGCCGGATTGTCCAACCGCATTTCGGCAATCGGGCCTTCCATCAACAGATGCACCTGCGTCATAGCGCCAACTCCATCCGGCCCTCGGTCAACAAGGCCAGCGGCATCACCGTGGCATTTTCGGCCAGCGTCACCCGGCCCTGACTTGCCGCCACAATATCCCGCGCCGGGTCAATTCCCGGCATGATTTCGCTCGCCACCAGCCCCTCGGGCAACAGCCGGATCACGCAGCGTTCCGTGACATAAAGCACCTCTTGCCCCTGTTCCCGCGCCCGGTTGCCAGAGAAGGTAACATGTTCCACCTTGTCCACCATCTTGGCAAACTTGCCCGGTTTGATCACCCGCAACCCCGAAGCCTCCAGCCCGATCTCTGCCCCCGCCTCGAACCACCCCGAAAACACGATCTTCTTGGCATGGGCGGTGATGTCGACAAACCCGCCGCAGCCCGCCGTCAGATAAGGCTTCTTGCCCAGCTTGGAGACGTTGACGTTGCCCTCTACATCCACCTCCATGAAGGATAAAAAGGTCATGTCAAATCCGCCACCCTGAAAATAGGTGAACTGGTTGGGCGAGGGCATGAAGGCATCGGCGTTGGAGGCGCAGCCAAACGCAAACCCGGTCAGCGGCATCCCGCCCACCGCCCCTTGTTCAATAGCCCAGGTCACCGCCTGCGGCTCCCCCGCCTCCAGCAATACCCGGGGCACCATGGCGGAAATGCCAAAACCCAGATTGGCGGTCATGCCCCGACGCAACTCCATCGCGGCACGCCGCGCGATGACCTTTTCAACACCATGTTCGGCCAGATGAAAACTGTCCCATGGCCGCATGATTTCACCCGAGATTGCCGGGTCATAGGGGGTTTCGGTGGTCTGCTTCTGGTCAGGGTCCAGTACGATCAGATCGACCAGATGCCCCGGCACCCGCACGTCATGCGGCCGCAAAGACCCTGCCGCCGTCATCCGCTTGACCTGAGCGATCACCAGCCCGCCGTGGTTTCTGACCGCAATCGCCTGATCCAGCCCTCCCAGATAAGCGCCCTCATGCTCATAGGTCAGATTGCCGCGCTCATCCGCCGTGGTGGCGCGCAGGATGCAGACATCGGGCACGATGTTCGGGAAATGCAGCCAGGTCTCACCGGCAAACTCCACCCGTGCCACGATGGGTGCCGCAGCGGCCAAAGCGTTCATAGCACAGCCTTCGCGAATGGGGTCGACAAAGGTCTGCAAACCCACTTTCGTCATGACACCGGGTTTACGTGCAGCCACGTCGCGGTGCATGTCGAACATGATGCCAGACGGGACGTTGTAGGCTGCCACCCGCTCCTGTGTGATCATCCGCCAGATCTCCGGCATCGGCAGGTTGGAACTGCCAGAAGGATAAGACCCGCCAATCACCCGCGCCAAAAGCCCGTCCTGTGCTAAATGATCAATGCCCTTGACGCCGTACATATCCCCTGCTGCAATCGGATGCAGGGTGGTCAGGCCCCTTGGATGACCCTCCGCGCGAAACCTTGCACCCAAAGCTTCCAGCACTTTGTCCGGACACCCCAAGGCAGAAGAGGACGATACCGTTACCACAGCACCATCCTTGATCCGTGCGACCGCGTCAGAGGCCGAAACCAGTTTGCCCATTCGATGCCCCCAGCGATGATCAACGCCATTCCGCGCCGATTCAATTGTTTAGATCGTTCCATAAGCTTATTGGATCGGTCTAAAGATGACAAGCCCCTGTTTTCACTTCCCCTTCACAAAAACCTGCGCGAGTGACCCTTGCAGCCGCCAAAACCTTGGAGGACAAGTCGGCCATGACCTTTTTCACCCTCTCCACCGCACGTCTGACCAAAGTCGTCCCGCTGATTGTCGCGGTGGCGCTGTTGATGGAGAATATCGACGCCTCGGTCCTGTCAACGTCCCTGCCCGCCATGTCAATCGACCTCGCCACCGACCCGATCCACCTGAAACTGGTTCTGACCTCTTATTTGCTGGCCTTGGCGGTTTTCATTCCGGCGTCGGGCTGGGCCGCGGACCGTTTTGGCGCAAGGCTGATCTTTCGGGCGGCGATTGTGGTGTTCACCTTGGGCTCCATCGCCTGCGGCCTAAGTCAGAACCTGGGAGAGCTGGTGATCGCCCGCACCCTGCAAGGCATCGGCGGTTCGATGATGGTGCCGGTTGGCCGCCTGATCGTGCTGCGATCGGTGCCGCGCGACGGGCTGGTCGGCGCACTGGCCTGGCTGACGGTTCCCGCGTTGCTGGGCCCGGTGATCGGGCCACCCCTGGGCGGTTACATCACCACCTACTGGCATTGGCGCTGGATTTTCTGGATCAACATTCCCTTGGCGGTTCTGGGTTTCATCCTCGCCACCCTCTTGATCCCGAACATCCGCGAGGAGGTTGTGGCGCGCTTTGACGCCAAGGGCTTTTTGATGGCCGGGCCGGGACTTGCGGCTTTTCTGACCGGAGCGACCCTGGCTGGCCTGAACTTGGCGCCGCTGTGGCTGGTGGCGCTGCTGATCGGTGGCGGGGCTGCCCTGACCACCGCCTTTGTCCGGCACGCCTTGCACGTGGCGGAGCCTTTGGTTGACCTGCGCCTTTTGGCCCTGCCCACCTTCCGGATCTCGGTCGTCGCGGGCACCCTGTTCCGCATCGGGGTTGGCGCTTTGCCGTTCCTGTTGCCACTGATGTTTCAACTGGGTTTTGGGTTGACCGCGTTCCAGTCCGGCTCGCTGACCTTTGTGTCCGGCATGGGGGCCATGCTGATGAAATTCGTAGCCCAACCTTTGCTGCGGCGCTTTGGCTTTCGGGGAATTCTGATGGGCAACGCGCTGATCTCATCGGTGCTGATCGCGGGTCCGGCGTTTTTCACCCCCACAACCCCGGTGGCCCTGATGCTGGCGGTGTTGCTGGTGGGTGGACTGTCACGCTCGCTGCAGTTCACCGCCGTGAATGCCATCGCCTATGCCGAGGTCTCCGCGCCGCGCCTGTCCTCCGCCACATCGTTCACCGCTGTGCTGCAACAACTGTCCGGCTCTATTGGCATCACGCTCGCCGCCATGGGGCTGGAGGCGGCTGGCGCGCTGCGCGGCACGTCCAGCACAGATATCGGCAATTTCCCCTTCGTCTTCGGCATCATCACGGTTTTGTCCGTCAGTTCTGCCTTCGGTTTCGCCCGCCTGACACCAAGCGCCGGGGCCAGTCTGGTGAAACAAAAGCCCGGCGTTGCGGCCACCCGTTGACACCCGGCGCAGGGAAGGCTCAATTGCCGCAAACACGAGGACAGCCATGGAAATCAACGTCAGTTTCGACCGCCCTGACGAGGGGCCAAAGACCGGGCCGGTGGCCGTGGGTTGGTTTCTGACCTCTGACAAGGGCGCGGTTCTGTTTGAACCGCCGGAGCGTCTGATTTTCCGGCAGACCAACAAAGCGCATGCCAAATCCGCCAGCCGCTGCCCGGCGGTGATCCAGATGGAAAGCCGCTATTTCGTCATCAAATGCCCCTATGATCTGCACATCGGCTTTGGCCGCGACGACAAGGGCAAGCCGCATCTGGTCAACCGGCAAGGCACGGCCTCACCGGTTCGGGCCAACAAGCTGAATGAATTGCTGACGCTGGTTGCGGAAACCGAATGGCGCTATCCGGACCGCCCCACCGTGCAACTTTCGCTGCCCTACTGCTTCATCGCGGACGAGTTGGTCTATTTATCGCAGATTGGCACCTTTGCCCATTACCGCAAAGACCCGCTGCCGGGCACCATCTTCGGCGGCCGCTTCCCGCTGAACGCCTGGCCGCGCCCGCTGATGTGGGCGTTTGAGTGGCATGAGCCGGAAAAGGACATTATCCTGCGCCGGGGTGAACCCTTGTTCTACTGCCAGTTTGAAGCTGACGGGCCGGAGCGTTCGTTCCAGATGGTGGAGGCCGAGCGGACGCCGGAGTTGTCGAAGTATATCGAGCAGATCTCTGGTGTGGTGAACTATGTCAACCAGACCTTCGGTCTGTTCAAAGCTGCCGAGGCTCTGCGCCCCGCCAAACTGCTGACGCCCAAGACCAAAGGCTGACGTGCGCGCGTCATTGGACATCTACACGTTGGCCGATGGCAAAAGCCGCAGCCTTTTGCAAACCGATGCGCTGATCGAGGCGCCGAACTGGCACCCGTCCGGTCAATGGTTGCTGGTCAACAGCAATGGTCGCCTCTACCGCGTGGCGCTGGACGACCCCGGCCTTGCGCCCATCGACACCGGCCCCTTGATCCGCTGCAACAACGACCACGGCTTCACCCCGGATGGCAAACTCATCCTGTTCAGTTGCCACCGCGATCACGGGTCCGAGATCTTTTCGATACCTGTGGCTGGGGGTGATCCGGTCCTGATATCTCCCGAAGCCCCAAGCTGGTTTCACGGTGCGTCCCCGGACGGACGCGGCGTGACCTATGCCGCCGCCCGAAACCAAACCCGCGTCGTCGACATCTATACCAAGGCGTGGAACGCGCCAGAACTGCGGCTGACGCAGGGTGAGGGCCATTGTGACGGCCCTGACTATTCCGCCGATGGCAGCCAGATTTACTACAACTGCGATCGGGACGGGCATGCGCAAATCTGGGTGATGCAGGCCGACGGCTCTGATCAGCGGAAGGTTTTCGCCGACGATCAGGTGAACTGGTTCCCCCATCCGGCGCCCGATGGTAAGCACGTGCTCTACCTCGCCTATCCGCCCGGCACCCTTGGCCATCCGCCAAACCTGCCGGTCGCCCTGTGCCTGATGGACCCCGATGGCCAAAATCGCCGTCGCATATTGGAATTTACCGGCGGACAGGGCACCATCAACGTGCCAAGTTGGTCAGCCGACGGCACAGCCTTTGCCTATGTCCGCTATCAACCCTGAAACGGAGATTGCCATGCCCATCACCGCCAAAGACCTCGTTGCCGCAGCCAATGCAGAGGTGCCCCGGATTTCCACCGCCGATGCGCAGGAGATGATCGCCAACGGCGCCCTTCTGCTGGACGTGCGCGATGCACCCGAACTTGCAGCGATGGGCCGCGCCGTCGGATCGCATCACATTCCGCGCGGCATGCTGGAGTTTCGCGCCGACCCCGCCTCGCCCTACCATGACGAGCAACTGCAACAGGATCGCCCGGTCATCTTGCACTGCGCCAGCGGCGGGCGGTCGGCTTTGGCGGGCAAGCTGTTGAAAGACATGGGCTATTCGCAGGTTTTCAACATCGGCGGTTTCAAGGACTGGAAAGAAGCCGGCGGTCCGGTGGAAGAACCTGTTGACAAGGCGGTGTAAGCCGAAGCGGCCCCCTATCTAACGGGTCTGAAGCACCTCGACCTCGCGATTTTCTCTGCAAAAATCCCGATCTGACGCGCTGTCCTGATTTTTCGCAGAAAAATCGCGGCGCGTCAGAAATCCAGGTCGGCGTAATGCGCGGGCGGTGGAAAGCCCGGAACCTGATCCGACAGCAAGGACCGGAACGAGGGTCGCGATTTGATCTTGGCGTACCAGTCTTTCACCGCCGGATTGCGGTTCCAATCCACGTCGGAGATGTAGTCCAGCGATGACAAATGCGCCGCCGCCGAAAAATCGGCCAGCGTCATCACATCCCCGGCCAGCCAGCGCCGCTGCTCCAAAAGCCAGCCCAGATAGTCGATGTGATATTTGATCCGCGTCGCACCCGATTTCACATTCTTGGAATCCGGATAACCAAGCCCCATGATCTTTTTATGGACCCGCTCGTACAGCAGTTTCGAAGTGACCTCGGCGTGAAACTTGTCATCAAACCACGCGCACAAGCGCCGCACCTCGTAGCGGGTGTCTGCGTCGCGCGGCATCAGCGGCGGCTGGGGATAGGCCTCTTCCAGATACTCGCAGATCGCCTGACTTTCCGACATCAGCCGGGCGTCAATTTTCAGGACCGGCACTTTGCCCGCCGGGTTGCGGCGCAAAAACTCTGCGCTCTGCTCCCAATAACGCTCCTCCACCAGCTCCACTTCCAGCTTTTTCTCGGCAAGCGTCAAACGCACCTTGCGGCAATAGGGCGACAGCGGGAAATGGTAGAGGCGGATCATGCAACAGGCCTGTAACTGGGTCAGCCCCTGATACAGGCCAGAGTGGCGGGGAGCAATGGTGTCTGCCGGACCGGAACAAAGCGCCACGGGCGTCATGCGCACGTCAGCCCGCAAGGTCAGGGATGACGGGTCAAAGAAATCAGGTTTTGGCCAGATGACCGAGGGCTGCAGTGCGGTCATGGACATGGCAGGTCACCAGATGGTCGTTGACCAGACCGCAAGCCTGCATGAAGGCATAGACGATCGTGGGACCCACAAAGGTGAAGCCGGCTTTCTTCAGCATTTTCGACATGGCGGCGGACTGTGGCGTATCGGTCGGGATATCTGCCGCGGTCGCCGGACGGTTTTGCAGGGGCTTGCCGTCAACATAATCCCACAGCAGGCGCGCAAAATCGCCCTTTTCCTGCAAGGCAAGGTAGGCGCGGGCGTTCTTGACGGTGCCTTCGATCTTGCCAAGGTGGCGGATGATGCCGGGGTCGCTCAGAGCGACGCCGATCTCTGCCGCGCCCCAGGTTGCAATGATTTCGGGGTTGAAACCGGCAAACGCCACGCGAAAATTATCGCGCTTTTTCAGGATCGTGATCCAGCTTAACCCGGCTTGAAAGCCGTCAAGGATCAACTTTTCCCACAGCGCCCGGCTGTCCCACTCTGGCACGCCCCATTCGTCATCGTGATAGGCGCAATACAGCGGGTCGCTGCCGCACCAAGGACACCGCGCAATCTCTGGCGCTTCCATCCGACACCTCCTCGTTCACATTTGGCGCAAATGCCGAAATTCACCGATGCTTTACCCTTTGGGAACAGGTTTGTCATTGGTGCCAAAGAGGGCAGACGATGGAGGTTGGCATGGGCAAGCCGAGGGTTGAGGCTTTGGTGGGAGAGGCGTCTCCGTTGGGCGTCGCGATTGGCCATGCCGATCAGGACACCATGCGCATGGTGGAAGAAGCGATCCGCACGCGGCGACTGGCTTTGGCCTATCAGCCGGTCGTGCTGTCGCGCGACCCGGGGCGGGTGGCGTTTCACGAAGGGCTGATCCGCGTGTTGGAACCGAACGGCCGAATCATCCCGGCGCGTGAGTTTGTGACGACCATCGAAGTCCATGAACTGGGGCGCGAGATTGATTGCGCCACGCTGGAAATCGGTCTGACCGCGCTGTTGAAACACCCGGAGTTGCGGCTGTCGGTGAATATGTCGGCCCGCTCCATCGGTTATCCGCGCTGGATGCGAACCCTGAAGCGGGGTCTGGACGCCGGCAGCACCGTGGGCGAACGGTTGATTTTGGAGATTACGGAAAATTCGGCAATGACCGTGCCGGAGTTGGTGATTGCCTTCATGGACGATATGCAGGGCAGGGGCGTCGCCTTCGCTTTGGACAATTACGGTGCGGGCACCACGGGGTTGCGGTTCTTCAAGGATTTCATGTTCGACATGCTGAAGCTGGACGGTCAGTTCGTCCGCGATATCCACCGCGACCCGGACAATCAGGCGCTGGTCAAGTCTTTGCTGAGCGCGTGCAAGCATTTCGGGATCTTTACCGTGGCGCAGTCCGTCGAAAAGCCGGAGGAGGCGGCCTGCCTGCAACACCTTGGCCTTGACTGTATGCAGGGCCACTTGTTCGGTGCTCCTTCAGTCAAACGACCATGGGTTGCTATCGAAGCGCCGCGCAAAACGGCCTGACCTGTTCGGCTGATGTCGTCCGTCATGCGGGCTCCGCGCGGGGCCGCTGCAACTTGGATGCGCCTTTTCCCGCATCGGAAGTTGCATTTGTGGCCTTTCCCGTCTAGGGCATTTGGCAGAGCGGCGGGGAGAATCCGTGCTGTACCGGACATGTAAGAGGGCGAGGAACCATGACCAATGTCGTGATCGTTTCGGCGGCGCGGACCGCCGTTGGCAGCTTTAACGGAGCTTTCGCAGCAACCCCGGCGCATGAGCTGGGCGCTGCCGTGATCGAGGCGCTTGTCGCCCGTGCAGGGATCGACAAGGCCGAAGTCAGCGAAACGATCCTTGGTCAGGTTCTGACCGCGGGTCAGGGCCAGAACCCGGCCCGGCAAGCGGCCATTCGTGCTGGTCTGGCCAAGGAAGCCAGCGCGTGGAGCCTTAATCAGGTCTGCGGCTCGGGTCTGCGGGCAGTGGCCTTGGGTGCGATGCATGTGCAACTGTGTGACGCCGCGATTGTGGTGGCGGGCGGTCAGGAAAGCATGAGCCTGTCACCCCACGTCGCCCACCTGCGGTCGGGCACCAAAATGGGTGACATGGCCTTCATCGACTCGATGATCAAGGACGGGCTTTGGGACGCGTTCAACAATTACCACATGGGGCAGACGGCGGAAAACGTCGCCAACCAGTGGCAGATTTCGCGCGAAATGCAGGACATCTTTGCGCTGGCCAGCCAGAACAAGGCCGAAGCGGCGCAGAAAGCCGGCAAGTTCAAGGATGAGATTATTCCCTTTGTGATCAAGGGCAGGAAGGGCGACACCGTGGTCGATGCGGATGAATATATCCGTCATGGTGCCACGCTGGAGTCGATGCAAAAGCTGCGCCCGGCCTTTGTGAAGGACGGCTCGGTTACAGCGGCCAACGCCTCTGGTCTGAACGATGGCGCGGCTGGGGTTGTCTTGATGTCAGAGGCCGATGCCGAAAAGCGCGGCCTGACGGTTCTGGCCAGGATTGCTTCTTATGCGACGGCCGGTCTGGACCCTTCCATCATGGGCGTCGGGCCGATTTATGCCTCGCGCAAGGCGCTGGAAAAGGCAGGTTGGTCGGTGGCTGACCTTGATCTGGTCGAAGCGAACGAGGCTTTCGCGGCGCAGGCCTGTGCGGTCAACAAGGACATGGGTTGGGATCCGGCAATCGTCAACGTCAACGGCGGGGCGATTGCGATCGGCCACCCGATTGGCGCCTCGGGCGCGCGCATCCTCAACACCCTGATCTATGAGATGGCGCGGCGCGATGCCAAAAAGGGTCTGGCAACCCTGTGCATAGGTGGCGGTATGGGCGTTGCGATGTGCCTGGAGCGCTGATTGCTGCACTTGCGTAATATTGCTGCATAAGCACTATGCCGCGCAATAAAGTTGCGCGGCATTGGTATTTTGGATAGTAGGAATCCAAGGAAGTCTTGGGAGGACAGAATGTCGAAAGTGGCTTTGGTGACGGGCGGCTCACGCGGGATCGGTGCCGCAATCTCGGTGGCATTGCAGGCGGCAGGCTATACTGTAGCCGCAAATTATGCCGGAAATGACGTGGCTGCTGCGGCCTTTACCGCCGAAACCGGCATCAAGACCTACAAATGGTCGGTGGCGGATTATGACGCGTGCAAAGCCGGGATAGCTATGGTCGAGGCTGATCTGGGCCCGGTGGCGGTGCTGGTCAACAACGCGGGCATCACGCGCGACGGCATGTTTCACAAGATGACGCCGCAAGCCTGGAAAGAGGTGATCGACACCAACCTGTCGGGCTTGTTCAACATGACGCATCCTGTGTGGACGGGCATGCGCGACCGCAAGTTTGGCCGGGTGATCAACATCTCTTCGATCAATGGCCAGAAAGGGCAGGCAGGCCAGGTGAACTATTCCGCCGCCAAGTCCGGCGATCTTGGGTTCACCAAGGCCCTGGCGCAGGAAGGCGCGCGCGCCGGGATTACCGTCAACGCAATTTGCCCCGGCTATATTGGCACCGATATGGTCAAGGCGATTGATGTGAAGGTGCTGGCCGAAAAAATCATCCCGCAAATCCCGGTTGGTCGTTTGGGCGAGCCGTCCGAGATTGCGCGGATCGTGGTGTTCCTCGCCTCTGACGACGCTGGGTTCATCACCGGATCGACGATTTCGGCAAACGGCGGACAGTTCGTCGTGTAAGGCCAGGTTCGGTCGCAAGGTAGGATGGGCGATCCGCCCATCCTACGAAAGATCAAGCTGGCGCGAGGGGCAACCATGCAACGCAACCGCGCCACGTTGATAGGCTTCTCCGCCATTCTGATGTGGGGTTTGCTGGCGTTGCTGACCATCGGCTCTGCGCCGGTGCCGCCGTTTCAGATGAACGCCGTCTGTTTTGGCATCGGCGGCGCGATTGGTCTGATCTGGACCGGCTTCGGCGCGGGTTTCAGCGTGTTGCGCCGGGTGCCGCTCAAAGTCTATGCCTTCGGCACCTTCGGCCTGTTTGGCTGCAATTTTCTGTACTTTACCGCGCTGCGACTGGCGCCCTTTGCCGAAACCAGCCTGATCGGATATCTCTGGCCCCTTCTGATCGTTCTTTTTTCGGGGCTTTTGCCGGGTGAAAAACTTGGGCCGCTGCACATTCTTGGTGCGGTTCTGGCGTTTCTTGGGGCGGCCCTGATCGTGTTGCAGGGGGGCGCTGCCCTACCCGTCGGGGCCTTGCCGGGCTTTGCGGTGGCCTTCACCTTTGCTTTTTGCTGGGCCACCTATTCCGTCGGATCGCGCCAGTTTGGCAATCAGCCGACCGAGGCGGTGACCGTCTACCTTCTTGCCGCATCGGCCCTGTCACTGGTTGCCCATTTCGGTTTGGAGTCGACAGTTTGGCCCGATACCGCCTTGGGTTGGATCTCGGTCATTGGCCTTGGAATCGGCCCGGTCGGGATCGCGTTTTTCATGTGGGACATCGGGATGAAGCGCGGAGATATTCAAATGCTGGGCACGCTGTCTTACGCAGCACCGCTGTTGTCCACGATTGCCTTGGTCGCCGCTGGCCGTGCCACGGCGACGCCGATCCTTGGCCTTGCGACCTTGGCCATCGCTGGCGGGGCGGCGCTGGCCGCCCGCGCTGCACGACGTATTACTGCGTAAGCCGGGCGATTTCTTCCTTCAGCTTCAGTTTCTGTTTTTTCAGTTCGGCAATTTCCAGATCGTCAACTGCAGGGCGGCGCTGTGCCGCTTCGACCGCAGTGGAGAGGTGTTCGTGTTTCCGCTTCAACTCGGTAACATGTGAAGCAACGCTCATTCAGAACCTCCTGTGACTGTTTCCGACCTGATCAGTCGACCACGATTTTTGGATTCTGTCACGAAATCTTCACAGGACATCGCGTCGCAGTTGTGAAAATTCAGCTAAACTCGGCCGAAAGTGCCACACAATTGCGCAGAATGTCGTTCGCGCGGTCGGTGTAGTTTTCGCGGTCGCCGTCATGGACCGCCCCTTGATGGGTGATCAGCGGGGCCAGCAGTCGAAACGTCGCCTTTCCACCCTTCTTTGCGCGCAAGATGACCCGCAGCGCTTGCCGCCCCTCGCGCGCGGCCAAAGGCAGCACAGTGGCGGACCCCAACTGGTTACCCAACCCCGCCAGAACCTCTGGCAGGCCATCCGCGCCAAGGATCATCGTCAGCCAACCGCCGGGGTTCAGCCGTTTTGACGCCGCAGCAACCCAATCCGCCAAGGGCAGGTTCGCCCGCAACGCCGTGTCGCGCCCCGCCACGGGCGAGGGCGATCCGCTGCGCTGATACCAAGGCGGGTTGGCAATGACGTGGTCAAAGCCGATCCGCAACGCCACCGGCATCTTGGTCAGATCACCAGTCACCACGTCCAAAGCCACGCCATTCTCGGCGGCGTTGCGGCGGGCGAGGGTGGCATAGTCCTCCTGCACCTCCAGCCCGAACTGCTTTAGCCCGGGCACGCGGGTGGCCAGACACAGCGACGCCGCTCCGACCCCGCATCCAAGGTCCAGGACGCTTTGTCCTGCAACCGCCGGACAGGCCGCAGCCAGCAGAACGGCATCCGTCGCAGCCCGGTATCCGCGTTTGGGTTGCCACAGGTGAAGTCTGCCGCACAGAAAGGCGTCATGCGTCAGATCGGCGGTCAGCCCGGCGGTTTGCCCGGCGGTTTGCCCGGTTGGCAGATCATCCGTCATCACGGCATCGCGTCGGCGGGAAAATCGTTGTCGCGCAGCACGGACCGCGCCAGAAAGTGATCCCGATCTGCCACCATAAGTCGCTTTGGCAATAGAAAGCTTGATCCCTCAAGGACGCTCATGTGGACGTCCATTTCAAACGCCGTTATACCCTCGCCGGCAAGCAGGGCTTGAGCGAAGGCAATCAGGGTCGGGTCGTTGGTGCGTAATAACAGGCGCATGGACCAGACTTACGGAACCCTTGGACCCATGTCGAGACGGTAAGGAGTGCGATGAACGCAATGGAGAAACCGGCGCCTTCGAAGCCGCAGGACGCCCTCGCCGAGGCTTTGTCGCAGGACATGGACGCCGTCAATCTGCTGATCCGCGACCGGATGGCCTCGCGTTACGCGCCGCGCATCCCTGAAGTGACCGCCCATCTGATTGAGGCGGGCGGCAAACGGTTGCGCCCGATGCTGACCCTCGCCGCCGCACGCCTGTGCGGTTATCAGGGGCAGGACCATATCAAGCTGGCAGCGACGGTGGAGTTCATTCACACCGCGACCCTGCTGCACGACGACGTGGTAGATGAAAGCGCGCAGCGCCGTGGGCGTCCGACGGCCAATCTTTTGTGGGACAACAAATCTTCGGTTCTGGTCGGCGACTACCTCTTTGCCCGCGCCTTTCAGTTGATGGTGGAACCCGGCTCGTTGCGGGTGCTGGACATCCTCGCCAATGCCTCGGCGGTGATTGCGGAGGGTGAGGTGTTGCAACTGACCGCAGCGCAGGATTTGCGGACGGACGAAGCGGTCTACCTGCAAGTGGTGCGTGGCAAGACCGCCGCCTTGTTCTCGGCCGCGACCGAGGCGGGCGGCGTGATTTCGGGTGCGCCCGACGAGCAGGTCCGTGCGCTTTATGACTACGGTGACGCTTTGGGCATCGCCTTTCAGATTGCCGATGACATGCTGGATTACAGCGGCGCTTCCGCCGTGATCGGCAAGAACACCGGGGACGATTTCCGCGAGCGCAAGTTGACCCTGCCGGTGATCAAAGCGGTGGCGAAAGCCAGTGCCGAAGAGCGCGTCTTTTGGGTCCGCGTCATCGAAAAGGGCGATCAGCGCGACGGTGATCTGGCGCATGCCGTGGCGCTGATGACCCAAACCGGCGCGCTTGACGCGGCCCGCGATGAGGCCTTTGCCTGGGCTGCAAAAGCCCGCGCCGCTTTGACGCTGCTGCCCGACCACCCTTTGCGCCAAATGCTGTCCGACCTTGCCGATTATGTGGTCAGCCGGGTCAACTGACTGGTTCGGCTCTTGGCAAACGCGCGAAAAAAAATCGCACCGCAGGTTGTGAAGCCCTTTGGGGCGATCACACCGCAGCAACGACCTGAAACTCAGTCAAATGTTCCTGTCACGCGGCCAAACAGCATGAAGGCGCGGGCGGTGCGGGTGTCGGACAAAGCGCTCAGTTCCGCGTCAGAGGCCCCCGGCTCCGCCGCCACGATCGCCTTGTCAAAGCTGCGCAAAAAGTGGTGGGCGGCGTCGCGGAACACGGCGTCCTCCCGCATCCGCGCCACGGTCAGCGCCAGACACGACCTGTCGCGGATGCCGCCAAGCCCTGCGATGGCGCGGCCACGCTCGCCGGCGGCAAATTTGCGCCACAGCTCGGGGCGGGCACGGTCGGGGTGCAGGTCGTCCATGTAAATCCCGTCCTGCGCCAGAAGGGTCAGCACGTCCTGCGAGGCGCGGATCAACTTCGCGGCGGTCCGGTCGGTCAAGGCCAGCCGGAGGGCGTGAAAGCCAGCGGCGTCGTCGGGGTTTTCGGGGAAATGGATGGCGCGCACGAAATCGGCCATGGCAAGGGGGGCTGCGGGTTCATCCGTTGGCGTGCCAAGGGCCAGACCGGGCTGTTCTTCGCCAAGCATGGCAGGGCGCGGCGCTTGCATTGCCGATTTGCGGTCGGCAGAGGGCACGGTCAGCGTGCCGTCGCGGCGCGTGGCGAAAGAAACCGGTCGTTCGGCCGTCCGCTCCGCCGGGCGCATCTGGACCGCAACCTGCGCCTGCTGCTGGCTGGAGGCGTAAGAGGCCCGCATCGTTTCGAGGGCCGCCTGCAAACCGGCGGATTCGGCGCGCAGGGTGCGGATCACGGTCAGGGTAGCGACGGCGTACCACGCCAGCGCCAGCGGCAGCACCAGAACCATCGCCGTCATCGCCAGCCCGATCAGGCCCGAAGCACCAAGGCCAGCCCGCACATATAGCGCCACACAAACCAGCCAGACCACGGTGAAGGCCCCTGCGGCCCATACCAATTTGGCGACTGACATAGCGCCAGCCTCGCCGGAAGGCGGGCGCGTCAGGTCCGGGGTTCGCTGTGGGTTGTCTGGCATCTTTCGCCCGTCTCGTCCGCTCGGGTCTGATCAGACGAAACGGACGCTCAGGATTTCATAGCTTTTCTGGCCGCCGGGGGTCTTGACTTCAACCGTATCGCCTTCGTCCTTGCCGATCAATGCGCGCGCCAGGGGAGAGCGGATGTTGAGCAGGCCGCGCTCCAGATCCGCCTCGACCTCGCCCACGATCTGAAAGGTCTTTTCCTCGCCAGAATCCTCGTCCGCCACCATCACCGTGGCACCAAACTTGACAGAGCCGGTGAATTTTGACGGATCGATCACCTCTGACCGCGACAGGTTGGCTTCCAGTTCCTTGACGCGACCTTCGATGAAGCTCTGCTTTTCCCGCGCCGCGTGGTATTCGGCGTTCTCGGACAGATCGCCATGCTCGCGCGCTTCCGCAATGGCGCGGATCACGGCGGGACGTTCCACCGACTTCAACTGCTTCAACTCGTCGTCCAGCAGGGTAAACCCTGCGCGTGTCATCGGAATCTTTTCCATCGGCCCACTCACGTAAGAAACAAGGTCACGGCCCCTTTTAGGACCATGACCTTGAGGAGACCTTACAAAGCCCTAAGTGACCCGAATTGCAAGGGGGAAGCCTTAGGGAATTGCGCGAATAGGCGTTGCTTCGTCCGACTTGGCGTCGATTATTGCGGTTGGGCTTCACCGTTTGACCCGGTGGCGTTGACCCTGAGGCCTGCTTGGGGCAGGACAGGCTACCGAATGGCTGGAGGGATCATGACCGGGATCGTGCGCGAAGAGATGGAATATGACGTGGTCATCGTCGGTGCGGGACCGTCCGGCCTGTCTGCGGCGATCCGGCTGAAGCAGCTTGACGCGAACCTGTCGGTGGTGGTGCTGGAAAAGGGCTCCGAGGTGGGGGCGCATATTCTGTCCGGTGCGGTGCTGGACCCTTCGGGCCTGAACGCGTTGCTGCCAGAGTGGCGGACCATGGGTGCCCCGATCAAGACAGCGGTGGTGGAGGATAACTTCTACGTCCTTGGGCCAGCCGGGCAACTCCGGATCCCCAACTGGCCGATGCCGCCGTTGATGAGCAACCATGGCAATTACATCGTGTCGATGGCCAACGTCTGCCGCTGGATGGCGCAGGTGGCTGAGGGGATGGGGGTGGAGATTTTCCCCGGCATGTCGTGTTCGGAACTGATTTACGGGGCCTTTGGCGAGGTGAGGGGTGTGGTGGCCGGAGAGTTCGGCAAGCTGGCCGATGGCACTCCGGGTCCAAACTATGAGCCGGGCTTGGTTCTGGCGGGCAAATACGTGTTCCTGTCGGAAGGTGTGCGCGGATCTTTGGCCAAGGAAGTGATCGCGAAATACGATCTGTCGGCCGGCAAAAGCCCGCAGAAATACGGGCTTGGCATGAAAGAGATCTGGGAGATTGACCCGGCCAAGCACCACGAAGGCCGGGTGACCCACACGATGGGCTGGCCTTTGGGCAAGAACGCCGGGGGCGGCAGTTTTATCTATCACCTTGAAAACAATCAGGTCTATGTCGGCCTTGTCGTTCACCTGAACTACGAAAACCCCCATCTTTATCCGTATATGGAGTTTCAGCGGTTCAAGCATCACCCGATGGTTGCCGATCTGTTGAAAGGCGGCAAGCGGGTGGCTTACGGTGCGCGGGCCATCAGTGAAGGCGGCTGGCAGTCGATCCCCAGGATGGTGGCCCCAGGCGTGGCACTGTTGGGATGCAGCGCGGGGCTGGTCAACGTGCCCCGCATCAAGGGCAATCACAACGCCATGCTGTCCGGCAAAGCGGCGGCTGAGGCGGCGTTTGCGGCGATTGGCGCGGGACGCAGCGGCGACGCGTTGACCGCCTATGAGACCGAAGTGCGCGGTGGGGCGATTGGGGCGGACCTGAAAAAGGTGCGCAACGTCAAACCCCTGTGGTCGAACTACGGTCTTGTTGCCTCGTTGTTCGGTGGCGGGCTGGACATGTGGCTGAACACCATTGGCCTGACCGCATTTGGCACCCTGCGGCACCGGAAATCGGACGCGGCAGCGACCGGACTGGCGAAGGATTTCAAAAAGATCGACTATCCCAAGCCCGATGGCATCCTCAGCTTTGACCGGCTGACCAATCTTGCCTATTCGGCCACCAACCACGACCCCGACCAACCCGCGCATCTGAAACTGAGGGATGCGACGATCCCGATCGGCGTCAACCTGCCCCAGTATGATGAACCCGCGCAACGCTATTGCCCGGCGGGGGTTTATGAGGTGATCACTGAGGCCGGAAAAGACCCGCGCTTTCAGATCAACTTCCAGAACTGCGTCCATTGCAAGACCTGTGACATCAAGGACCCCAGCCAGAACATCACCTGGACCACACCGCAGGGCGGTGGCGGGCCGAACTATCCGAACATGTAGAATGATCCCGATACGGGACCTCTCACCGAAACGTGCAGCGGTGGTCCGGCAGTTACCGTGACGGGCTGCATTGCCCTTCGCGGTTTTGCCCTTTAGCGTGGTGCCATCGCTAAAGGAGCCCCTTATGCCGCGTTTGACCCGTAGCCTTGCGTTAATCCTTGCCTTCGGTGTGACCTGTAGCGCCGCGCTGGCCGGGACCACTGCCGTGACTGCGGCGAAAGACAAGCCCGCTGATCCGACAGCGGCTTTGCCGGACAAGTCAGGCGCGTATCTTTCGGCACGACAGGCCGCGAGCGCACATGATTTCGTGGAAGCGGCGCATTGGTTTGATCTGGCTTTGGCGGTGGACCCGCAGAACCCCGCCTTGCTGGAAACCGATGTCGCGGCCTATCTGGCGCAAGGCGATGTGGCAGGGGCTGCCAAACTCGCGCGGCTTTTGGTGGCGACAGGTTCCAAAAGCCAGATCGCGGCTATGACGATTTTGGCCGACAATGCCCAGAAAGACGACTTTGCCGCCATTTTGAAGGATCAGGCGGCGGGTGCGTCGATTGGTCAGTTGATGGATTTGTTGGTGACCGCCTGGGCTCAGGTCGGTGTCGGCAAGATGTCGGATGCTGCGGCCAGCTTTGACAAGATCATCGGCACGCATGGGATGGAGGCGTTCGGCCTGTATCACAAGGCGCTGGCCCTGGCGCAGACCGGCGATTTTGAGGGCGCGGAAAAGGCGATGTCTGACCCCAGAGCCGCCGGCATCAACACGCTTCGGCGCGGGGTGGTAGCACAGGTGGAGATCCTGTCGCAGCTTGAACGCGCACCCGAAGCGGTGGCACTGATTGACAAGGCCTTTGGCCCGACGCTGGACGATGGCCTGACCGCTTTGCGTGCCAAGGTTGCCGCAGGGGCGCCCTTGCCGTTCGACATTGCCCGAACCGCGCGCGAAGGGTTGGCAGAGGCGTTCTTTACCGTGGCCACGGTGTTGAACGATCAGGCTGACAGCACCTTTACCCTCTTGAACACCCGGATCGCCAGCGCCCTGCGCCCCGACCATGTCGAGGCCAAGCTGATGTCGGCGCGCGTGCTGGACAAGTTGCAGCAATTCGACTTGGCGGTTGCGGCCTACGCCCAGGTTCCCGAAAGCGATGCCGCCTATGTCTCGGCCAAAGTAGGCCAAGCCAATTCGGCGATGTCGGCGGGCAGATTGGAAGATGCGGTGGCTTTGCTGAAAGCTCTGTCCGAAGCGCGTCCCAAGGATCCCGGCGTGCTGGTGGCTTACGGTGACAGTCTGCGCCGTCAGAATCATTGCGACACGGCGATCGGGGCTTACGGGCAGGCGATTGCCTTGACGCCCACCCCCGGCCCCAACGATTGGCCCTTGTTCTACCGGCGCGGCGGCTGTGAGATTACGCAGAACGACTGGACTGCCGCAGAGGCGGACTACAAGGAAGCGCTTGCTCTGGCCCCGAACGAGCCGCGTTTGCTGAACGAATTGGGCTACGGCTATATCGACCGGGGTGAACATCTGGACGAAGCTTTGGCGATGATTCAGAAGGCGGTCGCAGCGTCACCGGATCAGGGCTATATCATCGACAGTCTTGCATGGGCCTATTTCCGCATGGGCCGCTATCCAGAGGCGGTGGTGCCGCAGGAAAAGGCCTCGCTCCTGATGCCAAACGATGCGATTGTTACGGATCATCTGGGTGATGTGTACTGGATGGCCGGTCGCAAGCGCGAAGCCGCCTATCAGTGGCGTCGCGCCCTGTCGTTCAAGCCTGATGACAAGGACGCAGTTCGAATTCAGCGCAAGCTGGATGTCGGCCTTGATCAGGTGATGAAAGACGAAAAAGCGCAAGGCAATGGCGGTTGAACGCTTAGCGCGGGCCAAGATCAATCTGGCGCTGCATGTCACCGGACGGCGGGCGGATGGCTATCACCTTCTGGACAGTCTGGTGGCCTTTGCCGATTTCGGCGACCTTATAACGGTCGAGCGAGCGCCGGGTTTGAGCCTTACAGTGACCGGCCCGATGGGTGCCGGGCTTTCGTCGGGGCCGGACAATCTGGTGGTGCGGGCCGCGCAGGCGATGGGCGGCGCAGGCGCTGCCATCACGCTGGAAAAGCATCTGCCGGTTGCCTCGGGGATCGGCGGTGGCTCTGCCGATGCGGCGGCGACCTTGCTGGCTTTGGCAGAGCTGTGGGGGTGCGACGTACCCTCAGGCCGCGCAGTCCTTGATCTTGGTGCCGATGTTCCGGTTTGCCTGGTTGGTCACGCAGCACGTATGCGGGGAATTGGTGAGGTGATCACGCCGCTTTCCCTGCCGCCTGCCTATGTGGTGTTGGTCAACCATGGTCAGGCGCTTTCCACCGCCGATGTGTTCCGCACCCTTGACCGCCGAGACAACCCGCCGCTGCCAGAACCGCCGCTCTTTGCCGATGCGCAGGACTTGGCGGCGTACCTGCGGACCTGCCGCAATGATCTGCAAGCACCGGCCTGCGCCCTATGCCCCGGGCTGGTGTCAGTGATCGCCGCACTTGAGGCGCAGTCGGGTTGCCTTTTGGCGCGGATGTCAGGCTCTGGTGCGACGTGCTTTGGGCTTTTCGCGGACAAGTCACCGGCAGATGCCGCAGCGATAGCCCTGTCTGGGCAAGGCTGGTGGGTGAAGGTTTCGGCACTGGTTGGCTGACGGTATGACCATGGCGACACGATCTTGGCGGAAATCGTCACGCCAACATTTCTGATCGCCCGTCACCCTGATGGAGGGTTTGGAAAGCTGCCAACGGCTCGACGGTTCAGACCTGTTTCACCATGGTGATGGCAAAGGTAAAGCCGAAGGCGAAACGCAACAGGCCGATGTTCTGACGCTGGCGCTCCACATAGCCAAGGCGCTGGTACAGGTTCAGGGCGCGCCAGTTGCTGTCGACCACGTCCAGCCGGACGGCGGGATAGCCGCGCAACCGGGCCTCGGCGGCGATGGCAGCCATCAGGGCGGTGCCAAGGCCCTGACCGCGTGCCTCCGGCGCGACACACAGGCCGTCGAGCAGGAAGTTTTCGTTGTCGATCTCTTGGCTCAGCTGCTGCATCAGACGGGCCCGCCACAGGCTGCCAAGGATGCCATAGGTGGCGCGCAACTCTTGCGGACCACCGGCCGCAAAGCTGGCACGCGGGGTCTTGAAGCCTGCAAGGCCAAGCAGGCGACCATCGTCTGACAGGGCGATCAAGGCGTGGTCTGGGCGGATAACCTGCTGCAGATAGGCCAGTGCCCGCACCTCTGGCCCCATGACGAAACCAAGTTTGCCGCCAAAAGCCTGCCAATACAGCCGGGCCGCATCGGCGCGCAGGGCATCGGGCAGGCCAAGTTGCAGGGTGTAGCGCAGGCTCATAGCGCGTCCTGCAGGGCCTGGCCAAAGCCAGCGCCAAGGATCCAGCCTTCTTCCCGGCGCACGTCGGGTGGCGGGGCATCCAGCAGGGCCGCAAGGTGGCCGGTTTGCCCCAGCCGCCACAAGGCTTGCGCCAAAAGACGGACCTGAACCTCCTCCTTGATCACTCCCGGCCCCAAAGCGGCGGTGACGGCGGCGGCAAGAAGTGAGGGGTAAACCTCTGCCAAAGTCACCGCAGCAGGCGCATCGAAGGGCCAGACCGCAACGCCGGGGAGCTGCGAAAGCCGGTGGATCATCGGCAGTCCCATCAGGCTTTGGCTGCCAACGGCACCCGTGGTGAAAAGCTTCCAGACCGGCTGTGCCCTTGGCACCAGCTTTTCCACCCGCCGCCGCTCCTCCAGCTCAAGGGCTGCGTAATCGACTTGCTTGGTCGTGGGCAGAAATTCGAAGGGCTGGCTTTCGGGCCTGCCCCAGAACGGCCCACGCCCACCAAATTGGCGGTTGATCGCTGCGGCCACTGCAAAGCGGTTGTTGGCGTTGCGAGGGCTGTCGGTGATTTTCGTGGCCAGCCACTGCCAGACGGCGCGCGCCCCGGCCTGCCCGGTCAGGCGGGCGGCAAAGCCGTCAGGGTAGCCCATCGGAAAATCAAACCCCAGAAGCAGGGTCTGGCCAGCCGATATGGCGCCGTCGATCAGGCGCTTGATGGCAGCCTCTGCCGCATGGCGCGTCGGGTGGTATTGAGTCTGCACACCCCTGGCCGTTGCCAGCCCCAGCCAGATCGCATCGGCCTGTGGGCGGGCGCGCGCGGTGCTGGCAGCCGACCAATCGACCACGGCGACAAGGTCAAAACCCGTCATAAGCGGCCTGCCAGATAGCCCTCAAGCCGGGCGAGGTCTTGCGGGGTGTTGGCATTGACGAAGGTGTCAGGGGGGAAAGCTGCCAGCGCGGCGTGGTGCGCCATCGCGAAATCGCGGACCCGCGGTTTGGCACCGGACGCCAAGAAGGTTTGCAACGCGGGCAGCAGGGCCACAGGCCACAGCGCATAGGTTGGGTGCATATCAGCGCCAGACGTGGCCAGCGCTGGCCCCCCAGCATCTGCCGCAAGGCACAGACGCGGCACCAGATCGGGCGGCACGAAGGGGCCATCACAGGGGACGCTGACGACGGCGGTGGCCCCCAAAGGCCTTGCCCATGTCAGGGCCGCAAGAATGCCGGACAGCGGGCCAAGGCTTGCCGCATCGGGCAGCACCGGCAGATCAAGCGCCTCAAATCGGCTGGCATCGCCGTTGGCCGAGATGGCCAGCGCCTCAACCTGCGGCAAAAAGCGTTCCACCACCCATTCGATCAGCGGTTTCCCGGCCAAGGGCAGCATCGCCTTGTCAGCGCCCATGCGGAGCCCTGCACCCCCTGCCAGAACCACCCCGAAGATCCGCAAGTTGCCCTCCTTGGCCAGACAGTCGGACCAAACGATCAGGCCAAGCACTCTGGCCAAAGATTCTGGCCAAACGCTTGGGCCAAACACTTGGGCCAAACACTTGGGCCAAAAAACTTGGGCCAAAAAACTTGGGCCGAGGCTCAGTTTGTGGCGATTTTCCCGGCGGCGTCCACTGGTAAGTCACTGGCAGGCGAGTTGGCGATGTCATAGTAGACCGTCGTTACCCCAGAAAGCTTGCCAAAGTTGCGCGACAGGGCTTTGGGAAAGAAGCTGCCGCCGACGGCCTCAAACCCCGGCACCTGATGCAAAATCGTCGAGATTGACTGCGAGCAATCGGCCTTGGGGGCAGAGCCATGGGCCGCCGACACCGCAATCGCCTGATCGGCCACCGACTGGGGCACGAGGATAGTCTGTTCGATCACGTGAAAAACCGTGCTGGCCTGAAAGTCCAGATAGGTGGCAAGCACGGGCGGCGTGATGCCGTAGTGCAGGTCGTTCCGTTCCGGCGCAAGACCGTCCTTCAGTTCCCATGAACCGGCGGGGTCGTACAAAACCCGCTCACTGCCGTTGATCAGCAACGCGCTGTGCGCGCCAGCGCCGCTGCGCCCGTTGATCGAGGTGATCAGCGTGATCGATGCCGGAGGGCCGGGCGAATAGCGCGCCTTGGCCACGTCGGCGTCACTGGCAAATTTGTGATCAGCCCCGCAAGCCGCCAGAAAGGCAACCGCGACAAATGGAAAAATGCGGCTCAGCATAGGGTCACCTGATCTTTTGGGAAAACGGCTCCGGTGTCGGAAAAACGGGTTGCCGTTTTCCCTCATCGGCTTGGGGAGTCCAGAAGGGCTGTTTAAGCGTCGGCCAATGCCATGACGATCAGGATCAGGACCGCGATCACCGCACCCCAGGTCACCATCTTGATGAACCCCGCGAACATCTTTTCCTGTGCGCGGATATCCATCCTGCCCGGCTCGAATTCGCTCATGGTGCCAGCCTCCAATGTGCCAAACGGTGAGGGGCCTTAGCCCGTTGGTTTGCCTTTACCCGATAAGTCCGGGCCTGTCACGGGGGCACGTGCGGTCAAGGCGTCAGGTGCGCCGCAGCCGGGCACCGTTTGCTGAAAGTTCGCGCGATACCCGTCCTTGACGCGCCAGACGGGTGAGGTGGCCAACACCACAGGCAGGCGCAACCATTTGATCGCAAGGGCTAAGGGGATGGCCTTAAACCCGGCCAGGTGGGTGGAGGAACGGGTCGGCTTTGGGTCGTGCTACCGCAGAGTGCGGTTTCGGTTGTCGGGTGATACAGTTCCTGAGGGCGAGTTTGCGGCACCACTTCCCGCAGAATTTGCTTTGGCATGTTTAGCAGCACATGCGGCTTCGCTTACAGCCGATATTGCCGCAGAGCGCGATTCCGTCCGCTCAACATGTCCGGTGTCAGACAGCCGTTCCGTCAGCGGTCGGGGCGGTCTGGACGTTACGTGGAAAGCGCCTCGGCTGTCAGGTCAAAAAGGCCAGCGGAGCCTTCGCTTGCTTCGGCAAGCCAAGCCATGTGGCGCGGCAACAGGCGCGCTACGGCAAAGCGGGCGAGGGGCAGGCGGGCCGGGTCGGTCCGCGCCGCCATCACGTGGAAATGTGCGCCCAACACCTGCGCAAAGGCGCGCTGATAGGCCACGGCAGCGCCGCCCCGGTTCATGGCGTCTTGCGCCAAAAGCGTCGCGGTACCTTCGCGCAAAGCCTCGACCGCGTTCAGCAGGGGGGCGGCAAGGCCCGCGGGCGCAAGGGCTGCGGCCTCGGCCATTTCCTGACACAGGGCAAAGGCCATCGCCCCGCCGTCCATCATCTTGCGGCCCACAAGGTCAAGCGCCTGAATGCCATTGGTGCCCTCATAAATCGCGGTCACCCGCACGTCCCGGGCGAATTGCGCGGCCCCGGTGTCCTCGATCACGCCCATGCCGCCGTGGACCTGAATGCCCAACTGCGCCACCTGATTGCCGGTGTCGGTGCCGTAAGCCTTGGCGATGGGCGTCAGAAAGGCCGCGCGGGCTTGCCATTGCGCCTCGCCCGTGGCCCGCCCCATGTCGATGGCCACCGCACAAGCCAGACCGATTGCGCGGGCGGCGAAGGTTTCGGCCTTCATCTCCATCAGCATCCGGCGCACATCCGGATGGCCGATGATCCCCACCTCACCCGAGGCGGTGCGGCCCTGTTTGCGGCCCTGCGCATAGCTCAGCGCCTGTTGAAAGGCAGCTTCGGCCACCGAAACCCCCTGCATGCCGACGCCAAGCCTTGCGTTGTTCATCATGGTGAACATGGCGGTCATACCCTTGTGCGGCGCGCCGACCAGCCAGCCCGTGGCCCCCTCAAACGCCATAACGGCGGTCGGGGAGCCGTGCATGCCCAGCTTATGTTCCAGCCGGACGGCCTTTAGCGTGTTGCGGGCGCCGGGGGAACCATCCGGGTTGGGCAGGAATTTCGGCACCATGAACAGGCTGATGCCCTTGGTGCCCTCTGCCGCATCCGGCAACCGGGCCAGCACCAGATGGCAGGTATTGGCGGTAAAATCATTGTCGGCCCAGGTGATGAAAATCTTCTCTCCCGTCACCGCAAAGGAGCCATCGCCGTTGGGCACCGCGCGGCTGCGCACGGCCCCCACATCTGACCCGGCCTGCGGTTCGGTCAGGTTCATCGTGCCGTTCCAGTCGCCAGAGATCAGCTTGGGGATATACAGCGCTTGCAGGTCTGGCGCGGCGTGATGCTCCAACGCTTCGATCTGGCCTTGGGTCATCAGCGGGTTCAGTTGCAGGGCAAGGCAGGCCGAACCCGTCATCTCGTTCACGCAGGTCGCAAGGGCAATCGGCAGCCCCAAGCCGCCAAATTCAGGCGACGCCGCCATGCCGATCCAGCCGCCCTCGGCAATCGCCCGGAAGCCTTCGGCAAAGCCGGGAGAGGTGCGCACCACGCCGTTTTCCAATATGGCGGGATGCTGATCGCCCGCCCGGTTCAAGGGCGCCAGCACGGTTTCTGACAAACGCGCCGCCTCTGACAAGATCGCCTCAACCGTGTCTGACGTGGCATCGGCAAAGCGGGCGGTTTCAGCGACAAGGCCAAACCCCATCAGCGACAAAAGCAGGCGATAGTCGCCAAGGGGGGCTGTGTAGGGCATGGTTGCTCCGGGCCTCATCGGGGGTTAAAGGGGCGTGGCTTCACAAGGCGTGCGGCGCGGGGTAAAGCTGCGCAGGTCTACGCTTATCCCCACCCCGGTTTCCAGCAAGAAAGACGTAGCGTCACGATGGCTGCCGACGTGGAGATGACGCAAATCCTTTCGCCTGATGCGGGTGGTATTGCGATAGCTGTTGATCTGTTGCGGCAGGGGCAGCTGGTCGCGTTCCCGACGGAGACGGTTTACGGTCTGGGCGGCGATGCGATGTCAGACCTTGCGGTGGCGCGGATCTACGAGGCCAAAGGGCGGCCCCGCATCAACCCGCTGATCGCCCATGTGGCTAATATGGCTATGGCGCGCAGGCTGGCGGAGTTTGACGCGCGGGCAGAGGCTTTGGCAGCGCGGTTCTGGCCCGGACCCCTGACGCTGGTTCTGCCCCTGCGCGATGCGGGCCTGTCACCGTTTGTCACCGCCGAACTGCCCACCGTTGCCATTCGTCTGCCTGCCCATCCGGTCGCCCGCGCCCTGATCGCGGCGTTTGGTGGACCATTGGCGGCCCCTTCGGCCAACCCGTCCGGTCGGGTGTCACCAACCCGCGCAGAACATGTGATGGAAGGCTTGTCAGGCCGGATTGCCGCAGTGATCGACGGCGGGAATTGTCCGGTGGGGGTGGAAAGCACCATCCTTGGCGTGTTCGACCGGCTGGAATTGTTGCGCGCGGGCGGCGTGACGGCTGAGGAGATTGAGGTTTTGACCGGGCCTTTGGTCGTGTCGGGGGGGAGAGGCACAGGTATTGGCGGTCCTTTTGGCGGCTCCGATGGAGTTCCCGGTGGAGTTCCCGGGGCAGGTTCCTTTGGCCGTCGCGGTGGAGGATCCGCTGGCGGTTCCGAGGAAAGTCTTGCCCCGCGCCCCAACGCGCCGGGGCAACTGGCCAGCCACTATGCGCCGAACGCTCCGGTCCGGCTGGAGGCGTCCGACATCCGCCCGGGTGAGGTGCGCTTGGGGTTTGGGGCCGGTGTGGCCGACCTGAACCTTTCGCCTGCCGCTGATCTGGTGGAGGCGGCCGCAAACCTGTTCCACATGCTGCGGCAGGCCGACCGGCTGGCGATGGGTCGCCCCATTGCGGTGGCACCCATCCCTGAAACCGGACTTGGCCGGGCGATCAACGACCGTCTGCGCCGGGCCGCAGCACCAAGACCGCTGTGATCCGTCGAATATCGGCGGGAACGGCTTGGCCCATTCCCGCGTCCGATTTGCGGCATCAGACCGTCTGAAACCAAAGCTTCACGTGCCGCTCGGGGCTGGTCCTTAACTCATTTTGCTTTATCTAAGCGCAACGTGAAAGCGGCGAACAGATACGGGAATTGAGCGAATGGCCTATCTTCTGGGTGTCGACACCGGCGGCACCTATACCGATGCGGTGATTTTGGACGAGGCGGCGGATGCGGTCATCGGCAAAGCCAAGTCATTGACCACGCGCGCCGATCTGGCGCTTGGCATTGGCCGGGCGGTGGATGCGGCCTTGAACGCGGCCAAAGTGGCACCGGCGCAGATCGCCATGGTGTCGCTGTCCACGACCCTTGCCACCAATGCGCTGGTCGAAGGGCAGGGCGGTCGGGTGGCGCTGATCTTCATCGGTTTTGATTCAGATGATCTGGAACGCGGCGGATTGATCGAGGCGTTGAAGGGTGATCCCGTGGTTCGCCTGTCGGGCGGCCACAACCATGCGGGGGGCGAGGCTGCTCCCTTGGACCTTGCCGTGCTGGAAAAGGCTGTGTCCGATTTGTCGGCTGACGTCATGGGGTTTGCCGTGGCCAGCCGGTTTGCCACCCGCAACCCCGCGCATGAGATTGCGGCGCGCGATCTGATCCGCAGGGTGTCAGGGCGTCCGGTCACCTGCTCTCACGAACTGTCGGCCAAACTGAACGGGCCGAAGCGGGCGTTGACGGCGGTGCTGAACGCCCGGCTGATCGGCATGATTGACCGGCTGGTTGCCGCGTGCGAGCGGCATTTGCAGACGGTTGGCATCACGGCGCCCCTGATGGTGGTGCGGGGTGATGGCGCGCTCATCTCTGCCGCCATGGTCCGCGAACGCCCGATAGAGACGATCCTGTCCGGACCCGCCGCCTCTATCGTCGGCGCGCGCTGGTTGACGGGGGCGTCGGACGCCTTGGTCAGCGACATTGGCGGCACCACGACCGACGTGGCCCTGCTGCGCAACGGCTTGCCAGAGATTGACCCCGAAGGTGCCCGCGTCGGTGGTCTGCGCACCATGGTCGAGGCGGTGGCCATGCGCACCTCTGGCCTTGGTGGTGACAGCGAAGTGCATCTGCTGACCACGGGTTTGTCCAGCGGGTTGCGCCTTGGGCCTCGCCGGCTGATCCCGGTGTCGCTGCTGGCTGTTGACAATGGCCCGATGGTCCATGCCGCACTGGACCGCTGGCTGTCCAGCGACACCGCGGGTGAATTTGACGGACGGTTCATCATCCCGATGCAAGGCCAGACCGGTGGGCTGACCCCGCGTGAGGCTAACGTGCTGGCCCGGGTTACAAAGGCGATGCCTTTGACGCAGGCCCTTACCTCGCGGCTGGAAGTGGCCGCGATGGAGCGTCTGGTGGCGCGGGGTCTGGTGATGATCGCCGGGGTGACCCCGTCGGATGCCAGCCATGTGCTGGGCGGGTTGGATGCCTGGGACAGGCTTGCCGCCGACAAGGCGCTGAAATTGCTGGCGCGGCGGCGCAATGGCAGCGGAGAGCGGATTGCCTTGGACGGGCTGGTGCTGGCGCAATCCATCGTGGATCAGTTGACCACCCAAACGGTGGAATGTCTGCTGGAAGCCGCGTTCGACGAGGATGGCGGGTTCGAGGAGGCTTCTGAAACCCTCGCCCGGCACCCGCTGACCCTTGCCGGGATGAACCGGCATCGCGGCGTGGTGGAGGTGACGTTGCGGCTGGGCGTGCCGGTGATCGGTCTTGGCGCCTCAGCCTCCAGCTATTATGGGGCGGTCGGCGAACGGCTGGGGTGTGAGATGATCCTTCCCGAACATGCAGGCGTTGCCAACGCCATCGGTGCGGTGGTTGGCCAGATCAGCCAGCGCGCCCAAGGTCTGGTCACCAGCCCGGGCGAGGGGCGCTTTACCGCGCATCTGCCGGAAGGGTTGCAGACCTTCAACACCCGCGATGCGGCGCTGGAGGCGTTGGAGGCTGCCCTTGTCACCGAAGCCAGCGCCCGTGCCCGTCAGGCCGGGGCCGAGGATTTGCGCGTCACCCCGGCCCGCGACATCCGCGAAGCCAATGTCGAGGGCAACGCGATGTTCATCGAGGCGACCATCACCGTCACCGCCTCCGGTCGCCCGAGGGTGGCGCATTAAACCTTGACAACCCAAGAACCCCTGATAACCCAAGAACCCCTGATAACCCGCGAACTCCTGAGACCCATCGAAGTCTTGAAAACCCGCGCAATGCTGTCATTCTGACGCCATGACCGCTTGCCGTCTGCACATCACCGGAGCCAGTGGAACCGGCACTTCGACGCTTGGCCGGGCGTTGGCAGACGTCTGGTCGGTGCCGTTCCATGACACGGACGACTATTTCTGGCAGCCGACCGAACCGCCCTACACCCTTCCCCGTGCCCCCTCTGATCGTCTGGCCCTGATGGAACAGACGTTCTTGCCGCGCCGGTCCTGGGTCTTGTCGGGCAGCCTGATGCGTTGGGGTGAACCTGTGATGCCGCTGCTGGATCTGGTCATCTTTCTGCGCCTGGACCCGGTGCTGCGGTTGGACCGTTTGCAACAGCGCGAGGCTGACCGCTACGGTCCCGCAGCCATCGCCCCCGGTGGTGCCTATCACGCTGGTCATGCGACCTTCATGACCTGGGCCGCCCGCTATGACCACGACGACCCCGCCTTCACCGGGCGCAGTCTGTCACGACACCGCGACTGGCTTGCGACCCTGCCTTGCGCGGTCCATCAATTGGACGCTGCCCAGCCCGTGGCAGACCTCGTCACAGCCGTTCGCGCCGCATGCGCCACGATATCCCCGACGATTTCGCCTTGACGCCTCTGGTGACGTCCAGTACCTCCGCCCCCAATGGCTAGGTAGCTCAGTTGGTTAGAGCATGCGACTCATAATCGCAGGGTCGAGGGTTCGAGTCCCTCCCTCGCCACCACTTCCCGATCCAATGTCGTCAACATGGCATCCGGGAAATCTTTGTTTACAAGGGTTTTGGGGAAATCCTCTGTCCGATGCGGATTTGCCGCGTCCACCATTGGCCCTGTGGTTTGGCGGGATCATGGGGGGGCAACGTCCAGACAGGCGGAAAAGCGACACCGCCACTGCGCTGGTAAGCGATGTATCGATTCGAGGTTTGAAGCTCATATAAACGCCCAACAGGGCTTTCAACTTTGATGGTCATTTTGACCCGCCCCGCTGCCGTTCGTCGTTGTCAAACTGGCGGCGTAGGCGGTTGAAACGCAATAGAACTCGCGCCGATCCGGCCGAATCCTTTACAGACGCCCGGTCAGAACCAGCACGACGATGATGATCAGGAGGATGCCGACAACCCCGACGCCGCTGTGGCCAAAACCGTAGCCATAGCCGCCGACGTAACCGCTGAAACCACCCAGAAGGGCTATGACAAGAATGATGATGAGGATTGTGCCGAGCGACATGGTGGAGCGTTCCTTTTAGCAAATAGATATGAGGGTTCTGGTCATCTTTGGCCTGCTTCGGCGGGCCCAGTTCTGACTTAGTCCGTTAACGCCCGGGGGCAGACTTGCCCTTCAGCGCGTCGATCATGCCGCCAACGGCGTTCTGAACACGACCGTCGGTCTGCTCGGCCTTGCCATCAGCTTGCAGCTTGGCGTCGCCTGCAACTTTGCCGACAACCTCTTTTATCTTGCCTTCAACTTGCTTCGCCGATCCGGCGACACGATTCTTGTCCATGTCAGGGTCTCCGTCTGCAGCCAGATTGCGGGATCGCAGCGGCGCGTCATTGCAAATGACTACAAAATCCTGTTGGCTGCACTGATACGCATCAGTCCGACGCTCTGCCGGTTAACCTAAGTTCTTCCGGAATGATCGGCTAAAAAAGGACGCCATGTCGCCAAACTCAAAGGAACCCCAGTCGGATGCGACGTCCCTGACCGGGGCTTACGTTTTGGCAAGTTTGGTGGAGTTACAGGCAGCAATGCCCGGCGGAAATCTGGACTTGTCTGGCGTTGAAGAGCTGGACACGTCGGGGGCATGGTTGATCCTGACCACCGCAGAACGATCAGGCGGGCAAGTGACGGGTGCCAACCCGGCGCAAACCAATCTGCTGGACGCCGTCAAATCCGCCATGCCGCCGGTTGCCAAACCCAAACGACCGTCGCCACCTGTCCTGATTCTTGACCGCGTGGGTGATGTCGGCCATTGGGCCGTTACGGCGCTGGAGGGGCTTGCACGCATCATCGGGTTCTTCGGTCTGGTGGTGGCCCGATCGGCAAGTACCCTGGTCCGGCCTTGGCGACTGCGGCTGACGTCGCTTGTGGCGCAGATGCAGCAAACCGGGATCAACGCGGTGCCAATCGTTGCCCTGATGGGTTTCCTGATCGGTGTGGTGATCGCCTATCAAGGTGCCGATCAGTTGCGCCAATTCGGCGCAGAGGTTTTCGTCGTTGATCTGATCAGCATTTCAGTCTTGCGCGAGCTGGGCATCCTGCTGACCGCGATCATCGTGGCCGGACGCTCTGCTTCGGCCTTTACCGCTGCCATCGGCTCAATGAAAATCCGCGAAGAAGTGGATGCGATCCGCACTCTGGGTCTTGACCCGATCGACGTGCTAGTGCTGCCACGCGTCTTGGGCTTGTTGCTGATGCTGCCAGTTCTTACCGTGATTGCCGATGTGGCAGGGCTCTTGGGCGGGGCCGTCATGTCGTGGACCGTCCTTGGTATATCGCCCGGAGAATTCCGCACCCGGCTTTTGGAAGTTGATGTTTCGCATTTTCTGGTTGGCATGGCCAAGGCACCTTTCTTTGCGGTGATTATCGCAGTGATCGGGTGTTTTCAGGGCCTGCAAGTGAAAGGCAACGCGGAGTCGGTTGGCCAACTGACCTCGCGCGCTGTCGTACAGGCGATCTTCATGGTGATCGTGGCGGATGCGACCTTTTCGATCCTGTTTGCATCGGTGGGAATATGACCTCTGAAACGGTGATAGAGGTGCGGGGTCTGGTTAATCGCTTTGGCAAGTCGACCGTGCACAGCGACCTTGATATCGACCTGAGGCGTGGCGAAGTTCTGGGTGTTGTTGGCGCCTCGGGAACCGGCAAGTCGGTTTTGCTGCGCACCATCGTCGGCCTGCAAAAGCCAGCCGCCGGGACCATTGAAGTTCTGGGCACCAATGTTCAGACCGGCGATCTGGCCAAGGTTCGCGGGCTTTGGGGGGTGATGTTTCAGGACGGAGCGCTGTTTTCCGCTTTGACGGTGCGCGAGAATGTAGAGGCCCCGATGCGCGTGCAGCACCGCTTGCCGGCCGATCTTCGCCGTGCGCTGGCCGACCTGAAACTGGCGATGGTGGGTCTGCCCACCAAGGCAGGCGATCTCTATCCTTCTGACTTGTCCGGTGGTATGCGCAAACGTGCGGGTCTTGCCCGGGCCCTTGCGTTGGATCCGGAAATCCTTTTGCTGGACGAACCTACCGCCGGTCTGGATCCGATTGCGGCGTCAGAGTTCGATACGCTGATCGGGACACTGCGGCACGCCCTGAATCTTTCGGTGTTCATGGTGACGCACGATCTGGACTCGTTGAATGCCACCTGTGACCGGATTGCTGTTTTGGCCAAGGGCAAGGTGCTGGTGACCGGCACACTGGACGAAATGCGGGCGGTCGAGGACCCTTGGGTCCATTCTTATTTCCACGGGCCGCGTGCCCATGCAGCATTGGCGGGCTAAACTATGGAAACCAAAGCAAGTTATGTCCTCGTCGGTGCCTTCACGCTTCTGGCCATTGCGTTTGGCCTTGGGTTTTTCATTTGGCTGGCGAAAGTTCAGGTCGACCGGGTCTATACGCAATATGACATCACGTTCGACAGCGCATCAGGGCTTGGCCAGTCCAGCACGGTGCGCTTCAACGGAATTGACGTCGGCAAGGTGCTGACCATTGCGCTTGACAAGGCTGACCCGTCAAAAGTTCGGGTGCGGATCGAAGTGTCCGCGACAACCCCGGTTCGGCAGGGCACCGAAGCGACATTGGCGTCCCAAGGTGTCACGGGTGTCGCTTTCGTCGGCCTTACGGGCGGTGACGCCGGGGCCAAAAGACTGACCATTGACCCTGCCACTGGCGTTGCGGAGATTCCGTCAAAACCTACGGTGGTCCAGGGATTGCTGGCAGACGCGCCGGATATGCTGGCCACGGCCATCTCTGCGCTTGATGATGTGCGCCTGTTCTCTACCCCGGCAAATGCAGCGCATGTGGCAAGCATTCTGTCCAATCTGGATTCCGCTACCGTAAGGCTGAACGCGATGGTTGACGATTTGACCAAAACGTCGGCCAGCCTTTCGAAAGCCGCTGACCAATTGAGTGGTCTGACGACGACCGCCGGCGCCACCTTGGACGACACCCGCAAGTCCTTGGCCAGTATCGACGACTTTGCCGCAAATGGCCTGCCGGAGTTCACCTCTGTGGCCACCCATGCCAACAAGGTTCTGTCCCAGGTAAGCGGCCTGATCGCCGTTATTCAGAAGCACCCGACGGGTTTCCTGCTGGGGATCAACAAGTAAGCGCGCAGCGGCCAGACTGACTGGCAAGGGCGCTTGAGTGAAAAAAGTCCCCAAGCGGCGCAGGCGTGCAAGCGCCTCGCGGCGATTGCCGGAGCCAAGGCTAACTGACGCCAATACAATCCGGAAATGATGCGCTCTTTAGAGGATTCGCGCCAACATCGGCATCCGTTCTGTGTGGCAATATTCTGTCAGGTAACACGGCGCATCTTCCGCTCAATGCTGGTTTCAACGGGCGCAAACGCAAGGCTTTCTGGCTTCCACTTTGGCCCGGCGTCATGATCGTCATCATACCCGGCACGTCGCCTTCGACGTTCGTTCTGGATCGCTGACCTGCATCAGTGCACGCTGAAATCAGATTTGGTATTCGATTCTACGGCAACTTCAAAAGAGTGCCGCTTGCGTTACGAGTGAGGGTGAGGCGCCGGGGCCGTTAATGCGTACTGCCGATTGTCACGCGTGCCTCACCGTTCTTTCGCCGTCCCGCAGCCAAAAAAGCGATGCGGCGAACCTGTTGACGAGGCGCGCCAAACGGTTGAGAATTTTAGGCGACTGTGGCGCTTGGCCTTCCAGCCACGCGGCACAGCACCTCTGTTAGCGGCCTATTTGAACAGCGGTCCATCATGGTCCAGATAGGCGCGGTCGAAGTCTGCAAAAGTCGCCAACCCATCGAAATCATCGAACGTCACCTGCCCGTTCTGAAACGTCACCAGCCCCGCCTCTCGCAACTCACGCAGGACGCGGTTGACATGCACAGAACTCAAGCCCAACGCATCGGCCAGCAAGTACTGCGACAGCGGACAGGCAAAGCCGGCCATAGTGCCAAGCCCGACCAATTTCAGCCGCGCCGCCGTCTCAAGCAGAAAATGGGCGGTCCGTTCGGCGGCATTGCGGCGGCCGATGCCAACCAGATGCTCCACCAACATCGCCTCATCGCGCGACGCGGCCCACAGGACTGCCGTAGACAGGCGCGGCGTTCGGTCAAAGATTTCCAGCAAATCGTCCGTCGTCACTTCCGAGGCTTCGACCGCAGTCACCGGTTCGATATTGTGATCGGAAGTGCGCAGCAGCACCGACCGCAAACCCAAAAAATCGCCCGGAATCTGAAAGCCGACGATCTGGCGGCTGCCGTTGGCCGTGTTCTTGTAGGAACAGACCCAGCCCTTCGCCACAATAAAAGCGGACTGCCTCTTTTGACCCTCATGAACCATGTCGCGTCCAGCGGCAAATTGACGGCGGCGGTCATGCAGGTCGGACAGCACTGTCAGATCCTCCTCCGACAAGGCGACGAAGGCCGACAATTTGCGCGCAATGGGACTGTCAAACATTCGTCTTTTCCGGTTCTCAGCAGTTTGACGCGCAGATCCTCACGCGGATCCCTCTAATCACAATTCGTCCGGCTTTGCACTGATCCACGTCAGCCCAGCTTTTGATCGGTCTGTCAGACTGCCGCGACAACGTCCACCCGTAACGATCACGCTGAAACTTACACCCGCTTGGAAGAAAGACGAACAGAAATGTCCAGTTCACCTGAAGTTGCTGGTATCGCGGCCCTTTCGATCTGCGAATCGTTGCTGCTTGCGCTCAACGATCGCAAAGTTCTAAGCGAGGTGCAGATTATTGAAGTGCTGGTCGATGCCGCAGCCGCCCACACCAACGTGCCCGAAGGCGATCCGCGGATCGAAAGCCACAAAAGGGCGGCAGCATTGATACAGACCATCATCGACAGTGGCAATTCGGTTCGACATTCCTGAAGGTGCAAAGCCACGCCGCATCTCTTGGGCCGTTTTCGGCTTGGTTTAAACCACTGCCTGCACCTGCCGGTTGGTTTTAATGTTGTCGAAGTAGACCGCAGCAGGCGGACATCCGCTGTGGGCAGCGTCAGGCCTCAGGCGGCTGTGAAGATTGGCTCTTTTGCATAAATTGGTATTGACGGATCATTTCGGCTGATACGTCAGCGGTTTTGACCTTAAGCTTGCACCGTTTGGACGGCAAAGCGGCGCAGGCGCAGCGCGTTGCCAAGGACAAAGACCGAAGACATAGCCATCGCTCCGGCGGCAAAAACCGGTGACAGAAGAACGCCCCAGATCGGGAACAATGCCCCGGCAGCCACCGGGATCAAAAGCGCGTTGTAGGCAAAGGCCCAGAACAGGTTTTGCGCTATGTTGCGCATCGTGGCTTTGGAGATCGCAATCGCTTGCGGCACCGCCATCAGGTTGCCACGCACCAGAACGACATCGGCGGCCTCGATGGCCACATCGGTGCCGGTGCCGACCGCAAGGCCCACATCGGCCTCGGCAAGCGCCGGGGCATCGTTGATGCCATCGCCGACATAGGCCAGATGTCCCATGCTGGCTTTGAGGCTGCGCACCGCGTCAACCTTGCCAGCCGGAAGCACCTCGGCCACCACATGGTCGATGCCAAGCTGGCTTGCGATAAAGGCGGCGGTTTTGGCGTTATCTCCGGTGATCATCGCCACTTTGAGGCCAAGGGCATGGAGGGCTTTGATGGCCGCCGGGGTCGAGGGTTTGATCGGGTCTGACACAGCCACGATGGCTGCTAGTGTTGCATCAAAGGCCACATAAAGCGGGGTTTTGCCTTGGGCGGCCAGTGCGTCCGCCTGACCTGCGGCCCCCATGTCGATGCCCAGTTTGGCCATGTAGCGGTCCGCGCCTATGTGGATCATCCCACGCGGGCTGCGCGCGGACAGGCCAAAGCCGGGCACCGCCTGAAAATCGGTCAGAACTGGCAGGCCTAACCCCTCTGCCTTGGCGGCGGCAACAATGGCGCGGGCGATGGGGTGTTCGGACTTCGCCTCGGCGGCGGCGGCTTCGGCCAGCACCTGCGCGCGGGAGTAGGGTCCGGTCAGGATCAGGTCGGTCAGCTGCGGGTGGCCCTCGGTCAGGGTGCCGGTCTTGTCAAAGGCCACGACCTGCACGTCGCGCAGACTTTGCAACGCCGCGCCCTTGCGAAACAATATGCCCATCTGCGCCGCGCGCCCGGTGCCGACCATGATAGAGGTGGGCGTGGCAAGGCCCATGGCACAGGGGCAGGCGATGATCAGCACCGCCACGGCGTTAACGAGCGCAAAGCCAAGCGCGGGCGGTGGCCCCCAGATCATCCACGCACCAAAGGTCAGCACGGCCAAGCCCATGACCACGGGCACGAACCACAGGGTCACCCGATCCACCGTGGCCTGAATAGGCATCTTGCCGGCCTGTGCCGCCGCCACCATGCGGATGATCTGCGACAGCATGGTATCGCGCCCGACTGCGGTGGCGCGGTAGGCGAGTGCGCCGTTCTGGTTGATCGTGCCGCCGATCACCCGGGCGCCGATGGTTTTGGCGACGGGCAGTGGTTCGCCGGTGATCATCGATTCGTCCACCCAGCTGTCACCTTCGACAACCTCACCGTCCACGGCAATCCTATCTCCGGGGCGGGCTTCCAGAATGTCATCGCGCTTCACGTGATCCAGTGCCACCTCCACCACCTGACCATCGCGGCGCACATGGGCGACGTGCGCTTGCAGGCCGACCAGTTTGCGGATCGCCTGACCGGTGCGGCCCTTGGCCCCCGCCTCCAGATAGCGGCCCAACAGGATCAGGGTGACGATGACCGCGGCCGCTTCGTAATACACATTCACCGTGCCTGCGGGCAAAAGGCCGGGCAGGAACGTGGCCACCACCGAATAAAGATAGGCGGAGGCGGTGCCCACGGCGACCAGACTGTTCATGTCCGGCGCAAGGCGGATCAACGCCGGAACACCCTTGAGGTAAAAGCGACGACCCGGGCCGATCAGGGTCAAAGTTGCAAGGATGAACTGCACCAGCCAGCTGGTCTGCATGCCGATGGTCATCATGATCCAATGGTGCATGCCTGGGATCAGATGCGACCCCATCTCCAGCACGAAAACCGGGGCGGAGAGGGACGCTGACAGGACAAGGTCGCGCTTCATCAGGGCGGAGTCTTCCGATTTGCGTGCCGTCTCGGCTGCTTTGGCGGCACTGTCGTCGATTGCCACCCTTGCCTCATATCCCGCCCGGTCCACGGCGGCGATCAGGGCGGCGGGGTCTGCTATTCCTTCCACCGTTGCATGTTCGGTGGCCAGATTGACGCTGGCCAGCGTGACGCCGGGGACCGCTTGCAACGCCCGTTCTACCCGCGCAACGCAAGAGGCGCAGGTCATCCCGTCAATGATCAGGTCGGTGGCGTCGGCTGTCGCCTCGTACCCGGCATCCGACACGGCGCGGATCAGGGCCGGAAGGCCGACCGCACTGGTCGCAGTCACTTCAGCCCGTTCGGTGGCCAGATTGACAGATGCGTTGACGACGCCCGGCACCGTCTTTAACGCCCGTTCCACCCGCGCCACACAAGAGGCGCAGGTCATGCCTTCGATCTGTAGGCTGATGGCGGCCTGAGGTTTGGTGATCTCCACGCTGGTCATAGGGGCTGTCATCCTGGCACTCCTTTGCGGTCAGCCTGCCCTGTAACTGGGGTTCCCAGTACGGGAAGGTCAAGGACCGTGATAAACTTACCTGAAAGCCTTGACCTTTCTGTGCCGTGACGCTTCATCATGGATCAACCAAACCACACTTAAGGAGCGTTTCATGCAATTCCATATCGAAAACATGACCTGCGGCGGGTGCGTGCGCAGCGTGACCAAGGCGATCCACGAGGTTGACCCGATGGCGAAAGTGACCGCTGATCTGGACCACCACACGGTGGAGGTTGACAGTGGTGCCGCCCGCCCGGCGCTGGAGGCTATGTTGACGGATATCGGCTATGCGCCAGCGCCTGCCAACTGACGGCAGAACTTGGCCAAGCGACATCAGACTGTTTGAAGGCTGAGAGGATTGCCGGGTGCCCTTACGCCCGGTCCTTTTGGCGGGAATGAGCAGTCTGACCTGTCCTCGTCGATTTTCGGCTCATTTGATCATTTTCGAACCAGTTTGGCTTTGGAAAGCCCTAAAAAATCACCAACGATCAGAAATTTGATTGACGCAGAAAGATTACCGCGTCTTGATAAGCCGACGATGGTTGGGGGACGCGATGAAGATTGACCGTGCTGCCGCCATCCGGCAGCATCTTTATTCCAAGGGCTACTCCTCGGTCGGTGAGATTGCCGAGGCGGTTGGCGCGTCGGAACCCACCGTCCGGCGCGATCTTTTGGCGATGGAAGAGGCGGGGGCGGTGGTGCGGACCCATGGCGGGGCGCGGATTGCCGAAGCCTCTGGCGCCGAAGTGGCCTTTGAAAGCCGTGAGCAGATCAACCTGAAATCCAAACGTGCGATTGGCGACGCGGCTTATGACCTGCTGCGCCCTGAAATGGCGGTGTTTCTGGATGCAGGCACCACAGTTTTGCAACTGGCGCGGCGGCTGCGGCTGCATCCGATGCCGCTGCGGGTGTTCACCAATTGCTTGCCGGTGGCGCAGCTATTGTTGCCGGTGCCGGGCATGAGCGTTTCGATGCTGGGTGGCACGTTGCGGCCGCAAAACGCGTCCACCGTCGGGATTTTGGCGGAAGACGCGCTGGAGCGGCTGTGGTTTGACCAGCTTTTCCTTGGGGTTGGCGCAATCGCCGATGGGGGCGAGATCTACAGCGCGGATGAGCAGGAAGCGCGGCTGAACCGGCATATGCTGACCCGGACCGATGTGCCGGTGGTGATGGCGGATGCCGACAAGTTCGGGCCAAGGCTGACGTACCGGGTGGCCACGCTGGACGCCGCCAGCCATGTGATCACCGAACCACGGTTGAGTGCGGCGTGGCAAAAGCAACTGCAAGAGATTGGCTGTGCGGTCACCCTTGCGGGTGCCACATGAAAGACCGGGTGCTTGGGCTGGACAGCGGTGGCAGCAAGACGATTGCCGTTGTGGTGGACCGGTCGGGCGCTGTGGTTGACATTGGTTTTGGCGCGGGGCTTGACCCTACGGCGGACGATGCTTGGGAAACCCGGCTGAGGGCTCTGCTCGCGCCGCTGATGCCGGTGGATATGGCTGTGCTTGGCCTGCCGTTTCATGGCGAGATGGCGGCTGTCTCTGCCCGGCAAACCGCGCTGACCAAAGATTTGCTTGGCCCGCAGGCGCTGGTGATGAATGACGTGGCTGTGGCGTTTGAGGCGGCTTTGGGTGGTGAGGACGGCGTGCTGATCCTCGCCGGAACTGGCTCCATGGCCTGGGCGCGCGGAAGCAAAGGCACCACGCGAAGCGGCGGTTGGGGCGATGCCTTTGGTGACGAAGGTTCAGCCTACTGGATCGGGCGTGAGGCTTTGGCGCTGGTCAGTTGCCATCTGGACGGGCGCAAATCTTGTGAGAGTTTCGCCTGTAGCCTCTTGGCAGCGCTTGGGATCGGGCCGGACGATCTGATCGACTTCGCCTATACCGGGGACAGTCCTCGCGCCAAAATCGCCTCTGCCGCGCGCCATGTATCGGATTTGGCCGCTTTGGGAAATACTCAGGCGCTTGGTCTGATGCAAGAGGCCGCCTTGCATCTGGCAGCCTTGGGCCACGCCGCCGCCCGCACCTGCGCTGCCGTCACGCCCTTGCGGTGGAGCTTTGCAGGCGGCGTCTTCAACGATGCAACCGTAACCAGAACCGTGGCGGCTCAGATGGGCGCGCTGCCGGTTCCCGCGCGTTTTCCGCCGGTTGGTGGGGCCGTTCTGGTGGCTGCCAGACAGGCCGGCTGGACGGTGGACGACGCCTTTACCCACCGCCTTAACCTTTCACTGCTGTCCCACATCCAACCCCAAGAGGTCACCTCATGAACAGACGCGCCTTTCTGATGACGGCCACGGCTTTGCCGTTCAGCCTTGGTTTCGCCTCCATCGCCGGGGCGGGCGGCGCTTTGGCACTGCTTTTGCCGCCATGGGGCACCCTGCCGAAAGAAATGACTGATCTTTACACCAAAGATACCGGCGGCCTTTTGAACATCGAAACCCTGGGCTGGGACGAAATTCACACCAAGATCGCCACCTCGATGGTCGCCAAAAAGGCCCCCGCCACCGGCACTGAACTGGATTGGAGCTGGGTTGGCCAGTTTGGCGCAGCCGGGTGGTATGACGATCTGACAGCGCTGGTGCCGCCCGACGTATTGAAGGACATGCCGACTGCCGCGATCTTCACCTATGACGGCAAGCTGATCGGCGTGCCGTACAACAACGATTTCCGGGTGATGATCTACAACAAGGCGCATCTGGATGCCGCTGGTGCCAAGGTGCCGGTCACGATGGACGAGCTGTTGACTGCTGCCCGCGCCGTGAAGGCCAAAGGTGTTGCGGCCTATCCGATCGGCCTGCCGCTTTCGGCCTCTGAAGGGGCTGCGACGGCGTGGTATCTTTTGACCAAAGCCTTTGGCGGCGACCTGTTCGACAAGGACTTCAAGCCCTTGTTCACCACGCCCGACAGTGCCGGTTTCAAGGCGATGCAGTTTGAGGTGGACGCGCTGAAGGAAGGGTTGATCGACCCCGCCTCCACCGGCCTCAAAGATAACGAGGTTCAGGAACTGTTCAAAGCCGGCAAGATCACCTTCGATCTGGCCGGTCAGGCGGGGATTCTGGCGGTTTATACGGATGCGACCAAATCTACCGTTGCCGCCGATGCGCATGCCGCTTTGGTGCCCAACGTCACCGGAAAATCGCGCAGCTTTGGCCTGCCAGAGGCGATTGGCGTGCCGGTTTCGGCGGAAAACAAGGATCAGATTGCCACCTATCTGGCCTGGATGCTGAAGCCCGAGATCATGGCCGCCAACTACAAGACCCTCGGCGTGCTGCCGACAAGGCTTAGCGTTCTGGCGGCTTTGGGCAAGGATGGCTCGTTGAAAGACGGTGAGATTCTGGCCGCGCAATCGGCTGTGGCAGAGCCTTTGTTCGCCCAAGGGACGCCGGGCTGGTACTCTGAATTCTCGGGTGCCGTGCAGACCGCTTTGAACGCGGCCGCCAAGGGGCAAATCGACGTGGCCACCGCGATGAAGCAAATCGCCGACGCCGCAGCCGCAGCACAGCAGTAGCGAAGGGGGCGGGGCCGTGACATTCGACATGCCGAAATGGTCCCGCCGTTCCAAGGGCTTCCGCTTGAACAAAGACGGCAGGCTTGGCCTGATCCTTGCCCTGCCGGTCGTGCTTATCATGGGCGGGCTGGTGTTTGGGCCGCTGATCTCCAGCCTGATCGACAGCTTTTTCCGCATTGACCCGATGAAAGCCGGAACGCCGTTTGTCGGTTTGAAAAACTATGTCACCTCGGTCACAGATCCGGCTGTTGTGGCGGCTTGGGCTACGACGGGCGTTTATGTGGTGCTGACTGTGGCGATAGAGACCGTGGGCGGGCTGGCTGCGGCCTTGCTTTTGAACCGGATCACCCTCGGGCGACGCTGGCTTTTAGCGGCGGTCGTTTTGCCTTGGTGCCTGCCGCCGGTGGTCAACGCCATCATCTGGGCCTGGATTTTCAACCCCAGTTACGGGCTGTTGAACGGTTTGGTGCGGGCGGTGGGGCTGGCCCAAGAAAACCACGTCTGGTTTAATGACCGCGCCACCGGGCTTGTCCTGATATCGGTCGTCCATGCGTGGCGGATGATGCCCTTGACGGTGATCATCCTGTTGGCGGCCCTGCAATCCATCCCGAAAGAATTGTACGAGGCGTCACGGCTGGATGGGGCAACTGCCGTGCAACGCCTGCGCCAAATCACCCTGCCGCTGATTGCCCCCGGTCTGGCGATTGCCCTGTCACAATCCACCGTCTTTGCCATCAACCTGTTTGACGAAGCGTGGATTTTGAATGGCACCGCCACGGACACAAGGTCCATCACCATTCAGACCTATATTGCCGGGTTCCAGAACCTGAAACTTTCCCTCGGCATGGCGATGTCATTGCTGGTCATGGTGGCGTCGCTGGCAGTGTCGTTGGTTTACGTGCTGCGGGTCTACCGGGAAACGAGGTTCGAATGACGCACGGCATTGGAAAACGATGGTTTGGTAATCTGACAACCGACCGCGACGGGCGGACGATCCTTGTGGTAAGACCGGGATGACGCTGCGCGCTACAAAACGACTGTTCGTAAACGCTGCGCTTACCCTCGGTGCGGCGGTGTTACTGCTATGGTCGCTGGGCCCGATCTACTGGTCATTGGTGGCCAGCCTGACCGCACCCAATGCATTGGTGTCGGACAATCTTCACCTGTGGCCCGTGGCCCCAACGCTGGAGCATTATGCAAAACTGTTCGGTGCGACATCCACAAGTCAAGGCAACGAGGTGCAGTCGGTCTGGCCGCAATTCTCGCGCGCTTTGGTCAACAGCGTGGTAACCGCAGCGCTTGCGACCGTCGTCACCGTGGCAATTGCAGCGATTGGCGCGTGGGCTTTTGTGCGGCTGACATTTCCGGGCCGCGATGTGCTGTTCGTGGCCGTGGTGGCCACTTTGGCGGTGCCGGGCTTTACCGTGCTGATCCCGCTGTACCGACTGATGATCGCCGCCGGGTTGATTGACACCTACATCGGCGTGACGCTGATCTATGTTTCGGCTTTTCTGCCACTGGCCTTGTGGCTGATGCGGTCGGTCTACCAAGCCATGCCGCTGTCGCTGGAAGAAGCCGCATGGATCGACGGGGCCAGCAAGTTCTACACGCTGTTGCGCATCGTTCTGCCGCTGGCCGGGCCGGGACTGGTGGCCTGTGCGATCCTGACGTTTCTCAGCGCCTGGGGGCAGTTCATGATCCCGCTGATCTTCTCCCCCTCGCTGGCCACCAAGCCGCTGACCGTCTTGATCCCGGAGTTTGTCACCCGCAACTATGTGGACTACGGGCTGATGAATGCTGCCGGAATCGTGGCCATCGTGCCGCCGGTTATCCTTGTCCTATTCCTCAATCGCTTTCTGGTTCAAGGCCTTATGGCCGGTGCCAGCAAGTAGATACCCTTCAACGAAAGAGAACTCATGGCCACGATCACCGAAACTGTCATCCGCAACCAATTTCCCTATTGGCAAGCAGCCCTTGTCCAGCCGGTGCCGCTGTTGAAGGCGGGCACAATCGTGCTGACCGGTTGTGGGACGTCATATTACCTCGCTCAGTCGCTCGCTGCGGCTTACAACGCCCATGGTCAGCAGGCGATTGCAGTGCCCGGGGCGGAGTGGGCGACGCGGCCGCAAAGTTACCTAACGGATGTTCGCGATGTGCTGGTGGTTGGTCTGTCGCGCTCTGGCACGACGACGGAAACCGTGCAGGCGATCACTGCAAGCCGGGCGCGTGGTTGGCCTAGTTTTGCGATTTCGTGTGAGCCTGACAGCACCATCCTGCGCGCCGCCGACCGGGGTCTTTACCTGCCCACTGACAAAGCCGAGGGGATTGTCATGACCACCTCTGCCAGCCTGATGCTGCTGGGCGGGCTGCGGTTGGCCGGGATTGCCGTGCCGGATCAGGTGGTGGCGGGCGGGCAAACCGGCCTTCGGCAGATGGACGCCGGCATCAATGCGATCCTGCCGGGCCGCAGTCATTTCGTCTATCTGGGCGGCGGCGCGAATTATGGCATAGCCACCGAAGGCAGCCTGAAACTGGAAGAGATGAGCATCACCTACACCCAATCTTTCCACCCGATGGAGTATCGTCACGGGCCGATTTCCCTGATTGATGAACGATCAGTCGTTATACTGTTCTACTCTGACCAAGCGGCAGAAGAAGCAAAGATTGCAAGCGAAGTGCAGGCCAAAGGCGCCAGGGTGATCGGCATCAACGGGCCGGGCGATCTGCGGATTGACCTTGGGAATACCGGTGCCGCGGCCACCCTCGCAGCACTTCCCGCATTGCAGATCATGGGGGAACACGTCGCCCTGTCCAAAGGTATCAACTCTGAAACCCCGCGCCACCTGACCAAGGTTGTTGTGCTGAATTAAGGACATAGGAAGCATGGCGCAGGTATCAATCCGGGATTTGACCAAAAACTATGGCATCACCAAGGTGATGCATGGCGTCAGTTTTGACGTGGCGAATGGTGAATTCGTGGCTTTGGTCGGGCCCTCTGGCTGTGGCAAATCCACGCTTTTGCGCATGATTGCAGGGCTGGAGGATATCAGCTCTGGCACAGTCTCCATCGCCGGCCGGGTGGTCAACGAGGTTGAGCCGAAAGAGCGCGACATTGCCATGGTGTTCCAGAACTACGCGCTTTATCCTCATATGACCGTGCGCGAGAACATGGGTTTTTCGTTGAAACTGCGTGGGGGCGCGAAGCCGGAAATTGCGGCAAGTGTTGATAAGGCCGCCGAAATCCTGGGCCTTACGCCCTATCTTGACCGGATGCCCAAGCAGCTTTCCGGCGGCCAGCGCCAACGGGTTGCGATGGGCCGTGCCATCGTGCGCCAACCAGCGGTTTTCCTGTTTGACGAGCCTTTGTCGAACCTTGACGCCGCGCTTCGCGTGCAGATGCGGGCCGAAATCCGGGCTTTGCATGAAAGGCTTGGCTCCACTTCCATCTTTGTCACGCATGATCAGGTGGAGGCGATGACAATGGCGGACCGGATCGTGGTGATGCGGGCCGGGCGGGTGGAACAGGCGGGCCCGCCGTTGGAGCTGTACGACCATCCGCAGAATGCGTTTGTGGCGGGTTTTATCGGCTCGCCCGCGATGAACCTTTTGCCGGGGCAGGCCGCCGGCGGGATGGTGAAGCTGTCTGAAACGCTGACCCTGCCGCTTGAAACCTCGGCCAGCGGCGACGTGCTCTATGGCATCCGGCCAGAGCATCTGGAGTTGGTTGCGACGGGCACAACCGGGGCGATCACCGCAACAGCTTCGGTCGTGGAAAGCACCGGAACCGCCATGTTCGTTGGCTGCAAATCAGGCGACATCACCGTGCATGCGCTGTTTTCTGACCGTCCGGCCATAAAACGCGGCGACACTTTCGGCCTGCGACCCCGGACCGGCCTGTCACATCTGTTCGACGCTGCAACACTGATGAGAATTGCCTGAACCCAAATCACGCCCGGTATTTCGGGCACCAAACGGGAGAATTGCCATGAAATTGCGCGCCTTTGCTGCCACCGCCTTCGCCTTGGCCCTGTCCACGATGGCACATGCCGAAACCACCATCACCTATGCCTTGTGGGGCAGCCCGACCGAGGGCGAGGTCTGGGCCCGCATCGCCCGCGCCTTTGAGGCCTTGCATCCCGACATCAAGGTCAACATTCAGGTCGCCGATTGGGACAGCTATTGGGAGAAGCTGAAGGTTCAAGTCGCGGGCGGCACACCTCCGGATGTGTTCGCGATGGATGCACCGTTGTTTCAGGACTGGCAGTCGCGCGGTGTTCTGTTGGACATGAAGCCCTTTATCGACAAAGACCCCACAATTCTGGACGGCGTTTACCCGATCACTCTGAAAGCCTATACCACCGCAGGCGGGATTTTCGGTCTGCCGCGCGATTTTCAAACGATTGTTCTTTATTACAACAAGGACATGTTTGACGCAGCTAAGATGCCCTATCCGACCGATACATGGACCTATGATGATTTCCGTGCGGCGGCCAAAAAGCTGACGCTGGACAAGAACGGTGACGGCACCATTGACCAGTGGGGCTTTTGGGATGGCGGCTATGATATGGAGCCGTTCTGGGGCGCGCTCGTCTGGGCTTATGGCGGCGAAGTGGTTGATCCGGCAGCCGGAAAGACGTTGATCAGTTCGCCCGAGGCTACGGCCGCGTTTCAGGTCCTGTCCGATATGTGGCTGACCGACAAATCCATGCCGACGACGGAGCAGTTGAAACAATTCAGCTATGACGGCTTTCTGTCGGGGGTCGCGGCGATGGGGATGTCGGGCCACTGGTCGGTGCCGGATTACGCGGCGGTGGCGTTCCATTGGGATGTGGCCCCGATGCCGATGGGACCGAAAGGGCGGGCCACTTCCGTCAACTCCGCCGGGTTTGTCATCGCCAAGGACAGCAAGAACCCCGATGCCGCATGGGCGTTCGTTAAGTACGCTTTCTCGGACGCCGGTCAGACAGAGCTTGCCAAAATCGGCTTCGCGGTGCCAGTGCGCAAGTCGGTGGCAGAAAGCCCGGCCTATCTGGGGCAGGCCACAAAGATCGACCATGGTCTGTACGTGAAGGCGCTGGACTATGCCCATCTGAAGCCGGTGTTCAAAGGCTATGAGGAGTGGTCTTCGGCTGTGGGTGATGCGCTGGCTACGGTCTGGACGGGCGAAAACAGCCTGGCCGACGGTCTGGCCGCTGCGGTGGCCGACGGCGATGCCGCTTTGGCGAAAAACAAATAACGTGGCCGATCTTCGACCCCTTGGGCGCGAGCGGTGGTGGGTTTTGGCGTTTCTGCTGCCCACTCTACTTGGCCTGATCCTCGGCACCTTCGGGTCGATTTTTGCCACGATCGGCATCAGCTTTTTCAACTGGGACCTGCTGACCCCGGCAATTCCGGCCGGGATCAGCAATTACGTGGACCTGCCCGCCGACCGGTTGTTCATGAAATCCTTGGTGAATACGCTGGTTTTTTCGGCGCTGTATGTGCCGCTGACGGTCGTGTTGTCCTTGGCGGTCGCTATGGGGATGAATCGCAAGCTGTGGGGGATCAGTGCGTTTCGGGTGGCGTATTTCCTGCCGACGGTATCGTCTCCAACCGCCGTGGGCCTGTTGTGGACGTGGATTTATGCTGAAGATCACGGCACCCTGAACGCGATGATCACCGCGATGGGGGGCAATCCGGTGTCGTGGCTGGGGCCGAAAATGGCGATGTATTCGGTGGTGATCGTCAACGTCTGGGGGGCAATCGGCGGCGGGATGATCATCTTTCTGGCGGGATTGCAGGCGATCCCCAAAGATTATTACGAGGTGGCGCGGCTGGACGGGGCCACCGCCTGGCAACGGCTGCGCTATGTGACGCTGCCTGCGCTGGCGCCTTCGATCTTCTTTCAGGCGGTGCTGACCACGATCAACGCGTTTCAGGCCTTCGACTATATCTATATCCTGACCCGCTCCGGCAACGGCAACTCCACCATGCCGACGCTGGTGTTTTCGATCTACCGAACCGGCTTTCGGTTCTTTCGGATGGGCGATGCGGCGGCGCAGGCCGTGGTGCTGACCCTTATCATTTTCGCGATGACTGCCATCTATTTCCACCTGCAAAAGCGGTGGGGAGAGCCGGGATGACGCGCGAAAAATGGGGCGATGTCCTGGTGTTTGTGGCGCTGACGGTGGGCGCGGTGGCGATGATCGGACCGTTTTTCTGGATGATCTCCACCAGCTTGAAACCGATGGCCGAACAGTTCGACATGCGGTTGATCCCCGCGACCCTGACGGTTGAAAATTACCCGAGGCTGTTTCGCATCATGCCATTTCACCTGATGATCTGGAACAGCTTCAAGATCGCTGCAATCTCGGTGGCCGGCCAGTTGCTGACCTGTTCGATGGCGGCATTCATTTTTGCGGTGGTGCGCTTTCCGGGGCGGGATCTGTTGTTCGTCGTGCTGTTGGTCACCCTGATGGTGCCCGTTCAGGTCACCGCAATTCCGCAGTTCATCATCTTCAAATGGCTCGGCCTTTATGGCACCCAAGCGCCGCTTTATGCCCCCGCTTTTCTGGGTGGCGCGTTCGGCACCTTCCTGATGCGGCAATATTTCCAGACCATTCCGATTGAACTGGCGGAGGCGGCGCGTATCGACGGCGCATCGCTGTCGCGGATATTTTTCACCATCTATCTGCCGCTGTCGAAGCCCGCGCTGGCGGCCTTTGCGATCTTTGCATTTTTGTTCTCGTGGAACGACCTGTTTTCGGCGTTGATCTACCTGCCGTCTGACCCGGAAAAGACCACGCTGACCGTTGGGCTCGCGTTGTTTCAAACCCAATACGGCGGGCAATGGACCTTGATGATGGCGGCCTCGCTGATCTCTGTCGCGCCGATCATCATCGCCTTCTTTCTGGCGCAACGGCACTTTATCGAAGGCATCAGCATGAGCGGTTTCAAATGAAGCTTTGGCGCGGCCTTACTTGTGATCGCTGTTTTAGGCACGGCGGCAGAGCAGCGCCCCCGTGTCGATAGCCTAAATAACCCACAATCCCTTGCGGGGATAAAACCCGAGCAAGACGACAAGGTTATACCATGGTGCCGCGTCGCAACGGTGCCTTGAAGCGGAAGGGTTCGTGTCACCAAAACCGCGTTGAGGGGCTGATTGGTCCCGTCCGCTCAAGGGCTGCTTCGGCTGGCGAAACCAAACTGGGCTTAACCACCCGGTTGGCAATGGCGACAGTCTTCTGGCGCAGCAACTGCGTTATTTTTCAGAAGTTGACCTGACGCTTGACCCGCAGATCGTCGGGGAAGGCTCCCGTAGGTGGCATAGTAGCCGCATCTGACTTTGGCAAAGCACAAACCAAAGCGCAGGTCAGTGCGCACCACCAAAAGCGGAACCATCTGCTCAGAACCACTGCCCCGGCTCCATCAGGCCCAAATCCATCAACTGCTGACTGTGCCATGTAAAAGGGATGGAGTTGTGCCAGCGGAAGGTGCTGATGACAAACTTTGATCCCGGATTGGTTTTCAGCGCTTTGGCGGTGCGGAAGCTGGCGACAGCGGTGGTGATGTTGTGGTGCCACTGGCAGGCGTAGGTGTTGTACTCCTCATCCGAAAAGGTGAAATCCGGGCGCAGGGTCAGGCCGGGTTTGGCGCGGAACAAGGCAACCCGGTCGATCGTGCGGCGGGTATAGGGCACATGTTCTTCGAAACGCCAACGCAAGCCGCCAAAGAAATCCAGTTGCCGCTCTTTGGGCTGATAATTGTTCGCCGCATCTTTGCGACCCAGAGAGTAGTAGCCCGACCTGTCCAGATGCGCGGTGTCCAGTGAGACGGCGTTGGGGAAGGCCGAAAGGTCATCGGCATACAGGTCCACCACATAGGACAGCATCGCGTCGCGCCGCTCTTCGGTGTGAAAGGCCAACACCTCCCGGATGTTGCGGGTTTCGCAGAAGGGGTGAAACAGATACTCGGCGTTGTAGCAATAATACAGCCATTGGCCGGCGGCGGCGGCGATCAGCCGGTTGACAGCGCCGATCATCGCGTGATCGGCCAGAACCTCATAGTCGATGCGGTGGACCACCGGCTCCAGTCTTGCATCAACCGGCACTTGCGGGTCGGCCAGCAGCAACACCTGCACAAACCCCGCGTCGAAGTGATGCTGAAGGGTCGAAGACACCTCTACCGCGTCTTCGGCCAGAATGATGGCGATTGGCCCTTTGCCAAGAGCAGCTTTGCCGTTCAACAGAAAATCATCAAGCGAAGCGTAGCGCATCATTCACCGTTTTGGCCCTTACTACAGGGTATGTCGCAGAGGTTTAGGCAGAGGTCTAGGCCGAGCTTTAGGCAGAGGTTTCGGCACAGGTTTAGGCAGACTCTCCCAACCAAAGGCTTAACGCAAGAGGGCTGCGGCGTTGCCAAGCGGTACGGGTTGGCGTAAAGGCCTCAGGTTCCCAACCGTTGTGCGTGCATGTCCGACCTCAAGAAGCTATTCATCAAGACTTACGGCTGTCAGATGAACGTCTATGACAGCGAGCGGATGGCCGAGGCCATGGCGCCGGACGGCTATGTGGTGACCGAGGTGGCCGAAGAGGCGGACCTTGTCTTGCTGAACACCTGCCATATTCGTGAAAAGGCCGGGGACAAGCTGTACTCCGACCTTGGCCGCCTGCGTCCGTTGAAAGAGGCGCGGCCCCAGATGAAAATCGGTGTGGCGGGCTGTATCGCGCAGGCGGAAGGGGCCGAGATCATTCGGCGAATGCCGCTGGTCGATCTTGTCGTCGGCCCGCAGGCTTACCACCGATTGCCGGAACTGGCGCGGGCCAAGGGGCGGGCGGTGGACACCGACTTCCCCGCCGAAACCAAGTTTGATCTGTTGCCAGAGCGGGTCGGCAAGCGCGGCCCCACGGCGTTTCTGACCGTTCAGGAAGGCTGCGACAAGTTCTGCGCCTTTTGCGTGGTGCCTTATACCCGAGGGGCCGAGGCCAGCCGTCCCTTGGACCGTGTGCTGGCCGAGGCGCGCGGTTTGGTAGAGCGTGGCGTGCGCGAGGTCACTTTGCTGGGCCAGAACGTCAACGCCTATCATGGTGGGGCAGATGCGGGTCTGGCCAAGCTGATTGACGCCTTGGCGCAGATCGACGGCCTACAGCGTATCCGCTACATGACCAGCCATCCCAACGACATGGCCGACGATCTGATCCTGGCGCACCGTGATCAGCCAAAGCTGATGCCCTATCTGCACCTGCCGGTGCAATCAGGGTCGGACCGCATCCTGAAAGCGATGAACCGCAAGCACACCGCCGACGCTTACCTGCGGCTGATTGAACGGTTTCGCGCGATGCGTCCCGATATCCTCGTCAGCTCCGATTTCATTGTGGGGTTCCCCGGCGAAACCGATGCGGATTTTGAAGCGACGCTGCACCTGGTGCGGACCGTGGGGTATGGCGCGGCGTATACGTTCAAATACTCACCACGTCCGGGCACGCCTGCGGCAGAAAAGGCGGAGTTGCCGGATGATGTCACGGACGCGCGGTTGCACGCTTTGCAAGCCCTGATCATCCGACAGCAGCGCGCCGCACAGGACGCGATGGTGGGGCGGCAAACGACGGTGTTGTACGAAAAACCGGGGCGGATGCCGGGGCAGATGGTGGGCAAGTCTGAACATCTGATGGCAGTTCATGTGCAACACCAAGGTGCTGCGATAGGCGATCTGGTGCGGGTGACGATCACCGGCGCCTCAACCAATTCGCTGGCGGCGGTTCCGGTCCTGTAACCTGATTCTCTACGTCCGGTCCGGGCGGCCTGTCGCGGGCCGCCCTTCACAGTTTCGCCACATTGCGGCGCCTTTGCCCGAATTGGATCATGGCGAAAATGTGGCGGCGGTTTCCAGCTACGCGCCAATCACACGCTCTACTGCGGGCTGGCTCCAAAGCGGAAACAATTTCCTTTTGAAATCAATGCGTTATCTCTATTTTTCTTTACATCGTCATAACTGTTCGGCATTTCTGTGTCAAAGACGAGGCGAAAGTCGCGGGCTTTTGGGGACAGTATGGAGGCCTTGGCTGTGGAACGTATTTCCAGCGCATTGAAGATAGCGATAGGGGCGGGGGTCCTGTCGGCTGGGCTGTTGAGCGCGAGTTTGGTCGTGGCGCAAGGGGTGGTGACACCGATTGCGGTACAGGCACCGCAGATTGCGGGAAAGATCATCTGGGGCATCTGGGTCGATGACGACGGCTGCATGCACTATTGGGCGGATGGCGGGCTTGAGGGCTATATGGTCGATCAGGTTGACCCGAAATCCGGCAGGCCGGTCTGTCTGGTGCGCAACACCTGCCTGACCGCGAACACCGATACGCTGTTTGCCACTGACTCGGCGCAGTTGACCACGGATGGGCGTCGGCGTCTGACCGCGTTCTTCCAAAACGCCGGGGCCTTCGGCTATGCCATCTATGGCCACACCGACAGCCGCGCCTCGGATGAATACAACATCAGCCTGTCTGACCGCCGGGCCAAAGCGGTGGGTGCCGTGGCGCGCTCCGTCGGCGCAGAGGTGGAGCGGCAGATCGGGTACGGCGAGCGTCAGCCGATCGCGTCCAACGCGACCGTCGACGGCATGCGACAAAACCGCCGGGTTGAGGTGGTCTGCTACACGTGGGGGAAAAACTGATGCGCATTGTTCACCTCACAGTGGTTTTCGCGGCGATGTCCCTATCGGCTTGCACCGGGTTGACGCCCTTCCGCAGCGGTTCTGACACGATCATCGCGTCCAACCACGACACCGGAATTGACAGCCATACGCTGTCGGATGGCCATGCCGCCATCGCCTATGACCCAAGCGGTTGTCAGGTCTGGATCATCGATGATGGCGTTGAAGGCTATGCCGGTCGCCGTTATGACCCGAAAACCGGGCTGCCGGTCTGCAACAACCTGTATGCTCCGGGCACCGTACTTGGCGACTACCGCGCCCAAAGCCCGAACATCCCGGACTGGCACCCGACCTACTAAAACCCGAACAACCAATGCCGGGTTGACCAAGCGAGGATAAGATCCATTCAAAGGTGAAGATTGAAAGTTATGGGGTCGCAGTACGCTGCGGCCCCTTTTTCGTTTGGCCTTTCAGTGACCGTTTTGTCATCGGTTTGTCGCATGATTGAGCAACTGTGAACAGGTGGGCCGATTCCACACTGGACAGAATGCCCCGATAGCCCCACACTTTGCGTACAACCTGACAGCTTCGACTGAATCTAGCACCAGAAGGAGAGCCCATTGGGCATCAGCGCGCTGACCCCCCCGACCCGTCCGGAAGACCTCGTCGAGATATTGATGGAGTTCCCGGACAATCGTCTTCTGATCGAGTTGTGCGGCGAGTTTGACCGCAACCTCGCGCAGGTCGAACACCAGACCGGAGTGCATGTTCTGCGGCGCGGCAACCGGTTGGCAGTGATTGGCGACAAATCAGCCAGAGAGCAAGCCGCCGCCGTATTGCGCGGACTTTATGCCCGGCTGGAGGCTGGCAAGCATATTTCTGCCGGTGATATTGACGGGTCGATCCGCATGGGCCGCGCCGCAGTTGGCAAGGCTGCATCTGACCGGACGGGCGGTGATGCACTGCGGCAAGACACTGAACAGATTGAAATGTTTCAGGGCGGCAAGATGGAATTGCGCACCCGCAAAAAGGGTGTCGAGGCGCGGACAGAGGCGCAAAAAGCCTATGTCGCCAACCTGTTCTCTCACGAGATGGGCTTTGGCATCGGGCCTGCGGGCACCGGCAAGACCTATCTGGCGGTGGCCGTTGGCGTCACCATGCTGATTTCCGGCGCTGTCGAAAAGATCATCCTGTCACGTCCGGCGGTTGAGGCGGGCGAGCGTCTGGGCTTTCTGCCCGGCGACATGAAGGAAAAGATCGACCCCTACATGCAGCCCCTGTACGACGCGCTGAATGATTTTCTGCTCGCCAAGCAGATGGAAAAGCTGGTGGCCGACAAGCGGATAGAGATTGCTCCCCTTGCCTTCATGCGCGGGCGCACGCTGTCCAACGCTTATGTGGTGCTGGACGAAGCGCAGAACGCCACATCGATGCAGATGAAGATGTTCCTGACCCGCTTGGGCGAAGGCAGCCGCATGGTGATCACCGGCGACCGCACGCAAGTTGACCTGCCGCGCGGCACCTCATCCGGTCTGGCCGAGGCGGAGCGTATCCTGAAAGGTGTCAAGGGCGTCAGCTTCAACTACTTCACCTCGAAAGATGTGGTGCGCCACCCCTTGGTCGGCCGCATCATCGAGGCTTATGAGGCCGACGAAGCCCACGGCGCTTGAAGCAAACGCAAAAAAGCACAACCCGGTTTGGCTGCCGGAATGCCTATGTGCTTGCGACCGGGCAAACAGCGATCGGTTCGTGCGATTAGAGGGTCGCAGAACCGATTTGCGCTTGCACCGAGGGATGGTTTTCCGGCAAGCCGTGGCATCGATTGTTGAGAGGCCAGTTTGCGGGAGGATATTGCCAAGACCAGGATTGCGCTGACCGGCTCCGTTGGCGGGCAGGTTCTGCAAGCGTTGATCTGGCCGGACCCGCAAGTTCATCCTGACCCAAGGCTGACCTTCCGGCTTGGTGCGGGCGTAACGGTTCCTTCCCCCGGCATTGTCCAGTTTGAACCGGACGGGGTTCTGGGGTTGAATACCGCTTACAACCTGTTCTCCTGGGTCAAATGGCATCGCGAATGCGGCATCCGCAACCTGATCCTGACCCTGCATGGCACGGGCAGGTTTGCGGTAGAGGTTGCAGCTGAACAGACCTACGACCGGACCACCCTGCGCCTTGACCTGACCCTGGTCGAGGATAAGCCCTGTCCGGTTGATCTGACCGATTGGCTTGGTGACCGTCATGAAAGCGTGGTGTCGGTTACTCTGCGGGCGATGTCGCCGGGTACGATCTCGGCGGTGAACTGGGTTACCCCGCAACCGGCAAAGCGCCAGCCGAAGATGCTGTTGAGCGTCACCACCTTTCGGCGCGAAAAGGCCGCCACCGCAACCGCCCTGCGTATCGACGCCGCGTTGCAGGGCCATCCCCTGTCAGAGGCGCTGCATTTGTTGGTGGTGGACAACGGCAACACTCTGACCCTGCCGCCGTTGTCGCATGTGACATTGGTCCGCAACCGCAATCTGGGCGGTGCCGGTGGTTTTGCCCGTGGTCTGGCCGAGGCTATGGCGCGGGGCTACACCTATTGCCTGTTCATGGATGATGACGCCTGGGTTGATCTTGCCTCCATCGTCCGGACTTGGGTTTTTCTGGCCAACGTTACCGACCCTGCAGTTGCCATCTCTGGCACGCTGACCCGCGCCGATGAGCCGACAGTGGTTTGGGAACATGCCGCCGTGTTTGACGGCGGGTGTCGTCGGCTGTTTGCCGATCTTCATCTGTTGGATGCCGACGACCTGGCCGAAGTGGAACTGTCGTCGGGGCGCGATCTTCTGCGCAATGTCTATGGTGCGTTCTGGTACTTTGCCTTTCCGGTGTCTGCGGTGCGCCATTGGCCCTTTCCGTCTTTCGTGCGCGGCGATGATGTGAACTTCTCTATCGTCAACCCGTTTCGGGTCCTGACCCTTCCGGGGGTGATCAGTTATCAGGCCGATGATTTCGCCGACAAGGACACGTCGATGTCGCAATACCTCAGTCTGCGTGGCGATCTGTTACAACTGGTGCTGTTGGACCATATGCCAAAGCGTTTTCGGTCGGCGCTGCGTGCGCCGTGCGTCTTCTTCATGCGGATGCTGATCATGCAACGCATGGACTCGCTGCACGCGCTTAATCTGGCGGTTGAGGATATTTTGACCGGCCCGGACTATTTCGCCGCCAATCCGGACCTGGCTGCGCGACGGGCTGAGCTTTCGGCCCTGCGGTTGCGCGAAATCTGGACGCCGGTCACCAAAGCCCTTCCCGCACTTCAGCAATCGGTTGACCCGGAGGCCGGCTGGCAAAGGCTTTTGATGAAGCTTTCGATGAACGGGTTCCTGCTGCCGTTCTTTGGTCGCTGGGGCAACCGGATACATTTGCCGCGCAACGATCGCAGGCTGGTCCGCAATTGCTGGGGTGCAGCGCAGATCACCTTTCTGTCGCCGGACGGGATGCAGGCCATGACGGTGCGGCACGACAAAGCGATCATTCTGCGGGAGGGTTTTCGGATGACGTGGAACCTGCTGCGCATGGCGTTTGGCTTTCGGCGGTTGCGCAAGACCTGGCTGACAGGTTTCCCCAATCTGACCTCGGAAGAGTTTTGGCAATCGAAGTTCCGCGACCCGGAATAGCCCGGTCTAGGGCATCAGCTGTCCGCCGTTCACCTCGATCACTTGCCCGATGATATAGCCGGACAACGCCCGGCTGGCGAGAAACAGGTAAGCCCCCACGCAATCTTCCGCCACGCCAAGACGACCTTGCGGCACCGTGCCAAGCGCGACTTTCAACTGCGCTTCGGTCGAATAGCGCTCGTGGAACGGCGTGGTGATGACCCCGGGGGCCACCGCGTTGACCCGGATGCCGAAGGGGATCAGCTCTTTGGCCAGCCCGCGCGTCATGTCGTGGACGAAGGCTTTGGAGGAGCCATAAAGCCCGGCCCCGCCCGATGCCCCGTTGCGTGCCGCAATCGAGGTGGTGTTGATGATAAAGCCGCTGTCATTCTGGGCTGCGGCCTTCAGATGCGGGATCGCCGCAGCACTGGCCACCACGACCGAGCGGGCGTTCAGATCCATGATCTCGTCATAATCGGTTTCCGAGGCGTTTTCATAGCTGATCCGCCGCACCATGCCGCCCGCGTTGTTGATCAAACCGTCCAGCCGCCCGAAGGCCGCCACGGCCTGCGCCACGGCAGACCTTGCGCCATCGCCGGTGGACATATCGGCCCGGATCAGCGCGGCGCGACCACCTGTCGCTGCGATCTGCGCGGCCACAGCCTCTGCCGCCGCGATGCTGGCGTTGTAATGCAGGCCAACCCAAGCGCCCTGGGCGGCAAACTCTTGCGCCAAAGCGGCACCAATCCCGGTGGAGGCCCCGGTGATCAGCACCGCCTTGCCCGCCAGATCGGGAATTTTCGTGCCGGTGACAGTTTGGCCTGTGGTCATGGTTTTGCCCTTTCAAGACGGGAGGTGACGGCGGCAATGGCAGTGGCTACGGCATCTTCCACACTCAGCGTCGAGGTATCCAGCACAATCGCATCCTGTGCCGGTTTCAAGGGGGCCGCTGCGCGCGACATGTCGCGGGCATCACGCTCGCGCACCTCTGCCAAAACCTGCGCTGCATCGCCGCCCACCTCCAGCCAGCGGCGATGGGCGCGGACTTGCGGGCTGGCGGTCACGAACAGCTTCACCTCGGCCTGCGGGCAGATCACGGTGCCGATGTCGCGGCCATCCAGAACGGCACCGCCTTCGGTCCGTGAAAAGCTGCGCTGAAACGCTGTCAGGGCGTCGCGCACCTCTGCGATGGCGGCGACACGGCTGGCGACCTGTCCGGCCTGAAGCGAGCGTAAATCGCCTCGCGACAGGTCAGCGGGCGACAGGTTGCGCGCCGCAGCCACCGGATCGCCACCCTTGGCCCCCACGGCCCGGTACAAGAGCCCCGTGTCCAGATGCGCAAAGCCGAAATGGTCGGCCACGGCGCGGCTGATCGTGCCTTTGCCCGCCGCCGCAGGGCCGTCAATCGCCACCGTAAAGATCATCGCCCCCCCGTTGTCAGCGATTGCGCCAGGCTTGCCACAGCCCGAACAGGGCGGGCACGATGGCCACCAACCCCGCCGCAAACTTGGCCTGCGTGAAGGCTGATGCCAGTGCCACCGCCTGCGCCTGCACATCAGTGCCCGCCTGCAACAGCCGCGCCACCGCGACATTTTCGGCCAGATCAAACAGGCCGAAAGCCAGCGCGGGCAGGAACCACAATTCGCTGCGGCCGCGCAAGGGCAGGCACAGTGTCAGGGTCAACAGGATCGGGCACACCGTATCCATCAACCGGATCGGGCCAAGATAAAGTGCTGCGCCCACCGGGGTCAGCGTAGCGAGATAGGCCTGCGCCGCCGCCAGATCATAGCCCATGGGACGCAGATCAAATGGTATTCCCCCGGCTGATTGCGCCAAAAGCAATGGCGCCAGCCAGACCATCAGCAAGAGATAGCAAGCCAGTGTCGCCAAAGGCAGCGCCCAGTTCACGGTCTTCATGCCATTACCCAAGATCAGCGGCCCCCAGATTGACTGCGCTTAACCAAATGACTGCGCTTAACGAAATGACTGCGCTTAACGAAATGACTGCGCTCAACCAAACCACTGCGCTCAACGATATGCTGCGCTTGACCATATGACTGCGCTCAATGATTGTCGCGCACCAGATGCGCGCCCAAGCCCGCCATCAGGCTTTCAAAGATCGGGAAGGAGGTGATGATGGGTGAGGCATCGTCCACCGAAACCGGCTTTTGCGCGGCCATCCCGGCGACCAGAAAACTCATCGCAATCCGGTGGTCGATATGGGTCTTGGCGGTGGCACCGCCCGGCATCCCGCCCGCCCCCATGCCATGCACGATCAGAGTATCCTGGTCTTCCTCTACCGTCACGCCACAGGCCTCCAGCCCGCGCGCCATCGCGTCGATCCGGTCGCTTTCCTTGACCCTCAGCTCTTTTACGCCGCGCATCACTGTTTTTCCGGTGGCGAAAGACGCCACCACCGACAGGATCGGATATTCGTCGATCATTGAGGGCGCACGGTGCGGCGGCACCTCTATCCCCTTCATAGTGCCGGAAAAGCGTACCCGCAAATCGGCCACCGGCTCACCGCCTTCGGTGCGCGGGTTCAGAAACGCGATGTCCGCGCCCATTTCCACCAGAGTCAGATACAGCCCGTTTCGGGTCAGGTTCTGGCTGACACCGGGCACCATGATGTCAGACCCCTCAACGATCAGCGCCGCACAAACCGGGAAAGCCGCTGACGACGGATCACGCGGCACCGCGACACTTTGCGCCCGAAGGCTTGGCTTGCCGGTCAGCGTGATGACATTGCCTTCGGCGGTTTTTTCCACCGTCAGGGTCGCACCAAAGCCCAGCAGCATCCGTTCCGAATGATCGCGCGTCGGCTCTTTTTCAATGACAACGGTATCACCAGTGGCATTCAGCCCCGCCAGCAAGATCGCTGATTTGACCTGAGCCGAGGCCACCGGCAACGTGTATCGGATACCCGTAGCCTCCGCCGCACCCACCAAGGTCATTGGCAACCGCCCGCCCTTGCGGCCATAGGCCACGGTGCCGAACAGCCCAAGCGGATCGGTCACCCGCCCCATCGGACGCTTGCGCAAGGATGCATCGCCGGTAAAGGTCGCGGTCATGGCAGAGGTTGCCATCGTTCCCATGATCAGCCGCACCCCGGTGCCAGAGTTGCCGCAGTCGATCACATCGGCAGGCTCGGTAAACCCGCCAACGCCGACGCCCTGCACGCTCCACGCCCCCGGCCCGTGGTGGACAACCGTCGCACCAAAGGCCTGCATGGCGTGGGCGGTGTCCAGCACGTCCTGCCCCTCCAACAGCCCGGTGATCGTGGTTTCTCCGACGGCCATCGCTCCGAAAATCAAGGCACGGTGGCTGATCGACTTGTCACCGGGAACCGAGGCGGTGCCTTTCAGCGGGCCCGATTTGCGGGCGGTCATCGGTTGGGCTGTGGGGTGAGCGGACATAGGGGCCTCTGCGCATGGGTCGCATGTCTGATAGCGCAAGCAAACCACAGGGTCCACCCTGAGCCCTTTGGATTTGCACTTTGCCAGATACCTCTGCCGGTTTGCCAGTGGCGAGACAAAACCAAGGCGCGGCAGCGATGCCCTTCAACCGTTGCCGCCTCAGCTTCGGCGAAAGGTCAGGTAATGTGGCACCCGGCCCTCGCGCAGCGCTTTTTGCTCGTAGCGCGTGGAAAACCAGTCGTCCCAAGCGATAGCACCCTCACTGACCAGTTCGAACCCGGCCCGCGGCACTTCTGCCCGCGTCTGGCGCACATAGTCGGGAATGTCGGTGGAAACCCGGAATTCGGCACCCGGCACCAGCACCCGCGCCAAAGATTTCAGGTAGTCGGGTGTGACAAAGCGGCGGCGGTGGTGGCGCGACTTCGGCCAAGGATCGGGATAGTTCAGGAAGGCCTTGGCAACGCTCGCGGGGGCCAGCACCTCAAACAGGTCGCGCACATCGCCGGGATGCAGGCGCAGGTTCGTCACCCCCGCCGCACGGATTTTGCCCAGCAGCATGGCGATTCCGTTGACAAAAGGTTCCGCCCCCAACAGTGCCACATCGGGATTGGCGACTGCCATATGCACAAGATGCTCGCCACCGCCAAAGCCGATTTCCAGCCAAAGCGGCCGGGCTTGCCGCCACGGTTCCAAGTCCGCCAAGGTCCGCGCCGGATTATCCTCACGCGTCACGCCGTACAGGGTCATCGGGCCAAGGTCTTCGGCCAGATACTCTTTCTGGCTGGCGCGCAGGGTCTTGCCCCTGATCCGGCCATAAAAGTTGCGGCGTTCTGGCGGTGCGGGGGGAAACGTATCGTCTTGCATGGTCAGGCCTGATCTGGGTGGCCGCGCATAGGCCGGGCCATGGGGCAAGGTCAAGCCTTGACCGGTGGCCAGCGATGCGGGATGTTTCGTTGGATCAGGGAGAGTTTGCATGCCACGCCACCTAAGCCTGACGTCTGATCACGTTGGTCTTGTCACGTATTCGTGCCGCTCCAAGTGCTCGTTTAGGCCACCTGGCGCTCGAAGGCCAAGGGGCTTTTGCCTCCCAATGCTGAATGTCGGCGGCGTGGGTTATAGAAGCCGTTGATGTATTGGAAGATGGCGGTTTC
>JBBRLL010000016.1:0-81892 GCA_038231395.1 Rhodobacterales bacterium
GACAGGGGCTCGTCGGCTGTCGCGCATTTATAGGCGGCCTCGGCCAGCATCTTGGTTTGCAGGGGCAGAAGGTCGCGGAAGATGCCGGACAGGGTCATCAGCACGTCGATCCTTGGGCGGCCTAGTTGCGCCAGCGGGATCAGATCGGCACCACACAGGCGGCCATAGGCGTCAAAGCGGGGTTTGGCACCCATCAAAGCCAGCGCCTGAGCAATCGGGCCGCCGTCAGATTTGATGTTGTCCGACCCCCACAGGACCAAAGCGATGGAGCGCGGCAGGGTCGGGTGGGCGGCCAGCAACCGGTCAGCTTGGGCAGCGCCGTCGCGCAAGGCAAACTCGGTCGGCATGCGGAACGGGTCAAAGGCGTGGATGTTGCGGCCGGTTGGCAGAATTTGGGGGCTGCGGATCAGGTCGCCGCCCGGAACTGGCGCAATGAAACGGGCCGACATGGCACGCAAGATCGCGGGGATTTCGGTATCCTGTTGCAACTGCTTGTCAATCCGGGCGCGGGTGACGTCATCCATCGGCGGCAGCAGATCAAGGTAATCGGCGCGGGCGGTGGCGGACATTGGCTTGCCCACGATGTGCAACCCGTCGGGGATCAGCGCGTCCTCCGCCTCCAGCAGTTTCAACCACAACGCGGCGGGCTTTTGGCCGGTCATATCGACGGCAGCGGCCTGTTCGGCAATCAACGCCTCCAGATCGCCACGCTCGGGCGCAGTCGGGGCCATAAAGCGCCAGCGGGTCAGGCTGTCTTTCAACTCGATCAGGCCTTTGTACAGGCCAGCTTGTGCCAGAGGCGGCGTCAGGTGCGAGATGGTGATGGCGTTTGACCGCCGCTTGGCCAGCGATGCCTCTGACGGGTTGTTGGCGGCATAAAGGTAGATATTGGGCATTTCGCCGATCAGGCTGTCGGGCCAGTCACCAGCGCCCAGACCGGATTGCTTGCCGGGCATAAACTCCAAAGCGCCGTGCATGCCGAAATGAAGCACGACATCGGCGGTAAAGCTGTTGCGCAGCCACAGGTAGAACTGCACGAACGCATGGGTCGGCGCAAAGCCACGTTCGAACAGCAGGCGCATCGGGTCGCCTTCGTAGCCGAAGGTTGGTTGCAGGCCGATGAAGATATTGCCGAGTTGACGGCCCAGCACGAAGACGTTGCGCCCGTCAGTCTGCACTTTGCCGGGGGCGGGGCCCCAGACGGCCTCGATGGCTTTCAGCGGTGCCGTGTTGCGCACGATATGGTCAGCACTGACAAAGGCCGCAACATTGGCGGGTTGACCGTAAGTTTTGGCGTTGCCGCCCAGAACCGCCTCACGCAGGTCGGCCACGGTGGCGGGCACGTCAAGGGTGTAGCCGTCGGCCTTCATCGCGGTCAGCGTGTTGTGCAGGCTTTCAAAGACGGACAGGTAGGCGGCGGTGCCAGCGGCCCCGGCATTCGGCGGAAAGCCGAACAGCACGATGCCCACCTTTTTGTCGGCGTTCTTCAACTGGCGCAGGCCAGCGATCCGCTGTGTCTTTTCGGCCAGTGAGGTGATGCGTTCATGGCAAGGTGACATGGCACGGCTGTCAGGACTGCCTTTGCACATATGCGGGCAGCCGGTGCAGCCGTCCAGCCCGTGACGCCCGGCAAAGACGGTGGGGTTGGTGGCACCGTCAATCTCTGGCAGGGCGATCAGCATTGTCGTTTCAATCGGGCCAAGGCCCTGACCGGCAGTCGCCCATTGGCCAAGCGTCTGAAACTCCAGCGGGTGGGCTGCGATATAGGGCACGTCCAGCGCTGACAAAGCCTCGACTGCGGCGGGGCTGTCATTGTAGGCCGGACCCCCGACGAGCGAGAAGCCGGTCAGCGACACCATGGAATCGACATGGGCGTGCGCCGTTTTGAAGTAGGTGTTGATCGCAGGGCGGCCATCAAGGCCACCGGCAAAGGCCGGGATGCAGGCGATGCCCTTGGCCTCGAACGCGGCAATCACCGCGTCATAATGCGCGGTGTCAGAGGCCAGAACGTAGGACCGCAGCATCAAAAGGCCGACGGTCATCTTTGCACCGGCGGGGCGCGGCAGGTCAGCCAGATCAGTGGTGATGCGAGCGGGCAGCTTTGGGTGATAAAGGCCAACGTCGGGGTAATCGACCGGGGCTTTGGAGGGGGCACCGCGCCAGTCTTTGCGGGTGGAGTAGCGGCCAATCAGGAAGCGGACCATCTGTTCGATGTTGTCATCCGACCCGCCAAGCCAATATTGCATCGACAGGAACCAGGCGCGCAAGTCCTGCGCCTTGCCGGGAATCCAGCGCAGGATCTTCGGCAGGCGGCGCAGCATCGACATCTGCTTTTCGCCGGAATTGGAGGAGGTCTTGGCGGAAGGCTTCAGCTTCTTGAGCAGGGCCATCGCAGCCGAAGCGGGCTTTGACATGTCCAGATCGCCCATCTTGGTCAGCTTGACGATGGAAGCGTCGGCGATGACACCGATGAAGGCGTCAACCCGCGTGCGGGCCTCTGTCAGGGCGGGCAGGATGGCGGTGATGTGCTCTTCGATGAAGATCAGGTTGGCGATGACGATATCGGCGGTCAAAAGCGCCTGTTTGCAGCGCGAAAGTGCGCCCGGGTTTTCGGCCCATTCGGCGGCGGCGTGGATGGTGATGGTCAGGCCGGGGAAATCCTTGGCCAGGCGCGGGGCGATGCGGGCGGCGGGGCCTGCGGCGTGCTGGTCAAGGGTGACCACAACGATGTTGTAGCCGACTTTGGTGCCAATCATGGGTACATCAGCGCGCATAATGGGCCTTTGCCTCATAGAGGGTTTCGACGGAGATCGCGGTGACGCCCTTGGTTTCGGCGTATTTCTCGGTATTGCGGCGGGCTTTGCCGCGCACGAAGAAGGGGATTTTCTTCAGCTCGTTTTCGGCGTCCGACAGCCAGAAGATGTCACCGGAGGGTTGGACCGTTGGAACGGAGGCGGGTTCAGGGGCCATCGAGGCCCCCTCGCCCGCGGCCGCCAAAGGCGCTTCGCTGGCGGCTTCAGCGACAGCTTCACGCGGTTTGTGCTGGCTGCCATGGTGGGAGGCGCCTGCGTCATCGTGGAATTCGAAATCGTCGCGGAACATGTGAAGGAGGTGTTCTTCAAGACCCATGACCAAGGGATGAACCCAGGTGTCGAAGATCACGTTGGCACCTTCCCAACCCATCTGGGGGGAATAGCGCGCGGGGAAATCCTGCACATGGACGGGGGCAGAGATCACGGCGCAGGGAATGCCCAGACGCTTGCCGATGTGACGCTCCATCTGGGTGCCGAGGATCATTTCGGGGTGTAGGGCGGCGATGGTGGATTCGACTTCGAGGTAGTCATCCGAGATGAGCGCCTCGACGCCGAAGTCTTTGGCAAGGGCGCGAATGGGACGGGCCATTTCGCGGTTGAAACAGCCAAGGCCCGCGACCTCGAACCCCATCTCGTCACGAGCGATGCGCGCAGCGGCGGCGACATGGGTGCCATCGCCAAAGATGAAGACGCGTTTGCCGGTCAGGTAGGTGCTGTCAACAGAACGGGTCCACCACGGCAGGCGCAGGCGGGAGGTGTCGGATTTGACCGGCAGACCGGTGAGGCGCGACACTTCAGCGAGGAAGTCGTTTGTAGCACCGACGCCGATCGGAACGGTCTTGGTGAAGGGCTGTTTGAAGTTGGCCTCTAGCCAGCGCGCGGCGGATTCGGCGTGTTCGGGGTACATCAGCACGTTGAAATGCGCGGCCCCCAGGCGGGCGATGTCAGACGGACGCGCACCCATGGGCGCGCAGACATTCACGGCCACGCCCATTTCGGACAACAGGCGGGTCAGTTCGGTGATGTCGTCGCGGTGGCGGAACCCCAAAGCCGTCGGGCCGATCAGATTGGCGGTGACCTGCTCGGTGCGGGTGCAGGGTTTGGCCAGATGACGGACGATTTGCAGGAAAGTCTCATCGGTGCCGAAACCCTCTTTGCGCTGATAGCTGGGCAGGTCCAGGGGGATGACGGGCAGGCCAAGGTTCATGCTGCCAGCGAGGCCCGCAGGATCATCCTGGATCAGTTCGGCGGTGCAGGAGGCGCCGACAATCAGCGCCTCGGGCTTGAAGCGCTCAACGGCGTCCTTGCAGGCGGTCTTGAACAGGGTCGCAGTGTCGCCGCCAAGGTCGCGGGCCTGAAAGGTGGTGTAGGTGACCGGGGGGCGGTGGTCGCGGCGTTCGATCATGGTGAACAGGAGGTCGGCATAGGTGTCGCCTTGGGGGGCGTGCAGGACATAGTGCAGGCCCTTCATCGCGGTGGCGACGCGCATGGCACCCACATGGGGCGGGCCTTCGTATGTCCACAGCGTCAGCTTCATTCGGCGGCCTCCAGCGTTGGAGCCGCAAATTGCGGGGCCAGAGGGGCGAGCAGGGCACGACGGCGCAGAGGTCTTGCGAACAGGGCGGCAAGATCGGCAGCTTGTTCGTAGAAATGCACCGGGGTAAAGACCAGTTCGATGGCCCATTTGGTGGCCATGCCCTCGGCCTCCAGCGGGTTGGCAAGGCCAAGGCCGCAGACGGTCAGATCGGCACGGGCAGCGCGGGCGCGCGCCAGTTGGCGGTCAACATCCTGACCTTCGGACAGCGTGGGGCCATGGGGCAGCAGGGCCAGTTCAGGCTCCATCAGGTCGCGGTGCAGGAAGGGCGTGCCAACCTCGATGGCGGTCATGCCGCACTCACGGGTCAGAAAGCGGGCCAGCGGGATTTCAAGCTGGCTGTCGGGGAAGAAAAACACCGACTTGCCGGTGAGAGTTTGCGCCACGGTGGCCACAGCCTTTTCGGCACGGGCACGTGGTGCGGCGGTGGCTGCGGCGAAACGTTCGGGGGTGACGCCGAATTCGGTGGCTATGGCTTGCAGCCAAAGGGTCGTACCCTCTGCCCCAAAGGGGAAGGGCGCAGGGATATGGCGGGCACCACGGCGCGTCAGAGCGGCATGGGTGTCGCCAAGGAAGGGTTGCACGAGGGCGAAGACGGTATTGGGGCCAACCGAAGGGGCATCGCTGCTGCGGCGGGCCGGCAGACACCGGATTTTGCCAATGCCCATCGCGGTCAGCAGCGCCAGTGCCTGATCTTCAACCACGTCAGGAAGCGCGCCGACCAGCAGCAGTTCCTTTTCGGTGGTGTCTGCCAGCGTCGGAACCATTGAGGCCAGGCAGGCATCCTCGCCTTGCGTGAAGGTGGTTTCGATTCCCGAACCGGAGTAGTTCAGCACCCGGACGTGCGGTGCGTGCTTGGCGCTCATCCGTTCGGCGGCGCGGTGCAGGTCCAGTTTGATGACCTCTGACGGGCAGGACCCGACCAGAAACAGCTGCCGAATGTCAGGCCGGCGTGACAGAAGCCGCTCCACCTCACGGTCAAGTTCGGTTTGGGCATCGGCCAGACCGGCGAGATCTTTCTCTTCAAGGATCGCAGTGCCGAAACGGGGTTCGGCGAAGATCATCACCCCTGCTGCCGATTGCAGGAGATGGGCACAGGTGCGACTGCCCACCACCAGAAAGAACGCGTCCTGCATCTTGCGGTGCAACCAGATGATGCCGGTCAGACCACAGAACACCTCACGCTGGCCACGTTCCTTTAGAACAGGGGTCGCGGTGCAGCCAAGGGCGGGGGCCGGGGCGTTCACGCCTGCACCGCCCGGTCAATCTCCGCCGCTTCATCGCGCGCCGCCGCATCCAGCCGTGCCATGCGCAACTTGCGGATGAACTGCCCGGCGTTGACCGCGTAGGTCACATAGGCGGTCAGCGCCAGAAACATTTGCTGTTCCGGTGAGAGAAACCCAGTCCAAAGCGCTATCAAATAGATGGTATGCAGCGCTATGACCGCGAAAGAGAACACATCCTCCCAGAAGAACGCCGGGGCCAGAAGGTATTGGCCGAAAACCACCTTTTCCCAGATCGCGCCGGTCACCATGATCAGGTAGAGAAAGGCGGTTTTCACCAGGATCGAGATGGTCGCGGCCTCGTATCCCTGTCCGGTCAGCAGATAGTGGACCACCAGCACCACGGAAACCGCGAAGGCCAGAAATTGCAACGGGGCAAGGATGCCCTGCACCAAAGTCCATTTTGTGGCGTCGCGCCGCGCGCGTTCAGCCGCTGTGTAAAGCTGGCGCCTCACGGAACGAATGGGGCGATTCTTTGGCATGGCAGGTCTTTCAGACGACATATCCTGAGACGAACCTAGCCTCTCGATTCTTAATGTGTCAACTAAAACTTACACATCTGTAGTTTACACATCCTGCAGTTACACGACGCCTATGTACCGACTTTGCAGCAGAAAATCCGACCTATTATTATTCAAAAACAGCACCTTGCAAAAACTGGCCGCGCTGCTTATAGTTTCAAGTGTCAATTTTCTTTGACAATGCAGTGGACCTAGGGGAAAGTTAGCCGCAACGATGCCCTCGATCGTGCCGACAGATTCTAGCGGCGGTTGCGTGGGGCACCTGGTGGGGAGCCCTTCGGATGCAGGAATTCCATCCGCGCAATCAGGTGCGCGCGCCGTCGGAAGATGCCGCGCGCGTCACGCATTTTGCGTCGCAGGTTGTCTCACTTCTCGCAGATCGCAGCGCCAGAACGGTTTCGGAACTGCGCGAGCCTTTGGTGTCCGGTCTGGTGGCGGCGTCGCTGTTGGGGACAAAGGACGCCTTCGCAAACCTTCTGTCAGAGGTGCGCCGGTCGCGGATCAGTCTGGCGGCACTGGCCGATATCTACATCCCGGAAGCTGCGCGACGGATGGGCGAAAGCTGGCACGACGACCAGATGTCATGGATGGATGTGTCGATCGGCGTCGGCCGGATGCAAAGCCTCTTGCGCGAGATTGGTTCGGCGTGGTCAGCAGATCAGGCGGGCGATACCGGGCACGGCACTGTGCTTTTGATCGTGCCGGACCGGGAACAACACACTTTGGGGCCGATGGTCGCGATGGGCCAGATGCGCCGCTATGGCGTTTCGGTCTGCCTTCGTATTGCACCGAGCTTCACGGAACTGCGCACTCTTTTTGCACCGCGACAGTTCGACGGGATTTTGATCTCGGTTGCGACGAAAGACAAACTGGAAGCGGTTGGAAACACCATAAAGTATATCAGGACCATCATGAGCAAGCCCTGCCCCATCGTGGTCGGCGGTGCCATCATGTCAAAGGTGGAGGATCCGGCATCACTGACGGGGGCTGACTTCTCTTCCAATGACATCGGCGCTGCTCTTGAGGTGATTGGCCTTAAGTTCGACGCCTCCTGTGTGCTTCGGCGCGCGTAACAGACCGTTGTCCCGATTTGGGCGGGTGGGCGGCAAAAATGGCGAAAAAACCGGTGAACACTGACGCGAAACATTTTCTGGACGGCCTTTCTGTGCCGCTGATGGACCCGGGCCTGTTGTCCGATATCGTCGCAACTGCGGCGGATCTGTCGTTGATCCTGTCGTCTGACGGGCGTGTCGCGGCTGTGATGGTCAACCCGCATCATCCGGCCTTTGGCCAGTTGGAAAGCTGGGTCGGCCAGCGGTTCACCGACATCGTCAACGAAGAAAGCCGCGAGAAATTCGTGCGCCGGTGGGATACGATTGGCAAGCCGGGTGCCAAGTCTTTGGTGGTGGAAGTGAACCATGTCGGGCTTTCGATGTGGGAATTTCCGATCCGCTACGTCATGCACCGGATGGGCAAGGACAAGACGATCCTGATGTTGGGTCAGGACATGCGCCCGATTGCCGAAATGCAGCAGCAGTTGGTGTTGGCGCAAATCGCGCTGGAGCGCGACTATGAAACCCAGCGCGAGATGGACACTCGCTACCGGGTGCTGATGGAGGCGACCCGCGACGCGATGATCCTGTTGGCCATGAACACCGGCCGCATCGTGGATTTGAATTCCGCCGCTGCGGTGATGCTGGGCGGAACCCGGCAAGATCTGGCCGGGGCGGCGATTGCGCAGGAATTTGACGGTCGGCGGCGTGGCGAGTTTCTGGAAAGCCTGTCCAACATCGCCTCGGCAGATCAGGTCAGCCCGGTGGAACTGGTGGCGCGCCGGTCGCAGCGCCGTTTGCGCGTCATGCCCAAACTGTTTCGCGCCGCGGGCGAGCGTTTCATGCTGTGCCGGCTGGAAGCGCCAGAGCAGGCCAATCCCGCGCTCAGCGATATCACTGACAATCTGGAACGGTTGTTTCACGAAGGCGTCGATGCGATCCTGTTTCTGGATCAGGACGGCATCATCACCTTTGCCAACGACGCCTTCATGAAGCTGACCGACAGCACGCATGTCGTCAGCGTGCGGGGCCGGACCTTTGCCGATTTTCTGGCGCGCGGCATGGTCGATCTGCGGATCATTCTGGACAACGCCCGGCGGTCACGGCAATTGCGGCTTTACTCGACTAAAATCATGAATGAATTCAACGGGCAGGTCTCGGTTGAGATTTCTGCGACGTTTCTGGCTGACCGTCCGAAACAAGGCTTTGCTCTGGTGATCCGCGATTCCAGCCGACCCGATCTGATGCGCCGACCCGGATTTACCGGCGGCGAGGACGGGATGCGCAGCGTGATGGAGCTGGTCGGTTCATCGACCCTGAAAGACATCGTCGCCGAGACTACCGATGTGGTTGAAAAGATGTGCATTCAGACGGCGGTGGACCTCACCCGCAACAACCGGCTGGCTGCGGCAGAAATGCTGGGACTGTCGCGCCAGTCGCTTTACGTCAAGCTGCGCAAGTTCGGGCTGCTGAACAAAGACGACGAATAGCATCCGCCCGGTTTCATAGCGATAAAGCCCCAAAAGTCCGGGGCATTTTCTTTGATCTAACGGGGCCCGGTGCCTGAAATCTGCACTTGCCCGACTCAAAAATGTCAGGCAAAGTTGACACATGAGTGTATCGTCAGATTTACATAGCCCCGCCCGCCCGCAGCCGAAAGCCATGCTGGAGCTGATCAAGCCCATCACATGGTTTCCGCCAATGTGGGCCTATCTGTGCGGCATAGCCTCGGTTGGCATCTCGCCCTGGCAGACCTGGCCATTGGTGCTTTTGGGCGTCATTCTGGCCGGCCCGGTGGTGTGCGGCATGTCGCAGGCTGCGAATGACTGGTGCGACCGGTTTGTCGACGCGGTGAACGAACCCCACCGCCCGATCCCGTCAGGTCGGATTCCGGGCCGTTGGGGCTTGTGGATTGCGCTTGCGATGTCGGTGCTGTCGCTGGCTTTGGGCGCGCTTCTGGGGCCATGGGGCTTTGCCGCCACTGTCGTGGGTGTGCTGGCGGCATGGGCCTATTCGGTGGAGCCTGTCCGGCTGAAACGCTCTGGCTGGTGGGGGCCGGGGCTGGTTGGTCTGTGCTACGAAGGGTTGCCGTGGTTCACCGGGGCTGCGGTTCTGTCGCAGGGCCTGCCGTCGTTTCAGGTGATCACCATGGCTCTGCTTTATGCCTTTGGCGCGCATGGCATCATGACGCTCAACGATTTCAAAGCGTTGGAGGGTGACAGGCTGCACGGCGTCCGCTCGCTTCCCGTCACCCTTGGGCCAGAGGTGGCGGCACGGGTGGCCTGCACGGTCATGGGTCTGGCACAGGCGCTGGTGGTGGCGCTGCTGTTTATCTGGGACCGGCCATACCATGCGATTTTGGTCAGCATCCTGTTGTTCTGGCAAGTGCGCGCGATGGTGGTTTTGCTGAGCGATCCGAAGGGCCGCGCTCCTTGGTACAACGCCACCGGAGTTGCCATGTATGTCAGCGGCATGATGATCACGGCGTTCGCGCTGCGCACCATGGAGGTTTTGCAATGACTTACCTGTCATGGCCGTCGATCTTCCGGCTGGGTGCGGTGCAGCTTTGTCTGGGTGCCATCGTGGTCATCTGCACGTCGACCCTGAACCGGCTGATGGTGGTCGAACAATCCCTGCCCGCCGTTCTGCCCGGGCTTTTGGTGGGGCTGCACTATGCGGTGCAAATCTCTCGTCCGACATGGGGTTACCGGTCTGATACCGGCGGCAACCGGACGCGGTTCATTGTCCTTGGCATGGCAGTGCTGGCCGTGGGCGGGTTTCTGGCGGCCTTGGGTTTTGTGATGATGGCGGGCAGTTTCTGGACGGGGCTGGCGGTGTCGATCTTGGCTTACGGGCTGATCGGCGCGGGGGTCGGGGCGGCTGGCACCTCGCTGCTGGCGCTTTTGGCCACCAAGACGCATCCCCGGCGCAGGGCGGCAGCGGCCACGATCACTTGGCTGATGATGATCTTCGGCATCGCTGTGACGGCGACCGTGGTCGGCAAATCCCTCGACCCCTACTCCCCCGCGCTGCTGTTGAAGCTGGTGGCTTTGGTCGGCATTTTGGCGCTGAGTTTGACCACGCTGGCCGTCTGGGGGGTAGAGGCCCGCCATTCCGGCGACCTCGATTCCGGATCTCTTGAACCGCAGACCAGACCTTTGCCGTTCCGCGAAGGGCTGGCACAGATCTGGGCAGAGCCGCGCGCGCGCAACTTCACCCTATTCATCTTCCTGTCGATGGTCGCCTATTTCATGCAAGAGCTGATATTGGAGCCTTATGCAGGCCTCGCCTTCGGCTTTACCCCCGGCCAATCGACGCAACTGTCGGGCGCACAGAATGGTGGCGTATTCTTCGGCATGCTGACAGTGGGAATAGCGGCGACCGGGCTGCGGATCGGCTCGCTTCGGGCCTGGGTGATGGCCGGTTGTGCCGGATCGGCGCTGGCGCTTCTGGTCATTGCGATGGCGGGACAGGTGGCCGAAGGCGCTCTGATCATTCAGCCCGCCACCATGGGCCTTGGCTTTTTCAATGGCATGTTCGCCGTCGCGGCCATCGGGTCAATGATGGCTTTGGCAGGTGAGGGGCGCGAGGCGCGAGAGGGTACGCGGATGGGCCTGTGGGGGGCCGCTCAAGCCATTGCAGCCGGACTTGGCGGCGTTCTGGGGGCCGGGGGTGTCGACGTTGCGCGGCATGTCATGGCCACTACGTCCGCATTTGGCCTGGTCTTTACAGTGGAGGCGGGGCTGTTTGCCCTGGCCACCCTGATGGCCGCGCAGATCATCGAGGGGCGGCAGACCGCCCAAGTCGGCAACATGGTTCCGGGAGAATAGCATGTTTGATGTGGTTGTGATCGGCGGCGGACCTTCGGGTGCGACAGCGGCCAATGATCTGGCGCGGTCGGGCTGTGACGTGGCATTCCTGGACCGCGCTGGCCGGATCAAGCCCTGCGGCGGGGCAATTCCACCCCGGTTGATCGAGGATTTCTCAATCCCCGAAAGCCAGCTTGTCGCCCATATTCAGACCGCGCGCATGGTGTCGCCTACCGGACGCGCCGTGGATATCCCGATTGAGAACGGCTTTGTCGGCATGGTCGACCGCGAAAACTTCGACGAATTCCTGCGGGTCCGCGCGGTGGATTCTGGTGCCACGCGCCTGACAGGCACCTATCTGCGGCTGGAGCGTGACGCAGCGGGCACCCATGTCATCTACCGCGACAAGGCCTCGGGCGAGGAGATGCGCCTTGCGACAAGGCTGGTGATCGGCGCGGACGGTGCGCGCTCCATCGTTGCCAAGTCCGAAGTGCCGGGCGGCGACAAGATCCCTTATGTGATTGCCTATCATGAGATCATCAAGGCCCCCGCCGCCTCCAACACCTATGACCCCGGACGCTGCGATGTGATCTATGACGGCAAGATCTCGCCGGATTTCTACGGTTGGGTCTTTCCGCATGGCGAACATGCCTCTGTCGGCATGGGCACCGGGATTGACGGCGTTGACCTGAAACAAGCCACCGCCGACCTGCGCGCCGCCTCTGGTCTTGCGGGCTGCGAAACGATCCGGCGTGAGGGTGCGCCGATCCCGCTGCGCCCGATGGACCGTTGGGACAATGGCCGCGATGTGGTTCTGGCAGGCGATGCAGCGGGGGTGGTAGCACCCTCCTCTGGCGAAGGGATTTACTACGCCATGGCCGGTGGCCGGGCAGCAGCCACCGCAGCGCAGGCTTGTCTTGCCACAGGTCGCGCCTCAAAACTGCGGCTGGCGCGCAAGATGTTCATGAAAGAGCATGGGACAGTGTTCAAAGTCCTGCGCTCCATGCAGGATGCCTATTACAAATCGGATGAGCGGCGTGAGCGGTTTGTCAGCCTGTGCCACGATGTGGACGTGCAAAAGCTGACGTTCGAGGCCTATATGAACAAAAAGCTGGTCAACGCCCGACCCCTGGCGCATCTGAAGATCGGTTTCAAGAACGTCCGCCATCTGATGGGCTGGGTCGCACCCGAACACGTGTGACCCGTCGTCGCCTGATCTACAAAGTCTGACCTGAACACCGCTGACCGGAGCATTCATGACCGAGATGGTCCCCGCCTTTGTCGATGGCATCCTGACCCCGGTGGAAAAACTGGAAGTGCATCAGCGCGGACTCAAACATCTGGCGGTGTCGGTGTTTGTGATGAAGGGCGACAAAACGCTGCTGCAACGTCGGGCGCTTTCGAAATACCACACGCCGGGGCTTTGGACCAATACCTGCTGCACCCACCCGCGTTGGGATGAAGACCCCGCCGATTGCGCCAAGCGGCGGCTGCGTGAGGAGTTGGGGATTACCGGTCTGACCCTGCACTGCGTCGGCGGCACCGAATACCGGGCTGACGTCGGGCGCGGTCTCATCGAACATGAGGTGGTTGACCTGTTCGTCGCAGAGGCGGACGAAACCCTGAGCCTTGACCTTAACCCTGATGAAGTGGCCGAAACCGCCTGGATCACCCTGCCCGATCTCGCCCGCCGCATTCAGGCCGATCCCACCCAATTCACCCCATGGCTGCGCATTTACCTTGCAGAGGGTTGGGGCCGCGTCGCCGAAACCCTGACGGGTCAAGCCGTGCGCGCCCATGCCTGACGACGCCTTTCCGCGCCGGGTCATGCTGCTGGGGGCCACCGGCACCATCGGCCGCGCCACCGTTGAAGCGGTTTTGGCCAAGGGGCACGAGGTGGTTTGTTTCATTCGCCCCGATCCCAAAGACCCACGCCGCGGCCTGCCATCCGGCGCAACCCTGCGCTTTGGCGATGTGACCGACGCTGCTGCACTGGCGCGTGACGGCTTTGCGGGAGAGCGGTTTGACGCGCTGGTGTCCTGCCTCGCCTCGCGCACCGGACGCCCTGCGGAGGCTTGGGCCGTGGACCACCTCGCCCACGCGCAGGCTTTGCACGTAGCCAAAGCGGCGGGAGTGTCGCAGGTGGTGCTTTTGTCAGCCATCTGCGTTCAACGCCCGCGTTTGGCGTTTCAACAGGCCAAGCTGGCGTTTGAGGCGATGTTGATCGACTCCGGCCTCACCTACTCCATCGTGCGCCCGACCGCGTATTTCAAATCGCTGTCCGGGCAGGTGGAACGGGTGCGGCAGGGTCAACCCTTCCTTCTGTTTGGCGACGGGCAATTGACCGCCTGCAAGCCTGTCAGCGATGCCGACCTTGGCCGCTTTCTGGCCGAATGTCTGGACGACCCGACCCGCCACAACCGCATCTTGCCGATTGGCGGCCCCGGCCCGGCCATCACGCCACTGCAACAGGGCGCGGAACTGTTCCGGCTGCTGGGCCGCGAACCCAAGTTCCGCAAAGTGCCCGTCGGCATGATGGATGCCATCATCGGCGTCCTGGGCCTGTTGGGCCGCGTGTCACCCAGCTTGCGCGACAAGGCCGAACTGGCGAAAATCGGGCGCTACTATGCCACCGAGTCCATGCTGGTGCTGAACCCGGACACCGGAACCTATGACGCCGATGCCACGCCTGAAACCGGCACTGAAACCCTGTTCGACTTTTATGCCCGGCTTGTGGCGCACAAGGCTTCGGTTGACCTTGGCGACCATGCGGTTTTCAAACGTCATACCGCGTGACACCCCGGCGCAGCGCGTCGACGGGCTGCGTCAAAATCGCCGCCTGATGTGCGCGCTGGTCGCAACTGGCACGCGGACAGATGCGACAGTTGATGCCAATCTGCGTCATCCGCGCATCTGACATCGAAAAGCTTTCGGCATAGCCGATCTCTGGCGCGAACTGGATCGCACAGCCCATCGCCACCGCCAGCCGGTTGTCCTGGGCATGACGCTCCCATGTCGGGCGGTCCACGGTGCGCGAAAAGACAAAGAACTGGCTGCGGTCCGGCATTTCCACAAATTGCGGCATGATGCGGCCCGGAGTGCGAAAACTGGTGTGAACATCCAGCCGGGGACAAGCCCCGCCATATTCGGCCAGATGAAAGTCGGTGGCATTGAACCGCTTGGTGACGTTGCCGCCCTTGTCGATGCGCAGAAAGAAAAATGGCACGCCTTGCGCGCCGTCGCGTTGCAGTGTCGTGGCGCGGTGGCAGGCCTGTTCAAAGCTGACGCCAAAACGGGTGGCGATATGGTCAAGGTCGTATTTCGTCGCCTGCGCTTCGGCCAGAAAGGCCGCATAGGGCATCAGCACGGCGGCGGCGAAGTAATTGGCCAACTCTACCCGCAGCCGGGCCATACCGCGCAGGTCGGTGATGCCGCTGCGTTGGATCAAGGCGTCCAACAGGCTGCGCTGCTCCAACAGGCCCGCCATATGGACCAGCTGAAAGGTCCGGTTTGGCTGATCGAGCGCCTCTGACAGCACGATCTCGCGGCGGCCCTCGTCGTATTGCCGCAAAGCGCCGGGCAGGTCTTCGACCCGGCACACCCGCACGCTGACGCCAACCTTGTCGCGCAGCCGGCGTTTGAGGGTGACATAGGTTTCATCCTGTTCGATGGCTTCAGGCCAGAACGCCTCGGCGGCCTCTTCCAATTCGCGAAAATGGTTGCGGTTGCGGCGGAAGATGTCGTGCACGGCAGCTTCGGGAGACGCGGACAGTTGCGGCGCACCGTTTTCGGTCAGCGACAAAAGCTGGTCCGACACCACCTGATAGCTGCGGTACAGCGTCATGAAACTTTGGACCAAGCCCGGCGCATGGACCAAAGCGGCGCGCAGTTGGGGCAAGTCGGGGCGGGTCTGGCTGAACAGCGGGTCTTGAATGACAGCCCGCAGATCGGAAAGCTGGGCGCTGCCATCCTCCTCCGCCAGATCGCGCCAATCCACACCATAAGCATCGAACAGCCGGAACAGCACCTGAACAGAGACTGACCTTTCGTTGTTTTCCAACAGGTTGACGTAAGACGGGCTGATGCCAAGCGCCTTGGCCATGGCGCCCTGAGTTTCCGCCCGTTCCAACCGCAAGCGGCGCAGATGGGGGCCGATGAAGGTCTTTTGCATACCGTCGCACACAATTTCAGGTTTGTTGAATTTACAATATTACAAAACGACAATTCTGTAAACTCTCGCATTTACAGCACAACGTGTTTTCGCTTTGCATAAATTCGCGGCGGTGCAATGCCTGTTTGACCCAAAGCGGAGGATACCATGCGCACCGGCCTCAACCACCTGTTCATTCCCGGCCCGACCAACGTGCCAGAGGTGGTGCGCCAGGCGATGAACGTGCCGATGCAGGATCACCGGGCGCATGATTACGGTGCCGAAAATCTGACGATCTTCCGCGATCTGAAGACTTTGTTCCGCACCAAAGACGGCCATGTGCTGGTGTTCCCCTCGTCCGGAACCGGCGCGTGGGAGGCTGCGATCACCAACACGTTGTCGCCGGGTGACAGGGTGCTGATGGCGCGGCATGGGCAGTTCTCGGTTCTCTGGGCGCAGATGGCGCAGCGGCTGGGGCTGAACGTCGATCTGATCGATCTGGAATGGGGCGCTGGCGCACCGCTGTCAGCCTTTGCCGACCAGTTGCGCGCGGATGCCAAGGGCGACATCAAGGCCGTGTTTGTGACGCATAACGAAACGGCCACTGGCGTCACATCGGATGTCGCGGCCATGCGCCGGATGATGGAAGAGGCGCGACACGGCGCTTTGTTGTTCGTTGATGGCGTGTCCTCCATCGGCTGCCTGCCGTTTGAGATGGGCCTGTGGGGCGTTGATCTGGCGGTGACCGGCAGCCAGAAGGGCTTCATGATGCCGCCGGGTCTGGGAATTCTGGGCGTCAGCGCCAAAGCGATCAAGGCGTCTGAAACCGCCACGATGCGGCGCGCCTATTTTGAATTCTCCGACCAGATCAAGGGCAATGAGACGGGGTATTTCCCCTACACGCCGCCCGTCCAACTGCTGCACGGGTTGCGCGCCGCGTTGGACCGTATGCTGGAGGAGGGGTTGGAAACTGTCATCGGCCGCCACCGCCGCCTTGCCGCTGGGGTGCGCGCCGCCGTGCAGGCCTGGGGGTTGCAGGTTTGCGCCGAGGATCCCGCCCTCTATTCCGACACCGTGACCGCCATTCGCACCCCCGAAGGCGTGGATGCCCGCGACGTGATCCGCATCGGCTATGACCGCTACAACGCCTCTTTCGGTTCGGGTCTGGGGCCACTGGCAGGCAAAGTCTTTCGCATCGGCCATATCGGTGACAGCAACGAAGGCATGTGCCTGACCGCCATTGCCTTGGCTGAACTGTGTCTGGCGGCTGCTGGGGCGCAGATACAATTCGGGTCCGGGGTGGCTGCGGCGCAAGCGATCTACGCCCTGCCCCACGACCAGCACGCCCGCATCGCCGCAGAATAAGGAACCTGACATGAGCCATACCCTTCACCCGATGCGCAAACCCCGTCTGCAACGGTCCGAACTGGCCGTGCCCGCATCTAACACCACGATGATCGACAAGGCGGCAGAGGGTCCGGCGGACTACGTCTTTCTGGATCTGGAGGATGCGATTGCGCCCTCCGAAAAGGTGCAGGCCCGCAAAAACACCATTCAGGCGCTGAATGACATTGACTGGAAAGCCAAGGGCAAGACGGTTTCGGTGCGGATCAACGGCCTCGACACCCATTACATGTACCGCGACTTGGTGGATGTGATGGAGCAGGCGGGCGACAAGGTTGACACGCTTCTGGTTCCAAAGGTCGGCGTCACCGGCGACCTCTACATGGTTGAGGCGATGGTCAACCAGATCGAGCAGGCAAAAGGCTTCACCACAAGGATCGGGCTGGAGGCTTTGATTGAAACCGCCCTCGGTATGGCCAATGTTGAAGCCATCGCTCAGTTTGGCGGCAGGCTGGAGGCGCTGCACTTCGGCGTGGCGGATTTTGCCGCCTCGATGCGGGCGCGGACCACCAACATCGGGGGGCTTAATCCGCATTATCCGGGGGATCAATGGCACGCCTCGATCAGCCGGATGGTGGCGGCCTGCCGCGCTTACGGCTTGCGCGCGATCGACGGGCCGTTCGGTGATTTCTCTGACCCCGAAGGCTACAAGGATGGCGCGCGCCGGGCGGCTGCCTTGGGGTGTGAAGGCAAATGGGCGATTCATCCATCGCAGATCGCCTTGGCCAATGAGGTATTCTCGCCCCCGGACGCCGAAGTGACCCGCGCCCGCCGCATCATCGAGGAACTGCGCAAGGCAGAGGCGATGGGCAAAGGTGCGGCGCAACTGGATGGCCGGATGATTGACGCCGCGTCAGAGCGGATGGCGATGAACGTGCTGGTTCTGGCGGATGCCATCGCGGCCCGGTAACCGCGATAACTCAAGAAAAAGAGACGTCTGAATTTTCGCAGAAAATTCGGGGCGCCAAGGGAGGGACTGATGGACATTCACGAATACCAGGCCAAGGAGATTCTGGCCCGCTTTGGGGTGCCGATGCCGCGTGGCGGTCTGGCCTATAGCCCGGAACAGGCGGGCTACAGGGCGCGGGAACTGGGCGGCAACGCCTGGGTCGTCAAGGCGCAGATTCATTCCGGTGGCCGGGGCGCTGCCGGCGGGGTCAAGCTGTGCAAGACTCCCGACGAGGTACATGCCTTTGCAGCCACCCTGTTTGGCAAACAGCTTGTCACCAAACAGACCGACGCCAATGGCAAAGGCGTGTACCGCGTCTGGGTCGAAGGTGCCTCTGACATCGCACAGGAATTGTATCTGGGCTTTGTGCTCGACCGGTCGTCGGAGCGGATCATGATCGTCGCGTCCGCTCACGGCGGGATGGAGATCGAGGATCTGGCCGATAAAGACCCCACCAGTCTGTGCCGCATGACGATCGACCCGGCAGCGGGCCTTTCCGAATTTCAGGCCCGCGAACTGGCCTTTCAGCTGGGCCTGAAGGGCGGACAAGTGGCGCAAATGGTCGCGACCTTGCGCGCCTGTTACCGCGCATACCGCGACCTTGACGCCGTCATGGTCGAGATCAACCCACTGGTCATCACCCGTTCCGGCGACCTCGTGGCGCTGGATGCCAAAATGAGTTTCGACACCAACGCCTTGTTCCGCCAGCCGCACATCGCCGAACTGCGTGACCGCAGTCAGGAAGATCCGCGCGAAAGCACCGCCGGGGATCATGGCCTGTCTTATGTGGGTCTTGACGGCGACATCGGCTGCATCATCAACGGGGCGGGTCTGGCAATGGCCACGATGGACATGATCAAACTTGCCGGAGGCGAGCCTGCCAATTTCCTTGATATCGGCGGCGGTGCCAGCCCCGAACGTGTGGTGCGCGCCTTTCGCACTGTGCTGGCGGATGGCAAGGTTTCGGTCATCCTCGTGAACATCTTTGCTGGCATCAATCGCTGTGACTGGGTCGCCCAAGGTGTCGTCCAGGCCTATAAAGAGGTCGGTCTGACCATTCCGGTGGTGGTGCGTCTGGCAGGGACCAATGTTGAAGAAGGCAAAGCCATCATCGACAGTTCGGGCCTGCCGCTGATTTCGGCCGACAGTCTGGCCGAGGCCGCAGCCGCAGCCGTCGCCGCCCGTCCCCTTAAAGCCGCGTAAAGGACCCGCCATGGCCATTCTCATCACCGAACACACCCGCGTCATCGTGCAAGGCATGTCCGGTCGTATCGGCTCTTTTCACGCCGCTGACATGATCCGCTACGGCACCAATGTCGTGGGCGGCGTGACCCCCGGCAAGGGCGGCGAAACCGTGCTGGATCGCCCCTTGTTCAACACTGTCCGTGCGGCGGTTGCAGCCACCGGGGCCGAAGCCTCGCTGATCTTCGTGCCGCCGCCCTTCGCTGCCGATGCGATCATGGAGGCCGCCGACGCAGGCATCCGCACCGCCGTCTGCGTTACCGACGGCATCCCCAGTCAAGACATGATGCGGGTGAAGCGCTTCCTGCGCCGTTACCCGGTGGAACGTAAACTGCGCCTGATCGGGCCAAATTGCGCGGGCGTCATCTCTCCGGGCATCGGCTTTATGGGGATCATGCCGCCGCATATCTACATGCCCGGGCGGGTTGGCATCGTGGGGCGGTCCGGCACCTTGGGATATGAGGCGGCAGCCCAGATGAAGGCTTTGGGGATCGGCGTGTCCACCTCTGTCGGCATTGGCGGCGACCCGATCAACGGATCGAGTTTCCGTGACATACTGGAGTTGTTTGAGGCCGACCCCGAGACAGACGCCATCATGATGATCGGTGAAATCGGTGGCCCGCAAGAGGCCGAAGCCGCAGCCTACGCACGAGATCACATGCAAAAACCGGTGGTGGCCTATATCGCCGGCCTGTCTGCGCCCAAAGGCCGCAAGATGGGCCATGCCGGCGCCATCGTATCAGCCTTTGGCGAAAGTGCGCAGGAAAAGGTGGAAATTCTCAGCGCTGCCGGGATCACCATGGCCCCGAACCCCTCTGCGATGGGCGAAACGATGGCACAGGTCTTGGCCCGTCGCAAAGCAGCCTGAGCCGCACATCCGTCAGCCAAGGCCGCCCTTTCAGATCCGGCTTTGGCTGACAATCTGCTCCATATACGCAAAAGCCGTGTCAAATTCGGCGGCGGCGGCGTCCGCCCCGGTGAAGCCGTCCAGATTGAGGTCAAGCGCCGCGATCTGCCCGCAGACCATGATACGGGCGCCGGGATTGCTGAGCCGCAATGCCACAATCAGCTTCATCAGCACCGGAAGCGTGCGCTTGCCGCTGGCCGACAGACCGATCAGGCCCGTCTCGCGCTGCTCCAATTCGTGCACCAGCTCATCATGGGAAAGGCCGGTGAAAAGCTCTATGTCCCAGCCGCGATCGCGCGCCAGATCTGCCGCAACCGTGATGCCCAAGGTGTGATTGTCGCCCGGCAAGCTGGCAAAAATGGCGGAACGCCGGCTATCCGGGATCGGCGTTGGGCGCTGAAGGCGAAGGATCCGCAGGATGGCGTAAATACCGCCCGCCGCAATCGTGACCTTGTAAAAGGAAACCCGGTCATCGTCCCACCATTCCCCGAGCCGGCGCGCGGCGGCTGCCAGATAGGACTGGCAGAGCGTGTCATAGCCTGCGCCGTTCTGTTGGGCCCGTTCGATCAATTCAATTGCGACGGATGCGTCCTGCGATAAAAGCGCGTCACACAGGGCGTCGATCTGGCCTGAGGTCGGTTCGAACTCGTGCGGCAAACTCACGCGCCAGTTGCTCGCTACGCGTTTGACAACCTCTTGGGCAAGGCCGGTCAGCGCGTCTTCCGGAAGCCGCTGCCTGATGGCTTCGATCTCCGAAAACGCCATCGCCAGTTTCAGTCTGTCTAGAAGAATTGGTTCCGACACGATGACCTCCCCCAAAGTCAGCTACGTCTCCGGACTCGGAAAGCTACGCGTCTCCGTTCGCCAGAAGGTTGATATTAGCGTGATCCGGTGTTCTGACAAGGGCGCGGCTCACAGAGATTTGAGTTTGGTGGTGGACCGCTGGAAAACGCTGGCGCAACCGGGGCCCTTTGCGGGAAATCGCAAGGAAGTCGTTATGGATTGCCCATTTTTTGCGCAATCAGCCGATGAATGCCCATCAAACGGGACAATGACCCTGTCCAAAGACACCGAGTCCCGTCTTTCCCACCCTGTCAGAACGATTGCACCGCCACGGCGCGACCAAAGAGCAAAACTGTTGGAGTAAGTTTAATTGAAGAGCGTTCTGCCACGGACTCGGAAAAAATCCCGAACGCCGCAGCCTGATGAGTTCCGTATGGAAACGGTGCGCCCGTCTGCCAGACGTACAAACTCGCCGACGGTTCCGATTTCGGTTTCGGTTTCGGTTTCGGTTTCGATTCCGGGAGGCACAATGGGGCCAAAACGGCGAAGGCCATCAACAGAATGATCTGCCTGCAAGTTAAGCGTCCTCTGTGGTGTGGGGGTTTTGCTGCAACGGCGGGCGTCAATGTGGCTCGCTTAAAACGTGGTGGCCGGGTGAAGGTCTTGTTCTGGCTGAGACATGGTTGCGCCACTGGTCGGGGCGACCGTGGCGCACGAGTGAGGCCCCCGGTGATTTGCAAGCGGCTGGAACACGGCGGGTTTGACTGGCCGAAGGTTGGCGACCGTGTCGTGCGTCTGTAGCAAGTGCGGTTTGAGGCGCTGTTTGCCGGGAGAGGGGAGGCGAAAACACCTTAACGTTCACCGCCGCGCTAAACCGCAAGAATGCCCGCTTCGCAGGACATGAGGAAGGGGGCAGATTTGGCCGCTCATGGCCCCGTTAACCGAGACCTGAAAACGCAACGCCGTCGATCCCGGGGCGTTCATTTGCACAACCCTCACCACCATCGCCGACGTATACCCAACGCCGCTCATCGATCTCTTTGGACCCCGGGCAGACCAAAAGACGTTCAGGTAAATTCCCCACGGCCTTTGCCCCACAATTGCGCTGGAATCGGGTTCGGCGTTTCCGGGGCCAGGGTGGCGCGGGAACTCGATGCCCTTGTCCGGATCTATGAAAAAACCCGCCTGCATCGTTTCTGATCGACGAAGATCAGAAAACGATCTGGGAGATCGTTTTCCTGAGGAGGGGGGCCGAGTTCACCAGCAAGGCCATCCTGAAGTGGGCGCACGATAATGGCGTCGAGTGGCATTACATCGACCCGGACAAGCCGCAGCAGAATGGCTACATCGAGACGTTCAACGGCAGCCTTCGCGACGAATCCCTCAACGAGGAAATCTTCGACAACCTGGCCGATGCCCGCCGGACGCTGTCTCTCTGGCGCTATGACTACAACAACGTCAGGCCGCATTCCTCGCTGAGGAACCAAACCCCGGCAGAAGCGCGCCGGGCCCTTGAGCAATTTGACGGCACCGCGCCCGGCGCGCTTGCAACACCCGAAACCGATGCCTATCAAACCCAAGGACTTTCGCTATGAACGAGGGACGACCGGGGGGCAGGTCAGCGCGGCGAATGCGTCCCGCGGGCTATATGCGGCCCCGGCGATCCGGTCATCGCATCAGGGTGTCCGGGTCGATATCGGCACGCCAGGCCCCATGCGCGGCCCGGGCGAGGCGTCGGGATCGGCGGCTCTGGAATGTGCGATGGATGAAATGGCCGTGCAGGCCGGGATTGACCCGTTGGCGTTCCGGCTGCTGAATTATGCCGAAACCGAACCCGGGACAGGGAAACCCTATTCGTCCAAGGCGCTGCGCGAATGTTATGCGCAAGGGGCGGAAAGGTTTGGCTGGAGCGCACGCCCGCTGGCCCCACGTCGGATGCGGGACGACGCCGGGATGCTGGTCGGCTGGGGCATGGGAACGGCGCTGTTTCCGTCACCGATGTTTGCGGCGAAGGCGCGGGCGGTGCTGCGCCCGGACGGCACCGGGCTGGTGGAAACCGCTGCTGCCGACATGGGGCAGGGGGCGTGGACGGCGCTGGCGCAGATCGCGGCTGACGGCCTTGGCCTGCCGATAGATAAGGTCGAGTTTCGCGCGGGATCCTCCGATTTGCCCGATGGCGGTGTTGCGGGCGGCTCCGGCCATACCGCGACGGCGGGCGGTGCTCTGCACGCGGCCGGCCAAGATGCGATCCGGCAACTGACAGAGATTGCGGTGGCCGATGCCGCCTCGCCCTTGTTCGGGGCGGGCAACGCGTGGGTCTTTGCGCGCGACGGGATGTTGCATGTGCAGGGTAACGAAAGCCGCCGCGAAAGCTTTGCCGCCATTATCGCACGCGCGGGCGGGACGGCGATTGAGGGGACGGGCAGCGCCGGGCGCAGCGCCGACGATGGCGCGCGGCACGCGATGTATTCGCATGGTGCCGTCTTTGCCGAGGTGAAGATCGACCCTGACCTGTATCAGATACGCGTGACCCGTCTGGTGGGTGCCTTTGCGGCGGGACGGATCATCAACCCCAAGCTGACTGAAAGCCAGCTGATGGGCGGCATGATCTGGGGCATCTCTTTCGCCCTGCACGAAGAGGCGCGGTTTGACACGCGCACGGGTCGGATCATGAACGGCGATTTTGCGGGCTATCATATCCCCGTCAATGCCGATGTGACGGGGTTGGATGTGATCACGGTGCATGAGGATGACCCATATGTGAATGCACTTGGCATCAAGGGCGTGGGCGAGATCGGCATCACCGGCACCGTGGCTGCCATTGGCAACGCGATCTGGCACGCCACTGGCAGCCGCGTCCGTCGGTTTCCGATCCGGATCGAAGGTCTTCTGGCGCAGGGGTAGCAACTTCGTTTCCGGTGATGGTGGACCAGCAAGACTGCTGAACAGAAATACGCCCGCTCGGGTGATCTGGGGTGCGAACGACGTCCAAAGGTCTGCGATATCAGGGGCAAGGGACCGGTCGCGCAGGACACACTTTGCCCGAGTGCGACCAAAGACGGTGTAGCCACGGGAGATCGTTGGGCGTCACAATCCCGCCGCTTTGGTCAGGTTGACCCGAAACCTGTCGCGGCGGCGCTGGAAGCCGCGGGTCATTTCGGTGGAGGCGTGGCCGAGTTGTTTCTGGATATGCCGCTCATCCACCTCAGCGCTGCTGGCAAGACCTGCACGCAACGAATGTACATAATAGTGCTTCATCCGCTCTGCCTCGGGTAGGTCGGGCCGGATGGCCTTTGATGGCGCTTTGTTGATCGTTCGCATACAAGAACTCGCTGCGGTGCCGGGATCGGAGTTGCACCATCACGCCGGTTCGCAGGCAGGCCACCATGACGCGCTGAAGCACGCGCTGTATATCCTGATCGATGGCATCTGATCCTGCTTTGCTGCCCCTTCTCACCGGCTATAATTCAGCGTGTGATAGTGTTGCTGTATTGGATATAAAGCCGGTGCCAACCGGACGGCGGCTACTGTGATATTTTCTGGTATGAACCGACGTGAGCTTTTAGCATTCCGGCATGAAAAAGCACCCCCCTGCCCCCTTTGACGGTGCCGTGATCATCCCGCCGCTGCCCGGTGGGATCACAACTGCGCCGGCTGAAACCCTGGAGGCGGCAGCGTTTCGATCTGGGGCGGCGCCGGCGCATCTGCATCTGGTCGCAGGGCATGAAGACGTTCCGCACGCCCTGTGGCGTGCCCGTCTGGCGCTTTCCGTGGCCGGGTCTTGCATGAGGATTGCCGGACGGCGCGAGGGGGTGGTGGCGTTGCGCGATGCGGTACATCTGCTCCGGCCCGGTGATCGTCAGGGACCGGCCGAAGACGTTTTGCGCCAATGGTTGCGCGCGGTGGACCGGCCGATCCTCGCCGCACCGCTTGCCAAGGTTCTGGACGGGCAGTCCGTCGAACGGATTGCCGTTTATCTCGGCGTTTCAGTTGGAAATCCTGTGGATCGGGCCGCCGCTGTGTTGGAGGCGATGCTGACAGAACACCCCCATGATGAGACGGCGACCCTCATCATGGCCGATGCGGCTCTGGCAAAGGCATCGGCTCGGGATCCTCTTTTGCCAGTCTTGTCGCTTGGCCTTAACCCCCGTGACCTGCGGCTGCGGGGGGAGGATTTGTGGCTGGCCTGTCATCGGGCGGTGGCGACGGCGTCCGGCCAAGCGGTGACGCTGGCTGCCGATCTTGCGCGACGTGCGGCTCGACTGCGGGCCGTGGTACCGCAACTGCGGGCGAAAGGGGCTGCCAAAGCGGTTGATCTGTTCCTGTCGCACGATGCGCAGTCGCCAGGCGCGTTGACTGGTCTGATGTCCGACCGAGCGGCATGGCGCTTCTGCGACCGTCTGATTGACTTTGAAGCGGTGCGTGAACTGACCGGACGCGACACTTTCCGCCTGTATGGGGTCTGACCAAGGTCGTGGGGCAAGGTGTCTCGGTCGATCTGCTGATCGGGGATCTGGCCGCCGATCTGGCCGACCGGCCCTATGACGTGGCCAAGGTCGCGGACAATTGGGTCCTGCGCACGCGCCCAGTTTACGCAGCAGTGATTCTGGCAGCTGCCGATGTCACCAACCAATCATTTGACTTGAGCGCATTCCACACCGCCGTCCTTGCCGCGATTGCCTACCTCCAACCGATCAGCCGGGACGGGTTAAGGGATATTTTTGGCAAAGAGATCAGCCGTGATCTGATTGGACGATTGTCCGAACGCGACCTGATCACCACTGGGCCACGCGAACCCCGACACGTTCATTACAACGGATACCATCCTAATAGCCTTCAGCCCGGAAAGCCTGCGCGATCTTCCTGACCCCGAGCAACTGATGCACGCAGGACTGACAATGCCCTGAAAGGTCACGGGATGTTTTCAACCCCAGGTGTTCGTTTATCAAGAGCGGTATGTGGCCAAATGCCGTCCAGGTGGCGCCCCCTGTCCGAAGCATCTGATCACCACATCCGCGTCTGCGACCTTGTCAAGATCATGCACCTATCATGACCCGCTATCCACCCATTCGCCGCGATCAATCTGCACGGTCTGGCCTTAAGCCAAACCAAGCCTGCTTCAGATCGCGGCGCTTTGCATTACACCGGGCTCGGAAGTCGTCGCGGCGTTGGTTTGGGCGGTCACGAACGACCTGACCGTCGCCGGAGTGCCGATTTCAAACGGTGTTGCATCTGACCAGAAGCGCCGGGCGAATTTGCTGGAATCGACGATATAGGGCCGATCCCAGGTGAATTTCACGTCCACCACCTCTTTCATGAACCGCTGGAACAGGCCTGCAACCGGCAAGATCCACAGCGGAATGACCAAGGTTTTCAGCGGCATGGCCATAGCCGAGGCACCGAGTTGCAAGATCTCGCGCGGGGTGCGGGTGGGGGCACAGGGGACGTTCCAGATTTGGCCAAAGGCATCATCGGGGGCGTCCAGCAAGGTGACGGCGGCGCGGGCGATGTCCGGCGCGTAGGCAAAGTCGTGTGGAGTATCAATCGGTACGACCATCTGCGCGGCCTTGCCCTTGGCCATTTCCCCGAACGCGCTGGTGCCCAGATGGGAGCCTTGGACGCCCGGGCCATAGAAATCCGGGCAGCGCAGGGCGGCAAACCTGACACGGTCACGCGCCGCCATCCACATCCGTGTCACCTCGGCCAAAATCACCGGCTTTTCGCCCGATGTGGTCAGCGCCATCGTCTCGGTGCGCGGGGTGGTCTGGGGCCCGAGTTGGTAGAGGTTGTCGATGAACACCACGCGCGCGCCAACGGCTGCACAGGCCGCGATCATGTTGGACATCGCCAGCGGCCAAACCTTGCGCCACAACCGCGAGTCGTAGGTGAAACCCACCGACATAACGACTTGGTCCGCCCCTTCAACAGCCCGGCGCACTGCGGCCGCATCCAGAATGTCAGTCGCCATGAATGCGACATTTGGGGCCAGGGTGGCGGGCTGCTTGCGCTGTGCAATCCGCACGTTGTCGCCGCGCGAAGCCAAAGCCTCCGTTACCAGATGGCCGATGGCACCATTTCCGAAAACCACTGTCAGTCCGTTCATTTGATCTCTCCATTGCTGATGCCCAACTTTGCACCGTCTCACGCAACTTTAAAATTGTGGAACTTCGTTGACCTACTATACATAAAACAATGAATGACCCTGACTGGAACCTGTATCGCAGCTTTCTTGCCGTGGCCGAGCAGGGGTCGCTTTCCGCTGCGGCCAGAATGCTTGCGCTGACCCAGCCGACCATCGCCCGGCACGTTGACGCGTTAGAGGCGATGATTGGCGTTGATCTGTTCTTGCGGGCCCAGCAGGGGCTGACCCTGACCGATATGGGGCAAAGCCTGCTGCCCTATGCACAGACGCTGGCGCATACCTCAGCCGCGCTGCTGCGCAAGGCGAGTGAAGGGGCTAATGTGATCAGCGGCACTGTGCGGATCAGTGCCAGCGAGGTGATCGGGGTAGAGCTGTTGCCGCCCATTCTGACCAAACTTCGCCAACTGCATCCCGGTGTGGTGGTGGAGCTGGTCTTGTCAAACACGGTGGACGATCTGCTGCAGCGCCAAGCGGATATCGCGGTGCGCAATGTCGAACCGACGCAGAGCGTGCTGCTTGCCAAAAAACTACCGTCAGCGGAATTGGGGCTGCATGCGCGGCAGGAGTATCTGGCGCGGCGTGGGGTGCCCGCGACCTTGGCCGATCTGGCCGGGCATGATCTGATCGGCTACGATCACGAAACGCCGTCCATCCGCGCGCTGGTCGGGCAGTTTCCAAACCTGGATCGCCACAGCTTCGCCCTTCGCACCGACAGCAACCTTGCACAACTGGCGGCTGGTCACGCGGGGGATCGCCGATCCACCGCGCCGCAGCCTCTGCCGTATCCTGTGGGCGGGTGTTGAAGGCAATCGCGGCGTTCGGTGCGCCTTTGTGGACCGCGTTGACGACCTTCTCGAACAGCGGCAGCGATTTGGGCGGAAGCCGCAGGCCGCCGCCGATCACGATGCAATCGTAGTTCACGCGCGCCAGCTGGGCGGACAATGTTGCGATGCCATCGTCATCGGGCGCGATCATGCAGATGTCGCCGGCCCAACCGCGCTCGGTCATCGTCGTCTCGGCGATGTCGATGCCCGCCTGAATTTTTTCGGCATTGAAACCCGGTGGCAGGGACGGATCGGAAAAGTCGACGGTTTCAGGCTTCTGCCTGACAAACAATACGCGTGTCATGATTTAGCTCCTTGAGATGGGATGGAAGGGACAGCATTCAGCCGCTGGCGCAGGAATTCGCCGATGGCGTTCACCGACTGCTCAGCCGCGCGAAACTGGCTGAGGGAGGATTGGAAGACATGCGCCATGCCCTCCCAGACTGACAGCGTAATCTCCACGCCCGCAGCTTGCGCCCGCTCCGCATAGCGGATGGAATCGGCGAGCAGCACTTCGTTATCGCCGACATCAATACGGATCGGCGGCAGACCACCGAGCGACGCCTGCAACGGCGACGCCTTGGGATGCGTGGCATCCTGACCCTGAAGGTACATATCGGCAAAGGCCTGAAGCACGCTGTGGGTGAAGATCGGGTCGGCCTCTGCCCGGGTTTCAAAGCTATCGCCGGTCAGCGCCAGATCGGTCCAGGGCGACATCACCGCCGCACCGACGGGCTGCACCATGCCTGTCTTGGCGGCGGCGAGGATCGACAGCAGCGCCAGCGTCAGACCGCCGCCCGCCGAGTCGCCCACAACCACGATCCCTTCGGCACCTGCCGCGACAAGGCCGCTATAGGCTGCGACCACATCGTCAATCGCCGCCGGGAACAGGTGCTCCGGTGCCAGCCGGTAGTCCGGGATAAAGGTGTCGGCCCCGGCACGGACGGCGATCTGGCCCGCGAAATGGGTCAACGCCTGTGCAGAGCCCAGCACATAGCCACCGCCGTGAACGTACAGGATGCACGTGCCCGGTCGTGCATTTGGCACCCGCAGCCAGACGCCCGCAATGCCGCCGACCGTTGCGGGTTCAACCTGCACATCCATGGCGGCGGGTGTGGCGGCAAACATGGCGTCAAACATAGGCCGCGCCTCGGGGCCAAGTTTCTGGCCCTTGTGGGCTGCGGCGGCCTGTCGCATCGCGGCCACGGATGGCGCGTCTTCGGGCGAGAGGGGGTGGATCATTGTCATCGCAAATTTCCTGCGTTGGGGGGGGTAGTATTACAGGCTCAGTTTTTCGCCCACTGGGCGGCGGCATCTTTCGCAAAAGCGGCATAAGATCGCGGGGCGCGACCGAGGAGTTTGGTCAGGCGGGCGATATCCTCAGCACAGGCCACAGCGCCGTCGGTTTGATAGCGGCCAAACATCAGGCGCAAATCGAGTGCGTGCCAGGCGGGCAGCATGGTCTTCATGCGCTGCTCCATCATGACAAGATCATCACCGCCGTACCGAATTTCGCGGCCAAGGGCTTCACTCCAGATGGTTGCGATGCCTTGGCCCGTCAGGCTCTCGGGGCCAACCAGGGCATAAGTCTCGCGGCCAAGCGGCGTTGCGGCCTGTTCCCGGCGCACCAGCTCGATCGCGGCGGCCTCGCCGATGTCGCGGATATCGACCATCGACACGCCTTTGCCACCGATCGGCGCGGCATAGACGCCAGCCTTCAGCAGCGCGTCCTTTTGACGAAGATCGTTCTGGATGAAATAGGCCGGGCGCAGAACGGTCGCGGGCAGTTCGAGCGCGTCAATCATCCGCTCAACCGTGTACTTGCCCGCAAAATGCGGCACGTCGGCATAGGCGTCGCCACCAAAGACCGAGAGATAAACGATGCCCTTGACACCGGCCTCGCGGGCGACTGTCAGGGTCAGCATGGTCTGGGTCAGTTCATCGGCGACATTCGCGGTCAGAAGGAACAGCGTACTGACGCCTTGCAGGGCCGCGCGCATCGACTCCGGGTCGGCGAGATCGCCGCGCACTGCCGTCACCCCGGCGGGAAGCTGTGCCGCCTCGGGTGAGCGCGTCAGGGCGCGCACATCGGCGTTGCGGGTTTGCAGATGCGCCAGAACCTGCGCGCCGATGGTTCCTGTGCTGCCTGTCACGAGAATGGTCATGTCGAAATCTCCTTGCGTTGGTGTCGCTACATCTGTTGAGGAAGATATCCGTTTCATTATGATATAGAAGATGCCAATATCTGCACGGACTGTCTCATATTCGGAACACCGTGATGGATCTGCAAGCCTTGTCCGACTTCGACCTTGTTGCGGCGCATGGCGGGTTTGGCCGTGCTGCCCGCGTCTCGGGCCGCTCCAAAGCCACGCTGTCGCGCCGCGTTTCTGAACTTGAACAAAACCTCGGCGTCAGGCTTATCGAGCGCGGCTCACAAAGCTTGCGATTGACCGAGGAAGGCCGCGCGCTGCATGAGCGCACCCGTGGATTGCTGAGTGAAATTGCAGAAGCCGGAGAAGCCGTTGTGTTGGGCGCAACCACGCCGAAAGGCAGGCTGCGGGTCAGTGCGCCGGTCGTTTTCGCGCATGTGGCCTTGCCCCGCATCGGCGCGCGGTTTGCGCTGGCCTACCCCGAGGTCGAGCTTGAAATCGTAGCCGAGGACCGCAAAGTCGATCCGGTCGAAGATGGCTACGATCTGGTCATCCGGATCGACCCGTCGCCGGACGAACGCCTTGTCGGTCGCCGTTTCCTGAACGATGAACGCCTGATCGTGGCGCCACCCGGCATGCCGCGCCCCCTTCCCAAGGCAGACGGCGAAGAAGCTGCCCCAAAGGCCGTCATGCTTTCCGCAACGCCGCCGGGGACTGTCTGGCGGATGAACGCAGGCACCAATGCTGACATCGTCCTGCGGCCAGAGCCGGTTCTGCGCCTGTCGTCGCTGATCATGGTCCGCGATGCGGCGCTGGCAGGGGCTGGTGCGGCTTTGTTGCCAAAACTGCTTGTGGCCGAAGACATCGGGGCTGGCAGGCTGGTTTGTTGGGGCACGCACGCCGGTCCACCTGTGGAGATCTGGGCGTTGCAAAGTTCACGCCGCCTCATCGGTGCCAAGGTGCGCGCTTTCCTGGAGGTGGTGGAGAAAGCGTTTCCGCAAAAGGTCTTTGTGGCGCCTCAGCCATAGACGACACGCCGTATGTCCCGTCATCATCCTTCATCCGAATGACCGCTTCCACGGAAGGGAGTAGCAGTGGAACAGAAAATCTACAGAAGGGCCGGAGTTTGCCGGCCGTGGATTTCTAGACGGATAGAGATAGGCTTCCGGCGCATTTTGGCCGGACCAAGCACTTTTGATGGGTGGCGGGAATCTCATTTCTAACGAGCATAGGCGGAGCACGCAGCGAGTAAAATTGCCGAGCCATGCCTTTGCGCCGAGCAATATGATCGCAAGACTTTGTTCGAATTGCGCGTCGAAATCGCCGAGCAGGGCGGATTTCAAGGCAGTGGTGAAAGCTTCGCCACGCTGAGCGCGGCGTTGAATAGCGTCTTCATAGCGTCGATTGCGTTCGCCGGGCTTTGGCTCGTCGGCCTGCTGTTCAATCGTAAAGCCAACCGTGAAACTAAAGACGGTGGAAAGCACCCGTGCGGCTTGCTGAGGCGTGTGTCCGCCAGAGATGACCTCTTTAACTGTCGTCTCCCTCGGTAGGGTTTCGTCTGTGAAGAATGTCCCCGAGAATACCTTCGCGCCATCGCGGTAAGCCAGCATCATGCGCCGGAGGGCGCGCGCGGTGGGCGACCCGGCACGCCAGACTGCCGCAATCCAGATCTGCGTCGCACTGATGAACCGCTTCAAGGCGCCTGGCATTGTTAAGATCGTGCGTGTGGCCTGAGACCAGCGGGGAACGGGGCGTCACGCCCAGGCTGCGAGTTATTCAACAAGGTCTATTGACAGGCCGCGGATTTCGGCCACGAACAATGATGCGGCGCCCGGCTCGCGTGGCAGATAACCATACCGATGCAGAGGCAGCGAAGCGTTGGACGAAAATCGACGGCGAAAAGTTACGATCTATGATGTCGCCAAAGAGGCGGGAGCCTCGGCGACCTCTGTCAGCTTTGTCCTGAACGGATCGTGGCGCCAGCATCGTATCAAAGCTGACACCGCGACCAGGGTGCTGGAATGCGCCGAGCGGCTGGGATATGCGGTTAACCTCAAGGCCCGGGGGCTGCGCTTGTCGCGATCAGGGCTCGCGGGGATGATCCTGCCGCATTATCGCAACCGGTTTTTCGCCGGTCTGGCCGAGGCGTTTGAGGCAAAAGCCCGGACCCGCGGGCTGTGCCCTATCGTCGTCAGCACGCATCGCAATCCGGAAAACGAGGTCAATGTTGCCGAGACGCTGCTCGCGCAGCAGGTCGAATTTCTGTTCATTGCCGGTGTGAATGATCCTGATCCGCTGAACGCGCTGTGTCATGCCGCCAATGTGCGATGTGTGAATATCGACTTGCCGGGGACGGGGGCGCCGTCGGTGGTGTCGGATAATTTCTCAGGTGCCTCGCTGTTGACCGAGGTGATCATCAGCAAGGTGCGCGCGCGCGGTGGTGATCCGTCTGACCTGTTCTTCTTTGGCGGCGACGCTGACGACGACGCGACCCGCAACCGCCTGCTTGGCTTTAACGCCGCATTGGCGCGCGAGCATATAGCGCTGTTGGATGGCTCGGTCGATTGCTGTGGCTATCCACCGACCAGTGCCGCGCAGTCACTTGCCAAAAGGTACCGTCAACTTGGGCGTATGCCCGCCGGGCTGTTCGTCAATGGCGTGACAGCACTTGAGGGCGCATTGCGGTTCATCTCTTCGGTGGGCGACGCGAAACTCGCGTCCGTGGTGGTTGGCAGTTTTGACTGGGATCCTTTTGCGGCCCATCTGCCGTTCGATGTGACCATGGTCCGCCAGAATGTTGAGGTCATGATCGCCGAAGCCTTCCGGCTGATCGACACCTACACCCCCGGCGAGCACCCGCTGGTTGTGATACCCACGAGCTTTGGCCAGATGGGCGAGCAAGATGGCGCGCAGGAAGACTGGTCGGGCAATTCTGTGAAAAACGACCCGTGTTAGGCAGCACTGATAGGGTCAGGCGTCACCGGAAGACCAGCGTTTCAGGTCAGTAAGATTGCCATTTATCGCAGAAATATTTACCTAGCGTCGCAGATTCATCTGAAAATCACATTGCTAAATCTATTTAGCTTCTTGACCGGCTTCATTCATTGGTTTTTACTGATCCTACCCTGGGAGGGGGAGATCAAGTGATAGGCGGACTTTTCAGAGGCGTTGCACCTTGTGTGACGTGACCGGGTTTGCTTGTCCAATTGCCAACTTCGGTCACTGGTTTCGGTGCAATTCTACTGTCGCGGCCAGTCAAGGATATTTGAAGCAACCGGCGGCCGCGTCTTGGCGCAGCGCGCCCTCAAACAAGCCCAAGAGGAGGATTCTATGCTGAGAAGAACCGCATTTGTCGTGGCGCTAGGTGCTGCTTTGTCCGTGACCGCGATGGGGGGCGCGATGGCGAAGGACGTCAAGATTGGCGTTGTTGTGAAGATCGGCGGGATTCCGTGGTTTAATGCGATGGAAACCAGGATCACCGAGCAATCCAAGGTACTTGCCGACAATGGTTTCATGATCGGGCCAACCAGCGCCGACCCCGCACTGCAGGTGCGTGCCATCGAAGACCTTATCGCGCAGGGCGTCAATGTGATTGGTGTGGTTCCGAACGACGCCAATGTGCTGGAGCCGGTGCTGAAGAAAGCGCGTGAGGCGGGCATCAAGGTCATCACCCATGAATCGCCCGATCAGGTGAATGCCGATTGGGACTTTGAGATGGTTTCGTCGGTCGGTTTCGGCGAGGACCATGCGAAACTTTTCGCCGAAAAGATGGGCGGCAAGGGCAAGTATGTGGTCTATGTCGGCTCGCTGACGGTGCCCGCGCATAACGCCTGGGCCGATGCCGCGATTGCCTAACTCAAGAAAAACTACCCCGATATGCAGATGATCGGTGATCGCTACGGCGTTGCTGAAAGCGCCGATGACAGCCGCAAGACCGCGCTGGATGTGCTGGCGGCCAACCCGGATCTGGGTGGCTTTCTGACCTTTGGCAGTCAGGGGCCGATTGGCGTCGGGCGTGCGCTGGAGGAGCAAAAGCTTGGCGACAAGGTTGTTCTGATCGGGTCGTTCTCGCCCAGCCAGGGTGGTGCCATGCTGAAATCTGGCGTCATCGACGGTGGCTTCATGTGGAACCCGCTTGATGCGGGCAAAATCTTTGTCACGCTTGGCGACTATCTGGCGGGCGGCGGCGAGGTGAAGGACGGCATGACCATCGAGGGGCTGGGTGTGGTGCATCCTGACTTTGCAAAAGGCAATATCATCGTTGACGCCGTGCAGCCGATCACGCTGGAAACCGTGGACGCGCTTGCCGCACTCGGGCTTTGACCTGAAACACTGACTCTGCGCCGGAACATGCTGGTTCCGGCGCATTGATCACGCCCTGCGTTTGGCCCGTGGCCGGAAGGCTGTTCCCATGAATATTGCCGCAGTTGCGACGGCAGGCCAGGTGCCGGTGCTGGCTTTGGAAAATATCTCGGTGACGTTTGGCGGCATCAAGGCCTTGCAGGATGTCAGCTTTGAGGTTTTGCCAGGCGAGGTGCAATGCCTTGCCGGTGAGAATGGCAGCGGGAAAAGCACTTTGATCAAGGTGATAACCGGTGTCTACCAGCCACTTGCCGGCGCAGGCATGACCTTTGCCGGCCGCGCGGTTGATGCTATGTCGCTGGCTGCGGCGCGCGCGGCGGGGGTTGAGGTGATCTGGCAGGACCTCGCCCTATTCCCCGAAATGTCGGTCGCCGAAAACATCGGCATCCGCGCGGTGCTGGGCGGCCTGCCCAGGCTGGTCAATCACAACGCCATGCGCGTTACGGCGCGCAAGCTGCTGGCCCGGCTTGGCGCGGATCTGGATGTCGATGCGCCCTTACGCAGTTTCGCCATCGCCCAACGCCAGATTGTCGCCATTGCGCGCGCGCTGGCGGGGGAGGCCCGCGTCATCTTCATGGATGAGCCGACCTCGTCCTTGACCCAATCCGAAACGGACCGGCTCTTGGATATCGTCCGGGCGCTGTCGGCGGACGGGGTCGCGATTGTCTTTGTCAGCCACAGGCTGGCCGAGGTGCTGGAGATTTCAAGCCGCGTCACCGTGCTGCGCGATGGCAAGCTGGTCGGGGTCTATCCGACCGAGGGCATGACGCAGTCGCGGCTGACCGAATTGATGACCGGCAAGACCTTCGGCCAGACCCTGCGCAGCTCGGATCATTCCGCCGCGCCCACCGTGCTTGGCGTTGAGGGGTTATCGCGCGCCGGTGATTACGAAGATATCTCCTTCAGCATCCGGCGCGGCGAAACCGTTGGTCTGACCGGGCTGCTTGGGGCTGGGCGCACGGAATTGGCGCTGTCAATCTTTGGCATGCTGCGCCCCGACAAGGGCCGCATTCTGCTGGATGGGCAGGTTTTGAACCTGCGCTCCAATCGCGACGCGATCCGGGCCGGGATCGGCTATCTGTCCGAGGATCGGCTGGCGCTTGGCCTGATACAGCAGCAGTCCATCGCGGATAACACCGTGATGCCGGTGCTGGACAAGATCCTTGATCGCGGGATGATTTCATATGGCAAGAAGGACGCGTTGGTCGGTCACTGGATCAACGAACTTGCCATCAAGATCGGGTTACAGACCGATGCTGTTTCGACCCTGTCAGGCGGCAATCAGCAGCGCATCGCGATTGCCAAGTGGCTGGCCGTGGGATTGAAGCTGATCATTCTGGATTCGCCGACTGTCGGCGTGGATGTCGGCGCGCGGGCGGGCATATTCGAGATTGTTGCCAAGCTTGCCGCCGAGGGGCTGGCGATCCTGCTGATTTCCGACGAGGTGCCCGAGGTTTATTTCAACGCAGACCGCATCCTGCACATGGCTGCGGGCCGCATCGTCACCGAATACGACCCGCGCAGCATCTCGCTGACGGCATTGGAGGCAGCGGTCTATGCATAACCTGCGCCTGCCACGGCTGTTTCGCGCGCACCCGGCTGAAAGCTGGCTGATCGTCGTGCTGGCGCTGATGTGCCTGGGGCTGGCGCTGTCGACCGACAAGTTCTTCACACTCGCCAACATTTTCAATCTGCTGAACACCAGTTCAACCAACCTGGTCTTTGCGGTCGGACTGCTGGTGGTGCTGATTGCCGGCGGGATCGACATCTCTTTTGCCGTCGCGGCGTCGGTGGTGCAATATGTGGTCGCCCTGGCGCTGGCCAAGATTGGCGGCGGCGGCTGGGTGTCGGGGCTGGCCTTCGCGGCCCTGACCGACATCGCCTTGGGCGCAGTGAACGCCGCGCTGATCTACTATTTCCGCATCATTTCCATCGTCGTCACCATCGCGACGTTCAACATCTTCTTCAGGCTGTTGATGTTCTTCGCCCATGGCGTGTCGATCTACAACCTACCCGAATGGTGGACGCACCGCACCATGCTGATCGAGTTTCAAGAGGCGAACGGCACCTGGGCAGGCCTCGCGCTGCCGGTCGCGATCATGGCGGGCTGCGTCATGGCCACCTTTATCCTGATCCGCCATACCAGCACCGGACGGCAGCTTTACGCCTTTGGCGACAACCCCGAAGGGGCGCGGCGGCTTGGCATCAACATTGCGGCGATGCATTTCATCGCCTTCGGCTGGCTGGGGCTGATGGCCGGTATCGCGGGGCTGGTGCAGGTGCATTATGCGCAAGAGGTGGTGCCCAATGCCCTGATCGGCCGCGAGCTTGATGTGCTTGCGGCGGTGGTTTTGGGCGGCGCGCGGCTTGGTGGCGGTCGTGGCACGGTGCTGGGCTGCATTCTGGGGGTGTTTCTGGTGTCGGTCACCCAGAATGGGCTGAATTTGCTGGGGGTCTCGCCCTACGCCTTCAAGATGATCGTCGGCATCGTCATCCTGATCGCCATCACGCTGTCAAACGCCCCCATCGGGCAGATGCTGGCCACCTTGCGGCAGCGGAGAAAGACATGACGGGTATGGTCGGGGTAAAGATGGGCTGGCACAGAGCGCTGTCGGCGCGCCTTGGGGCCGAGAATATCGGGCTGTTGCTGGCACTTGCGGCGGTGATGATCGTGTTCAGCCTGCTGACGCCGCGCTTTCTTTCTGTGGCGAATTTTGAATCGGTGGCCTTTCAACTGCCGGAATTGGGGCTGTTGACGCTGGCCATGCTGATGCCGATCATTTCGGGCGGGATCAACCTTGCGGTGACCTTTACCGCCAACCTGTGCGGGCTGACCCTTGCTGCCGTGCTGCACGCCTACGGCGGACCCGATGCAGGCATCCTCGCCTTTGTGCTTGGCTCGGTGCTGGCCATCGGCGTGGGTACGGCCAGCGGTTTGATCATGGGGCCGGTCATTGCCTATACCGGCGCGCACCCTATCCTGGTGTCGTTGTCGATGATGATCTTTCTGCGCGGTCTGGGTGAGTTTCTGACCCGGGGCGCCGACATCTCGGGCTTCCCCGAATTCATCCAACCGCTCGGCCACGGTGCGGTCTTTGGCATCCCGATCCCGCTGCTGATCCTGCTTGCGGCGGTCGTGGTATGGCATGTCCTGATGACCCGCACGCGGCTTGGCTTTGCCAATTACATGGTCGGCTCCAACATCGAGGCCGCGCGCTATTCGGGCATCGCCACAGGCCGCACTGTCATCCTGATCTATGTGCTGTCCGGCGCGATGTGCGCGGTCGCGGGCATCATAATGATGGCGCGGTTCAATTCGGTGCGGGTCGGGCATGGCGAGTCCTACCTGCTGATCACGGTGCTTGCCTGCTTTCTTGGCGGCGTCAATCCGTTCGGCGGCTTTGGCAGGGTGGTGTCGGTGTTTCTGGCGCTGATCATCCTGCAACTGCTGTCGTCGGGGCTGAACCTGCTTGGGGCCAGCCAACATCTGGCAACCGCAATCTGGGGCCTGATGCTGGTTGGCGTGATGATACTGCGATGGGTCGCAGGGCAATTGAAATTCATGAGGATGACACAATGAAGGGTTTTGGCGTTCATACAAGCATGTGGGCCATGGATTGGACCAGATCGGCGGCGGAGCTTGCGGTGGCAAAAGCCAAAAGCTACGACCTCGATTTCATCGAGGTGGCACTGCTGGACCCCTCGTCCTGCGATGCCATTCACAGCCGCAAACTGATCAAGGCCAGCGGGATGCAGGCGGTCTGCTCGCTGGGCCTGCCGGAATATGCCTGGGCCTCGCGGCACCCGCAGGAGGCGGTCGATTTTCTGGCGGTGGCGATCGACAAGACCGCCGATATGGGCGCGCTGTCGCTGACCGGGGTGACCTATGGCGGCATCGGCGAGCGCACCGGCCAGCCGCCCACCGAAAAAGAGCGCGACAACATCGTGCGCGCAATGGCGATTTCCGCCCAGCACGCCAAGCGGCGCGGCATCGAGATCGGCATCGAGGCGGTCAACCGCTATGAAAACCACATCATCAACACCGCAGCACAGGCCGTCTCGCTGATCGAGCGCATCGGCGCGGACAACCTGTTCGTCCATCTCGACACCTATCACATGAACATCGAAGAAAAGGGCATGGGCAACGGCATTATCGCCGCGCGCGACCATCTCAAATACATCCACCTGTCCGAAAGTGACCGCGGCACCCCGGGTGAGGGCAACTGTCACTGGAATGAAACCTTCGCGACCCTTGCCGCAATCGGTTTCAAGGGTGGGCTCGCCATGGAAAGTTTCATCAACATGCCGCCGCAGGTGGCTCTTGGCCTCAGCGTCTGGCGCCCGGTGGCCGAAAGCGAGGAGGTGGTGATGAGCAGAGGTTTGCCGTTCCTGAGGAACATGGCCCGACAGTATGGTTTGATCGACTGACAAGAAGGCTATGGCGCCAATTTGTGTAATGGTTTCGTTTCGTCTGGCAAGCCAGTTTCGTTTGACACGTCTTAGGGCTGCATTGGCGATGTTCACACAATGAGAAAGCGGTTCTCGGGCAGTCCCGGCGTCTGAACGTTCAGGGCAAACAGGCTTCCAGCGAGCCGGTTTCCAGGGGGGGAAACGATGCTGGCTGTCGTGATGAACAGGGTTTTCAGGTCCCGCCCGCCAAAGGTGCAGGTCGTGATGTTCTGCACCGGCATCTCGATAACGCGGTCTACCGCGCCATCTGGTGCAAATCGGACGATACAACCACCGCCGAACCGGCAGTTCCACAGGTAGCCCGCGCTGTCGATTGCCGACCCATCGGGGGCACCGCGGGAAAAGCCCTGCTGGAACACTCTTTCATTGCCGATGGCTCCGTCGGCGTAGTCATAGACGTAGATTTCATTGGCCAGCGTGTCGGCGAAATAGAAGCTGCGCTGATCCGGGCTCCAGCACAGGGTATTGGAAATACCCAACCCCTTGCGCCATTCGGTGATCTTGCCTTTGGGATCAACGCGGTACAGCACACCCTCGCCCGGCCCTGCTTCACCCAGTTCGCCGTTGGGCAGGACATTGTTCTTCATCGACCCGACCCAGAAATTTCCCGCAGGATCGCTGCGGCCATCGTTGAAGCGCACGCGTGGCGAACCCGGCAGAGCAAAGCCGAAGTCAACGCGCCGGTCCGTCGCGGGCCACCAGTGGATGAGCTTTGATGCAAGGGTCACCAGCATCTGGTCGGGCTGGCTGGTCAGCGAAATCGCCACCACCGGTTCGTCAAAGAACCATGATTGCAGGCTGCTGCCGGTCAGCTCATAGCGGTGGATCAAAAACCGGTTGATATCGGTCCAGTAGACCGCACTTTCCCTGGCGGACCAGACAGCGCCCTCGCCGCATTTGTCGCCCGAGGGGACGAGGCATCTGACGTTGTCGGGCATAGTCATTCCGCCACCAGAGACTTGGCCAACGACCACGACGGTCCCAGAGCGTCGGCGTTCTGCACAAGGGCGCGCATGTATCCCAAGGCAAAGGCCATTCCGGCGTGCCATGATGCAGCGCAGGTCATACCTGGGGTGTGGTCAGGGATAAGGACGCCGCTGTAGTTTTCATCGCGCAGGATGCGGACGATCTCTGCCATGTCGATATCGCCTTCATCGACAAAGGTTTCGACATATTTCGGCACCTTGCCCCGCACGTTGCGGAAGTGGACGTAGCCTATGCGGTCACGCCGGGCGAAGCGGCGCACGTGGTCATAGATGTCACCACCGGGCATTTCCTGCAATGACCCAAGGCACAGCTCAACGCCGTTCGAGCGCGAGTCGACGATGTCTAAAAGCCTGTCGTATTTCTCAGGTCGGTTCACCAGCCGCGCGGTTCCTCGCAATTGCTCCAGTGGCGGATCGTCGGGATGGGCTGCCAGCATCACGCCGGCCTCTTCGGCGACGGGGACGACATCTTGCAGAAAGGCGGTCAGGCGCTGCCATAGCTCCTCACCGGACACAGTCACCGGCACCGCACTAGGCTGCGCCGCACGGTAGCGCATGTTCCAGACCAGACCATCGGGCAGCGGCAGGTCTGGGTCGATCCTGGTGGCGTCAAAGCCGACCGAATGGGCATTGCCACGGGCAAAGGGACCGCGCTGCCATCCCCAGACCCCGGCAATCGAAAAATTGTAGCCGATGCAGCGCACCCCGGCCCGCCCCGCATCGCGGATCAGCCGCTTCATGCCCTCGGCCTGCGTCGCCCGGTTCGGGCCGTCAAGCAGGATATCGGACCAGAATTTTGGCGAAAAATTCTCCAGAGCCGCCAGTTTCAGCCCGGCATCCTCCACCGACCGGACCAGTGCCGAAATCTCGTCATAGGTCCACAGCGTATCTTGCGAACAGTCACCCCAGCCCTCGACGTCATCGCCGCGCGAAATTGCCGGGTCCTTGCCGCGAAAGTAGTTGGTCATATGTGCTACGATATGCGTTGCCCCGGCCTGCGTGGCGAACTGGAAATTGTCGGGCGTCAGCAAATCACGATAAAGGCCAAGGCCGATCTTCATAGCGTTCTCTCCTATTTCACGCCGATGCCTGCTGTCAGGCCGCCGTCGATGCGGTAGTCGCTGCCGGTGACGAACGCCGCCTTGTCGGAGGCGAGGAAGGCCACCAATTCTGCCACCTCTTCCGGCTCGCCGATCCGGCCCAGTGGATGGGCGGCACCAAACCGTTGAAAGGCTTGCTCGACCGTGACACCTGCGCCGCCGTAAGTTCGGGCGGCATGTTCCAGAATGGGGGTGCGGACCGAGCCGGGGCTGACCGAATTCACCCGGATGTTCTGATCGGCATGGTCCAGCGCCATTGCGCGGGTCAGGGCGTGGATCGCCCCCTTGGTCGCCACATAGGCCGCGACGTTTTGCTGGCAGTTGAAGCCCTGCACGGAGGAGATGCTGACGATGGCCCCGCCGCCCCGTTTGGCCATTTCCGGAACACCAAAATGGGCGGTCAGGTAAATGGAGCCGACGTTGACGGCCATAGTGCGGGCCCAGATGTCGGGGCCGGTGGACACGACTGTGCCGTAAGGATGCACGGCGGCAGAGTTGATGATGATGTCCAGCCCACCAAAGCGGCTGACCGCCTCAGTCACGGCGCTTTCGACTTGATCGGCAACGGACACATCCGTCAGCCGGGGGTGGATCGCCAGCCCGCGCGCCTTGGCTTCGGCAGCCAGTGCAGCATTGGCCGCATCGTCGATCCCACAGGCCAGAACCGTGGCCCCGCCCTGCGCCAGCCGAACTGCACAGGCCTTGCCGATACCTGTCGTACCTGTAACCAAAGCCACTTTTCCTTGGAAATCCATATTTTTACCTTATCCGTTCCAGCACTTGGTTCAACAGAACCGCCCCAAGGATGATCCCGCCGCGCACGACGTATTGCCAGTATTCGCTGACATTCAGCAGCGTCATGCCGTTGGATATGCAACCCAGAAACAACACGCCGATCAGCGTGCCCCAGATCCGCCCCTTGCCACCGAACAGCGAGGTGCCGCCGATGATGACCGCCGCGATCACATCCAGTTCCATTCCCGTCGCCGTGGTGCCGGTGCCGGACCCGATTTGCGACGCGATCAGTGTGCCCGACACGGCGGTGAGGGCGCCAAGAATACCCAAAGCCATCGACTTGACCCACCAGATGTCGATGCCAGACAGACGCGCCGCCTCCATATTGCCACCCACGGCATAAACGGCGCGGCCAAACCGCGTGAAATTCATCAGGAAATGCATACCCGCGAATGTCAGCACAAAGACATAGACCGGGAAGGGGATGCCGAACAGATAGCCGCCGCCCAGAAAGTCAAAACCGTTGGGAAAGGTGGTCAGCGGGAAGCCTCCGGTGATCAGATTGGCGATGCCGCGCAGTGCTGTGAACAAGGCCAGCGTGCAGATGAAGCTTGGAACGTTGAACCAGTGGCGAAACTTGCCGACGGAAAATCCCAAAGCAAAGCCGATCGCGACCGCGAGGCAGATGCCGATCAAGGCGGCCAGCGGCCCACCCAGACTGCCAACCAAAGCCCCGCACACCCAGGCCACAATGCACCCCGCCAGCGCTGCCCCCGCGCCGACCGACAGGTCAATCTCGCCCGAGATGATCACCGCTGTCATGCCAAAGGCAATGATACCCATCAAAGACCCGGTCCGCAGCACGTTCAGAACGTTGCGCAGGCTGGCAAATCCATGAGCGCTGAACACCAGCAGGATGATCAGCACGATCAGGATCATCTCCATCGGATAGGCTTTGAGCAGGCGGATCGCCGGGTTGGCTCCCGGTTTGGTGGCCAGCGCGGCGGTCATTTGGAGGGTCCTTCCATGCAAAGACGGTAAAGCTCGCCGAGGGTGGTCGCGGTTGGGTCAAGCTCTGCCACGATGCGACCCTGCCGCATCACCACAATCCGGTCGGCCACTTCCAGCACCTCCTCCAGCTCTGTCGAAACGAAAAGCGCGGCCAGACCGCGTTCGGCCTGATCCCAGATGATGTCGAAAATCTGCCGCTTGGCCTGAACATCGACGCCACGGCTGGGTTCATCAAAGAACATCACCTTGGGCTGGGTGTTGAGCCAGTTGCCGATCACCACCTTTTGCTGGTTTCCACCGGACAAGGAAGAAACTGGCAGCATCGGTTCAGACACCTTGATCGCAAGATCGGCGATCTGCCGGGTCACCGCCCCCTGCTCCCGGCCACGGGTGATGAACCCGGACGGAGCGATCCGGCCAAGGCTGGCCATGCACAGGTTGTCATGCGTCGACAACACCTGAACCAGCCCGACCTCTTTGCGGTTTTCCGGCGTATAGCCCAGCCCGGCATCTTTCATCCGCTTTGGCGTGGCTGCGGTTACGTCGGTCCCATTCACGGTCACCGACCCTGCATCCACCGGATCGGCACCGAAAATGGCGCGCATCACCTCCGTCCGCCCGGCACCGAGCAATCCGGCAATGCCAAGGATTTCGCCACGATGGACCGCAAAGCTGACATCCTCGAACACGCCATGCCGGGTCAGGCCGCTGACCGCCAGAACCGGAGCGCCGGAGCGGTCAATGGTCTTGCGCACCGGGCGTTTGGCTTTGGCGGTTTCGCCGAACATCATCTCGACGATCAGCGACGGCGTGGCCTGTGCCATTTCGACCGATCCGGCGAAAAGGCCGTCGCGCAGGACGGTGCAGGTGTCGGCAATCTCGAACAATTCATTCATCCGGTGGGTGATATACAGGATCGTCACACCGCGTTCGCGCAGACGGCGCACCAGCGCGAACAAAAGGTTCACCTCACGCGTCGCCAAAGCCGAAGTCGGTTCATCCAACAGCAGGACCTGCGGGTTGAACGACATTGCCTTGGCGATTTCGACCACCTGCTGCTGACCCACGCTGAGCGTGGAGATCAACCGATGGGAATCCAGGTCCAGACCCATTTCGTGCAGAAGTTCTGTCGCATCGCGGTGCAGTCGCGCCCAGTCCACCACGGCCAGCCCGAACCGCTGCGCCATCGGCAGGCGACCCAGAAAGATATTCTCGCCAATCGACAGCGAGGGGATCAGCGACAATTCCTGATGCACCGTGACCACACCCGCGCCAAACGCATCGTGCGGCGTGTGAAAGGCGGTATCCGCGCCGTTGACCCGCACAGTGCCTGCGGTTGGCAGAATGACCCCGGCGAGTATCTTGACCAGTGTGGACTTGCCCGATCCGTTTTTGCCCATCAAGGCATGGACGCGCCCCGGTTCGAACCGATGCGAGAACTGGGACAGCGCCACGGTCTGACCATAGACCTTGGTGACAGCATCAAACTCCAGCAAGCCGCCGGTGCGTTGGTGCGAAGTCGTAGCGTCAAGCATGAATGGGATACCGCCTTCGCAAAAAATCGCGCCCGGCCCACAGACCCGTGGGCCGGGCGCGCTGCCATTATTGCAGGGTCTTCAACTGATCCAGGAAGGTTTTGACGCCATTCGGGTTGGTGCGGGTCAGGCTTAGAACCGGCACGGATTGTTTCTTTTCGACCGGCTTTTTGTCCAGCACGTTGTTGGCGGCCTGAAGAGCCAGCGTACCGACCACAAAGGGCTGCTGTGCTGTCACGGCCTGCAACACGTTGTCGGCGTCCAGCAGCATGTTGGCAAGCTGTTCGGTGCCGTCGATGCCGAACACAAAGACCTTGCCTTCCAGCCCGGCCTTCTTGACCGCTTGCACCGACCCGATCGTGCCGCCTTCGTTGGCCGCATAGATCATCTGGATATCGGGGTTCGCGGTCAGGATGTCAGACACCACTGAAATTGCCTTTTCGGTCAGCCAGGCGTCCTGCTGCGACACGATCTCGACCTGATCCTTCACCTCCGCCAAGAAACCGTCGACGCGGTCGTTGCTTTGTTCCGGCAACAGGGATTTGAAGGCGACCGTCGCGATTTTGACCTTCTTGCCGGGGAAAGTCTTTTCAAGGAAAGCATGGGCTTCCTTGCCGGTGTTGTGGCCAAGGTCAAGGTTGCTGCTGGTGATCGAGGCCGACGGCAAGTCGCTGTTGACCGTAGTGCCGAAGGTGATGACGACAATGCCAGCATCGACCGCTTTCTTGATCGCAGGAATTGATCCATCGGCACTCAGCGGGGTCAGCGCAATCGCCTGCACACCGCGGGCGATATAGGTGTCGATCAGCTGGCTTTCCTTTTCCAGCTTGTTGTCGCTGTTGGCGTCCAGAAGTTCAACGCCAGAGGTCTTTGCCTCCGCCGCCATCCCCAACTGGACTGTCTTCATGTACTGGTCCTGCTGAAACACGATCCCGGCAATCGCGCGACCGTCGGCCAATACGGCGGTCGGAAGAAGGGTTACGGCCGTCAAAGCCGCCGTCGATAGCAAGATGCTGCGTCTGGTAAGCATGGTCTGGTTCCTCCACATGGGTCAAAAGTCTGCTCTCGTTTTTCAAAGTGCCGGCCCGGGAGAGCGTTCGATCCGGCATGGAGCGGGCGTCAGCCGGAACTGATCACTGCAGTACGGGCCGGTCTGGCGTTTTCAGAGCCGACAAATTGCAGCCCGTATTCCAGATGGCGGCTGAGCAGATAGGAATAGGCCACGCGGTCGCGGGCCTTCAGCGCGCTGATGATTTCGCCGTGGGTCTGATGGGTGTCGATCTGCACGGGCCGTTTGGCCTTGCCCACCCGCATGATGTGGGTGATCACCGCTTGCAGCAGGCGGTAGTTGGTCAGAAGGGTGCGGTTGCCCGCCAGCGTTACCAGCGCCTCGTGAAAAGCAAAGTCGCAGGCCGCAGCACCATCGACACCATCAACGTCCAGGATGCGGGCATTCACCGTGTCCAGATGGTTCAGGTCGTCGGCGGTAGCATGCAGGATGATGTGATCGCCGATGCCGACCTCGACGATCCGGCGATAGCCCTGCACATCCAGAAATGAGGCGGGTGAGATGTCGTTCTGAAAGGCGAACAGTTTGCGAACCGCGTCTTCGTGGCGGTCACTGAGAACTGCGCCGATCTTGGGCCGCACTTCGACAATGCCGTACGCTTTCAGAACCTGCAGCGCCTCGCGCACGGTATTGCGCCCGGCCTGAAACAGTTCGCCAAGGTCGCGTTCGGTCGGCAAGGCATCGCCTATGATCAGATCACGGGTGCGAACCAGGTCGCGGATCTGTTCGACCAGACGATCCACGGCAGATACCTTTGCGGGTTCCTGTCCGGCATCCACGGCCATGCTGGCCAACAGGATCGCATTGTCGATCATTAAAGGGCTTCCTCCCAGAAGGTTCCTATTTGTTGGACCAAGAATCATTTATAGTCAATAGATGTCGCGCGCCTAGATGTTCTTGCCTAAATTCCTGGATTGTGGTCCAACAAATTTTCGGGTGAGTCGGATTTCGGGAGAGTGTTGACATGCAACCTATGCGGGAAACCTTGCGCTGGTATGGCCCGGATGACCCGGTCTCGCTGGACCATGTGAAACAGACCGGCGCCAGCGAAGTCGTCTCGGCCCTGCACCATATTTACGACGGCTCACCGTGGAGTGACGCTGACATCGCCAGGCAGAAGGCGCTGGTCCATGCGTCCGGTCTGCAATGGAAGGTGGTCGAAAGCATTCCGGTCCACAACCAGATCAAGATCGCCGGGCCGGAGCGGGCGAAGTATATCGGCTGGTACAAGGATACGATCCGCGCCTGCGCCCGTCAGGGCATCACCACGATCTGCTACAACTTCATGCCAGTGGTGGACTGGACCCGCACCGACCTGACCTACAAAATGCCATCGACCGGCTATGCCTTGCGCTTTGATGCGGTGGATTTTGCCGCTTATGACCTGTTCGTCCTTCGGCGTCCGCGCGTGACGCAGGATTACACCAACGCCCAGATCGCCGCCGCAGAGACCCGGTTCAAGGAACTGGCTGAGGATGCGATCAACCGCATCGAACGTATCCTGATTGCCGGTCTTCCCGCCAGCGAACGCAAATTCGACCGCAGCAGTTTCCTGAATGCGTTGTTGGAATACGACGGCATCTCTCCCGACGATCTGCGCGCCAACCTGCGAGAGTTCCTGAACGAGATCGTGCCGGTTGCCGAAGACAGCGGCGTTCAGATGTGCATCCACCCCGACGATCCGCCGTTCAGCCTGTACGGCCTGCCGCGCGTGGTTTCGACCGCTGCCGATGCCCGCTATATTCTGGGCTCGCCCGACCGGATGGCCAATGGCCTGACCTTCTGCACCGGCTCTTTCGGGGTGCGCGCCGACAATGACCTGGTCGCGATGATCCGCGAATTTGGGGCCCGCATCCATTTCGTCCACCTTCGTAACGTCGCCCGGGAACCGGATGGGTCGTTTCATGAGGCGGACCACCTTGGTGGATCGACCGACATGCCTGCCGTGGTCATTGCCCTGATGCAGGAACAGCAGCGCCGCCAGGATGCGGGGCGCGCCGATTGGCAATTGCCGATGCGACCGGATCATGGCCATTTGCTGGCCGATGACATCGGCAAGACAAAGATCAATCCCGGTTATTCGCTGATCGGGCGGATGAAGGGCATGGCCGAACTGCGCGGCGTCATGCACGGCGTGATGGCGATGGAGCAGGCGACATGACTTTCGCTGACGATCCCGCGCTTTTCGCCGCCATGCGGTCAAAACTGTTCACCGCCGTGGTCGGTGATATCCTTGATACGATGGGTCTGCTGCACCAATTCCTTCCGCCTCACATCAAGGCCCTGCGCGATGACATGGTGACGATCGGCCGCGCCATGCCAGTGCTGGAAGCTGATTTCTTCGGGCTTAGCAACGCGGGTCATGCCGCCATCAGTGCAAAACCCTTTGGGCTGGTGTTCGAGGCGCTGGACAGCCTGAAGCCCAACGAGGTCTATGTGGCCTCCGGGTCCTCGCCCCGCTACGCCCTTTGGGGAGGGTTGATGACCGCCCGCGCATTGCATCTCAAGGCCGCTGGCGTTGTGGCGGACGGCTATGTGCGCGACACGGCAGAGATCCTGTCGCTGAATTTCCCGACATTCGGCTACGGCTCTTACGCGCAGGATCAGGGCCAGCGTGGCAAGGTGGTGGACTACGGCGTACCCATAGAAATCGCAGGCATTCGCATCCGTCCGGGCGACCTGATTTTCGGCGACCGCGACGGTGTGTTGGTGATCCCGCGCGAGGCCGAGGAGCAGGCGATCAGATTGGCGTTTGAAAAGGCCGCGACAGAAAACAAGGTGCGGCTGGCGATTGAAGGCGGGATGAGCACGGTCGAAGCCTTTGCACGGTTCGGCGTGATGTAGGGCAAAGCCTTGGGAGGGTCGTCATGTCAAGCGCCAGAAGCCTGACCTGGTCGCATGGTGTCGTCAGCGTAGAGACCTTGGGTGCCATGCTGGGTCCGACGCTGTTCGTGTTGCCCGATGGGCGGCAGATTGCGCCTTTTCACATCGCACCCTGGTTTGACGGCGATCAGGCGGTGAACCAGCCCGGCATCCTTCAGCGTCTGCGCGGCGAATGGCCTTGCGTGCCGTTTGGCGCAGCAAGTCCTCGCACAGCGCAGGATGGTTGGCCCGCCTCTGACCCCGCACAGGAACCTGACCGGTTTCCGCATGGTTATGGATCCAATCATGACTGGCGCTGGCTGGATGCGGCCAAGGACGAAATCGCTTTGGCGATTGACTATCCCGCCGCCCACTCGATTGCCGGACTTGAGCGGTGGGTTAAACCCGTGGCGGGCGAACCTGCGCTCGACTTTATCCTGTGCATCAAAGCCCGGCGGGATTGCGTTCTGCCCATCGGCCTGCATCCGGTGTTCCGGTTGGCTGCCACTGCCGGTGCCATGCGGCTGGCCATAAACGCCAAGGCGGCTTGCACCTTTCCGGGGCCAGTTGATGCGTCGTCAATCTTTGTGCCCGGACAGATCGTTCAGGACTGGGACAGCATTGCGCTGAAGGATGGGGGCACACTGGACCCGGCCACGCTGCCGCTGGTCCAGCATACCGAAGATCTGCTGCAATTGCTTCAGGTCGGCGGCCATGCTGAACTTTGCAACCGCGCCGAAAACTACCGCGTGCGGCTTGACTGGAATGCCGACCACTTTCCCGATCTGCTGTTGTGGTTCAGCAATTACGGTCGCTCGCATCCCCCTTGGAACGGGCGGCATCTGGCATTGGGGGTGGAGCCGGTTTGCGCCGCCTTCGACCTTGGCACCCAAATCTCCACCGCCCCGAACCCGATCAACGCGCGTGGCGGCCCGACCGCTTACGCCTTTCGCGCCGGCGAGGTCTTTGAAACCCGCTACCGCGTGACGGTGGATGCGCCATGAGCGATGACTTCGCCGCCCGCTGCCGCCGCCTGCTGGCCGAATTGGACCTGACTGCGCCGGATGACGCCCTTGAAGTGACCCCGCTGACCGGCGGCGTAGCCTCCGACATCGCGCTGGTGCAGGCCGGAGCGCGGCGCTGGTGCGTCAAGTTCGCACTGGCCCAATTGAAGGTGGCGGCGGTCTGGATGGCCCCGGTCCATCGCAACAAAGCAGAATATAGTTGGCTTCTGGCTGCATCGCAGGTCGCCCCGGCATCGGTCCCCCGGCTTTACGGTCGGTCCGACCGCGAAGGCGGCTTTGCGATGGAGTATCTTGCGGGCGATCACATCTATCTGTGGAAAACCGCTTTGCTGCACGAACAGCCCGATCAGGGCGAGGCTGCTGCCGTTGGTGCAGTGCTGGGGCAAATCCACGCGGCATCGGCTCAGCCCGGTTTCGATGCCAGCCCCTTCCACAACCGTGATGATTTCTGTGCTATCCGGATAGAGCCCTATCTGATGTTCACAGCATCCCGCTATCCGGTTGTGGCAGACAGGCTTCGCTCCCTTTCTGACCGATATTACGCCGCTGACCGCGTTCTGGTTCATGGCGACGTCAGCCCGAAAAACATCCTGTTCCGCAAAGCAACACCAGTGATCCTAGATGCAGAATGTGCCACGATGGGCGATGCCAGTTTCGACACCGCCTTCTGTCTTAACCACCTGATCCTGAAGGCGCTGCATTTGCCGCAAAGCCGCGACCGCCTTTTGGCTAATGTTTTGCAGTTCTGGCGGGCCTATGCTGGCAGTGTGACATGGGAAGACGCCGCCGCACTTGAAGCCCGCACATGTGAGATGATTCCGGCGCTGATGCTTGCCCGCGTCGACGGGAAATCGCCGGTGGAATATCTGACCGAGGCGAGCCGCGCATGGATCCGACGTGTCGCCGTGCCCCTGATTACTGGGCCAAAGACCACCCTGACCGACCTGATCCGGTTGCTGCGATCTGAATTCGAAGGAACCTGAGGCGTGAGTGCAATCAAATCTGTCAAGGGCCGCCGGGTCTGGGACTCCCGCGGCAATCCCACGGTGGAAGTGGAGGTGATCCTGGACAACGGCACCAAGGGACGGGCCATCGCCCCTGCTGGCGCGTCGCGCGGCTCACGCGAGGCCATCGACCTGCGCGATGGCGGTCTTGCCTTACGTGGTCTTGGCGTGCAAATGGCGCTGAAATCCGTGCAATCCCGCATTGCCCCCGCACTTGCGGGCCTAGATGCAACGGATCAGGCCGCAGTCGATGCGGCGATTATCGCACTCGACCCTTCGCCACTGAAGGAAACCCTCGGCGGGAACGCCGCCATAGCGGCTTCATTGGCCGTACTTCACGCCGCCGCCGCCGATGCGGGTTTGCCACTTTGGCAGCATGTCGCCCATATCAGCGGTCAAACCCCGTCACTGCCTTTGCCCGAAATCCAGATCTTTGGCGGGGGTGCCCATGCCGGTCGCCAGATCGACGTGCAGGATTTTCTGATCATGGTGCCGGGTTCTGCCAGCTTTGACGACGTCATGGAAGTGACAAGCGCGGTCTATTTCGCCGCCGGTGATATCCTGAAACGCAAGGGCAAGCTGGCCGGTGTCGCGGATGAGGGTGGCTGGTGGCCGCAGTTCGCCAGCAACGAAGAAGCGCTGGAGACTTTGGTTGCCGCGATAGAATTGGCCGGTGAAAAGCCCGGTGACCGCGTCGTCCTGTCACTGGACATCGCCGCGTCGGAATTTGGCAGAAACGGGCGCTACCGACTGGCGCTGGAAGACCGCGAGATGGAGACGGCTGGGCTGATTGACATGCTGGGCCGCTGGATTGACAGCTATCCCATCGTGTCGATCGAAGACCCGGTTGCCGAAGATGACACGGCCGGCATGGTGGAATTCACCCGCCGTTTTGGCGACCGCGTGCAGATCATCGGCGACGACTATCTGGTGACCAATGCTGCCTTGATCGACCAGGCGGCGCGGGACGGAGCCTGCAACGCGGTGCTGATCAAGGTCAATCAGGCCGGAACGGTCACCGAGGCTTTGTCAGCCTTTGCCGCTGCACAACGGGCGGGTTGGGGTGCTGTGGTTTCGGCCCGGTCGGGGGAAACCGAAGATGTCTCGATCAGCCATCTGGCGACCGGACTGGGCTGCGGGCAATTGAAGGTCGGCTCTTTCACCCGGTCGGAGCGCATGGCGAAATGGAACGAGTGCCTGCGCATTCAGGATATGCCCGGAGCAGGTCGTTTCGTAGGCGGCGCACCCCTGGCGCGGACATGGTGGGGCAGGCAGACCGCCGCAAAGACCGTCACATGATCCCCGCCCAAACCGCCATTCCATCGAAAACGTCAAGGAGACCATCATGGATATGACACACCGACTTGCCGGCAAGATTGCCGTCGTGACCGCAGCCGGACAAGGCATCGGGCGCGCCATCGCCGAACGGTTCGTGGTCGAAGGGGCAACAGTTTTCGCCTCGGACCTGAACGGCGCCTTGCTGGACGGCCTGCAAGGTGCCACCACGCACGTGCTGGACGGCACCGACCACGACGCGGTCCACGCCTATTTTAGAAACTTCGAAAAGATCGACGCCTTGGTCCATGCGGTGGGGTACGTCCACCAGGGCACCATCGAGGAATGCACGCCGCAAGACTGGCGCCGGTCTTGCAGCATCACGCTGGACAGCGCCTTCAACGTGCTGGGGGCAGCGGTCCCGAAGATGAAAGCCAACGGCGGCAGCATCATCACCATCGGCTCGGTTGCAGGTTCGACCAAGGGCTTTGCCAAACGCGCGGCTTACGGTGCCGCCAAGGCGGGTGTCATCGGGCTGACCAAGGCGATGGCAGCCGATTACCTGAGTTTTGGCATCCGCTGCAACTCGGTCTGCCCCGGCACCGTGGACAGCCCCAGCCTGCGCGCGCGGATTGACGAAATGGGCGCGCGTCTGGGCAGCGCCGAGGAAGGTTATCGCTTTTTTATCAGTCGCCAGCCAGCCGGTCGCTTCGGCAAACCAGAGGAAATTGCGGGCCTGTGTGCGTTTCTTGCCTCGGATGACGGGGCCTTTATGACAGGTCAGGCCATCAACATCGACGGCGGCATCACCATCTGACGCGCACGAGTTGGAAGCCAGTTGGCACGCGGAACGCGACACACGGTCGGGTCGGCAGAAGTCGCGGAAGCAATGTGAACGCGGAACTGCTCAAACGGGGGCACTTCATCGGCATTGCGACGGGTGACCAAGAATAGCCCAGAAGATTGATGTGGCACTAACATGGCAATGTAGGGGGCTTGAGCACTTGTGACGCCGAGGGCCACTTTGCGTATCCGGCAACGCCTTATTGGCACGGCAGCAAACGACCGTCGCGTTGCAAACTCCGACCCCGCATTCCTACCAAGCTGGGTCACGCAGAGCTTTGGTCGGACAGGATGGCCCTGATCTTACGGCCCGCGAAATCCAGAAATGCCCTCAGCTTCAGCGGGATGATGCCTTGGCCATCATAGACCAGACTGACGGGAATTGGGCCTGAGGCGAAGTCAGGAAGAACCTCGACCAATGTGCCTGCCGACAGGGCCGCTGCCGCTTGATAAGACAGAACCCTTGTAATGCCCAAACCCGCGATGGCCGCATCCAGTGCCGCCTCGGCCGTATTCAGGACCAACCGCGACCGGACCTGAACAGGCTGTTCGTTGCCATCATGTCCAAAGCGCCAGCGGTCGGCGTCGGCAAAAGCGGTGAACGTGATGCCATCGTGGCCGGACAGATCAGCGGGTTGCAACGGGATCCCGCGTTGTGCGAGGTAGGTCGGGGTGGCGCAGGTGATCCGGCGCACCTGCCCGAGGCGGATCGCCATCAGGCTGCTGTCAGGCAAGGCACCGATCCGCAAGGCAAGGTCGATGTGATCCTCGATCAGATGTGAAAGCCTGTCCGACAGCATCAGCCGGATGTCGATATCTGGGTAGGTCCGCAAGAAATCCATGACCACCGGCAACAGGTGCATCCGGCCGAAAACCACCGGAGCGGTGATGACAAGCTCTCCCTTTGCGGCAGAATATTCGCCAGCGGCAGCGCGTTCTGCGGCCACCACTTCGGCCAGAATCCGTCTGGCGGCTGCGCCATAGGTCTGACCGACCTCTGTCAGCGAGACCTTGCGGCTGGATCGCACCAAAAGCCGCGCGCCAAGATGCGCCTCAAGATCCGCAATCTTGCGGCTGATTGTGGACAGCGGCACGCCAAGCGCCCGGCCAGCGCCCGACAGGCTGCCCGCGTCCGTCACGGCCAGCAGAGTCTTCATCGCGTCAAGGCGATCCATGTTTGCTCCCGATAAATGGAAGGGTGACTTCCAATCTTCGCGTATTATCATAAGAAATGGAAGGTCGTAGATATCCTGTCATCAAAAGCCACTTCCGGCGCAGATCGAAAGGACCACCCGATGACCCGCATTGCCACCCCCGCCAGCATCGCCGATGCCCCCGCCAAAGCTCAACCGCTGCTGGAGGCGGTGAAGAAGCAACTGGGCCTAGTGCCCAACATGTTCCGCGTTGTTGCCAACAGCCCGGCAGCACTGGAAGGTTACCTCGGCCTGTCAGGTGCCTTGGCCAAAGGCAGCCTGCCCGCGCCGACCCGTGAGCGGATTGGGCTGGCCGTCGCCGAAGTGAATGGTTGCCGCTATTGCCTGTCCGCCCACAGCTATCTGGGCAAAAACCTCGCCAAGCTGGACGACGCAGAGATCCTCGCCAACCGAAACGGCACTTCAATGGACCCCAAAGCCGCTGCTGCCGTGCGCTTTGCGGTTGCCGTGACAAAGGCGCGCGGCCATGTCAGCGACGAAGACCTGCGGGCGGTGCGCCTTGCTGGATATGACGACGCGCAAGTCACCGAAATCGTTGTGCATGTCGCGCTGAACACGCTGACCAACTATATCAACGAAGTGGCCCTGACCGAGATTGATTTCCCGGTCGCCGAAACCCTTGCCGCCTGACCCAACATGGCGCTGCCCCTTGCGGGCGGCGCCCTCATCCGGAGACCGCCCATGTCACGCCCGCCCCTGCCACCCTTCACCCTCGACTCCGCTGCCCAAAAGGCCCGCCTTGCCGAAGATGCGTGGAATTCGCGCGACCCTGCTCGTGTCGCACTTGCCTACACCCCCGACAGCGTCTGGCGCAACCGAGTGGAGTTCATCACGGGCCGGGCAGAGATCGAAACCTTTCTGGCGCGGAAATGGTCGCGTGAGCATGACTATCGCCTGATCAAGGAAATCTGGGGTTGCCGCGAAAACCGCATCGCCGTGCGCTTTGCCTATGAATGGCACGATGGCGGCGGCGCGTGGTTCCGCAGCTATGGCAATGAAAACTGGGAGTTTGACGGCGATGGCCTGATGTCCCGTCGCATCGCCAGCATCAATGACCTTGCGATTGCCGGGGCCGAGCGCAAGTTCCACTGGCCCTTGGGTCGCAGGCCCGATGACCACCCCGGCCTCAGCGACCTTGGCCTGTAGGAGGCTGCAATGTCTGCCAGCGATATAGCCTTTTCCCCGTCCGTGAAGGCGATCCAAACCCGCAAAGGTTCGCGCCGCGCCTATGCCCGTCAGGAAGAGGGAGCAGGTTGGCCCACGACGATCACCGACGACCTGCGCGAGTTTGCCGAGACCCGGACCAGCCTCTTTCTGGCAACGGTCAATGCCGAGGGTCAGCCCTATATCCAGCATCGCGGCGGGCCAGCCGGGTTCTTGAAGGTGATCGACGACACCACGCTCGGTTTTGTCGATTTTGCCGGCAACCGTCAATTCATCACCTCCGGCAACCTGACGGACAATGCCAAGGCCTGCCTTTTCCTGATCGACTATACCCACAAGCGCCGCATCAAGGTCTGGGGCACGGCACGCGTCGTGGAAGGCGACGCCGTCCTGACCGCCGCGCTGATGCCTGACTACAAGGCAAAGGCGGAGCAGGTGATCCTGTTCACCGTCACCGCTTGGGATGTGAATTGCAGCCAACACATCCCGCAAATGCTTGATGCGGCCGATGTGGCGAGGGCGTTGCATGACCGCGACATCCGTATCGCCACATTGGAAGGTGAGATTGCGCACCTGCGTGCCGAGGCACCGTAGCCGATCGGTCCCACGAAAACACTCCAGGATGGCGATGCAGGCCGGCCCGGCGGACGTTCAAGACAAGCTCAAAGACCGGCTACGCATTGCAACCCGATACGACCGATGCCTGATCGGATTCTTCACCGCAATTGCTCTCGAAGCCACCGTCGCCTTATGGATATGAAAGTTGATAAGTCCAAAGCCCAATCTTGCGCAAACGGGCCTAACGGTGCTGTTGTCATCCCGCAAGGTGGCCACATTGAAGCAAAAGGTGGGACTATGACGAGAATAGCCGTGGTGACGGGTGCTGCAGGTGGATTGGGGCGGGCGATCAGCGCGCAGTTGCTGGCGGATGGGTTGCATGTGGTAGGACTGGATATTGATGCGGCGGGGCTGAAGAGCATGGCGCATCCGGCGTTCAGCAGCCATGTCACCGATCTGACCGACGTGCAGGCGATTGCGGCAGCCTTCAAGCAGATCGCGCTGGACCATGGCGGCGTTGATGCGCTGGTAAACAACGCGGGCACCTGCTTCATGTCTGACTTTCCAGACATCCCCGCGCCCGAGTTGGACCTGCAAATGTCAATCAACTTTTCCGGTGCGTTCCATTGCAGTCAGGCGGCGATCAAACTGATGGCAGGGCGGCCCGGCGTGCGCAAGATCGTCAATATCTCTTCGAACGGCGCCTATAATTTTGATGTGTTTGACCCGCCCCATTACCGCGCGTCGAAAGCCGCGCTGGATACGCTGACCAAGGATCTTGCCCGACGCTATGCCCGCGACAAGATCGCGGTGAACTCGCTTGCCCCTGCCATGACCGAAACGCCCTTGTTCAAGGTTCTGACCGAGGACGTGCTGGCCCGCGCCATCGCAGCCATGCCGCATGGCCATGCGATGCAACCGTCAGAGGTCGCAGCATGGGTGGGGTTTCTGATCTCAACCGCCGGGGATATTTGCAGCGGCAACGTCATCATCCTCAATCAGGGGCGCGATGTCAGGTGAGGCACTTTGGCGCTTACGCAAGTGGGGGCTTTGCTGCGGGCTTTGAGCAAAAATTTCCGGCGCGCGTCAGCCTGCCGCATCAGCCGCGCACCCTGATGAAGGGCGCGCGGCACATTCCACGACCCGGCGAACCCTTCGTCAATCCGGAGGGCCGCGATGATTGCATCCGAGGTCAGGAGATCCCAACCCGTCTTCGGCAATCTGACCAATAGGTCCAGTTGCGCAGGTGCGCAGCCCGGACTGCACCTGGAACAGCCCGCGATCCAGCACGGCCAGCCGAATGGGTTTTCCCTTCCGCAAAATCTGATCCATCGTCGCGGGCAGATCAGAGATCAGGCGGAGCGCCCGGTTGAAAGTCGAGATCCATACTCTTTTTAAATATCTGCCGGAAACGACCACCGCAGAGCCCGAAGCGATGGTGGGGTTTTCCCTGTCAGCCTCGCCGCGCTTGGGCGACTTTCTGGCTGATCTGAACCCGAACCAATCGCCTGACTGGAACAGTCGCGATTTTCGCGGCCTGCCAGAGTTGCGCGATCATGTTCTGGCGCAGGCGGGACTGACCGGAATTTGTGCGCCTGCCGATGTTCTGATCACCGGCGGGGCTGCCGTGGCGAATTATCTATCTATCATGCAGCGCCTGCAACCCGGTGAACGCATCGTGCTGGAAGCACCCGGGTGGCCACAAGCCGAAGTGCTGGCCAAGGCCAAGGGCGCGGAAATCATCAAGATCGCACGCATTGAAACCGACGGTTGGCGCTTGCCGCTGGATCAGTTGGCGGCAGCGTTCAGGCTGGTTGCTGAGATACTTCCAAATGTGCGGCAAAAGCCGAGATCGCGGGCACCGTAGCAAGGTCCACAGAACTGCGACTGCTTTGACCGCAACGCCGCGGCTACCACGAATGGCCTTTTCCGCGAAGCGGCGCTCCACGGGCACCGGGCCTTGGGGCGACCCCGTTTTTTTTCAGATCGGGATCTCGTCGTCTCGGTCAACCAGATCGGCGTTTTCAGTCTCGGCCGAATTCGGGCGGCTGCGGTCGGTGCCGGTGGCATCGGTCCACTTGGTGTCGTGGATGCGGCCGTGCCCGCGCAGGTTCACGGCTTTCGCAAAGGGACATGACGTCTCAAAATATTGTGGAACTTTTTCGGGCAACACGCGTTCTTCTGGCAAAAGCACAACAGAAAGGCGATGCCATGAACCCCGTTGTTGTCCCAGGCGACCAAGATGACGTTGCCGATGACGAGGCACTTTCCACGTCTGATTTGCAGCCTTTGTCCGAGCTGCACGATCTGACGGTGGATGCCGTTGCAGGCTATACGACGATGGTCGAAAAAGCCGAACCCGGTTTTGTCAATACTGCTAGCCGGTTCAAAGCGTTGCACGCTGAACAGGCGGAAAAACTGGCAGGTATGTTGACCGACATCGGTGGAACCGTCAACACCGATGGAACCATTATGGGCAGTGTGAACAAGGCAGTTGTCACCGTTCGGTCCTGGTTCGACGACATCGACGAAGACATCATGGATCAGGTTCGCAGCGGCGAAGATCACCTCCTGTCCGCTTTTGACAAGGCGATTATGTCTCATCTTCCTGTCGGACATCGGACGACGCTGCGTGACATGCGAGACGCACTGACGGACCTTCTGGTCGACACCGCTCAATGAACTGACGGGCATTGCTACCGCTCGACACCCAAACCCCCGACGTAAATGAAGGAGAACAAAATGTCATCGAATGATCTCAAATCCAAGTTTGAAGAGACCAAGGACGCCGCCAAGGATGCCATCGCCTCGGCGCGGGAGACTGCGTCGACCGTGAAGGACGACGCGATGTCGCTTGCCGGTAAGACAGTAAATCAGGCCCGCGACATTGCGGTCGAACGGATCGAGAGTGCCCGCGAGTCGGTGGCTGATGTGGGCGAGCGCCTCGCACGCACGTTGCAGGACAGTGCTGCCGAAGTACGGGGCATGAGCGCTCAGGCTTTGTCGGGTGCAGCAAGTGGCCTGACCACTGCGGCAACGGCACTGCGGTCGCAAAGCATCGAAGAGCTTATGGCAAGCGCGAAGGCTTTCGCGCATCGCAATCCGGGTGCCTTTGCGGCTGGGGCGGCAGTTGCAGGGTTCGCCTTTTCAAGGTTCCTCTTGTCGTCCTCACGTTCCGTGGAGGCCGAGCGTCGCGCCATGCACGACACTGAACGTCTTTACCGCGATGCCTCGCGTCGGGTGGTGGATGGCGGGCGGTCATGACATTACACGCGTCGCATGATCAAGAACCACGCGGCGATCTGATAATGGGGCTGTTGCAAAGCTTGTCCCGACTGGTACGCGGCGAAATCGAGCTTGCGAAGGCCGAAGTCGCTTTGTCTGCACGTTCGGTGATGCGCGGGGCGACCCTTGCTGTGTTTGCGGTGATCTTGGGCATTGCGGGCATCGGCCTTTTGTCCGCTGCCGGTGCGGCAGGGCTGATAGCTTGGGGCTTGGCTCCCGCTGTGGCCCTGCTTGTCACCGCAGCAATTGTCCTGATCGCGTGTTTTGCCTTCGCCTATATGGCCGCAGCCGCGCTGCAGCGCGCCGGAACATTTCCCGACCGGTCAGTGCGAAATCTGTCGCGTGACATCCAAACCTTGAAAGCTGGAGTGACATCCGATGCAACACACTGAAGACATGTCAGACGTGGCCCGGATCGAGGCGGAACTTGCGAAAGAACGGGCGACAGTGGCCGACACTCTTGATGCCTTGCGCGGGCGCTTGACCGTTGATTCCCTGACCGCAGATGTGAGGGAGGCGCTGGCGGACAACATTGGCCCGATCAGTGCCGGGCTTGACCGTATCGTTCGTGCAAACCCATTGGCCGTCGCCTTGATCGGCGCAGGGGTAGCCTGGCTTGCCGTCGGCGGTCTCAGGCACATCAGACCCGGCAAGTCGGTTGCAGGGACAGCGGATGAGCCCCTGTCTGGATGGGACGATGAAGGCGGTCGGGGCTATCACCCGCCGCTGGGCGAGGACATGTCCTGGGTCCGTGACAGCCATGCCCTGCGTGCGTCGGCGCGCGCAAACTTGGCAAGCATAGAAGCGGCCGCGCGTGAAGGCTTTATCTCGGTCGTGCGAGCGGCAGAAGAGCGGGCCGACGTGGTCGCACGCTATGCCGTGGACTCGAATATCGCCCTGCGCCGCGGTCTTGAGGGATTGCCTGTTGAGGCGCAGGACAGGATCGTCGCCCTACGCGAACGGGTGTTCAGTGCGCCTCGCACTGCGGATGCCGTCAAGCAGCGGATGCTGGAAGATCAGCCAATGGTGGCTGGCGCCATTGCTCTTGCCGTGGGGGCCTGTCTGGCAGCTGCCCTGCCGCGCACACAGGCAGAAGATCGCCTGTTTGGGGCAGAGCGCGACCGTCTTGTCAATCACGCTCAGGCCATGCTGCGTGCAGAAAAGTCCCGTGCGTCGGATGTGGTTGCCGATTTTGCAGGCACGTTACGCTCAGGGTTGCAAAGCACGACGGTGCGCTATCCGCGTGCGATTGGAACCTGAAGTTTATGCTTGGCCACTCAAGCAAAGGCCCGCAGCGCGCGGGTCTTTTTTATTTGTTTTGACGAAATCCGCAGGAACCGAATGAACGGTCAGACGTTACACCCGTGACCAGCGAGTGGCCTTTCTCTCGCCGCGCCTGTCCCTCGGGTTGCTGGTTTGCACGGGTTACGTCCCCGAGCCCTTGCTCTGCCCGCCGGTTCCAGCCCGTTAATGGCGTGTGATACCGGCGGGCTTTTTTCGTCATTTGGTGCTTGAGGAACGGCCGGTGGTCCGGCGGTTCGGGCGCGGTCCTGAGTGTTCTGCAAGGGCAGTCAGTAGGGCCATGCGAAGACGCTGCCTATACAAGACGCTGCCCATCAAAATAGCCGGCCGGAGGTCAAGCAGACTGTCGGGCGTTTTGTTTTTGTTTAACTGCCATGAACCGGATTCGACTGCAAATTATGTTGGCAAAAGGCCTGAGCGACGATTCCGGCGTGTTCCATTTGACCTCCTCCCACTTCGTCCTGCGTTCAAGACCAGCGGCCTTGTGTTTGATCGTCGGCGCTGTTGGGTGTGACAAGCGTGCCGGGTGCGGTGCCCTCAAGTGCGGCACGCTTGGGCCGGGGTTTTGTGACGCGGCGCGGAATGCGGTCTGACTTTGTTGCAGTCGTGTCGTGCCAGACGGCCAGCGTGCGGTGGGCTTCAGCCGGCAGCGCGTGTCGGCCAGCGATCGAACGAGGGTTGCAATCAGCCGTGCCGCGATCAGGGGAACGAAGCGGGTGACAGATCCCAGCCGGGTATAGTGCAAATTCAGCTTTGGCAATCTCGCCACGGACCTTTGAGCCAAAACCACCGTCGCCCTACCATGAGCGCCCGCATTTGGCGCAAAAAAGGCCCAGACGGTTGAACGGGCCCTTTTTTGCCACAACGATCCGGTCAGGCGTGCAGCGTTTCGGTACTGGAAAAGAACATTGCCTGCGATACGGCAGAGCGGACCTGCTCTTCCGAGTACGGCTTGGTGATCAGGAAAGCTGGCTCTGGCCGGTCGCCGGTCAACAAGCGTTCGGGGAACGCGGTGATGAAGATCACAGGCAGCGCTTCGAACTCTGCCAGAATGTCATTGACCGCATCAATGCCCGAGGATTTGTCGGCAAGCTGGATGTCGGCCAGAATCAAGTCAGGACGGGCGCGCGTGGCCAGTGCGACGGCCTGCGCTCTGGTTGCAGCGATCCCCGTGACCTCATGGCCCAGTTCGGTCACAATGGCCGCGATGTCCATCGCAATGATCGCCTCATCTTCGATGATCATGACGCGGCCGGTGATGGAAAGCTCCATCTCTTTGACCGCCGTGCCGATCAGGTGGGCGATCTCAGCTTTATTGGTTCCCATAACCAAAGCAATCTCGGCTTCGGTAAACCCCTCGATCACGTTCAGCAAAAGCGCTTCTCGGGTGTTTGGCGTCAGTCGGGCCATATGGCGCTGCGCGATGGCCGAATACCGCGTGTCAGCCTCTCCCACCGGGGCGCCGGCGCTGAACCAGACCAGGTGAAAGGCATGGAACAGCCCCACCTTCGGGTCCGCGCTGCCCAACAAGACCGACGGGTCCTCCAGAACGGCCTCCAGCGTTGCTGCGGCGAAATTGTCACCGGTGGTCTGGCTACCCGTGAGCGCGCGCGCGTAGCGGCGAAGATATGGCAAGTGCGTACCGATGGTCTTGGCGACGTCGGTCTGGCTTTGGGCGGACATTTTATTCTCCCTCAGATCGTTTTTTTTCGGGAACCAAACGCGTGACCCGGCGTTTGGTTCCACATATGGTGCAGGCAGGCGATATAAAAGATGTATCAGGCAACTATGAAAATCAAACCAAAATCGCCGGTTTCGCGGCAGATCGACGAAAACCTGAAGCGTATCTATGAAGAGACGCTGAACGAGGATTTGCCCGACCGGTTTGCTGACCTTCTGAAAAAGCTGGGCGATAAATCTGCAACCGGATCAGCTGCAACCGGATCAGAGGAGGATCAGAAATGATCGTCGACAACACCTCGGATACCCGTGGTCAGTTGACGTTGCATCTGAAACCGATGCGCGCCTTTGCCGTCAGCTTGACGCGCAACCTGGCCGAGGCAGATGACCTGGTGCAGGACACTATTGTCAAAGCGTGGACCAATGCTGATCGATTCACGCCGGGCACCAATCTTCAGGCCTGGCTCTTCACAATTCTGCGCAACAACTATTATTCGTCGCTGCGCAAGCACCGGCGTGAAGTGGCTGACCCCGACGGCATCCACGCGCAAAGTCTTTTCGTAAAGCCCGATCATGACGGCAAACTGGCCTACGCCGACTTTCAGCGCGCATTTGATCAGCTGTCGGACGAGCATCGAGAAGTGCTGACGCTGGTGGGCGCGTCAGGGTTCACTTGCGAAGAAGCTGCCGAGACGATGGGGGTGCCGGTCGGTACCGTCAAAAGCCGCACGTCGCGGGCTCGTAAGCGCCTGTCCGAACTGATGGGTCTGGCCGAGGGTAAGGCTGTGTTGGACGGTGTAGACCGCGTCAATGACGGGGTCATGTCACGTTCGGGTAAGCAGGCTGCCTGATGCAGGCGACGCGGCGGCTATTCTGGTCGCGTCTGTCAGTGCGGTTAGCGGTCATGCTGGCGCTGGCGCTGCTCCCGATCGGGCTGTTTGCCGTCTGGCAGACCCGCAAATTGACGTTGGAAGTGGCGGCTTCACAAGAAGCGGCAATGCTGGGCGCCACTTTACGGTCAGCAGATGAGGAAACGTCCGTCATTCTGCGCGCCCGTGGGCTGATGGCGGGGCTGGCTCAGGCGGTACTGCCCGTGATCGGCGACACTCCGGCTTGCGTAGCGACGGTCCGGCAATTCGCGAAAGCCGAGCCTCTTGCGACGTTGGTAGCCTATTTCCCGAATGATGGCGTGATGTCCTGCACGTCGACAGGCACGACGCTCGATATGTCAATGAACCCGCTGTTCATGGAAATTCGGGCTGCGAAAGTACCATATTTCATTGTAAACAAGCGTGCGCTTGTATCAAAGACCTCGGTTCTGGGCATTTCGCATCCGGTGTTTGATGCCGCGGGCCATTACCTTGGCTATGTATCAATTTCACTTCCGCAGACCTCTTTAACCGATCAGCGCGAAAATGCCGAAGTTTTTGCCGATTACAAAGAGGGCCTGTTGTCATTCTGGACCTTTGACCGGGATGGTGGCCTTCTGACGGCCAGTGTCGGGCTCGACATCGCCGAGCAACAATTGCCCACAACGCGCACTCTGAAAAATCTTGTCGGCTCCGTCGGCGAAGTGTTCAGCGACCAGACGAAGGATGGCGAATGGCACAGCTATGCCGTGGTGCCGATTGCTGCGGGCGAGTTGTATCTGATGAGCCGCTGGCGACCGACCGGCAATCAGCTTACGGGTCTAGGGGACTATATGCCGGTTGCCTTGATGTGGTTGGCAGCCCTTATTGTGGCTGTTGCCGCAGCCGAGTTGTTGGTTGCTCGCCATGTGCGGATCCTGAACGGTGGAATCGCTGCCTTTGCCGGTGGAGATCGCCGTTTGCGCGACATCGACCTCAAACACGCACCCGTGGAATTGCGCGAACTTGGCGACGCTTACCTGTCCATGACCGAAGCGATTACGCACGGCGAGGCAAGGATGGAAGACACGCTGCATCAAAAAGAGGTTCTGCTGCGCGAAGTGCACCACCGGGTGAAGAACAACCTGCAACTGATCGCTTCGATCATGAACATCCAGATGCGCAAGGCGGCCAGCGCCGAGACCAGATCTTTGCTCAAGGGGTTGCAGGACCAGGTGATCAGTCTGGCGACGGTCCACCATGGGCTTTATCAGACGTCGGGCATGGCTGATGTGCAGGTCGGCGAATTGTTCACGGATATCGTGCGCCAAATCACCACGATGTCGGCGGGCGGCGAAAAGCGCTTTGTGATTACCACGGATGTCGATGATATCCGGATGATCCCTGATCAGGCCGTGCCGCTGTCATTGATGATGACCGAGGCGCTGACAAATGCGATCAAGCATTCGGACGGAACCGAAGCAGTGTCCGGTCCGATCGGGCTGCGTCTGAAGCGTATGGGCGACGGCGAGGCGGTGTTGGAGGTGCAAAACACTTACGCCCAAAACACAGCCTCTGCGCCCGATGCGGGCGGGCTTGATCCGGTGAATACTGGGCTCGGCTCGCAGTTGATTGCCGCATTCGGCCGCCAATTGGGCGGCAAGCTGGAACAGATACACCACGACGGTCGCCATGTTTTGCGGATGACTTTCGAAGTCAGCGCCCTTGCCGCGGCGGAATACCGGGCTGGTGAATATCACGATGTAGTTCCCTGAACGGAGCGGTACGGCGCTCACCATCCGACATGAGCCGACCTTCCAAATCCGGCACTGAAAAAGCTGGCGAAAGCCATGGTCGTCGGATGGGGCATACCGCGTCGCCATGACCAAGGCGCAATTCTCGCGGCATCGCCCATAGGCCTTTAACACAAGACGCATATTTCACGGCCCGTATGTTTTCGCGACCCCCCGGAAGCCTGTTGTTGGCCAAACTTAGCTGATCCGCTCGGCCGATGGGAACCTGACTGTATCCCATGAGTTGATTACACTGGAGCAATGAGTGTGCGGGTGTGAGGGTCATGGAATGAGCGGTGAAGCGAACGGTATGCCGATACGGTCGGAATTTTGGCAGGGTGGGACGCTGCGCGAGGTTGGCGCTGATTTGGCAGGGCTGAAGGCGCTTGATCTCATCTCTTATCATCCGTTCCGCCTTTCTGCCCGGATCGACGACAATCGTGCCGCCGTTCGCCAGACCTATCTGCGCTTGCTTGCCCAAACAGGCCCAACTGTCCTCGTTACCCCAGCCGCCGAATGGCTGCTTGATAACCATCATATCGTCGACGAAACCTTTCGCCACTTGCGGCGCGATTTGTCAGTTCGGGTTTACCGCGAATTGCCGACTGTGAAGCTTGCCTCGGGTGAGGCCGTTCCGCGCACCCTTGCCCTTGTCTGGACCTATGTCGCCGTCAGCAATTCTGACCTGGGCCTGTCTAGCCTGGCCGAATTGGTTGAGGGTTTCCAGACTGTCAGCCCTTTGACGATTGGCGAGGTTTGGTCGGTTCCAGCATTGCTGCGCTTTGTGCTTCTGGAAAATCTGCGGCGCCTTGCCGACCGGATTGACGCGGCGCGCCAAGCGCGTGCACGGGCAAATGGGCTGGCCGACAGCTTGGCCGCCACCCGGAACGTGGCGCCCGCAATGCTGGCCGAGCATGCCCGCGACAGGGGAGACGAAAGTTTTGCCTCTCAACTTCTGTACCGCCTGCGCGAAAGCGATGACGCTGGCATGGCAGCCTTGCATTGGCTTGAACAAGGGATGGCCGAAGCCGGGATGACGCCAGATCAAGCGATTGCAAAAGAACAGTCGAACCAATCGTCTGGCAATGTGACGGTGGGCAACATCATCCGGTCGCTGAAGGCGATTGACGATATTGACTGGTTGGCGTGGTTCGAGCAGGTCAGCCGGGTTGACGCCATCCTGAACCGCGATCCGAATTATGCACTGTTGGACAAGGCGACCCGCAACCACTATCGCACCCAGATCGAGCGCATCGCCCGGCGGTCAACAAAGACCGAGTCCGAAGTGGCGGCGATGGTGGCCACGGCGTCAGATCAGGACCCCGGCGTGGCGCTGACCGGTGCAGGCCGCTTGGGGCTTGAACAGGCCTGCGGCTATCGTCCGACCGTTCGCGAACATGTCTTGCGCTTTTATCGGGGTCTGGGCTGGCTCGGCGTGGCGTTTCCCTGCGTGGTTGTCACTTTGCTTACCGCCTTTGCGATGGCAACGCTGGCGCAGGTTTCGCTGCCGCTGAGCGTGGTGTGGGTCTTGCTGGCCCTGTTGCCGGCCACCGACGCCGCAATGAGTCTGGTCCATTTTCTGGCTGCGCGGTTGATCCCTGCCGCGCAGTTGCCCGGTTTTGATTACAGTGGCGACATCCCTGAAACGGCGCGCACGATCGTCGTGATCCCGTGCCTTTTGACCAATCGCGATGATATAGACGATCTGATCCGCAATCTGGAACTGCATTATCTTGCCAACCCCAAAGGCGCCGTGAGCTTTGCATTGCTGAGCGATTGGGTCGATGCGCCGCGAGAAAGCCGCGCCGATGATGCCGATTTGCTGGACCATGCCAAAGCCGGGATTGATGACCTTGCGGACCGTTACAGCCATGACGGCGGCCGACGTTTTTTCCTGTTGCACCGTGCGCGGCTTTACAACCCCGGCGAAGCGGTCTGGATGGGGTGGGAGCGCAAGCGCGGCAAACTGGTCGAGTTGAATTCTTTGCTGCGCGACGACGAGGATACGTCTTTTGTCGAGACTGGCGCGCGGCCTGAGGGACATTTCAAATATGTGATTACGCTGGATGCCGACACCAGACTGACCCGTGGCTCAGTCCCAGCGATGGTTGGAAAACTTGCGCATCCTGTCAACCGCGCGGTGATTGGCCCCAAAGGCAAAATCACGTCCGGGTATGGGATCTTGCAACCGCGTGTGACGCCCTCGCTGACAACCGGCGCCGATGCGTCGATCTTTCAACGCATCTTTTCAACGAACCGCGGGCTTGACCCTTACGTTTTCACCGTGTCTGACCTTTATCAGGATCTGCTGGGAGAGGGCAATTTTACCGGCAAAGGCATCTATGACATCGATGCGTTCCGTGCCGCAACCGATGGGGCAATTGACGAGAATGCTGTGCTGTCGCACGATCTGCTTGAGGGCAGTCTTGCGCGGGCGGCGTTGGTCACCGACGTCCAGTTTGTTGAAGATTTCCCTGTTCAATACCACGTCGATGCGGCGCGTCTGCACCGTTGGGCGCGGGGCGACTGGCAGTTGTTACCCTACATCTTTGGGCGAAACACCCGCTTGAATGGCCTTGCCCGCCTGAAAATGATCGACAACCTGCGCCGGTCTCTGGTGCCGATCGGCTGGGTTGCTGCCTCTGTCTTTGGCTGGCTTACGCTGCGACCGGCCGGTGCCTTACATTGGCAAGCGGCCCTTTTGGCTACCTTGATCGCCGGGCCGACCCTGTCGTTTCTGAACGGTCTGGCACCGCGTGATCCCTCTGTGCGTTGGGGCCTTCATCTGCGCACCTTGGCGGACGAAGCCGTGGATTTTGCTGCGCTGACCCTGTTTCGCGTCGCGTTTCTCGCGGATTGGGCCGCCATCATGGCAGATGCGATTGTCCGCACGATCTACCGTGTGTTTGTCAGCCGCAAACACCTTCTGGAGTGGCGGACGGCATCACAAGTTGCGGCCAGCGGCACAGGATCGGTTGCCCACTACCTGCGCCGCATGGCTGCCTCGGTTGCTCTGGGAGCGGCGGCGATTGCCGTGACGGCGCTGATCAATCCGCAGGCGTTGACCATAGCGTTTCCGATTGCAGCCTTGTGGATTGCCGCCCCCATCATCGCCTGGTTGATCAGCCGGACCGAGGAATCCATCGACCATCTGGACATCTCTCCTTCTGATGCGACCGACCTTCGCCGCATCGCGCGCCTGACCTGGTGGTTTTTTGAAGACTTCGTCACCCCGGCGTCGCACCATCTGCCGCCAGACAACTTTCAAGACACTCCAGCCCGCAAGATCGCCGAACGGACGTCTCCCACCAACATCGGGCTTTACCTCTTGTCTGTCGTGTCGGCGCGCGAGTTCGGCTGGATCAGCCAGCGCAACGCCGCCGACAGGATCGAGGCGACGCTGACCACAATAGAGGCGTTGCCGAAATACCGGGGCCATCTGTTCAACTGGTATTCTACCGCCGACCTGTCGGTCTTGCAGCCGCAATACATATCGTCGGTAGACAGCGGCAATCTGGCGGGCCATCTGGTATCGCTTTCCGCCGCTTTAAGGCAATGGGCGGAGGGTCCGTCCGTTCACTTGCCACCGGATGCACGCGGTATTGGTGATGTGCTGGACGTGGTGCGCCATCAGGTCGGTGCCATTCCGGATGACCGGCGCACCCTGCGTCCACTGCGGCGAAGGGTGGAAGAACGCATCGTCGGATTTGCGGAAAGCTATGCAACCTACCTTGCCGAGCCGCAGTTGGCCCCGGTGCGTGGCATCAATCTGACGGTCATTGCCCGGGACATAGAAAAGCTGGCGCGCGCGCTGAATGCCGAAGTTGACACCGAAGCCGTGTCCGATCTGGTGCGCTGGTCGGGGTCGCTGATCGCCACCTGCCAGGCAGTGATCGAGGATACTTCGGGTGACCTCAGCAACGCCGCAGCAATGCAATCCCGGCTTGGGTCCCTGGCCGAGCGGGCGCGGGCGTTGGCCTTCGCGATGGATTTCGCTTTCCTGATGGATCCTGCAAAGCGTCTGCTGACGGTCGGCTACAACGTCGATGGGGGTAAAGCAGACCCGTCCTGCTATGACCTGCTGGCCTCTGAAGCCCGGCTTGCCAGCTTTTTCGCCATCGCCAAGGGTGATCTGCCGAACGAGCATTGGTTCAGGCTTGGCCGCCCCGTCACCAGCACACGCACCTCGGGTGTGTTGCTGTCATGGTCGGGGTCCATGTTCGAATACCTGATGCCGCTTCTGGTTATGAAAGAACGGGTCGGGTCGGTTTTACATCAATCCGATGTTGCAGCGATCCGCGCGCAGATCGACGAGGCGCGTGGGACGGGTCGGCCGTGGGGCGTTTCGGAAAGCGCCATGAACGCCCGCGATGCAGAGATGAATTACCAATACTACGCCTTCGGTGTTGCCAAGCTCGCCCTGAAACGCGGGCGCAGCGATGACCACGTTGTGGCCCCCTATTCCACTGTCCTCGCCGCTCAAATTTTCCCGCGTCAATCCGTCCAAAACCTTGCCCGCTTGAACGCGCTTGGCGCCCTTGGCCCGCATGGCTATTTTGATGCGGTTGACATGACCCGCGACCGGATGCCGGACGGGGTCGATCACGTCGTCGTCCGCTCTGTGATGGCACACCACCAGGGGATGATCATTGTCGCTGTCGCAAATGCGGTGATGGAGGGGATCCACCGTGACCGCTTTCACGCTGACCCGGTCGTGCAGGCGGCTGAATTGTTGCTTCAGGAAAAAGCACCGCGTGAAATCGTGCCGGTTACCCGTGCCGCGAAGTTGGGCGCCGGCGCGACTGCCGAAATGATGGCCAGCCAAAGCACCCAGACCACCGTCAGCGATCCTGCCCGTGCCGAGCGTGCCGTGGGCCTTTTGTCCAACGGAAGTTATGCCCGGATGTTGACGGCAAGTGGCGCAGGTTGGTCGCATTTTGGCGACACTGCCGTCACCCGGTGGCGGCCCGATCCCACTTGCGAAATGGACGGATCCTTCATTTTTCTGCGCGATCTGGTCACCAATCGCTGGTGGTCTGCCACCGCCGCCCCCAAATCCGCCCCGGACGAAGTTGCGCGCACGATCTTTTCGGACCACAAGGCGGAATTCCTGAAAACCGTCGGTACCATCGAAACGCATCTGGAAACGATTGTCGCGACAGAGGCCAATGCCGAAGGATCGAGGCTGACGATCAGAAATAAGGGGAGCCAAACCCGCTCGATCGAGGTCACAACATATGGCGAGATTGTCATGGATGTCGCGGCTGCCGATCGCGCTCATCCGGCTTTTTCCAAAATGTTTGTGCAAACCCATATTTCGCCTGACCGGACGACGATAACCGCCACGCGAAACTTGCGCGACCCCGGCCCGCAACTGCATCTGGCCCATATGCTGGTCGGCCCCGGACCGGGGCGCTCGGTGCAAGCTGAAACCGACCGGCGCGCCTTTATCGGCAGGGGCCGGAACCTGGCCACGGCCATTGCTTTCGAACCCGAAGCGACGTTGGCTGGTGAAGACGGGTTTACCTTGGACCCATGCTATGCCTTGCGGCGGACGCTGCGCATCGCTCCGGGCAAAGACGTCGTGCTGAACATCTGGACAATCGTGGCGGCGGATGAAACAGCCCTTCAATCCGCGCTGGATCATTACCGCAACCCGGCGACATTTGACCACGAATCCCGTCTTGGCTGGACCCGCTCGCAGATCGAGTTGCGCCGTGCCAACAGCAGCCTTGAAGAAATCGCCGTGTTCCGCGAGGCGGCGCGCCACTTGTTGTTCCCCGATCAGCGCCTTGGTGCACATGAAGATGGAGCTGGACGGCAGTCGGCCCTGTGGCCACTTGGCATTTCGGGCGATAACCCGATCATCACTTTGCGCATCGACACAGAAAGCGACCTGCCAATAGCGCGTAAGTCTTTGCGTTTAATAGACTATTTGCGCGGCAAGGGCGTCAAGGCCGATCTTGTTCTGCTGAATGAACAGACGACGGGCTATGTTCAGGATCTGCAGAATGCACTGACCCTGATTGTGGATCAGTCCTTTCGTTTGGTCAGTCCTGCGGTCAGCAAATCTGTCCATCTGTTGCGTCGTGACATGGTGCCGCCGGTGACTGTGCAAAACTTGTTGGCCTCGGCGCAGATCGTTCTGCACGCGCGCAACGGAACCTGGTCTGAACAATTCTCCCGATTGCCGCGCAACACGCCTGTGGCACCTGTCCTGCTTTTGTTGCCACCACAATCCATAAACACCGCGCCCAAGCTGGAATTTCCGGTTGAAGCGCTGGAGTTTCCGAATGACTTTGGCGGCTTTGCCGACGATGGACGCACCTATGTCATTCGCTTGCGACACGGACAGGCAACGCCACATCCTTGGCTGAACATCATCGCGCGCGATGGCTTCGGGTTCCATGTTTCAGCGGAAGGGGCGGGTTATACTTGGGCTGCCAATTCGCGGGATTACCAGATCAGTCCGTGGTCGAATGACCCGGTCAGCAACCCTGCCGGTGAGGGGATCGTCATTCGTGACCGTCTGTCTGGCCGCAGCGCCACGCCCTTTGCAACGCTGTCCGACGACCCGGACGCGCTTTACGAAACCCGGCACAGCCCCGGTCAATCCGTGTTCAGAACGACCACGCGCTGGTTGAACATTGAGTCCGTGCAAGAGCTGAGTGCCGAAGGTCCGGCCAAGATCACCCAGCTGACCCTGCACAATCATGGTGACCGTCCGCTGGAACTGGATGTCCTTGCCTGGACAGACCTTGTGCTGGGCAACAACCGCGCCGCTGCCGCGCCCAAAATCCGGGTCCACCATGATGTAGCCCTGAACGCCTTGTGCGCTGTCAATCCATGGAATGACGAATATCCCGACCGGATGACCGCTCTTGGGGCCAACCGCCCGATTGCCCGCCACCGCGCCACCCGTCGCGGACTGATCGACGCGTTCAGCGGAGCCCTGCTTCCCGGTAAATTCGACTGGCCCTCGGGCGACGGCGCGACCGAAACTTTGGGTGATCCCTGTCTTGCCATCACGACGAGGATCTCGCTGGCCCCTGGCGCAAGCGCAAACCTGACCTTTGCGCTCGCCGATGCGCCCATCGCAGCCATGCCCGCCCTGATGCGTCGCATCTTCCCGACCAGCGGCACCGTGCCCTTTGTCAAAGCGAAATCCGACGATTGGCACGCCATTCTGGACACGTTGCAGGTTCAGACCCCGGACCGGCGATTTGACATCATGATCAACACATGGCTGCCGTATCAGACGTTGTCGTGTCGCATCCATGGCCGTTCAGCCTTTTATCAGGCGTCGGGAGCTTACGGCTTTCGCGACCAGTTGCAGGACACCGCAGCGATGATCCTGCAGGATCCCAAATTGGCGCGCGGTCAGGTCCTTGCCGCCGCTGGCCGGCAGTTTGTCGAGGGCGACGTGCAGCATTGGTGGCTACCGGCAACAGGGGCGGGCGTCCGCACGTTGATCGCCGATGATGTCGTCTGGCTGGGGAATTGCACTGCGCGCTATGTCGCCATGACCGGCGATGTGGCCGTGCTGGATGAACCCGTGCGCTATCTGGCCGGTGCCAAACTCGGGGTGGATCAACATGATGCCTTTTACACCCCGACCGAGGCCGACCTGACCGAAAGTTTGTACGACCATTGTGCGCGCGCGCTTGATCTGGCGCTGGAGCGCACGGGTGTCGATGGCATCCCCCTGATGCTTGGTGGCGACTGGAATGATGGCATGAACCGTGTCGGCATTCTGGGCAAAGGCGAAAGCACATGGCTCGGCTGGTTTCTGTGCCAGACCATCGACGATTTTGCCCCGCTGGCAGAGGCGCGAGGGGATACGGTCCGTGCCAACCGCTGGCGTGCCCATCGGGACAGCGTTGCACAGGCGCTGGATGACAAATTCTGGGATGGTGCGTGGTATCGGCGCGGGACCTTCGACGATGGTACTCCCTTGGGCAGCGATGGTGCCGCTGCGTGTAAAATCGACTCCATTGCGCAAACCTGGGCGTCGCTGTCCGGGGCTGCCCCGGCAGAGCGCGCGGATCAGGCGTTGAATGCGGCGCTGGCCCATCTGAAGGACGAAAGCGCCGGCATCATGCGCCTTTTCACGCCGGCATTCGACGGCAAAACCGGCCCTGATCCCGGTTACATCGCCGCCTATCCGCCGGGCGTGCGCGAGAATGGCGGCCAATACACGCATGCGGCGACGTGGATGATCTATGCTCTGGCCCGCGCCGGTCGCGGCAACGATGCTCATGCCTTGTTCGACTTGATCAACCCGATCAGCCATGCGTTGACCCGTGCCGATGCCAACCGCTACCGTGTTGAGCCCTATGTGGTTGCCGCCGATATTTATGGGGAGGGCACCAAGACCGGGCGGGGCGGCTGGACGTGGTATACGGGCGCTGCAGGCTGGCTTTATCGCGCGGGTGTCGAAGGCATCCTTGGCATCAGTTTGCAGGCCGGGGTGCTGACTGTCTCGCCCGTACTTCCCGACAGTTGGTCGGGCTACAGTGCCACCGTGCGTCGCGGCGGAAAGACGCAGCATATTTCCGTGCGGCGTGACGGCACGGGAGTAGTGGTGGAAATAGATGGCAAACCTGTGCGCGGTGGTGACGCGAACCGGACCAAGGCCGGTGTTCTGGGAGCGAAGGGGTCTTTGGCACAAATCGGCTGATGGCCGTCATTTGGTGAAACCGGCGAGGCAGCGCGGAGGCATGAGCAGTCTGAACGCGCTGAGGTAGAAGACCCGGAACTGGCCGACGCAAACCAAGGCGCGGGTGATTGGGTTTGAAGCCGGGATGATTTAGGCGGCCAAGCCGACCGGCAAGCGAAGGTTACAACCGGTCGGTAGCGGAGACGCGGATCGGAAAACAGTCCGGGGGATTGTTGAATAGGTCGTGAACTTATCAGTCACTTGGCACCAGGCGATCGGCGGTGCTGTTGGATACATTGCGCGAACCTGCCGGGCCAGCGGCCCATGGCGCGGACCCTTGATTGTCAGGTCGCGGAGTTCCAGGTTCGTGTCGCCGTCCTGAACGGTTTTGCTGCGCTTGGCATTCCGGTCACGAAGGTCGCGGGATGGGTCTTTCTCCGAGAAGGGGGCAGTCCGGCCCTCAACCGTTTTATGCAACAATTCCCATTTGGGCGGCCAAATTTCGCGCGCTGCGCCTGTAGCACCGGGGCGGATCCGGCGACTTCTTGCCGAACGGACCTATTCGCCAAATTTCCGCCGCCAGAGAGGAACCATAGGCCCTGCAATCGGTTGTTCTGACAGGCTGGCACTGCGCCGCCCAGAAACGATGACGAGGAGGTACTCAAATGGCCGAAACGAAAACCGACGCAAAAACCGACACGAAGCACGACCGCAAAAGCCCAACTCCGTCAAGCAAACAGGCTTCCGGAAGTGATGAAGGTGGCAAATCCACCGGCAAAACGGAAGGCAAATCCAACAAGACTTCCGCCGAAAGCGGCGATGTCAAGACTGACAGCACCCGCGCCAAGTCGCGTTAACGCATCATCGCCGTCCCGCAGCGAAAGCGGGCAGGTATCACTTCACTTCAGAACTGGAGAACATCATGGTCGAGAAAACCCTTGAAACACTTTTCATCGATACGCTGAAGGACATCTATTATGCGGAGCGCCAGATCCTGAAGGCGTTGCCGAAAATGGAGCGCGCCGCACAATCGCCTGCGTTGAAAGACGCCTTTCGGGGTCATCGCGAGGAAACCGAAGGTCAGGTTGAACGCCTGCAAAAGGTCTTTGAGATGGTCGGCAAACGGGCGCAAGCCAAGACTTGCCCGGCGATCCTTGGCATCCTTGAAGAAGGCGACGAACTGATCGCGGAGTATAGCGGCAGCCCGGCGATAGATGCCGCCTTGACAGGCATTGCGCAAGCGGTCGAGCACTACGAGATGGCACGGTATGGCGCGCTCTGCACTTGGGCCGGCGCTCTTGGACACAATGATGCCGTTACCCTGCTGCAAACGACATTGGATCAGGAAAAGAACGCCGACAAGAAGCTGACCACCATCGCGTCGGAAGTCAACGCGACGGCCATCGCGGCAGAATAAGCCTACTGAAACAAGGGCTCCCCGCCACGTGCGGGGCGTCCGGTTTTCCTGCCCGGTTTTCGTGAATGAGAGATTTCGATGTCGAACGGCAGGCCCAAGAAATCCTTCTCATACGGCAGTCTTGTCGGGGTGATCGCCGATCATGCCTGACGCAACGTCGACCTGTTGCGGTTGAAACAAGATGATGCCCTGCCACGCCGATATGGCCGAGCCTCATCAGCCCGCTGGTTTTGAATCCTGAGGCGTCGTGGCCAGACTGTCAGCGCTTGGTGTGTTGCAGAAAAAAACGCACCATTTCGCGGGAGGCATTGGGGCCTTTTGGGTCAGTGTAGGTGCCGCTGGTGTGGCCGCCGGACCATGCGTGCGAGGCTTGCTCGACCTCCCAATATTCGGCAATTGTGCTTCCATCGGCGGCGGTGTGCACGGTTTGACGGTAGCTGTGACCGTTTGGTGTCGCGCCGCGTCTGGTTGTTCGGGTCATGGCTGATTGACGGGGCAGCATCTGTTCAATGACAGCCGTGCCGTTGTCAGGATGGACAGTGGCGTCGGCAAGGCCATGAAACGCAATAATCGGGACCGGGGTGCGTAGAACATGGCCGGACGCGCCGCTGCGCATAGCGGAAAAGGCCGAGACGACGTCATGCGCAGACCCGACAGGCAGGCCAGAATGGACGCCAACTGCGCTGAAAATGTCCGGGTACGCGGTGGCAGCGATAGCTGCGGCAGCGGCACCTGCACTGAGGCCCGCTATATAGACTCGCGAAGGGTCGGCGGGGTAGTCCCGCAGGACGCCGCGTGTAAGTGCCGCGATAATCGCAGGCTCGCCCTGGTCGCGCGATTGATCTCCGGGCCGAAACCAGTTCCAGCATTTCTGGGCGTTGGCACCAGAGGGTTGGGCGGGGTAAGCCACCATGCAGCCAAATTCCTCTGCCAGCAGGTTCATGCCGGTTCCTGCGGCAAAATCCTCGGGCGACTGGGTACAGCCGTGCAGCATGACGATCAACGGCATGGGAGTTTGCGCGGGTTTGGCGGGGATATAAAGCCGGTAGTCGCGGTGCCCGTGGGGGGATGTGTGCGACAGACTGAGGAATTGCGCGCCAGAGGGAAGTGGCTCAGGGGACGACCGGGTTATCGTCGTACCAGGCATCCCACCAGCGGCAATTTTGCGCAGGGTTTCGGCCAGTCCAGTACGACGTGGTCTGATGGGCATCTTGGGTTGCGGTGCATGGTCGTCAAGCCTTGTAAACTCGCCTTCGATTGCCCCACTTGCAAGGGTGTCTGCCAACGGTGTTGAAGGGCGGAGGGAGGCTTGAATAAGGGCCGTCGCGTCGTGCAACTTGCCTGATTTGGTAAGTGCGGTGATTTTGGCCATGGTTGTAGAGAGGGCGCTTTTCATTTGGGGTCTTTCAGATTTGGGGTCAGGTGGTGCGGTCGGCAAGCGCGGCTTTGACCGCGTCACTGGCTTGCAGAGCGCCCAGAACGGCGAGGGCAGAGATGGTCTGGCGGGCTAAGGCGGCAGTGACATCGGGGGCGATGACGGCAAGACCCAGCACCCGGATGTCGAGCATTTCACCCGTGGCCAAGGCGGCACTCAGATCGGCAGAAGTGATCGTGCGAATGCCGAGATCAATGCTTTTTCGGGTGATGACCTTGCGGACGGTGTCGGCGTGCCGCTCGATCTGGTTGCGGATGGCCGTGCGGATGAAATCGGTCCGGTTGGCATAAAAGCCTTCCTGCACCAACAGTTCGATCTGGCCCAGATCGACGAAGCCCAGATTGATCGTGATCTTTTCGGAGTCTGTCTGTTTGGGCATTGCGGGCATTGGGTCGGCCTTTCTACCATCTGCTGGGATGGTATATGGATGCTTTCGTGTGATGCGCAAGGGGTGTCCGTTAAAGGACTGCGGGTTTTGCCCTTGGGGCGGCGTACCTTTCTATCAGCGACATCGACGATTTTGCCGGGAAGTCGTCTGATCAGGGAACCAAATAGACAATTATTTGTTACCACTACGAAACACGGTGTTTCAGTCAAATACTGCACCTGACCGCCCTTGGGTCGGCAGATGCATCAGCACACGGGGTCACACATGAACAGTATCATCTACTTGGTCGGCTTGGTCGTCGTCGTCCTCTTTGTCCTTTCCCTTCTTGGACTGCGGTGAGGTCCGGAATGGAAAATCGTGAACAGATGTCTGTCGGTCGGGTGACCGCTGATGCAGGCGCCTTTGCCATGTCGGACCGGCACTATATGGATTGGCCGGCGATTTTTGGCGGTGTTGCCGTGGCTTTGGCCATAGGTGTGCTGGCCGCGGGCTTTGGTGCCGCCTTGGGCCTGAGCGCAGTTTCAGCGCGCGAAGGGGCTGGGTCGGGCAAGCTGGGTCTGATCCTGTCGGTCGTGTGGATCGTGCTGAGCATGGTCAGCGCCTATGCGGCGGGCGGATATATCGCTGGCCGGATGCGGCGGCGGGTTGACGCAGCGGTCAAGGATGAAGTGACGGTACGCGATGGCATGAACGGTCTGGTCGTGTGGGCGCTTGGCATCGTGATCAGCGCCATGCTGTTGGGATCTGCTATCGGCACCACACTGCGGACGGTTGGCAATGTGGCCTCGGTCGCCGGAAGTGCTGTGGCCCAGGTTGCAGGCAGTGCGGCGTCAGGTGCCATGACGGCTGCGGCGGGTCTGGTGCCCGATGGTGTCAAAGCTGATCCGATGGGGTTTGTGACCAACACCATGCTACGGCCAGCGACGGTGCAGGCCGGGACAGAGGCATCGGATGCCACCGCTATTTTGGGCAATCTGGCCGCGACTGGCGAGATTTCGGACGCGGATCGGGCTTATCTGGTGCAAGTGACGATGTCGCGCGCAGGGTTGAGCGCTGCAGACGCCAAGGCTCGGGTGGATGCAGCCGTGACGGCCACTCAAGCGGCACGTGACAAGGCCACGGCGGCTGTTGCCGATGCCGAGAAAGCTGCCCGGGATGCGGCAGAGACGGCCCGCAAAAGTGCCATCCTGACCGCGTTCCTGCTGACGGCGATGTCACTGGTGGCGGGCGTGGCCGCGTACATCGCCGCCGTAAAGGGTGGGCGTGACCGCGATGAAGGCCGTGTCTTCAGCGGCTTTGCCTACCGAAAGTAAAAAAACCACCTGCCGCTGGAGGATGCTTTGGCGGCAGGTAAAGCGAACCGGGACCTATGGCCCGGCGAAGCCGCTTTAAAACCGGTGGGGCGACAAGGGTGTTTTTGCCCGGATGATAGAAGGCCTTGCATCACAAGTGGCGGTTCCAGTGAGCGTCATGATCGACGCGACTGATCTGACGGTGCATCTCAAGCCGGAAGTCCCGCAGCAAGCCGGTGAAACACGACCAACGCCGCTACAAATGCCGCAACCGCATTCAGATCATGTTCGGTCGACTTCAGGATTGGCCAATCGTCGGGAAAACAGGCCCCCGGACTGTTTTCTGATCCTCCTCATGGGTTGCCACCCGCTACGACCGTTGCGCAATTGTCTTTCTGTCAGCCGTCGCACTGGTCGAAACCGCGATGTTCTGGCTATGCACCGAGAACGAGCCCTGACCCTAACCAGCAATGAACGTTCGCGGAATTCACAGAGATGCCGTTTTCGGGCGGTTCTTCTGCGTGACATGCCCTCACAAACAGTAGGCTGAACGGTTGATTTTGTGTCGACCAGCGGGGGTTCGCTAATTTAGGTTAGCATTGCTTGGTTCGTCGGGAATTATACCTTCGTTTCCAGCTCCGGTTCACGGAGCAAGGTGTTCAGGAGAGTGTTCGATGATCAAGATTTCCAAAAGCTCCAAATTCACGGTTCTGGTGATGGCGCTGCTTCCAATAATGTTGGCTGGCTGCGAGACGGTCGCCGGAGCGGGTCAGGATATCTCCGCTGCCGGGCACGTCGTCACCGGCACCGCTCAACAGTCTGAGATCAAGTGACACTTAACAAGTATTGAACTTGCGCGTGCGACACCGGGGTTTGCGGCATTCGGACGATTGGACAGGTCGATTTTCCTCGCTTCGACGCCCTGTGATCAGAGCGTGCAAAGTCGCAATCGACGCCCGCTTGTCCGGCGTGTTGCCAAGGATGCCGTTCAGGCCGCTTCCCATATCCCGACTTGACCCTTGTGACCTGATCAGCACTATGTTTACGAAGTAAACCGTTCGGGCGTGCGTTCAAGATTGTCACTGCGAGGTGTGCAGGTTGCTGAGGATACGGCCCTTGAGGCCGCGCTGGAAAGGGGGCAACTGATGTTGACGGTTCGCTGCGAATATCTGCTGGAAACGGTGGATCTTGGGCGTGCGGCGTTGGTCGCTGGGCGCACTTTATTGTTGGTATTTGCAGTTCTTTGCAACATGGACAGCGCTTCGGCGAAAGACGGCGGGCCGGGCATTGTAACGCCGGTGGTGTTCCCCAGCTTTAATCCCGATGCCCCTGCCTGCACACCGCCCCCGGATGTCACCAAAACGCTGGCCTTCGTGCAGGAAAATGAGCGGGAATTTTTGCTGGGCGTCGATCATGGTCTGCGCATGGCTGCAAAAGACCGTGGTCTTGACTACCGCAGGGGCCTGGCGGACAACGATGCAGCTAAGGCGGACCAGGAAATTCAGGACTTTCTGGCCCAAAAGGTCGGCGCACTTGTGGCCACTTCAACCGACCCTGCGTTTGTCAGCCACAGCCTCCAGAAATTCATCTGGGCCGGCGGATTTGTCGGGACCATTGTGCCGCCGCCCGCGACGCTGCTGCTGAATGCGCCGCAGTATGCGACGGGAAAGGCTCTGACTGACGCCGCGATTGCGCATATCAACACGAAGCTTGGCGGGAAGGCGAAAGTGGTCTTGCTAACTCAGGACACGATGCAATTCCTGACCCCACGCTTTCAGGCGATGCGCGACGGCCTCAGCAAGCTTCCGGGAGTCACGATCGTGGCTGACATCGCTCCCAATCCGGTCAGCAAACAGGGCGGCTTCGATACCATGAACACCATCCTGCTGGCCGAGCCCAATATAGATGTCGTTCTTGGCAGCGATTCCGTTGTACTGGGTGCGCTTCAGGCGTTGCGTGCGGCCGGGAAAGCCCGCCCGGACCAATTTCTGGGCGGTATCGATGGCGAGCCTGAGGCGGTGGCCGAGATCAAAACCGGCGACAGCCCCTACAAGGCCAGTATTGCGCTGTCCTCGCCAGTGTTCGGGTATGCGATGGGGCAATACGGGGCAGACTGGCTTGACGGCAAGAGCATTCCTCAGACCATGGATATCTTGCCGATCGCACTGACCAATGAAAACATTTTGCAGTACGAGGCCGATCTGCTCAATCCGGCAGCGGCCTTCGCGGACCCGGTGCGCCGCGCGGTCTACCTCAAGATGTACGGCAATATCTGTTATGACACGCGCGACCAATATGTGAACTTTGCATGGTCGTCCGAACAGAAGTAACCGACCCGGGAACCTGACGAGCAGGCGGGCCGACGACGGGATGCCTAGCACCGCGGTCATGGGACCCGGGGCTTTCGCTGTCCTCGCCACATGTGTTTGCAACAACAAGTTGAAGTTAAGTGACCACCTGTCCGCCTACAGACGCGCCCAAAGCTATTCCTCCCAGTGGCCATTGCCCAGAAAATCAGCTAGCAACCGTTCCGTGGCGGGGCGGACACTTTGTACCGAATTGGTGTGAATTCGTCGCCAAGAGTGGTCATGGGGGCAGCATTTGCAATGGGTGAAGGCGCAGCAACACGCGCGCGACAGGACGCGGGCGTGTTGAGAAAGAGAAGCGGTCCGCGCATAACCGCGGCCTCGGCGGCTCTGCTTGCCATCGGGTGCGTCGCCTTGTTGTTGATTGTCGCCACAACCTTTCAGCTCGCGGAACGCGCGCAAGTCGACCTGAAACGGTCAATTTCGTCTCGCGCCATCTCGACCGCCGCTGTCCAGTTGCGCTATGGCCTGCAGGCCGCAGAATCCAGTCAGCGCGGCTATATCGCAAGCGGGAATGAAGTTTATCTTGCGCCCTACAGTACCGGAAAAGCGTTGGCCGATCAGCAACTTCACAACCTGTTAAATCTTTTGGGACCAGAACAAAGCTCCAGCCCAGCCACCCTGCGCCTTATGATTTTGGTCGGCGAAAAGTTTGATGAAATGGACTCGATCATCGCGCTGAAACGCGCCCGGCTTGATGACGAAGCTCTTGCTGTGCTTCATTCAAACCGTGGCAAGGCGCTGATGGATGAGGCGAACGTGTTTTTGTCAAGCATCATCCGGAACGCCGACGCTGCCCTTTCTGAGAACGCCTTGCAACAAAAGGACGGGCTGTTGCGGCTGCGCGGCATCATTCTGGCCGCTGCCGCCCTGATCCTGCTGGTTGTCGGCGCTACCCTCGCCATGATCGTGCCGTTTGCCCGCTACCTTGGCCGGACGCGGGATGAGGTGGCTTCCCTGAATGCGGGTCTGGAACGCCGGGTTGAGGAACGGACGTCAGAGTTGACCGTGGCGCGTGATCGTGCCGAACTTCTGCTGGCCGAAGTCAATCACCGGGTCGCGAACAGTCTGGCTTTGGTGGCATCAATGGTTGGCCTGCAATCGCGGGCTGCCTCCAGCGAGGAAACCCGTCTGGCGTTGACAGAGACACGATCCCGCATCAGCGCCGTGGCTTTGGTCCACAAGGAACTCTACGTGTCCGGCGATATTCATTCGATCGCTTTGGAGGGGTTCCTGTCCGGCCTGTTGCAACATCTTGAAGTGTCGATGCGCGATGCCGGGCATAAAGCCTTGTTGAAACCCAATATTGCGCCAGTGACGATGCCCACTGACAAAAGTGTCAGCGTAGGGGTAATTGCGACGGAATGGGTCACGAATGCCTACAAATATGCCTATCCTGATGGTGCCGGAGAAATCCGCGTCTCGTTGAGGCATGATGGTGAGGGTCTGATCGAGTTGCGGGTTGATGACGATGGCGTAGGCCGACAAGCCCATCCCAAGCCGCAGGGCACCGGACTGGGCACCAAGCTGGTCAATGCAATGGCTGCTAGTTTGGGCGGCCGGATCGAATATGTTGACGCCAAACCCGGAACCTCTGCACGATTGATCTTGCCGGAAAGCTAGGCAGGACGGCTGCTGCCAATACCCTCAGACTTTGTGAGCTACGCCCCGAAAATCGGACAGGGACGGAAGCTACGATCTGAGGTCTGCTGACGGCTCTGTTGCACAAATCGTCTGACGGCCGGACTGCCCCTTTCCCCTGACAGACCTATCCCGCGACCTTCGTGACAGGGATGCCGAGCGTGGTGAAGCCGTTCAGGACGGCGACACGAACCTGGAACTCTGCGACCTGACGGTCGAAGTCGCGCGCCATGAGGCGCTGACCCAGCAGTTTCACACAATGCATCTTGGTTTCGACGCGGCTCCTGCGGTGGTAGCCGGACCATCTTCGCCAGAGCGCACGGCCCAGGTATTTTGACCCCCGCAGGGCCTCGTTGCGCGCAATGGTACCAGCCGTGATCGCCTTCCACGGCTTGGCGTTCTTGCGGGACGGTATGACGGCATGGGCCCCGCGTTCGGCAATGGCATCCTGGCACTTTCGGGTGTCGTATGCACCGTCAGCTGTGACACTGGCGATATCCCGATCGGGTATTCCGATGCATTTTGTGCGCGCTGTCAGACCAGACGCATGATTCCGAATTCAGCCGCTGAAACCGAAGTCAGGTTCAGCTGATTGCCAGATCTTCGGGCGTTTTGCCTGCAGCCAAGGCTGCCACAAACCACAGTGGTTTACGCCCACGACCGGACCAGGTGAGGCTCGGGTTTTCTGGATGGCGGTATTTCGCGGCGGCGGGCGTACGGGTGGGTTTTACCTCGGTGCCGATCAGGTCGGCCAAGGAATAGCCCATCTCTTTGGCGATCGCGTCCAGCTTGGCGCGGGCCTCGGCCTTGTCAGGGGAATCGCGTTTGGAATCTGACCTGATCTGAGGGGTCTTGCGGATTTCGTGGGGATGGATTCTTGGGCATGAAACGCCCTTCTGGAGCCCGTTCCCCGCATGGATATCTTTCTGTCTGCCTTCGGCGACATCCCC
>JBBRLL010000017.1:0-78838 GCA_038231395.1 Rhodobacterales bacterium
AGGACTTCGCCACACAATGGCTCTGGACTTACAACAACGACCGCCCGAACATGGGCATCGGCGGGATGACACCCGCAATGAAACTGAAAATGGCCGCGTGAATTCTACGAATGCACCCCGTTAAAAATGGGGGGATTACCACGGCACTACCGTTCAGAATCGTGCCTAAAGGTTCGAAAAATGACAAAAGCAGTAAGAGCATTGCAATCCCACGATCGGTAACACGAGATCCGCTGCCTGCCATTTGCGATGCAGGCTCTAACATCCAGTTTTCAACGATCAGGTGCCATCCCTTTACATACTGATCTCTATTATTGATCAATTTCTCAAAATTCAGTTTCCCACTTACGATCCACATCGGGCTTCCGCTCATATTGCATCTCGCTTCATCTTCTACTTCTCCCAATGTATTATCTCACCTCAAAGCGTCGCCGCTGCGGTTTTCAAGATCTAATAGCTAGCGTCGTGGCGTTGAATGCCCCCCTCACTCCCGCCCCTCCCCCTCCCTATCCCGCTCAAACCCCTCCACCCCCACAAACTCCGGCAACCACGCCTCGCGCCGGATCGTCCACAACTCATACGTCGGCACCAGCCGCCCGATCTCATCCAGCGCCCCCAGATTAACCCCAACCTCATCACCAAACCGCCCGAACACCGGTGACCCACAGGTCGGGCAAAAGAACCGCCCCTGATACTCCCCCGTCTGCCCCGTCACCGTCACCGCATCTTCAGGAAAAATCGCCGAGGCATGGAACAACGCCCTGTGGTTCTTGCGGCAATCCAGACAGTGGCACATTCCCACCCGGTATGGCCGCCACAAGGCCAAAAACCGCACGTCGCCACACAAACACCCGCCCGCAAATTGCTCCATGACATTCCCCCTACACCTCGCCGCCTGCCCCAACCGAACATTGCAGTCACAATGGCCTTCGGCACGGTCTGTATCTACAGAAAAAACACGCCGAACATACGCCACCAAGCCTCTGTTTTCCGGCGCTAACCTTGAGTAGTCCGACCTGATTCGTGACGCCGCGCAAACCCGCATTAACCCTTCGTTCACACCTGCCGCAAAAACCCTGAAAGCTTGGCCCGCATCGCCTCTGGCCAGGCCTGCGGCACGGGCGTACCGTCTAGCGCTTTCACCCAAACCAGCGTGATCGTGGCCACCAGACGCACCGCACCGCCGCCCTGCGCCACGATCTCGAACGTCACCGAAGTGCCACCCAGACGCAGCACCTCCAGCGTCACATCCAGCACCTCGCCCAATCGGGTCGGTGCGCGAAAATCCGTTTCAATCCGCACCGTTGGCACGCCAGAGCGGTCGGCCATCATCGCGCCATAAGACACCCCAACCGCCTCACGGAAGAAGTTCTCGCAGACATGGTTGGTCATTTCAAAATAGCGCGGGTAAAAGACGATCCCCGCCGGATCGCAATGGTTGAACTCTATGGGATAGCGGCGGTGGTACAGCATCACGATATCCTTTCAAACTCAAAACAAATCCGGTATGAGCGAATGCAGATTTTCCCGCAAGGCCAGCGCGATTGCAAGCCACCGAAGTCTGGAAATCAAGGGTGCTTAAACCGGAGCAAGCCATGTCAGCGACCAGCTATTTTCTGTATCACTCCATCGGCCAGTATCCCGGAAAAGCCCGCGATCTGGCCGGGGCAATGGCAGAATTTGCGGTCAGCTGGGGCGCTGCGGATGACGGCCAATGGGCCTATGCCCTTGGAAAGCGTCAGGATTTCATTGACCGGTGGCGGGCAATCCTCGGGGCACCTGCGGGGTCCTTGACCACGTTTGAAAGCGTGACGCAGGCGTTTCATGCGGTGCTCACAGCGCTTCCCTCCGGCCATTTGACCGGGCGCAAAGTGCTGGTCGGGGCGGATTGCTTTCCGTCGAACCACTTTCTGTTGCAGGGCATGGCCGACCGCTTCGGCTTTACCCTGAAGACTGTGGCGATGCGGCAAGGGTCAGCCCATGTCGAGGATGAGGATTTCATCCGAGACTGGACCCCGGATGTCGGGCTGGCACTTCTGACATGGGTGTCATCGACCACCTCTCACCGGATCAACCTGGCGGCGATGGTGGCGCATGGCCGGCGGATGGGGTCGCTGATCGGCGTGGACATCACCCAAGCTGCCGGGCTGCTGCCGTTCGACGTTATGGCGCCGGAGGTGGATTTCGCCGTCTCAACCTCGCTCAAATGGATGTGCGGCACGCCGGGGGCGGGCATCCTTTACCTGTCGCCAAGGTTGATCCCGCACTGCCAGCCTGAACTGAGGGGCTGGTTCAGCCAACCCAACCCTTTCAACTGGGATATCAACAGCTTCGCCTTTGCCCCCGACATCCGCCGCTTTGACAATGGCACGCCCGGGGTTATGGCGGCCTTGGCATCGTTGCCTGCGCTGAACTGGCATGCGGCGCAGGATCAGACTGCGATCCTTGCGCACAATCGCCGGATCACCGCCCGCCTGATCGCTGCGGCCGATGACATGGGGCTGACGCTTTTGACGCCGCGTTTGCCGGAAAAGCGCGGCGGATCGGTGATGGTTCGGCTGCCAGAGCGGGTGGTGGCCGCTGACCTGGTGGCCAGTCTGCGCGCCCAGGGCATCACGACCGATGCGCGGGGCCAGACCTTGCGGTTGTCGCCGGGTGTAATGACCACCGATGGAGGAACCGACCGTCTTCTGGGCGCTTTGACCAACCTTTTGCGTTGAAAATCAGGCGCTTCCTGCACTTTTCGGACGGAGGAGATTTGGCCGCCTCAACTTTATCCCCGCCGTTTACCCGGAGTTTTTCTGGCAGCGCGCACGGCGGCGCGGGTGTTAGAGGTCAGCACGGTTTCGCTGTTCACCCGATCCTCGACCAACAGCTTTTGCCAGCGTTGAAAGCGGTCCACAGTCTCTGCCCCCGAGGCGATCAGGGCTTGCACCGCGCAGCCCGGCTCCGTGCCATGTTTGCAGTTGGTGAACTTGCAGCGTAACGCAGCTTCGGTCAGGTCATCGAACAACAGGTCGATCCCGTCGCTGGCATCGGTCAGTTGCACCTCACGCATTCCCGGCGTGTCGATCAGCCACCCCCCCTCGGCCATCGCAACCAGATAGCGGCCCGTGGTGGTATGCCGCCCCTTTGCGTCATCATCACGGATGTCCTGCACCGGGGCCTGTCCACCCGTCAACGCATTGGCAATGGTGGTTTTTCCGACGCCCGAGGAGCCGAGCAGCGCCACCGTTCGCCCGGGCTTGCACCACGTGGCCAAAGCCATCCGCACATCGTCACGCTTGGCGTCCAGCAGGACCACCGCCATGCTACGTTTCAGGGCACGGGCTTGAGATGCGAAAACCTCCGGGTCGGGGCAGGTATCGGCCTTGGTCAGCACCACCACCGGCTCCACCCCGGCACTGGCGGCCAGCACCAAAAAACGCTCCATCCGGGCGGCGTTGAAATCGGCGTTGCAGGAGGACACGATCAGCAGACTGTCAAGATTGGCCGCGATGACCTGCCGCGCCACCGTGCTGCCAGCGGCTTTACGAGAGATCAGCGAGCGGCGGTCCAGCACGCGCACGGCCAGATGCGGCCGGCTCAGCAGCCAGTCACCGACCGCAACAGTGCTGGTTGACAGGGTAGAGGCTGGCACGAGATCAACCTCGCCCGCGGCCCCCAACCCCTCGATCCGGGCGCGGTGAACAGCCGTGACACGGACCGGAACGCTTCCCTCATCTTCCGCCGTCACCTGCGCCTGAAAATCGGCATCCCAGCCCAAAAGAGCCAGAATGTCATCGACGGGGGGAAGCTTGCCGTTCAGCAGAACCACGCCCGAAGGGTCACACCATCTGCCATGCGTCCCCCTGATCAGCGTCGGTTGAGGTGAGAGGCTGACAACGACCCAAGTGGGGCTCGTTACGGCTGCTTCCTTCCGGACCTGACCGGGTTGGCGAGGCACCTGCCCGCGCCAACCTCTCGAAGTTGCATATAAGGCAGATCGGATCGGGGTGCAAGAATGCGTTGCGCGGGTTTTGTGACGCCGATCATTCTGTCCGGGAAGGCCGCAGATGGGCATACTGGCTGAACCCGGCCCAAACCGCTGTTTCCGGCAAACCGCTTGCCGACCCCTGCCTGCCCTGCGAAGCTGCGGCAAAACAGGAGTGTCTTGTGGCAAACATACCCGAAAACCTCAAATCCACCGCAGGGTTGCCTCGGGTCACCCATGCAAAGGGCAGCTATCTTTGGGACACCTCGGGCAAGCAATACATTGATGGGTCGGGTGGGCCAGCGGTCTATTGCCTTGGTCATGCCCATGAAGAGGTGAACGCGGCGGTTATGGCTCAGATGAACCAAATCGCCCACGCCTACCGTTATAATTTCACCACCGACGCGTTGGAGGAGCTGACCGAAATCATCCGCGCCCAATGTGGTGGCACGCTGCGGGAGATGGTCTTTGTGTCCAGCGGGTCAGAGGCTGTTGAAAGCTGCCTGAAGATAGCATTGCAATACCATACCGCCAACGGCCAGAAAACCCGCCGAACGTTCATTTCTCGCCAACGGTCATGGCACGGCAACACCCTGGGCGCCTTGGGTCTGTCAGGTTTTGCCGAGCGGACCGTGGCTTACGAGGGCGCTTTCATCCCCTCCATCAAACTCTCGCCCGTCAACGCGTATCGCCCGGTAGCCGGGGCCACGGCTGCAACGGTGGGCGAGGCTTGCGCCGCCGAGCTGGAAGCCGCCATCCTGCGCGAAGGCCCGGAAACCATTGCCGCCTTTGTGTTTGAACCGGTGGTGGGTGCTGCGGGCGGCTGCGTTCCTGCGCCTGACGGATATGCCAAGCGCGTGCGCGAGATTTGCACGCGCTACGGCGTCCTGATGATTGCCGACGAGGTGATGTGCGGCGCCGGTCGCACCGGCACCTGGCGCGCGCTGGACCGGGACGGGGCAGAGCCGGACATAATGTCGGTCGCCAAGGGTCTGGCAGCGGGTTACGTGCCGTTGGGGGCCGCCATTTGCACGACGGCGGTGTGGGAGGTGATCCGCGCCAAAGACGGCGCTTTTGGCACCGGGCACACCTTTACCGGCCACACGGCAGCCTGCGCAGCCGGGGTTGCCGTGCAAAAGATCATTCAGCGTGACGGGCTTCTGGCACGGGTGGCGGCCAATGAAGTCCGGCTGAAAGGCTGGCTGTCGGACGCCTTGGCGGGGGTGGATGCGGTAGGTGACATTCGCGGGCGCGGCCATTTCATCTGTGCCGAACTGGTGGCTGACCGGCAGACCAAGGAACCCTTCGACGCCGACCGCAAACTGTTCCTCAAAGTGCGCGAACAGGCGATGCAGAACGGATTGGTCTGCTATCCGGTGGGCGGCAATATGGACGGGGTGCGCGGCGACATCGTGATTCTCGCCCCGCCTTTCAATTGCACCGATGCGGAACTGGTGGAAATCGTGGACAAATGCGCCACCTCTGTCCGGCAGGTGCTTGCAGCAGAGGGTTTGTTGTAACATCTGTCACGCAGGCTTGAAGGCGCAAACCCGTGAACTTCGCGTATCTTCACATCATCATACAAAAAACGGAGCCGTATCATGACCTCTCTTTTCAGCAGCGTTACCGCCGTACTCATCGCATCTTTCACGCTGATGGCAGCACCCGTTATGGCGGCTGGCACCAGCGACGGCAGCAGTGCTGCCACCACTGCCCCGGCCAAAGCGACCTATGAACAGGCCAAGGCCGCTGTCGATGCCGGCAAGTTCAAGGACGCCCTGCCGATGCTGGTGGCGTTGACCACGGACACCCCCAAGAACGCCGACGCGTGGAACCTTCTGGGCTTCACCTATCGCAATCTGGGCCAGATGGATGACAGCTCTACCGCCTACCTGAAGGTGCTGGCAATCAACCCCAACCATCTGGGCGCGCTGGAATATCAAGGTGAGTTGTTCATCAAGACCGGCAAGGTTGATCTGGCCAAGGCGAACCTTGCCAAGCTGAAAACCCTGTGCGGCAATTGCGAGCAGTTCGGTGATCTGCAAAAGGCGCTGCAGGCGGTCGGGGCCTGACGCGCTTAGCCACCCTGCATGAAGGGCATCAGGACGACCTCGCTGTCGGGCCTGATTTCCTGAAACCAAGCCTCGCGGTAGATCACCCCGTCGAGTGACATAGAGACCCCGCGCCGGATTTGCGGCGCGAGGCCAGGATAGGTTTCGCACAAGCGGTCAAGCAGGTCTTTGAAAGTCTTTGCTTCAACCTCGACAACGGATTGACCGTCGGTCCAGTGTCGCAAAGACCCCCAAAGCTTGACCTTGACCATGTCAGCCTTTCAGCGCCGCAAGGATGCGTGGCGGCGACATTGGCAGTTCGGTCAACCGCACGCCCGCCGCCCGCGACACCGCGTTGGCGATGGCAGCCAACGGCGGCACGATCGGCGTTTCCCCCACGCCGCGCACACCATAAGGGTGGCCCGGGTTGGGGATTTCCAGAATGACCGTGTCGATCTTCGGAAGGTCGGAGGCGACCGGGATGCGGTAATCCAGAAAACCGGGGTTCTGCAACCGGCCATCCGCGCCGTAGATGTATTCCTCGTTCAGCGCCCAGCCGATGCCCTGCACGGCACCGCCCTGCATCTGGCCTTCGACATAGTCCGGGTGAACCGCCTTGCCTGCATCCTGAAACACGGTATAGCGCAGGACTTTGGTGAAGCCGGTTTCCGGGTCCACCTCCACATCGACCAGATGCACGCCAAAGCTGACGCCAGCGCCGTCAACGTTCACCTCGTAATGGCCTGCAATCGGTCCGCCGGTTTGCGGCGAGACGGCGGCAATTTCGGCGAGGCTGAGGGGCGGGAACTTGCCAGCGTTGGGGCCAGCCGGAACCGCAGCCCCGTCAACCCAATTTACCGCTTCCTCGTCTATCCCCCAAAACTTCGCCGCCCGCGCCTTCATCTTGCCAATGGCATCCCGCGCGGCCTTGATCGTGGCCAGACCAACCGCAAAAGTCACCCGGCTGCCATCGGTCACGTCGTTGAAGCCCAGTGAGTTGGTGTCGGCCACGATCGTGCGGATATTCTCGTAAGGTATCCCCAACTCCTCCGCCGCCATCAGGCTGATCGAGGCGCGAGAGCCGCCGATATCGGGGTTGCCCTCGGTCACGCCGACCGTGCCATCGGTGTTAATGTTCAAAGAAACGCAGGTGTTGCCGCCAAAGTTGAACCAGAACCCGCAGGACAAGCCACGACCTTGGTTCTTGCCGAGCGGGGCGGTGTAATGCGGATGGGCTTTGGCCGCTTGCAAGGTCGCCTCCAGCCCGATCTCGTTGAAAGTAGGGCCATAGGACGACAGGGTGCCCTTCTTCGCCGCGTTCTTCAGCCGCACCATCAAAGGGTCAAGGCCCAGCTTCTGGCACAGCTCGTCCACCACGCTTTCGACGGCATAAATCGCCTGCGGGGCACCCGGCGCACGATAGGCGGCCTCTTTCGGGCGGTTGGTCAAGGCGTTCCAGCCGTAAGTCCGCACGGCGGCAAGGTCATAAGCGGCAAAGGCAGCCTGCGCGCCCATATCGACGGTGCCACAGGGGAATGCCCCACCGGAGTAGCGCAAATTCGCCTCGCCAGCGGTAATGCGGCCATCCTTGGTCATGCCGATCCGCACGTCCATGGAGGACGAGACCGTCGGACCCGTGGCCCGGAACACCTCGTCCCGCGCCATCACGATCTTGACCGGACGCCCCGCCATTTTTGACAGGGCCAAAGCCACCGGCTCGATGAAGACCGTGGTCTTGCCGCCAAAGCCGCCGCCGATTTCGGAAGGGGTGACGCGCAGCTGGCTGGCCTCCATCCCCATGATGGCAGAGCAGAGGGTTCTCACAAAGAAATGGCCTTGGGTGCAGCACCAGAGATCCGCCTTACCATCAGCCGTGACAGAGGCAAGGCAGGCGTGCGGCTCGATATAGCCCTGATGCGTTGCGGCGGTCTTGAAGCTGCGATCAATCACCAGATCAGCTTTGGCAAAACCCGCGTCCAGATCGCCGTGGCCGAATTCGCAGGCGTTGGTGACGTTGTCCGACATGCCGCCGGGAACGTTTTCCAACGCGCGACCGGCTTGCACGACAGGGGCACCGGGCTTCATGGCGGCATCCACGTCGGTGACATGAGGCAAGGCCTGATAGGTGACCTTGATCGCCTTCAGCGCGGCCTTTGCGATGGCCGCAGAGGTGGCGGCAACAGCGGCAACCGCATGGCCATCATACAAAACCTTCTCGCGCGCCATGCAGTTTTCCTGCACATCCCGCAGAAAATTATCGTCAGGCCGGGCGAAATCCGCGCCTGTGATCACAGCGCGAACGCCGGGAATGGCCGCTGCGGCAGAGGTGTCAATCGACACGATCTTGGCATGGGGATGGGGAGAGCGCAGGATGGCCCCGGTCAGCATGCCGGGCGCGGTCATATCCGCACCGTATTGCGCGCGACCGGTGACCTTGTCGACGCCGTCGGGGCGGTTTGGCCGTGTCCCGACATAGCGGAATTCGCGTTTGGGTTGGTCGAGTGCCATGTTACGCGCTCCTCATTTCGGCGGCAGCCACCTGAACGGCAGCGATGATCTTGTCATAGCCCGTGCAACGGCACAGGTTTCCGGCCAGCCAATAGCGGACCTCCTCGTCCGAGGGGCTGGCGTTCTTCTCCAGCAAAGCTTTGGCTGCAATCAGAATTCCCGGCGTGCAGATACCGCATTGCAAGGCCGCGCCGTCGATAAAGGCGCGTTGCAGCGGGTGCAGATGATCGCCCAAAGCCATGCCCTCGATGGTGGAGATTTCAGCGCCCTGCGCCTCGGCCCCCAAAACCAGACAGGCGCAAACCAGACGCCCGTCAAGGGTGACCGAACACGCGCCACAATCGCCGGTGCCGCAACCTTCTTTGGCACCGGTCAGGCCAAGGCGGTTGCGCAGAACGTCCAGCAGCGGCTCGTCGGGGTCACAGATAAACTCAACGGGGTCACCGTTTATTGTGGTGGAAATGTGCAGGGATTTCATATGGCACCTCCGGCTTTTGACGTTTCTTGGCCGCGTGTATAAGCAATCTGGGCGGCGCGGCGGGCGAGGACACCTGCGGTGCTGGTGCGGAAGGCAATGGTGCCGCGCTTGTCGTCGATGGGGTTGCAGGCGGCCTCGCAGGCTTTGGCGAGGGCTGCCAGCGCTGCATCATCCAGCGTGGTGCCAATGATCGCTTTGGCGGCAGCATGAACCAGCACGACTTTGGGGGCCACCGCGCCCAAGGCCACGCGGGCGGCAGTAATCTTGCCAGCGGCATCCAGCGTCAGGCTGACGGCGGCGGAGGCGACTGCAATGTCCATTTCCGTGCGCGGAATGAAGCGCAGATAAGCGTCTGCGGACCGTGCCGGGCGGGCGGGAAGAAAGATCGAGGTGACGATCTCGCCCTTCTTCAACGTGGTTTTGCCGGGGCCAACCGGGATATCTTCCACCGCGACATCACGCACACCGTCCGGGCTTTCGATCCGAACCATCGCACCAGCCGCCACCAGCGCAGGCACGGCATCCCCCGCCGGAGAGCCGTTGCACAGGTTGCCAGCCATCGTGCAGCGGCCTTGAATCTGAGTCGAGCCGATCAGACACGACGCTTCGGCCACACCGGGCCACAGGGCGCAAACTGGCGCGTGTTCGCGCAGTTCGGCGTTGGCCACGGCGGCACCAATCCGAAAACCGCCAGCTTCGGCTGTAATATCCCGGATTCCGGGAATTTTCTTGATGTCGACCACCAGATCGACGGCAAGGTTTCCCGCCTTCATCTGCACCAGAAGGTCGGTGCCGCCCGCCAGAACGCGGGCCAGACCCGGCTCCGCTGCCAAGGCCGTCGCCGCCGCTTTGGCGCTTTGTGCTGTCATGTATCTCATGCTGTGACCTGCTGTCGTGAAATGCGGGTGAACCGTTCACGCTACGTTAATCGGCAACGGCAGTGGGGTTCAAGCCATGCTTCCGACCTTGCCATCGGTTATCTGTCGTAAAACCGACGCAGGATTGATTTCACGTTATCGAGCGAACGTTGTAACATTTGCCAGGAAGCGCGCGAAGTGCAGGATCGAATGCAGCAAACTGACGACCCTTGGGCCATGCTGCTTGTGGCGGCCAATGCAGGCGATGGGCAGGCTTATGCTCAGTTTCTGCTGACCGTTACGCCTGTCATCCGGGGGATCGTCCGCGCACGCGGGCGCAGTCTTCCGCCCGATCAGCATGAGGATATTGTGCAGGACGTGCTTTTGGGACTTCATCTTAAACGCCACACATGGCGGCAGGATTATCCTTTGCGTCCGTGGGTTTACGCCATTGCTCGCTACAAGGTGATCGACGCATTCCGCAGACGTGGCGCGGCAATTCATCTTCCGATCGAGGATTTTTGCGATATCCTTCCAGCGGAAGCCGAGGTCGATCCGGTCCATGTGAAAGACGAAGCGCGCGAGGTCGAACGCTTGATCGGCCATCTGGATCCAAGGTCGGCCGAGATCGTCCGCGCGGTGAATTTGCGAGAAGAATCACAGGCTTCGGTGGGAGAGCGTTTGAAGATGTCGCCGGCCAATCTGCGGGTCACCCTGCACCGCGCCATGAAAAAACTGTCAGCCATCGGGCGCGAATCTTCCGACCGGGGGGATAGCGCTTGAAAACCGATGATTTGATTTTGACGTTATCCGCAGAGTCTCCGGTAGCCTCTTTGCGCCCGTCCATGATGGCGCTGGCGATTTGTCTGGCAATTGTTGGCCCGGTCGTGGTGTTTCTCAGCGTGCTGGGCATGCGGCCTGATCTGGTGCTTGCATGGTCCAACCCGGTGGTGCCGTTCAAGATGTTTTTGCCGCTGCTGATTTGCGGCATGTCCATCGTTCTTCTGTTGCGACTGACCCGACCTGAGGCGATTACCGGATTGATTCCCATGGGTTATATCGTGCCAGTCGGGGTGGCAGTGGCGCTGTGGATCGGCAGCTTTGTTCTGCGCGCACCTGCCGAAAGGTTCGCCGAGGTCGGCATGGGGTCGCTGGCAGAGTGCTTGGGCGGGGTGCTGTCTTTGGCCGCTTTGCCGACCATTGTGGCGCTGCGGACCATTCGCAAAGGGGCCAGCACGCATCCCAGACTGTCGGCGGCTTTGGCGGGATTGACGGCGGCATCAGGGGCTGCGGCAGGCTATTCGCTGTTCTGCACGCGCGACAATCCGCTGTTCTTTGTGACCTGGTACGGGCTGGCCATTCTGATCGTCACGGCGCTGGCAGCCCGCTATGGTGAGCGGATGTTAGCTTGGTGAGAGGCGACAGCCCGCCCTGCGCCAAGTCTGTCGGCGGTTTTCAGCGTAGTGAACCTGTATGTTTTCTGTATGGTTTTTGACATACAGAGGGTGCGCTGCGCTGGCGGGTTGTTAACCGGACGCCGGACCTACTTTTCGTTAATCCTGACCCGCCTTAGTGCCATCCGGTCAGCGCGCCGGACAGCAGCAGGGCCGACAGGGCCTTGGCGAAGTCAAAGCGCGGTGTCTCGACGAAAGCTGTCGAGGCGGCCTGCGAGAGGGTTGACCCGCTGATCAGTTTTTCCAGAAAGACCGCCGCACCCGGATCTAACCGCTGGAGCGAGACTTGTGCCACCGGGCGCAGAATCAAGGCATCCTCTGGCGAGGCGAGGTCGATGGGCGCGGGGGTCTGGCCGGGCTGGTTCATCTGCCAGATGCTGAACACCGGATAGGGCGAGCGGACCAGTCGGGTGGAGGGGTGAAAGCTGAAGTGCAGGCGCCCCATCTCGGCGGCAGGAATGCTGAGCACGGGAGAGACGTCGGCAGGAATGGCCTCTGCGGCGTGATAGGCCTCAACCCAGGCACGCTCCACCCGTGCCACATCGGCCATATAGGGGAGGTCGGCGAGGGGCGGGAAAATCGCCAGGAAATCGGGAAAGCCCGCGCCATAGGTCAGCAAAATCGGCGAACTCGGCGGCTCTTTGCGGGCATAAAAACCAGCCATCGCGCGAAAGAATTCGTCACCGACAAGGCGGCGGATGGTGGGGTATGCGTCGGCCAGCGCGTCGATCAGGCCGGACATGACGTTGTTGCGATAGACCGCGAAACGGTGGGGGGAGTGTTTGCCATCCGGTCCGACCAAGCCATCCGGTGCGGGCAGGCGGTTGTCCAGAATGGCGGCCCCGAAGGCGCTTTGGCGGTGGGCCAAGGTCAGCCCGGCGTCAGCGTTGGGCAGGCCAAAAGGCGTCATGTCAGCGGGCGACATGGGACACAGTTGCCATGGCAACCTCGGCCCGCGTGGCCTCGGCATAAAGCGCGTCCCAGGCGGGCACGTCGGCGTCCCATTCGACCAGCGTCGGCAGAGGGCCGGTCAGGGTGACGGTGTGGCGGTACAGGTCCCAGACCAAGGCATCCACCGGGCGGTCATGGGTGTCAATCAGCAGGGGGCGGCCCGCCTCATCGGTTTGGGGGGTGAAACCAGCAAGGTGCAGTTCACGCACAGCCGCCAACGGATAATGCGAGATATAGTCGAAAGGATCATATTGCTGGTTGGTGGCAGAGATGTGGACGTTGTTCACGTCCAGAAGAAGATGGCAGCCAGAGCGGCGCACAACCTCTGCGATGAAATCAACCTCGGCATAGGTGCTTTCGGCGAATGCCAGATAGGTGGTGGGGTTTTCCAGCAGCATCTGGCGGCCAAGGCTGGACTGGATCTGGTCGATATGGGCGCAGACCCGGCTTAGGGTTTCGGCGGTGTAAGGCACTGGCAAAAGATCGTTGAGAAAGCCTGAGTCATGGGTGGACCACGCCAGATGCTCCGAAAACAGGCCGGGTTCATAGCGGGTGATCAGGTCACGCAAACGGGCCAGATGGTCGGTATCCAGCGCGCGGTCGGCACCAATTGACAGGCCGACACCGTGCAGGGACACCGGATAGCTCTGCCGGATCGCGGTCAGATAGCGGTGCGGCGGGCCACCTGCGCCCATGTAATTCTCGGCATGAACCTCAAAAAAACCGATGTCGGGCTGGGTTTCAAGGATGGCGGCATAGTGCTGGGCTTTGAGACCGACACCAGCACGCGCCGGAATTGTGCTGCGGTTGAACTGGGTGGAGCCGTCCATCGAGATGCCTTTCTAAAGAAGTGCGGGCGGCTCTGGCTTCCGCAAGGATGCGTGATTTGGAACACCAAAGCCCGGTCTTCTTATCACGCGCCAAAACCGCCCGCTTAAATTATCAGCCGGCTTTCAGCATGCCGTGGCCGGTGGGCGTCTTCATGCCTTCGCAAGTGCCTTTCGGCTCCAGTTTGAATGCATTCGGAGCGTAGTCAACAGTGCTGGAGCCTGCGCACGAGGTGCCGGCGCCGGCGAAGCAATCGTTCTGACCCTTCAGAGCCACGCCGAAGCACTGCTCGAACTTGCCGGTCTTCAGGTTGGCTTTGGTCATTTCCTGAGCCTTCATCATGTCGGCTTCAGACATCTTTTTCATGGTGTCAGCTTGAGCCGACAGGCCACCGACGGCGGTGATGAGGGCCGAAGCGAAGACGGCTTTGAGAATGGGTTGGGACATAGCGTTTCCTCTGCTGTTGCGGCGGTCATAGGTGACAGCCAATCCGGGCAGCCCCTGGATGGGCCTGCAAAGGGCGGTTCGCAGGCAAACCGGAAACGTTACAGCGCGAGGGGAAGAAAATCCCGAAACGCCGGATTTAAGATCAGTTTGATCTGCCTTCTAAGCGTTTGGTGCTGGCGGTTTGGCGGGCCTCAACCTCTCATTCATCTGGCTGACCTACCCATAGCCTACGCATTCAGAAGGAGCGCACATGCAGCACGCTGCATCTCAGAACTTCACGCCTCGCCCGGCCCAAAGCTTTGGTCCGGCAGCCATTTTGCGCAAGATGTACGAACAGGCCGACTTGGGCCCGCTGGCCGCATTGCTGGTTCAACGCGCCACGATGGCGGAGGTTGATCCGGGGGCCGCGATGGATCTGTCAACGCTGCTACTTGCTCATGGCGGGATCTGGGCAGAGGAAGGTCGCGTCATGCAGCGCGCCGCCGCCCGTGTGCAGCAAAGTTATGAGGTTGTGCATGGGGCGGGCACCGGCCCCCGGGTTCTGGCGCTGGTCACCCCGGGTGATTTCATGACCAACACGCCGATCGACTTCCTGCTGGACGGGTCAGATGCTGTGCTGATCCTGCATTTCGTCGACGAGTTGACCGAAAGTCTGGAAGATTTGCCGAAGCATGATGTGGTGTTCATGGCTGTGGGTGAAGGGCCGGAGAATACGGGCGTTCTGGCCAACCTTGGCCGGATGTTGCAGGATTTGCACGGGCGGGTTCTGAACAACGCGCCGCATGTGGTGGCCCATCTGACCCGCGACCGGGTGAGCGAGATGTTGGCAGAGGTGCCGGGCCTGTTGTGCCCGCAAACGCGCCGCATGTCGCGCGCCCTGCTGATCGCCGCTGCACGCACCGGCCGGTTCTTTGAATATCCTGCGGTGATCCGCCCGGTAGGCTCCCACGCGGGCATCGGGTTGGCCAAGGTCGAATCGCCGGAGGAGTTGCACGCTTTTCTGGCCGTCAGCCCGGAATCGGAATTCTATGCAGCGCCCTTTGTGGATTATCGCGGGGCGGATGGCATGTTCGCCAAAGCCCGGGTCGTGCTGATCAACGGCAAAGCCTATGCCAGCCATATGGCCAGCTCGCCGCACTGGATGGTGCATTATCTGAACGCCGGGATGGAGACGAACCCGGCACGACGGGCGGTCGAGGCCGCGTGGATGGAGGGTTTCGATGCGGGTTTCGCCACACGACATGCGCAGGCGTTTGAGGCGATGACGGCGGCGGTGGGCCTTGACTACTTCGGGATTGACTGCGCCGAACTGCCCGACGGACGGCTTCTGGTGTTCGAATTGGACGTGGCGATGATCGTGCATGACATGGATAGCGCGGCGCTGTTCCCCTACAAAAAGCCGGTGATGAAAAAGCTGTTTGGCGCGTTTGTGGAGGCATGCAGGGTCGAAGGCCAACGCTGCGGGCCGTGGAAGGTTGACGCGGGGTGACGGATCGCTAAGTCCCGCGGCTTGGTCCTTGGGCCGCAAGCGAACGTTGTGCACTTTGCGGCCATGGGCACCTGTTTGACACAAAAACGCCCGCCGGGATCGGCGGGCGTTTGTTAAAGGCGGCGGTCGGGGCTGCCTCAGCCCTTCTTCAGCACCTTGTTGCCCAGCACTTCGGCGATCTGCACGGCGTTCAAAGCGGCGCCTTTGCGCAGGTTGTCAGAGACGCACCAGAGCGATATACCATAGTCAACGGTCGGGTCCTGACGGACTCGGCTGACGTAGGTGGCGTATTCGCCGACGCATTCGACGGGGGTGATGTAGCCGCCGGGTTCGCGCTTGTCGATCAAAAGCACGCCGGGCGCCTCACGCAGGATGTCTTGCGCTTCCTGCCAGTCAAGGTCTTCTTCAAACTCGATGTTGATCGCTTCGGAGTGGCCGACAAACACCGGCACGCGGACGCAGGTGGCAGAAACCTTGATTTTCGGATCGAGAATCTTCTTGGTTTCGGCGACCATCTTCCACTCTTCTTTGGTGGAGCCGTCGTCGAGGAAGACGTCGATCTGCGGGATCACGTTGAAGGCGATCTGCTTGGGAAACTTCTTGGGGGCGACCTCTTGGCCCGGAACGTAGATGCCTTTGGTCTGGCTCCACAACTCGTCAATGCCCTCTTTGCCAGCACCAGAGACGGACTGGTAGGTGGCGACGACGACGCGCTTGATGCGGGCGCGGTCGTGCAGGGGTTTCAACGCCACCACCATTTGTGCTGTGGAGCAGTTGGGGTTGGCGATGATGTTCTTGTTTTTATACATGAAAATCTGATCGGCGTTCACTTCCGGCACGATCAGCGGGATTTGCGGGTCGTAGCGGTACAGCGAGGAATTGTCGATCACGATGCAGCCCACAGCGGCGGCGCGGGGGGCGTAGATCTTGGTGGCCTCTGACCCCACGGCGAACAAGGCGATATCCCAGCCGGTGAAATCGAAGGTGTCGAGGTCTTTGGTCTTTAGGGTTTTCTCGCCAAAGCTGATTTCGGTGCCAAGCGATTTTCGCGACGCGAGGGCCACGATCTGGTCAACCGGGAACTCGCGCTCGGCGAGGATGTTCAGCATTTCGCGGCCCACGTTGCCCGTGGCACCCGCGACGACGACTTTATAGCCCATCGGGGTTCTCCTTATATTCAAAGACTGAAGGGCCTTAACGCAGGTCGGCGCAAGGGGAAAGGGGCGATTGCCCGCCTGCCGCGTATTCCGCTATGGCGGAGGCGTCAGATGGAAGCGGCCGTCGCGGGTGAGGAGGGTTCGGGTAAAGGCTTGTTCAGCGGCGAAGTCGTGCGGAACTTGGGCTGCGGTGCGCGAGCCGGACAATGAGAGGGTGGCGAAGAAGTCAAAGCCGTAAAGGGTGATTTTGGTGGCTTCGGAGCGGGACAGAAGGTCGATCAGCATGACGCCGGTGGTCGGTGGGGCGTTCAGTTGGGCTTGCAGGCGGGCGGTATCTTTCAAAGGGTGCAGGTAAAAGCCGGGGGCGCTGGCTACGCCGTAGGGCAGGCGTTTTCTTTTGGGCGACATCCAGATCACGCGGGAGGGACGCAGGCGGATCAGATCGGTGATCGGGATGGCGGTGGCGACGGCCAGAATATCGGTGCGGGTGCCGTGGCTTTGCGGCGCGGGCATCGGCGCGCGGTTGATGCGGATGACGGTATCGGCGGCGTCAATCTCTGCGCCCGAACCGGTGGCGACGAGGCTGCGGGCGTTGCCGACAAGCGCCACGGTCTGGCCCGCAAAGGTTTGCAGCAGGGCGGATTGGGCGATCGACAGGGCGGCAAGGGGTGCCTCTTGCCGCAAGGTTCTGGCCAGAAGGAACTGCAAGCGGGTCATGTCGCGGCCGTCAGATTGCGCAAGTCCGGGGTCGTGGCTTCGTTGGCCTTTGGTCTTTGGGCGACGTGGGTGTAGGTGACTGGCAAGCTGCGCCTGATCATGTCTGGGCCAGAAGCTTGCGGTAAAGGGCTACAAGGGCTGCGGCTTCATCCTCGATCCTGAAGCGCTGCTCCACGCGGACGCGGGCGGCTGTGGACTGGGCGGCGCGCAGGGTGGGGTTGTCGATCAGGGCGGAGGTGGCGAGGCCCAGGGCTGCGATATCGCCGGGGTCAACAAGGCTGCCGGTTTCGCCGGGCACCACCAGTTCGTCAAAGGCACCGACGCGGGTGGCGACCACCGGGACGGCGCAGGCCATCGCCTCCAGCGGCGTCAAGCCGAACCCCTCCCACCGTTGCGGGGCTACGTAGATGTCAAGCGCGCGGTACCAGTCGGGCATCTGGTCAACGGTGACTTCGGGCAGAAACAGGATGCGGGAGGTGAGGTTGGCAGCGGCGACCTGGGCTTGCAGGTCGGTGAGGAAGGCCTGATGCTCCGCCGTCGCCCGGCCCATCACCAGCGCTGTGGCATCGGGACGGCTGGGCAGGATGGCGATCATCGCCTGGACGAACGCGTCGGTGCCTTTTTGGGCGCGGATCCGGCCATAGCAGCCGATCAGCAGGGTATCAGGCAGGCCAAGTTTGGTGCGCAGGGCAGAACGGTCCTTGGGCGGGGAAAAGCTGGCGGTGTCGATGCCGTGCAGGATGACGGTGGCCGGACGCTGCAAATAGCTGGCGGTGCGAGCCGACGTGGCGACGACGGCATCAATCCGCGCGATCAGCCCCCGCGTGTAGGCGGAGTGTTGGCGTTGCGAGGCGGAGGTGAACAGCAGCCGCAGTTTGCGGCGCAAGATGTGGCGCAGGGCGAGGCCCACCAGCATTTCGGTGTTGCGCCGCGCGTGCCAGACCCGCCAGCGGTTGTTGGGCACGAAGGGCAACTGCCACAGCGGGATGTGGGGCAGACTTCCGGGCAGGCCTGGGCCGGTGGTGGTGATGGCGATGGTCCGCGCCATCACCGGGATCAGCCGCACCACAGTGGCCGTCACCCCGGAAAGCCGGCGTTTCAGGTTGGGGGCGATCACCTCAATCTCGGTCAGCTGTGGCATGGGACCCTCAGGCGTTTGAAACCCGATAGCGCAAAGCGGCGGTGGCGGGAAGCGTCACGCGGTTTGGGGGACCAGAACACGCTCCCGGATGGGCAGGTGGATCAGCGCAGAGAAGGCGCCGACACCGATGCCGATCCACCAGACCGAGGTGTAGTCTCCGGTCAGGTCATACATGCGCCCGCCAAGCCAGACGCCAAGAAAGCTGCCCAACTGGTGGCTGAGGAACACGAACCCATACAGCGTGCCCATGTAGCGAATGCCGTACATATGGGCGACAAGGCCCGAGGTCAGCGGCACGGTCGCCAGCCACATCGAGCCCATGACGGCGGAAAACACCAGGACGGTGGTGGGCGTCATCGGCATCATGATGAACAGGATCGAGGCGATGGTCCGCCCGGTGTAAATCCCCGCCAGCAGGTATTTCTTGGAGTAACGCTTGCCAAGGTATCCCGCGAAGATCGAGCCTCCGATGTTGAACAGGCCGATGACAGAGATGGCGATGGCCCCCAAAGCCGAGGTGGTGGTGATGCCGATGCCCGCCAGTATGCCGGAGGGGTCGATAGCGCCACAACGTTCGGTCACAAATGCGGGGAAGTGGGCGGTGATGAAGGCCAACTGGTAGCCGCACGAGAAAAAGCCCATGAAAATCATCAGGTAAGACGGGTCTTTGAAGGCGCGGATCAGGACAGTGCCAAGGGATTCCTGAAGCTCCTCTTTGGAGGCCATGGGTTGGGTGCGCAGGAACGGCAGCGCCAGAAGCGCGCACAGGATCACCACGGCGAAGATGCCGAACACGGTTTGCCAGTGGTAATGTTGCAGCAAAAGCTGTGCCGTGGGTGCGCCGACCACCTGACCTGCCGAGCCTGCGGCGGTGGCGATGCCAAGCGACAGGCTGCGGTTCTCGGCACTCGTGGCGCGGCCCACGATGGCAAGGATCACGCCAAAACCGGTGCCTGCGATGCCGAAACCGACCAGAACCTCCATCATCTGCATCATGCCGGGGGTGCTGGCATAGCCGGACAAGACCAATCCCAAGGCGTAAAGCAGGGCACCAAGGATGATGGCGCGGCGGTCGCCAAAGCGTTCGGCCATGGCGCCGAATATCGGCTGGCCGATGCCCCAGGCAAGGTTCTGGATGGCGATGGCCAGCGAGAAATCAGACCGTGGCCAGCCGAATTCCGTGGCGATGGGGATCTGGAACACACCAAAGCTGGCGCGGACGGCGAAGTTCAGCAGCAGCACCGCGCAGCCTGCGATGAGAACCGGGGTAAAGACAGCAGCTTTCGTCATGGCGCGGGCCTGTTTGAAAAGGGGGCAAACCGGAAGGAGGGTAAAATCGCGCAAGCGGCTGGCGGGGTCAAATTCTATATTGTGATGGCTACAATATGGGGTTGTGCCTTGGTTGGGCCGCGGGAAGCGCGGGACACTGTTCTGCGGACTTGCGTTACGCTTTTGGGCTGCATTCCGGGCAAGCCTGACCCTCGGGAACCGGATGGCCGCAGGTGTAGCACATCCATGCGGTGCCCTTTTGCAACCCGTGAGTGACCGAAACCCGGCCGTCAAAGACAAAACACTCGCCCTGCCAAAGGCTTTCGGCCTCGGGAACGGTTTCGAGGTATTTCAGGATGCCGCCTTGCAGGTGAAACACTTCGGAGACGCCTTGACCGAGCAGGTAGTTGGTGGATTTCTCACAGCGGATGCCGCCCGTGCAGAACATCGCGATGCGATTGCCTTCAAACCTTTCGCGATTGGCTTGCCACCATTGGGGAAACTGACGAAAGCTCCAGGTGCCGGGGTCGACCGCACCGGCAAAGCTGCCAATCGACACCTCATAGGCGTTGCGGGTGTCAATCACCGCAACGTCCGGCGCGCTGATCAGGGCGTTCCAGTCGGCAGGCGGGACGTGGTGGCCGACGCGGGCGAGCGGGTCGATCCCTTCGACGCCGAGTGTGACGATTTCCGGCTTCACCCGCACCTTCAGCCGGGTGAAGGGCATCGGGTTGGCGGGGCTTTCCTTGCAGACCAGTGCCGCACAGCCCGGCAAGGCGCGGATATGCGAAAGCACGGCGTCAATCGCTGCTGGCGTGCCTGCAATGGTGCCGTTGATCCCTTCGGTTGCCAGAAGCAGGGTGCCTTTGACGCCTTGGTCCTCACACAGTGCCAAAAGCGGGCCGCGCAAAGCCTCGGGCTCGGCGAAGGGGGTGAAATGGTACAGGGCGGCCACGGTGAACATGGGTGCGGATTAGGCGGTTGGGCTGATGAACTCAAGGGGGAGAGGTCTGCGGGTGCTTGACCGATGCGGGCGGCTTGCCTAACCCTGAGCAAAAGCGAGGTCGCCATGCGAGATAGTTCAGAAGCCCTGATCGTGATCGACGTGCAGAATGATTTCTGTCCCGGTGGAGCGCTGGCAGTTGCGGAGGGTGACGTGATCATCCCCCGGATCAATGCGCTGATGGGGGCGTTTCAGACCGTGGTTCTGACACAGGACTGGCACCCGGCGGACCACAGCTCTTTTGCGGCCAACCATCCGGGCGCGCAGGCGTTTTCGCAGGTTCAGATGGCTTACGGGATGCAAACCCTGTGGCCGGTCCATTGCGTGCAAGGCACCAGAGGGGCGGAGTTTCACGCCGATCTGCACAGCGATATGGCTCATCTGGTGATCCGCAAGGGGTTTCGGGCCGCGATCGACAGCTATTCCGCGCTGTTTGAAAATGACCGGACCACGCCGACCGGGCTTTCGGGCTATCTGCGCGAGCGTGGGATTGCGCGGCTGACATTTGTGGGCCTTGCCACCGATTATTGCGTGGCCTTTTCGGCACTTGATGCGGCTGCGGCGGGGTTTGACGCCACCGTGCTGGAGGGCGCCTGCCGGGCGATTGACCTTGGCGGATCCCTGGCCCGCCAGCTTGTCGCGCTGCGCGGTGCCGGGGTGAATTTGCAGCCCTGATAAAGGCTTCCTTAACTCTGATCCCCTACTCCTGCGCGTAGACATCGGGAAGGAACGGGATGGCCGGGGACCGTGGCAGTCAGGCTAAGGCGCTGATCGACCTTGCGCAATTTGAACAGCGGGTCAGTCCCTCTGGCCAATTGCAGCACTACGCCCGCAGCCGTATCGGGTCGTTTTGGCTGCGGCAAACCCTGACGTTTTTTGGGTCCGTCACGATCGGGTTGCTGGCATCTGGTCGTCTGGGCGTGGCACTGGCGATCATTGCGCTGGCGGGTGAAATCGTTGACATCGCCTGCCTGCGCTATGTTGTGCGGCGGATGCTGGCCGGAGCCGGTCCTGCATGGCCTTACAGTATAGCGCTGGCCGCTGCCGCGCTGCAATCGGGCACCATTGCGATTTGTGTAAGCCTTTGCTGGCGCATGATTCCCGTGCAGGAGGTGCGGTTTTTCGCCGCAGCCTTCCTGATCGCTGCAACCATAAATGCGGGCGTCACCCGGCCTCATCTGCGCGCTGCGGCTGATGTCCGGCTGGCGATTTTTGCGTTGACCGGGTTCGTGATGATGGCCATGGACCTGCGCCAGACAGCGCTTGCCACCTCGTTGGAGTATGGGTTCTTTGCTGCGGGCTTTGGCCTTTTGGCGTTCATTTCGCTTTTGTTCATCCAGTCATCCGAGCGGAATTATCTGCAACGTCGCCACACGGAGTATGTGCTTCTCAAGCACCAGCATGATCAACACCGGGTGCAGATTGAGCTTGCGCTTACGGCACGCGACAACCAACGCCTTGCTTTGGTTGCAAAATATGCCAAGGACAGCGTGATCCTTGCCAGCCCTGACGGCCGCATCGAATGGGTCAACGACGCTTTCACCCGCATCACTGGCCATGCTTTGGAGGAGGTTTTGGGGCGGATGCCCATTGATTTTCTGAACGCGCCCGGGACGGATCCTGATACGATCACCCGCTTGACCGCCGCGCGCGACGCCCACCAACCGGTCCGGGCGGAGGTGCTGAACCGCACCAAATCCGGGCATCTGATCTGGATGGAAACCTCGATCACCCCCTTGTTTGATGACGCCGGGCAGTTGCAACTTTGGATCTCGGTCGAACGCGACATCGCAGAGGCCAAAGAGCGGGAGGCTGAACTGGCCCGCGCGCACGCCGCCGCCGAGGAGGCGGGCCGGGCCAAAACCCGTTTCCTTGCCAATATGAGCCACGAAATCAGGACGCCGATGAACGGTGTGATCGGCGTCGCGGAGCTTTTGTCGGAAACAAAGCTGTCACCGCTGCAACACGACTATGTTGAAACAATCCGGGATTCCGGCCGGATGCTTCTGGAAATCATCAATGATATCCTCGACCTGGCCAAATTTCAGTCCGGAAAATCCGCTCTGGAAAGCCGGGCCTTTTCGCTGACCGGCGCGGTGGAGGCGGTGATGCAAATTTTGCAACCGGTGGCGGCGAAAAAGGCGCTTGATCTGCAACTGGTCCTGCCGGGGGACGTCACTTTGGTCGGAGAGGAGGGCAAACTGCGGCAAATCCTGCTCAACCTGATCGGCAATGCGGTCAAGTTTACCCGCGAAGGGGCGGTCACGGTGACGGTCCGCCCGCCGTCCGGCACATGCAAAGCGCTGGAAATCGACGTCGCTGACACCGGAATTGGCATTGCGCCGGATCGGATCGGGCGAATTTTCGACAGTTTCAGTCAGGCGGACGACGGTATTGCCCGGCAGTTTGGTGGCACCGGGCTGGGGCTGACGATTTGCGCGATGCTCGCCGAACGGATGGGCGGCGCAATCACGGTCCGCTCCAATATTGGCAACGGATCGGTGTTTACGTTCCGGGCCGACATGCCGCGCGCCACCGCGGCCGCGGCCATCAAGCGGTTCCCCGCGCATTCGCCCTGCGCCCGGGCCTGCGCCTGATGATTGCCGAGGACAACCGGACCAACATGATGATCGTCCGCAAAATGCTGCAAACTCAGGTTTCGGCGTGGATTGAGGCCGTCAACGGACACGAGGCGGTGCTGCTTTACGCCGCACACCGCCCGGATCTGGTGCTGATGGACGTCTCGATGCCGGTAAAGGACGGCTTGCAGGCGACCCGCGATATCCGCGCCTATGAGAAGGCGCAAGGTCTGTCCCATTGTCCGGTCATAGCGCTGACCGCCAACGCGTTCGGCGAGGATCGGCTGGCGTGTCAGGAGGCGGGACTGGACGGATTTCTGGTCAAACCTCTGTCGCGGCAAGACCTTTTGGCAGAGATTACCCTGCATTGCCCCCCAGATAGCGCGCCAAAACTTGCGATGGGGCTTTGACCTTCCGCCCCGGTTGCTGCCATAGTTGACCCCTTGAAGGAGCGTGACCATGGTCGATCTTGCTACTCGTGTGTGGAACCACCGCTGGAAAATTGACCCAATCGTGCGGTCGCTGATCGACACTGACTTTTACAAGCTGTTGATGTGTCAGTCGATTTTTCGCAACCGGCCCGACACGGTGGTAGAGTTCAGCCTGATGAACCGCAGCCGCGCGATCCGGCTGGCTGATCTGGTCGATGAAGGCGAATTGCGCGAACAACTGGACCATGTGCGGTCACTGTCGCTAAGCCGGGGTGAAAGCACCTGGCTGCGTGGCAACATGTTTTACGGCAAACGCCAGATGTTCCGCCCTGATTTCATGGAGTGGTTCGAGGGGATGCGCCTGCCGCCTTATCACCTTGAAAAGCGCGACGGCCAATTTGAACTGACGTTTGAGGGCCGCTGGCACGAAGTGATGTTGTGGGAAATACCAGCCCTCGCCGTGCTGATGGAACTGCGCGGCCGCGCCGTCCTGCAAAAGCTGGGGCGGTTTGAACTTGAGGTGCTATATGCCCGCGCCATGACCAAGCTGTGGGAAAAGATCACCCGGCTGCGGGCGATTGAAGGCCTTAAGATCGCCGATTTTGGAACGCGGCGCAGGCACTCTTTCCTGTGGCAGGACTGGTCGGTGCAAGCGATGATGGAGGGGCTGGAGAGCCGTTTCACCGGAACCTCCAACTGCCTGATTGCGCAGCGCCGCGATATTGAGGCGATTGGCACAAATGCCCACGAATTGCCGATGGTTTACGCGGCTTTGGCGGGGACCGATGCCGAACTGGCGCGCACCCCTTATCAGGTGATGGCCGATTGGCAGGAGGAGCATGACGGCAACCTGCGGATTATCCTGCCCGACACCTTCGGCACCGAGGGTTTTCTGAAACGCGCGCCGGATTGGCTTGCCGCGTGGACCGGGATCAGGATTGACAGCGGCGACCCAGCCCACGCGGCCGAGGTGGCAATCGGTTGGTGGAAGGACCGCGGCGAAGACCCACGGCAGAAACTGGTGATTTTCTCGGACGGGCTGGACGTGGCCAAGATTGAAGAATTGCATCGGCAATTTGTCGGCAGGGTCAAGGTGTCTTTCGGCTGGGGTACGATGCTGACCAATGATTTCAGTGGTTTGGCGGCAGGGGATGGTTTGGCGCCGTTTTCACTGGTGTGCAAGGCGGTGTCGGCGAACGGCCATGCGACGGTCAAGCTGTCGGACAATCCGAACAAGGCGATGGGACCAGCGGATCAGATTGCACGCTACAAGCGGGTGTTTGAGGTCGGCGCACAACAGGCCTCAGAGGTATCGGTCTGAGGTTTTTTGGTTGCAACAACCGCGTTGCACGGTCCGCAAACGGGTCTACTCCTCGCCCTCGGGTGCCTGACGGGTGGCTTTGACCTCACCCCGGACCTTTTTTGCGGCGATCCTGCGCTGAATGCTGCCGTAGGTCGGCTTGGTTGCCAAGCGGCGTTTCGGAGCAATCAGGGCCTGACGGATCAGATCCGCCAACCTGTCGCGGGCAAGTTCGCGGTTTTGCGCTTGCGACCTTGTATCTTCGACCTGAAGTACAATAGCACCCTCCGTCGTCCAGCGCCGCCCGGCCAGACGTTTCAGCCGCGCTTTCACGGCGGGGGTCAGGTGCGGCGAACGCTCCGCCTCAAAGCGCAATTCGACGGCGGTAGAGACTTTGTTAACGTTTTGCCCGCCCGGACCGGAGGCGCGCATAAAACTTTCAGAAAGCTCCCAGTCGGCGATTGAGATATGTTCGGTAATGTACAGCATCGTCTTCACCAAAGAGAAAGGGCCACCTGAGCGGTGACCCTTCCCGAGTTCCAAGGAGATGGGCCAGTTAGGGCATCCATCCAACCTTTGGCCGTTCAACAGGGGTTTGCCCTAGAAAACGAACCCTCCAGCTGTCCCGACACCACTCTCCAATATCACTCTAGACACTGGATCACCTCCTTTCGAAATTGTTGCCGATGAGGATAGGTTGGCACATATTTGGTGTTTGTCAAAACCTTTTACGCAACTGGTGTGGTCATTTTGGCAACAAATAGACGGAAAGGCAGCAATCCGAACAGAGCTATGGCGAATTTTACACACCAATCGGCCACCGCCAGCGAAACCCAGAACGGCACCACGGATCCCAAGCCCAAAAGCGCGCCGGGCTCGGCTGCCCACGACACATCGTTGCCCGGTTCCAGAAAGGTCAAACTGGCGGCAAAGGCGATGGTGAAGAAGATAAGGCTGTCAATTGTCGACCCCATAAGCGTCGAAATCAATGGCGCGCGCCACCATGCGGTGCCGCGAAGCCGGTCAAAAAGCGTCAGGTCCAGCAGTTGACCAACCACAAACGCGGCGGCAGAGCCCAAAGCGATGCGCAAAGTGACCAAAGGCCCGAAGTCGTTGTGGATTTGCGTCCCGATCCCTGAACAGACCAAGCCGGCAACGAAACCCGCGAGCACCACGACCCGGGCCGCGCGAACGCCCTGAAGGCGATTGGTGATGTCGTTGACAAGGAAGCTCAGCGGATAGGTCAGCGCGCCGAAGGTCAGAAACGCGCCCATCGGGTGCTGGACGAGGATGTTGGAGGCCACAACGATCAGCGCCATGGCAAGGATGCCCGGATAAAGGTTTTTCATTCAGATTTTTTCCGTTTTTTACAAGGTTGCGGAGACTTGATGTGAAGATATTGGTCCCAACGATAAGGACGAAGGCCTTTACGCTTGCCGGGCGGGTGGTGTCAATCGGGCAGCCGATACTCCACGATTTCGCTGCGAAACAAGGGGAGGAAGTTGTTGTCGCTGACCATCGTGGCGCGCAACCCCTTGGCATCACGCCAGATTGCGAGGCCTTCTAGGTTGTCATGGGTGCCGGGATCGGTCTGCAACACGGTTTTCTCATGCAAAAGCCCGGTTTCGGTCAGATCAAACCGGCGGATCCGCGTGGCAAAACCGCCGAGGCCGTGAAACTCACGTTCCAAGACGTAAAACCGACCATCGGGGCCAAAGGTGGCGTCGGAAACCATAAAACCGCCGATTGCCGGAAAGCTGAAGGGCTGATCCCAAGTGCCGTGCCGATAGCGGAAAACCGGAAACGGCAAGCCGGGTGCTGCCGGCAATTCAGGCACGGTGTAAAGTGCGCCATCGGGGGCCAAGGCGATGGATTCCAGTGCGGTGTTGTGCAGCATCCGGGCAAAAGCGGGGTGGGACGGCAGAATTTCCGCCGCAGACCCCAGTTTGGTGTAGCGCCAAATGCGGGCCGGGCCTTCAAACGCGACAAAGGCGGTCCCGTCTTTGGCGATGGCGAGCCCTTCGCTGTCAGTCATGCCGGGTCGCAGGGGCCGACCGTCGTGCCCCAGCAAAAGGTTCATCGTGCCAGTTTGAATCGCAGTGACGTGGCCAGCGTCGTCGCGGGTGAACTGCCCGGAGACATAGGCGCCATGATCGGACTGCGCTGTGAAACTCAGTCCGTCAGGCGTGATCTGAAGGGCGGAAAAGCCGCCGAACAGCGCGCTTTTTCCAATGAAATCAATATCCTGCAGAAATCCTGCGGGCGCAAGTGGACCAGCGCTGCAGCGCAGGCCCGCCAGTACCACCAAAAGGCTCAGTTGGCCGAGAGTACGGCGGAACATTGCTGCGGCAGATCGGCCATGGTGAATTCGCGCGGACCTTTCTTGTGTGGTGGCGGCGGGCCGGGATTTTTCACCGGTTTTGACGGTTTTGGGTGCAGATAGGCATCTGAAACCCAATAGTTCAAGGTTTCGTCACAGCCGCTGCCGCCCTTTGACAAGTCAGATACGGTCGGGGTCTGGGTCTGACACAGCGGCGAATTCGGCGGGCATTTCAGGCGGACGTGCATGTGGTCCTGATGGTTCGCCTCTGGCCGGATGTGTTGCAGCCAGGCGGCGTCGGCGGCGGTGGCGGTCTTGCAGATTTCCAGTTTGATTGCGGCGGCCACGAAAATCCGGTCAACGCGCGGGTCAGAGGCGGCGGCTTTCAGCACGGACCGATAGCTGGGGTTCCAGTTTTCGTTGACCGAAAGCTGGTCGTCGGTACGGATCGAGATCGAGGAGATCGTTTCACGCTGCGCCGCCGAAAGCGTCAGTTTGGATGGCGCCAGAAACCAGATGTCGGCGTCAAGGCCCATCTGATGGCTCGCGTGGCCGGAAATCATCGGGCCGCCGCGCGGATTGCCCATGTCGCCGATGTAAATACCCCGCCAGCCGAAGGCGGTGACGGATTTGCTCAGGTCCTCCAGATAGCTGACCAGCACCGGATTGCCCCAGTTGCGGTCACGCGAAAGGCGCATGGCCTGCCAGGTCGGCCCGGTCTCTGGCAGTTGGATATTGCCGGCGGCGCAGCCCCGCGCATAGGTGCCGATCGGTTCGGCAGGGCCAGCGGTGGGCTGGGTTTGGGCCGCAAACAGCTTGGCGGCAAGGGTCTCGGCAGAGGCGGGACCGCTCAGGGCCAGCAAAACGGCCAGAAATTTCACGCGCGCTCTCCCATCGGTTTGACCCATCTCAACACGATCATGCCCATAATAAACAGCGCAATCAAGGGGATGGCGATGCCCAGCCGCGACGATCCGCTGAGGAGGGTGAACAACGCGATGCCCATCGTGCCAAGGTAGGTGGTGGCTTTGCCGGACAGGGCGTAAAGCCCGAAAGCCTCGGTCGCGCGCTCTGGTGTGGTGTGAAATACCATCATCGTGCGGCTGGCGGCCTGCAAACTTCCACCGGCAGCGCCTATCCCGCAGCCGCAGATGTAGAACACGATGTCCGGCAGGGCGGAGCCGTCGGCCAGCGGAAGGCCGAAAAACGTGGTGCGCGACATGCCTGCGACGACAAGACAGACGGCTATCAGCACCCACATCGACACAACGATCACCGGTTTTGGCCCCAGGGCAGAGTCCATCCGGCCGCCCGCCCAGGTGAAAACCGCCGCCGAAATCGCTGCTATGATGCCAAAAATCCCGATTTGCGTGATGCTCCACCCCAATACGCCAGAGGCATAGATGCCGCCGATGCCGTAAAGTGCGTTCAGCGCGTCGCGGTACAGCATCGAGGAGAGCAGGTGCGCGCCAAGGCTTTGGCGTTTGCGCAACGACAGGATAAGCGCCCAAAGTTCGCGCAGCGATTGGCTCAGTTTGACGGGTGCCTTGGTGGCGCTGTCATGGACCCAAAGCGCGAAGGGCACCATGAAGATCACATACCAGATCGCGGTGAAGGGGCCGACGGCGCGGGTGCCTTCCCGCAGGGCGGCGTTCAGACCAAAAACCGGGGGGATGCCGAGCAATGTCTTGCCGGTGGCGCTGTTTTCGTTGAAAAACAACAGCATAAGGACCAGCGCGATGATCCCGCCCAAATATCCCCAGGCAGAGCCGGAGCCGGAGATTTTGCCCATATCGTCATCTCCGGTCAGGTCGGGCATCAGGGAATTGGTGAAGATCGTCGCAAACTCCATCCCGATCAGGCCGAATCCAAACCAGAACATCGCCATGAAAAGGTCAGGCTGCACCGGGTTCACATACCAAAGCGCCCAGGAGCCTGTCACGTAAAGCGCTGAAAATGCCCAGATCCACGGCATTCTGCGGCCAGAACCGTCGGCCACGGCACCCAACAGCGGGGCAAGACAGGCGATCAGCAGGCCGGAAATGGTCTGTCCCGTTGTCCAATAGGCCTGTGCTGCCGCGTTGGCTGCGGTTTGGTCCAGGCCTTGGGTCAGATATTTTGCGGTTGCGACCTCGGAGAAATAGGGGCCGAAGGTGAAGGTCAGGAGGAGGGTGCTGTACGGCTGGCTCGCCCAGTCAAAAAAGTACCAGCCCCAGATGCGCTGTCGCTTGCTTGCCATGCCCGTCCTCGTTTTCGTGATGAAGCCTGAGTTGACCGGATTAATCAAGTAGAACAGATTGCGCTTTACCCTCACGCAGGCTACCACATCTGCGAAATCGAAAGGCCAGACCATGACATCCCTCTTGGAAATCCTGCTGTTCGCCGTGCAAATTGTCCGCTGGATCGTTCTGGTTCATGTGATCATGAGCTGGCTGATCAATTTTCAGGTTCTGAACCTGCGGCAACCTTTGGTGTCGCAAATCTGGTACGGGCTGAACCGGACGCTGGACCCGATTTACTCGCGCATCCGCGCTCTGATCCCGATCTCGGGCGGCATCGACTTTGCGCCGCTGATCGTGCTGTTCGGCGTCTACGCGATTGAGGTCGTGATCCGCAACAATCTGTACGCATTCCATTAACCTTTCGTTGACCGGAAGGGGCTGTTGCTGATGGGTTTTGCATGGATCACATGACGCAGCCGGACGTGCTGCTTCACCAGGTGTGGGGATTCGCCGGCTTTCGCCCCGGTCAGGAAGAAATTGTTCAAGCGGTGATCGCGGGGCAGAACACTTTGGCCATCATGCCGACGGGTGGCGGGAAATCCTTGTGTTTTCAACTGCCTGCGCTGTGCCGTGAAGGTGTGACTGTGGTGATTTCTCCACTGATCGCCTTGATGCGGGATCAGGTTCGGGCGCTGAAAGCTGCGGGTGTGGAGGCTGGGGCCCTGACCTCTGGCAACACCGAAGAAGAAACCGAAAGCGTTTTTGCGGCACTGGATGACGGGCGTTTGAAGCTTTTGTATCTGGCGCCCGAACGGTTGGCAGCGGCGGCCACTGTGCCCATGCTGCGGCGGATCGGCGTTTCGTTGATTGCGGTCGACGAGGCGCATTGCGTCAGCCAGTGGGGCCACGATTTCCGCCCCGACTATCTGCGTTTGGGCGAATTGCGCCGGACTTTGGGCGTTCCCCTGGCCGCCTTCACTGCCACGGCGGACGCTGAAACCCGGGCAGAGATTGTCACGCGGCTGTTTGACGGGGTCGCTCCGGTCACCTTTCTGCGCGGGTTTGATCGGCCCAATATCCGGCTGGCCTTTGCGGTCAAAGACAGCCCGCGTGACCAGATTTTGCGCTATGCCGCTGATCGCAAAGGGCAATCCGGGATCATCTATTGCGGCAGCCGCGCCAAGACAGAGGTTTTGACCGTAGCGCTTCGGGACGCGGGCCATCTGGTTCTGCACTATCATGCCGGGATGGAGGCGGAAGATCGGCGTCGGGCTGAGTTGCGCTTTCAGCAGGAGGATGGGCTGATCGTCGTTGCCACCGTCGCATTCGGCATGGGGATCGACAAGCCTGACATCCGCTGGGTTGCGCACGCCGATCTGCCAAAGTCGATCGAGGGCTATTATCAAGAGATTGGCCGGGCTGGCCGCGACGGTGCCCCGGCCGATACGCTGACGCTTTATGGTCCCGACGACATTCGCCTGCGCCGGACCCAGATCGACGAGGGTGCCGCCCCCGCGGACCGCAAAGCCGCCGATCATGGACGGCTGAACGCTTTGCTGGGTCTGGCCGAGGCGGCGCATTGTCGGCGTCAGGTGCTTTTGACCTATTTCGGCGAGGAGTCTCAACCCTGCGGCAACTGTGACCTCTGCCAGCGCCCGGCCAAGCTGTTTGATGCGACTGAGGCTGTGCGCAAGGCTCTTTCTGCCATTCTTCGCACCGGTGAGTATTTTGGCGCGGTTCATCTGATTGATATCCTTACAGGAAATGCCACGAGCAAAGTTGTCGAACGCGGTCATGACAAATTGCCGACCTTTGCGATAGGCCGTGAGATGACCAAACCCGCCTGGGCCGCCGTGTTTCGCCAGATGATGGGTCGCGATCTGGTGCGCCCGGATCCTGACCGTTTTGGCGCTTTGCGGATGACCGATGCCGCGCGGCCGATTCTGCGGGGTGAAGAAAGCATCACTCTGCGCGCCGATACGGTCGAAAAAGCCGATCGGACAGAGCGTAACACGGCCCGCGTGCAGGTGGACGAGGAGGACGTCGCACTTTTGACCGCGCTGAAAGCCAAGCGGCGCAATCTGGCAGAGGCGCAAGGGGTTCCGGCTTACGTGGTCTTCCCTGACAAGACCTTGATTGAAATGGCGGAAAAGCGGCCAAAGACCCTGGATGCCATGATTGGCATCAACGGGATCGGGGCGCGCAAACTGGAAAGCTATGGCCGCGCGTTTCTGGAGGTTATTTTGGGAGAGCGGGTCGATTCTCCGGCGCCTGCACGCCGCAAGCTGACCGGGCTGGCCGCCGGACCGATTTATGACCGGCTGGAGGAAGTGCAGGTCGCCCTGTCACGCGGCGAAAACGGGTTGGGCAAATATTTGTCCTGCACAAGTGGCACTTTGCGGCAGATTGCGGAAAGCAGGCCGTCCACCCTCGCCGACCTGCACCGGGTCAGCGGCATGGGCGAGGCCCGCATCGAACGGTTCGGCGCGGCCTTTCTGGAAATCTTGCGGCAAGACTGAGGGATCAGGTGCCCGTCTTGGCCGGAAGCTCTGCAAACACGATGGGCCGGGCCTCTTTCGGACAAAACTCCACCATCGCGGAACAGATCACGGCCTTGCGCAACGGTTTGGTCATGTAGCGGTCGATTCCGGCGGCCAAAATCCCCTGTTCGTCGCCGTCCATCGCGTGCGCGGTCAACGCGACAATCGGCAGATGGCTTTTGCCATTCTCCAACGCGCGGATGGCGCGGGCGGCCTGGCGGCCATCCATCTCTGGCATCGAGATGTCCATGAAGATCATGTCGGGCCTGAAGCTTTGGAACAGTTCAACCGCCTCGCGCCCGTTGTTGGCGAAAACCAGTTCAATATCCAGATCGCGCACCATCTTCTGAAAGACCAGTTGATTGGTCCGGTTGTCCTCTGCCGCAAGGATCCGCATGGCGCGCGGGGCGTCCGGTTTGCGCTGCGACGGCGGGGGCGCAATCGCCAACAGCACCGGGACGCCGCCGACCTCTTGCAGCTTGCGGTAAAGATCAGCGCGCAGGATCGGTTTCTGGATAATCGCGGCCAATTCTTTCGAGCCTTCCCCTTCCCGCGCCTGGGTGGGGTTGGAGGACAAAAGCACGATCGGCATGGTCAGGCCCAAGGCGCGGATTTTGGTGGCGAGCGTCAGGCCATCCATTTCCGGCATGGAATGGTCGGTCAACACCGCATCGAAATTGGCGTTGCGGCTGAGGATTTCCAGCGCATCGGCCCCCGAGCGGCTGAGCGTCACCTCCACCCCGCAAGGCTGAAGCTGACGTTCCAGAATGGTGCGGTTGATGAAAAGATCGTCCACCACCAGAACCTTGCGCAGCGCAATCGGCAGGCGGGGGGCCACAGCATCCTCGGCCACCGGCAAAGTGACGCGAAAACCGAAGCACGATCCTTTTCCCGGCTCGCTATCGACCCAGACAGCACCTTCCATCCGTTCAATCAGACGCTGTGTGATGGCCAGCCCAAGGCCGGTGCCTTCAAACTTGCGGTTGGATTCACTTTCGACCTGATTGAATTCGCCGAAGATGTGGTCAAGGTGTTCGGTCGCGATCCCGATGCCGGTGTCTTCGACGGTGACATGCAGTTGCTGGCGGCCCGGTTCGGTTTCAAGTCCGACGACGCGGATCAGGACATGGCCTTTTTCGGTAAACTTGACCGCATTTCCCACGAGGTTGGTCAGAACCTGCCGCAAACGTCCGGGATCACCGACAAAACGGGTGGGCAGGAACATGTCGAAGTCAATCATCAGGTCAAGGCCCTTGGCGCGCGCCTTGGGTTGCAAAAGCATCGCCACTTCGTGAATTGCGCGTTCCAGATCAAAGGGTTCCGGGTAAAGCGTCAGCCGCTCCGCCTCGATCTTGGAATAGTCCAGGATGTCGTTGATGATGACCAAAAGCGCCTCGCCCGAGGATTTGATCGTCTCGGCAAACAGCCTTTGTTCATCGGACAGCGGGGTATCGCACAAGAGTTCGGCCATGCCGACCACACCGTTCATCGGCGTTCTGATCTCATGGCTCATATTGGCAAGAAAAGCCGATTTGGCGCGGGTTGCGGCCTCCGCAGCCTCGGTCGCGGCAAGAAGCTTGACCTCAGCCTCGCGCTGTTGGGTGATGTCCACGCGCAGGCCGACAAAGCCGCCGTCCGGCGTGGGATGGTCCTGCCCCTTGATCAGACGCCCATCGCCAAGCCGTTGTTCGTGAACGCCTTCCGGGTTGCGATGCTGCGCCAGACGCAGCGTCAGCCACGCCTCCTCCTGCCCTTCGGCGATGGCGTGCTGGCCGTGCGCCAGACCGTAGCGCAGGATTTCCTCAAAGGTGGCACCCACTTTCATGGCCGGTGCGGAAATCGGATAGATGTCGCGGTATTGCTGGTTACAGGTCAAAAGTCGGTCCTCCCTGTCAAATAGGACAAAGCCATCAGGAATAGCCTCAATGGCGGCCCAAAGGCGCATTTGTTCGGTGATGTTCACGGCCAGCGAGACGAGATCGCCGTCGCGGGCCCGGCGGTTCACAAGCTTGATCCAAAGCCCGTTGGTCATTTGCAGCGTCACAGGCTCTATCGGGTCAGAGTCCAGTCGGGCGACCATGTTGGCCACGAAATCATCGACCGTTTGACCGGAAAGCTCTGCCCGCTCGCCCTCAGCCAGAAGCCGCAGGACATCGGCGTAAGTGACACCCGGCGTGATCGGCAATCCGGCAAGGGGCCGCAAAAAGGCGCTGTTGGCGGCGACCAGCTTCAACGCGCTGTCGTAGACTGCAAAACCGTCGTTGATGGTGTTGATCGAATCCCACAGCCGTCGTTCCGCCATCACGGCGTGGGTGTGGGCGCGGTCAAGATCCTCGATAAACCGCGACTGTTCGCCTTTCAGCACCGCCGCTTCCGACACCGCAACTTTCGCGATGCCGCGTTGTTCGACGATCTGGTCGGACAAAGCGCGGGCATGAAGCCCTAGTTTTTCGTTGGCGGCAAAAAGCTCTCTGCTCTTTTGTTCCAGCAAGCGTTCGGCTGCCAGTCTTGCCCGCCGTTCTTTCGCCAGCCGTTCCACAGTTTCCATGTCCGCCCGCGCCCGTTCTGGGCCCCAAAGATGCCGTTCGCCCGTATGAGACGAACCGAAATCAAGGGCAATCTGCCGCATCAAAATGAATGTCCGCTTAACGTCGGCAAATTCAGAATCCTTGCTGAAAAATCCGCGCCATGCGATGACGGGTCAGCAGTTTTGCGGGGGAATTTCGATGCGTGGTTTTGCGTTCCGGTCGGTGGCGATGGTTGCAGTTGTGGCGTTGTTCGGTCTTGCGGAGGCGCAGGTCGCCGACGCCGACGAACTGGTGCCCGCAAAACGATTTACCCTGTCGGAAAACACCGATCTTCCGGGCGGCGATCTGTCCACGATCCTCGACACCACGATGGAGGCCTGCGAGACGGCCTGCCTGACCTCCAAGAAATGCGAGGCGATCACCTTCAACACCAAGCAGAACGCCTGCTTCCTGAAAAAAGGGGCCGGGGCTGCGCAGACGTTTGACGGGGCTTATTCCGGCCTTGTGATCAAGGCCGACAAAGGGGCCGAAGCGCTGGCGCAAAAGCGGCGGCCAGAGCTGGCGTTTCTGCCGGACTGGGACATCTCGCCTGCGACTGATCTGGCCAGAAGCCTTGCGGACCTGCACATCACGGACGATTACACCGCCGAAGAGCATCTGGCCTCTGCCAAGGATGCTGAAAACAGCGGCAACTTTGCCTCTGCCTACAAGTTTGTCGGTGCGGCGTTGAACCTTCAGGACTCGGCCGACAACTGGCTTAATTATGCGCGGCTGTTGATGAAGGCCGCCGAAAGCGACCAGAACAACGCGTCAAACATGCGCGACAGCGCGTTCCGCGCCACGGTCAACGCCTATTTGCGCACGGATATCAAGGGGTTGCAGCACAGCATTCTGGTGCAGATGGGTCAGGCATTGGAGACGATTGACCGTGGCCGTGACACCGTGCAGGCTTACCGGCTGGCGCAACAAATCCAGCCGCGCGACGATACGGCGGCTTTGCTTGACGCGGCGGCCGGAAAATACGGCTTCCGCATCACCGACAACGCCGTGCAGACGGAAAGCGCGCGGCCTCGGTTGTGCGTGAACTTCTCGGATGATCTGGTGGCTTCCGGCGTCGATTACACGCCCTTTGTGCAGCTGCCGGATGGCGGGCTTTCGGTGTCGATGGCGGGCTCCCGGCAGTTGTGCGTTGAGGGGATTGCCTTCGGCCAACGCTATACAATGACCTTCCGCAAGGGCTTGCCCTCTGCCACTGGTGAGACGTTGATCAAGAACGTGGCGATCACCACCTATGTCCGGGATCGCAATCCGGGCGTGCGCTTTACCGGACGCGGCTATGTGTTGCCCAAGACCGGTTCTGCGTCGATGCCGGTGGTGACGGTGAACACGACCAAGCTGGATCTGGAAGTGTGGAAGGTCACTGACCGTAACCTGCTGCGCGTCATGCAGAACGGCTATTTCGATGCGCCGATGTATGACTATCAGGAATATGATTTCAAAGATCAAATTGCGTCAAAGCTGTGGTCCGGCACCGCGACCGTGGGGCAGACCGTCAACTCGGATGTGACCACGCGGTTGCCGTTGGACGAAGCGATCAAAGGCCAGCCTGCGGGGATTTACGCCCTGCGCGCTTCGGTGCCCGGCGTTGACCCCTCGACGGTTCCGGCCAGCTGGCAGTGGTTTGTGGTGTCAGACCTTGGCCTGACCTCGATGAGCGGCGTTGACGGGATGACCGTGTTTGTTCGTTCGCTTGGCGATGCTGCGGCGAAAGCCGGGGTGGACGTGCAGCTTTTGTCAGCGGCGAACGAGGTTTTGGCCACCGCCAAGACCGACGCCACCGGCATGGTGGTGTTTGAGGCCGGGCTGGTGCGCGGCACCGACAGTTCAGCGCCGGCGATGCTGGTGGCGCGCGATGGTGACAAGGACACCGCGTTCCTGTCTTTGACCGATCCGGAGTTTGATCTGGCCGACCGCGGCGTTTCGGGGCATGAAGCAGCCCCTCCGGTGGATGTATTCCTGACCACCGACCGTGGCGCTTACCGTGCGGGTGAGACGGTGCATGCCACCGCTTTGGCCCGTGATGCCAGGCAAGAGGCGATCACCGCTTTGCCGCTGACCGCCATTCTGATGCGCCCGGACGGGGTGGAGTATGTGCGCGCCAAGACCGATGACATCGGCGCGGGCGGCCATGTGTTCGATTTTCCCATCGCAGGCAATGCGCCGCGTGGCCAGTGGAGCATGGCGGTCTATTCCGACCTTCAGGCCCCGGCTTTGTCCTCTAAAACCTTCCTCGTCGAAGATTTCCTGCCGGAACGGATTGACTTCAAGCTAAGCGCAGGTGACGCGCCGCTGCATCTGGACGATGTGCCGACCGTGGCATTGGATGCCAGGTACCTGTTCGGCGCTCCGGGGGCCGATCTGGCTGTGGAGGGCGAGGTTTTGTTGCGCGCAGCACAGGGGCTTGGCGATTGGCCGGGCTACAGCTTTGGCAAGTTTGATGCAACGTTTGACGCGCAGGTGGCTTCGTTCTCGGACATCCGCACCGATGACAAGGGCCACGCCGACATTGACGCGGTCTTGCCGGTAGTGGACGACCCTCTGCGCCCGCTGGAGGCGAAGATCGTGGTGCGTGTGGCGGAAGGATCCGGCCGTCCAGTGGAACGCGCGGTGACCAAGGCGCTGACACCTTCGGCTGCGATGATCGGCGTGAAGCCGCTGTTTGATGGCGTGGCCGCAGAGAATGGTCAGGCGCGCTTCAATCTGGTGGGTGTCGGCTCTGACACCAAAGCCAGTGCGATGAAGGTGCATTGGGAGATGACCCGCGTGGATACCAATTACCAATGGTATCAACAGGATGGCAGCTGGAATTGGGAGCCTGTGACCTCACGTGCCCGTGTGGGCGAGGGCGATGCGGTTCTGACCGCCGATGGTCCGACAGAGATTGCGGGTCCGGTCACTTGGGGGGAATACGAGCTTTCCGTGGCGCGGAGCGATGGACAGAAGGCTGTCACCTCGGTGCAGTTCTATGCCGGTTGGTACGCGCCCTCGGACGTAAGCTCCACCCCGGACACGTTGCAACTGTCGCTGGACAAGCCGGACTACAAAGTGGGCGATACGGCGATGCTGCGGATCGTGCCAAGGGCTGCGGGGACGGCGCTGATCACGGTTCTGTCGAACGAGGTAATCTTGCATCAGGAAGTGGCCGTGACCGAGGGTGAAAACCTGATCCCGGTCACAGTGACCGATGATTGGGGCACCGGCGCTTATGTGACGGCTGCGGTGCTGCGCCCGATGGATGTGACGGCGGGGCGCAACCCGGCACGGTCGTTGGGCCTGGCCTATGCCAAGATTGACCCCGGAACCCGGGCCCTGAAAACCACGATCGAGGTGGCGGCAGAGACGCCGCCGCGCGGGCCGCTGGATATTGCGGTGAAGGTGGACGGGGTGGCTGCGGGCGATACCGCGTTTGTGACAGTGGCTGCGGTGGATCAGGGCATCCTGAACCTGACCGGCTATCTGCCGCCCGATCCGCAGGACCATTACTTTGGCCAACGCAAGTTGGGCGTCGGCATCCGTGACCTCTATGGCCGGTTGATCGACGGGCTGAACGGGGCTGAGGGGACGGTCCGCTCCGGTGGCGATGCCGGGGCCAATGCGCGGCTGCAAGCGCCACCCCCGACCGAACAACTGGTTGCCAACTTTGCCGGGCCCGTGCAGGTCGGTGCTGATGGCTATGCCCGTGTCAGCTTTGACTTGCCCGCCTTCAACGGCACCGTCAAAGTGATGGCCGTGGCATGGAGCAAGCGCGGCGTGGGTGAGGCGAATGCCGATGTTCTGGTGCGCGACCCGGTTGTGGTGACCGCAAGCCTGCCGCGCTTCATGCAGCCCGGCGATGAAAGCCGTTTGCTGTTGGAGATTGTGCATGCCACCGGCCCTTCGGGACATATGGCTCTGACAGTCTCCTCCTCTGGCGTGACCATCGGCAAAGTGCCGGATGGGGTTGACCTGAAAGACCTTGGCAAGGCCGTGGTGGAAATTCCGGTCAAGGCCAGTGCGGTTGGCGTGCAAAGCATTGAGGTGACGCTGACCACACCGGATGGCAAGGTGCTGATCAAGGACCTGAAACTGCCGGTGCAGATTGACGATCCGGTGGTGTCACGGGTCAGCCGGTTGGACCTCGCCTCGGGTAAAAGCTTTACCTTCGATGCGAATGTCTTTGCCGGGTTGCAACCCGGTTCGGGCAAGGCTGTGATGGCAATTGGTCCGATTGCGCGGCTGAATGCGCCGGGGACTTTGGCCGCTTTGGACGCTTATCCTTACGGCTGTACCGAGCAGATCACCTCCAAAGCCCTGCCGCTGCTTTACTTTGACCAAGTGGCGCAGGCGATGGACCTGCCGGGTGGCAACGACATCAAGACCCGGGTGAAAGAAGCGATTGCGGCGGTTCTGACCAACCAAAGCGCCTCCGGCAGCTTTGGGCTCTGGGCACCCGGTGAGGGGGATATGTGGCTTGACGCCTTTGTCACCGACTTTTTAAGCCGGGCGAAGGCGCGGGGCTACTCCGTCCCGGATCAGGCCTTCCGGCAGGCGCTGGATAACCTGCGCAATCAGGTCAATTACTATGCCGACTTCGACAAGGGCGGTGAACCTTTGGCCAATGCGCTGATGGTTCTGGCCCGTGAGGGGGCGGCGGCCGTGGGCGACCTGCGCTACTACGCCGATGTGAAGGGCGATGCCTTTGCGACGCCGACAGCGATGGCGCAACTGGGTGCGGCTTTGGCCAGCTATGGCGATCAGCCGCGGGCGGATATGATGTTCGGCAAGGCGGTCAAGGCGTTGAGCGGCTTGCCCACGTCAGAGGACCAGATCCTGCGCGCCGACTATGGCACACCGTTCCGCGATGCGGCTGCGGTGTTGACTTTGGCGGTAGAGGCCGGTTCGAAAACCGTGGATCGTGAGGCGCTGACCAACCGCATCGCCGGCCAAACCGGGCTGTCGACACAGGAAGCAACGTGGAGCCTTTTGGCCGCCAATGCGCTGATCGGAATGCCGGATGGCGCGGGGGTGACGTTGAACGGGGCCGCGGCGAAGGGGCCGATGGTCAAGGTGCTGGACGCCAGCTTCTCTGATCCAGTTGTCGTGAAGAATGAGGGTGACACCAAGACCACGCTGACCGTCACCACCTTCGGCGTGCCGACGGATCCCATTCAGGCCGGTGGCAATGGCTATGCGATCACCCGCAGCTACTACACGATGGATGGTCAACCTGCCGCACTCGACAAGGCCAAGGTCGGTGACCGCATGGTGGCCGTGCTGGAGGTGACACCCTTCGGCAGGGGGGAGGCGCGGCTGATGGTCAATGACCCGCTGCCCGCCGGGTTCGAGATTGACAACCCCAACCTGATCACCGGCGGGGCTATCACCAAGCTGGACTTCCTTGATCTGGCGACCGAGGTGGCACACAGCGAATTCCGGCAGGACCGTTTCCTGACGGCGATTGACCGGAGCGACAATTCCAGCTTCCGGCTCGGCTATGTGCTGCGCGCCGTCAGTCCGGGCAAATATCACCAACCCGCCGCTTCGGTTGAGGATATGTACCGTCCTGATCTGAATGCCCACACTGACGAGGGGACCGTCACGGTTACCAAGTGATGCGGGCCTGATTATGAAAGCCAGATGGTTCATTGCGGCGGCGGCGGGCCTTTGGCTCGCCGCAATCGCACGCGACAGGGTGGACGGCTGGATCGACGCCACCGTCATCCCGAATTTGGCTTTGCCCACCAGTCAGGAAGTGGTGGACCGCAGCGGCGACCTGCTGCGCGCCTATACCGTGACCGATGGAAAATGGCGGCTGGCGACCGACGTGGCGCGGGTTGATCCGTTCTTTGTGAACCTTCTGTTGGACTACGAGGACAAGCGGTTCTACCAACACGCCGGAATTGACCCGCAAGCCATGATCCGCGCCTTGGGGCAGGCCTTGTGGAATGGCCATGTCGTCTCGGGCGGATCAACCCTGACGATGCAGGTGGCGCGTTTGCTGGAGGATTCCGGCACCGGGCGGATTGAGGGCAAGCTGCGCCAGATGCGGCTGGCCATGGCGTTGGAGCGGCGTCTGACCAAGGACCAGATCCTGTCGCTGTACCTGCTGCTCGCGCCATATGGCGGCAACGTTGAAGGGATGCGCGCCGCCACGCTGACCTATTTTGGCAAGGAACCGCACCGGCTGACCCCGGCGGAGGCGGCCCTTCTGGTGGCCATCCCGCAAAGCCCTGAAACCCGCCGCCCGGACCGGAGCGGCGCAGTGAAAGCCGCCCGTGACCGCGTGTTGGAGCGCGCCTTGTCGGATGGGGTTATCGACGCCGATCAGGCGCATGCCGCTGAAACGGAGCCTGTGCCGGTGGCGCGCCGGCCTTTCCCTGCCTTGGCTCCGCATCTGTCGGACCGGGTGGTGGCAGAGGATAAGGACCATACCCGCCACCAGACCACGCTCGACAAAGGCCTGCAAATGGCGCTGGAGCGGTTGGCCGCCGACACGGTGCGCGGCATGGGCGACCGGATGCAGGTGGCGATTGTGGTGGCCGATCACCAGACCGGCGAGGTTTTGGCCTCGATAGGTTCCGCTGCCTACACCGGCGATCAGCGGCAGGGGTTTGTCGATATGACGACGGCGCTGCGCTCTCCGGGGTCCACGCTGAAACCGCTGATTTACGGGCTGGCCTTTGACGAGGGGCTGGTCCATCCGGAAACCTTGATCGACGACAAGCCCACCGATTTCAACGGCTACCGTCCGCAGAACTTTGATCGGCAGTTTCGGGGCACCATCCGCATCCGCGAGGCGTTGCAACAGTCGCTGAACATCCCCGCTGTGGCGCTGACTGATGCTTTGGGGCCCGCCAAACTGTTGCAGGCGATGGACCGAGCCCAGATGAAATCCGCACTTCCCAATGGCCAGCCGGGGTTGGCGGTGGCCTTGGGCGGCATTGGGGTGACGCTGGAGGATATGGTGCAGCTTTATGCAGCCATTGCGCGCGGCGGTGTGGTGCGGCCTTTGACCCACACCTTTAACGCCGATACTCCCGAGGGGCAGCGGGTGGTGACCAAGGTTTCGGCTTGGGAGGTCGGCGATATTCTGGCTGGCCTTGCACCGCCGCCCGGTGCGCCCTCCAATCGGCTGGCCTACAAGACCGGCACGTCCTACGGCCACCGCGACGCCTGGGCGATTGGCTTTGACGGCAAGGCTGTGATCGGCGTCTGGATGGGGCGGGCGGATGGCACGCCGGTGCCGGGGGCGTTTGGGGCGGATTTGGCCGCTCCGGTGCTGTTTCAGGCCTTTGCCCGGCTGAAACCGACGCTGGACCCGCAACCCAGCCCGCCGCCCGATGCCCTGATGCTGGCCAATGCGCAGTTGCCACAACCGTTGCGCCATTTCCGGTCGCGCCAGGCCGCCTTCGCACCCGATGCCACAGCGCCGGAGGTCAGCTTTCCGCCTGACGGTGCGGAAGTGGAGTTGCTGCCGGAAGGCCTGATGGTTCGCGTGTCTGGCGGCACAGCACCTTTCACATGGCTGGCCAACGGTGCCCCGGTGCTGAGCGAGACCGAAAACCCCGCGATCCTGCTGCCCGATCTGGGGCGCGGTTTTGTAACCCTGTCGGTGATTGACGCCGACGGACGTTCCGCCCGCACAAGGGTGCGGCTGCGTTAGGCCATGCTGAGCATGTTAGAGCAGGATTGTTCAACCCTTATGCCATCTGCCCAAACCTGAGCAGGATCTTGTTTCCCTCAAACATCAACTCACCCCCGTCCCCCGGTTGACCTTCGTATGCCGTATGGTTACGCGGGAAAGATCCTCTTTCCCCCGGGTGCCCCAATGTTCGCGTCTCCGAAGTCTGCGCTGTTGTCCACAGGCCTGTCGTCTTTATTCATTGTAGGCTCTGGTGCGGCGATCTTCGGGCCTGCGCTTGTGGTCTTTCAACACGCGTTTGACATCACCACGACGACCGCTGGCCTTTTGATCTCGACGTTGTGGATCGGATGCCTGGCCGGTGTGCTGGCGATGTACTTCAAGGGCGGCCAGATCACCCCGCGCTTCCCCTTGGCCGTTCTGGTGCTGGGGTCTGTTCTGCTGGCACTTGCCCCCGCCTGGCCGGCGGTGCTGGCCGGTGGGGTGATCTTTGGCTTCGGCTATGGCGGCCTGGCGGCCCTGTACAACGCGCGTGTCCTGTCGGCGTTTGGTGCGACCGGACCGGCCAAGGTCGGGATGCTGAACGCCATCTATTCGCTCGGGGCAATCCTTGCGCCCTATGGCTTCACCCTGATGGGTGGCGATTTGCGCCCGGTGTTCTGGGCGATTGCGGCGCTTTCGGCGCTGACTTGGGTGATGTCGGGCACAGTCGGGGTGACCGGTCTGGTGCCAGAGGCGCAGGGGCGCGGGTTCCGTCTGCATCTGCCGATCTTGGGCTTTGCGGTGGTGTCGATCGGGATCGAGGCCAGCCTGTCCGGCCTTGGCCCTACTGCCTTGATCCGCGCCGGCATTGACGAGAAAACCGCCGCAGAGCTGCTGTCGTTGTTCTTCGTGGCGGCTTTGGCGGCGCGGGTTTGCCTGATCCTGCTCGCCCACCGGTTCACCGACTTCGGCATCCTTGTCTTTGCGCTGGCCTTGGCTACGTTTTGCAACCTTGGGGCAGCGCTGATCAGCCCGGCATTTTTCTTTCCGCTGGCGGGGGCTGCGGCTGCGTTGTTCTTTCAGGGTGTCTATGTGACCGCGATCCGCAAGATGGGCGACGACCCGAGGGTTTCACCGATCATCCTTGGCACCGGGCTGATCGGAGCTGTCATCTCACCGCAGATCTACGCCCGCCTGATGGACGTGGCAGGCCCGCATGGGTTTTTCTGGATCGTGAGCTTTGTGGCGGGTGTGGCGACGCTGGCGGCAATCGCCTCGTACCGGGCGATCATGCGCTGATCAGGTTTCGTCCCAGTCATAGGGCATCGGCTCGCGCCCCTCATCGGTGAGCAAAAAGGCGCGACGGCCTTCGATCACGGCGGCGGAAAGTGGGCCGCCGTAAGCGGCACTGCTGTCCATGTTCAGGCGGTTGCCATAGTGGGTGGCTTTGTCGATGGCGGTGTGGCCATGAACGACAAGGGCACCGTGATCACGCTGGTCCTCCAGAAATTCGCGGCGGATCCAGACGAGGTCATCTTCGGTCTGATCCGCCAAAGGGATCCCGGGGCGGATCCCTGCATGAACAAAGATGGCATCCTCCAGCGCCAGCCGGGTCGGCAGGCTTTGCAGAAAGCGGCGATGGTTTTGCGGAACGGCGGCCAGCGCCTCTGCCAGCACCGGCGCAAGCGGGCGGTCACCGGGATTGCGCACGCCGTAAGAGGCCAGCGTGGCAGCCCCGCCGATCCTGGGGTGCAACCAACTGTGTTCGGGTCGCAACCCGGGGTCGCGCCATTTGGGATCATTCAGGAATTGGCTGAAAAGCCGGTCGTGGTTGCCTTTCAGCATCCGCCAGTCGCGGCCCGCCTCCACCCCGGTCATCAGATACTCCACCACACCACGGCTGTCAGGCCCACGGTCCACCAGGTCACCCAGATGGATGATCGTGCCGTGACCATGCAGCGCCATATCGGCCCGGATGCGGTGGTGGGCGGCTTTCAAAAGGTCCAGATGGCCGTGAATGTCGCCGATGGCGTAAATGTGCATGATGGGCCTCTTGCAAGAAACCGGGGCCGCTGATCGGGCGGCCCAGGTTTAGTTTAGCCAAAGTGAGATGGTGGTCAGGCCACTTCGAATTGCAACGCTTTGACCTGGCTGAACATTCCGGTGGATTCAAGGGTGTTGATCACCTTGGGGTCCAGTGGCTGATCCAGATACAGGATGGCGATGGCGTCTTGGCCGACGCCAGACCGACCAAGCGTAAAGTTGGCGATGTTGACGTTGTTCTTGCCCATCGTCATGCCCAACAGGCCGATGATGCCGGGCACGTCCTCGTTGGTGGTGTAAAGCATATGCGCACCGATTTCGGCGTCGATGTTGATGCCCTTGATCTGAATGAAGCGCGGTTTGCCATCGGAAAAACAGGTGCCCGCCACCGAACGCTCGCGCTTGTCTGTCACCATGGTGACCTTGATATAGGCGTCAAAGGTGCCGGTCTTGTCCTGCCGCGTGGTCGAGATCTGGATGCCCCGTTCCTTGGCCACGATGGGGGCCGATACAAGGTTCACATCCGGGTTGGCGGTTTTCATCACACCCGCGATGACGGCCTGATTGAGGGCAGCGAGGTTCATCGACGACACCTTGCCGTCATACAGGATGTTGATGGCGCGGATCGGTTCGTCGGTCATCTGGCCGATGAAGGCACCCAGATGGCTGGCGAGTTTGATCCACGGACCCATCACCGCCGCTTCTTCCGCCGTGACGTTGGGCATGTTGAGCGCATTCTGGACGGCCCCGGACAAGAGGAAGTCCGACATCTGTTCAGCCACTTGCAGGGCGACGTTTTCTTGAGCCTCGGTGGTGGCAGCCCCAAGGTGGGGGGTGCAAACAACGTTGGGCATGCCGAACAGCGGGCTTGTGGTGGCAGGCTCTTCTTCAAAGACGTCCAAAGCGGCACCTGCGACCTGGCCGGATTTCAGAGCGTCAACCAAAGCCAATTCGTCAATCAGACCGCCACGGGCGCAGTTGATAATGCGGACGCCCTTTTTGGTTTTTGCCAGCGCCTCTCTGCTGAGGATGTTGCGGGTCTTGTCGGTCAAAGGCACATGCAAGGTGATGAAATCGGCGCGGGCCAGAAGATCGTCAAGCTCCACCTTGGTGACGCCAAGGGCCTTGGCGCGCTCATCGGACAGGAAGGGGTCATAGGCGATCACCTTCATCTTAAGACCCACAGCGCGGTCACACACGATGCCGCCAATATTGCCGGCGCCGATCACGCCGAGGGTCTTGTTGAACAGCTCGACCCCCATGAAGCGCGACTTCTCCCACTTGCCACCTTGCGTGGAGGCGTTGGCTTCGGGAATTTGACGGGCTGTGGCGAACATCATCGCGATGGCGTGTTCGGCGGTGGTGATGGAGTTGCCGAAGGGTGTGTTCATCACGATCACGCCCTTTTTGGAGGCGGCAGGGATGTCGACATTATCGACGCCGATGCCGGCGCGGCCCACGACTTTCAGGTTGGTCGCCTGGGCCAGCAGCTTGTCGGTGACTTTGGTGGCAGAGCGGATGGCGAGGCCGTCGTATTGGCCGATGATGGCCGCGAGGGCGTCTTTGTCTTTGCCGAGTTTCGGCATGTAGTCGACTTCAACGCCACGGTCGCGGAAGATCTGGACGGCGGTTTCAGAGAGTTCGTCGGACACTAAAACTCTGGGTGCGTTCTTGGGGGGGGCCATTGGCGGCTCCTATGATTGGGGGGTGAGGAAGATGGGCACATTGCCCATCCTACCAATTACTGGGCGGCGATTTCGCAGTGAAAGGCGTAGGCGATCCACGGCAGCAGCGCCTTGACGTCGGAGGTTTCCACGGTGGAGCCACACCAGATGCGCAGGCCGGGCGGGGCGTCGCGGTAAGCGCCCATGTCAAGGCCAGCGCCAGCCTTTTCGATGCGCTTGGCCACGGCTTTGGCAAAAGCCTCGCCATCCTTGATGCGCGGGTCGGTGAATTTCAGGCAAACGCTGGTGGTGGAGGCGATGGCCGGAGTTTCGGCGAGGTTGGCCAACCAGTCATTTGTCGCGCAAAACTCCCAAACGGCGGTGGCGTTGGCGGTGGCGCGGGCGATCAGGCCTTGCAGGCCGCCGACCGACTTGGCCCATTTCAGCGACACAAGGTAATCCTCAACTGCCAGCATCGACGGGGTGTTGATCGTCTCACCCACGAAGATACCCTCGATCAGCTTGCCTTTGGCGGTCAGGCGGAAGATTTTCGGCAAGGGCCAGGCCGGCGTGTAGCTTTCCAGCCGGTCCACCGCACGGGGCGACAGGATCAGCATGCCATGCGCGCCCTCACCCCCCAGAACCTTTTGCCAGGAGAAGGTGGTGACATCCAGCTTGTCCCACGGCAATTCCATCGCAAAAGCCGCCGAGGTGGCGTCGCAGATCGTCAACCCGGCGCGATTGGCGGGGATGGCGTCGCCGTTGGGCAAGCGGCAACCGGAAGTGGTGCCGTTCCAGGTGAAGACAACGTCGGAGTTAAAGTCGACCGTGGCGAAGTCGACGATCTGGCCATAGGGGGCCACTTTGACCTTGGCGTTCAGTTTCAGCTGCTTGACGGCGTCAGTCACCCAGCCTTCGCCAAACGACTCCCACGCCAACATCTCAACCGGGCGGGCACCCAGAAGCGACCACATGGCCATTTCCACCGCACCCGTATCAGAAGCGGGCACGATGCCGATGCGGTAGTCGGCAGGCACACCCAGAATTTCGCGGGTAAGGTCAATCGCCTCAGCCAGCTTGGATTTGCCGACGGCGGCGCGGTGCGAGCGACCCAAGGGCGCGTCCGACAGCATATCCAGCGTAAAATTGGGGATTTTGGCACAGGGGCCAGAAGAGAAGCGCGGGTTAGCCGGGCGCAGCGCCGGGGCGATCAGATCAGCCATGGTATCCTTCCAGATAATTGCCCCCCGGTGGGGAGGGGTGTCCCGCAGTGGGATTTACGGGGCAAGCAGGGGTGGCGCAAGGCGGAAAATCAGCGTAAATCGCCGCATCGTCGTGAAAATGCGACACCCCGCTTCACTATCGGAAACGCCGCATGCTGATCGTCACCCTGCTGACCCACCCCGATCACCCCGTTCTGGAAAGGGTCACCGTGGACTCGTTGCGCAATGCCTGGGGGGGGGGTGATGCCGTCTGGCTTGATCCGGGAGTGGCTGCCGAATTCCCGGTGGAGCAGATGGCGGCCAACCGTTGGGCGGTTTGGGAGGCGATGCAATCTTTGCGCATCGACCTGATCCTGCAACCTGCAATCGGGCGCAGCAAGGGCATGCTGATCGCCGACATGGACTCCACGATGATCGAGCAGGAGTGCATCGACGAGCTGGCCGATGAGGCGGGGGTGGGAGCATATGTCGCCGCAATCACTGCGCGTGCGATGAATGGCGAGTTGGATTTTGAGGCGGCGCTGATCGAGCGGGTCGGATTGCTGAACGGCCTGAATGCCGATGTGATCGACCGGGTGCTTCAGGACCGGATCACGCTGATGTCAGGCGGGCAGACCTTGCTTGCGACGATGAAAGCGAACGGGGCCCATTGCGCGCTGGTATCCGGTGGCTTCACTGCATTTACCGCGCCGATTGCTGACAGGCTGGGCTTTGATGAACATCGGGCGAATACCTTGCTGATCCGCGACGGCAAGCTGACCGGCGAGGTGGCGCGTCCGATCCTTGGCAAGGCTGCGAAGGTAAGCGCCTTGCGCGAGATTGCGGCACGGTTGGGGATTGCCCCGGGTGACGCGATTGCCGTTGGCGATGGGGCGAATGATCTGGGGATGCTGGGGTTGGCTGGAACCGGGGTGGCTTTGCACGCCAAGCCCGCAGTTGCCGCCCAATGCGACGTGCGGGTGAACCATGGCGACCTGACGGCTTTGCTGTACCTGCAAGGCTACGCGCGTGAGGCGTTTGTGGCATGATTGTGCGCCGCGCCGAAGACTTTGACGCCCCTGCCCTCGCCGATCTGTTGAACGAGATCATTGCGATTGGCGGCACCACGGCGCATCAGACGGCCTTCACTGTTGAGACCTTTTTGACCCACTACATCGACGGCCCCGAGGCGATTTGCTGCCATCTGGCTGAGGGTGATCTGCCGTTGGGCTTTCAGGTTCTGGGCGTTTACCCCGCTTTGCCAGAGGGTTGGCTTGACATCGGCACCTTTGTGCGGCCCTCGGCGCGGGGCACCGGCGCAGGTGCGGCGCTGTTTCATGCCACCAAAGCTGTGGCGCGGGCGCGCGGTTGCCTTGTGATCAACGCCACGATCCGGGCCGACAATGCGCTTGGGCTGGCCTATTACGCCCGGCTTGGTTTTGCCAGCTATGCCACCGAGCCGGACTATGCGTTACAGGATGGGCGCGTGGTTGGACGGGTTGCCAAACGCTACGACCTTGTTTGAGGTTGCCCCGCATCTGGCGCTGATCCTGACGGGTGTCGGCTTCACGGCGGGCTTTGTCGACGCGATTGCCGGAGGTGGCGGGCTGTTGTCGGTGCCAGCGCTGTTGCTGTGCGGGGCCTCGCCATTGCAGGCTTTGGCCACCAACAAGGTGCAGGGCATGGTGGGTTCGGGCACGGCATTGGTCAACTATGCGCTGGCCGGTCAGGTGCATCCGCGCGAACAAATTGGCATGGCAATGGTCAGTTTTGCCTTTGGGGCGGCGGGCTCTTTGGTGGCGGGGGCTATGCCTGCCGGGCTGTTGCGGTTGATCATGCCGCCGATCCCGATTGCCATCGCCCTGTTTTTCGCCTTTAAACCCGGTCTGACCGACCAGCCCAGACCGGCGCGGATGACGCGGCAGGTCTTCACCCTGACCGCCGTTCCATTGATCGCGGGCTACGACGGATTTTTCGGCCCCGGCACCGGATCATTCTTCATGCTGGCGCTGGTCATGCTGACCGGGCTTGGGGTGTTGCAGGCGACGGCGCAGACCAAAATGCTGAACTTCGCTTCCAACGTCGGGTCGGTGCTGGTGTTCGCTTTCTCTGGCGCGACGTGGTGGTGGGTCGGCGGTGCCATGGCCTTGGCGCAGATGGCCGGGGCCACTTTGGGAGCGCGGCTGGCGGTGCGGGTGGGGGCAAGGCTGATCAAACCGTTGCTGGTTGTCACCTCTACCGGGATGGCGCTGCGGCTGGTGTGGCAGGCGTTTGGTTAGGCGAAGGGCGACAGGGTGGCGAGCAGGCTGACAACGCTCAACACCAATGCCGCCAGCGCCAGTTCTGCCACAGTGCCGCGCCTCAGGTCGCGCAACGCCGTGACCCGGTCAAAGGTTCCAAGCCGCGGCACATGGCGGTAGCGGTTGATCAGGGCGAGGCACAGCATCAGCACCGTTGCAGCGACTTTGACAGCCAGCAGGGTTGCGTAATCCCATGCCGGGGCAACCGCACTTCGGGAGGTCAGGATCAGAACCGACTTCGCCACTCCGCTGGCCAGGACCAAAGCCACCGCCAGATGACCCCAGTGGGAAAAGAAGCGAAGGACTTGGATGCCATCCACCCTGGACAAAAGCGGCAGGATCACCAAAAGCCCGCCAACCCAAAATCCCGCCGCCAAAAGATGCAGCACTGTAGCCGCCTGATGCAGCCAGCCCAAAGGGTCGGCGGGCAAGACCGCGTGCCCAATGAAGGCGAGACTGCCAAGGTTCAGCGCGGCCAGAACCGCCAGAAGCCTTGGCCTGTCGTTAATGCTGACCGCCAGCAGAACAGCGGCCAAGGCCAGATGCACCAGCCAGACCTGCCCGAACCGGGTGCCGCTGAGCAAATCCGCCAGAACCTGCGGGTTCAGGGCGTCTTGCGGGCCATCTCCTGCCAACGCCGCCTCTGCCATCAGCCAGCCCACCGCCGCCGCCAGATTGACTTGGGCTGCCATGCGTCCCAACCTTGTTGCCCGCAACTGAGTTGCGCGCAACTGCAGGGGCGAGAAGGCCGCTGCCCGCAAACCTCCAGCCCCCCAAAGCAGCATTGCCGAGGTGAATTGCACAAGGCGGCACAGGATAAGTGCGGTCTCCACCGGCTTACTTTACGGTGAAATTGTAGCTGCCCTGCGATTTGTGGCCATCGTCGGAAAGGTTGTGCCAGTCCACCGTGTAGGTGCCAGCCGTCAGCGCGGCAGGAACCGTCAGAACGGTGCCATCGGCGTTGAGAGTGGCGGCGCCCGTAGCGACCGGTTTGCCAGCGGCATCTTTCAGCACGATGCCGCTGAATTTAAGCGTGATCGCTTCAGCAAAGGTCAGGGAAAGGCCGGCGGGGGCAGTAACGGCGGCATCAGCGGCAGGGGTTTCAGCCACCAAAGCCGCGTGGGCGAAGACCGAATTGGCTGCCAGCGACAAGGCCAGTGCAAGGGGGAGGGTGTGTTTCACAGGATACTCCTGACCGGTCAAAACCAGTCTTTAGGGCAAAGGGAAGGGGTTAACGATCAACCGATGCGGTCAAGAGGTGGCGCGCGACTTTGGGGCGCAATGACCCGGCGTGCCATCGGCGGCGCGGTGCCACGGGTCAGGGTCAGGGCGAATTGTGTCGGCACCGGCCTTGGGGCGGGCAAAACCCGCGTGGTATCGGATACAGCCACCGCTCCCAGACAGCAGGGGCAGGACTGGTCCGGGCAAGGCGTTTGCTGCGAATGACCGCAAAGTGCGGCAATCGGCACACCTGCCGCTTGCAACGCCTGCTCTGCACCATCGGGCAACCGATGCGCCATGGACACAGACGCCAGCCCAATGCCGACGATAATCACCAATACCAAGGACAGAAGTTTGGAGCGCAACAGGACCATGCCGCACCTCTAGCAGAGAAGTTTTGATCCACCTAGTGGCGGCGTCATCGGGTTTGCTGGCGCTTACGCCCGGCGCAAGCATTCAAAGACACAGCAAAGGCCGTCGCGGCGACCCTTCCGTCGACGACGGGCCCGCGATCTTCGGCCTCCATCGCGGCGGCAAAGTCGGCGACTGCCGCGCCACCCAACACGGTGAACCCGACTGCTGTTCACCGCAATCAACGCGGTGGCGGTAGCACCCTTGGCCCGGATCTATTCCAGATGGGATGAGAATTTGCAAACGACCGTCGCCGCCAGCGTCATCAGCCACAGGGACTAACCATCCGAACGCCTGAACCCATGGAGTTGGTCAAACCATTTGCGGGCGATTGCCGCTTTGGCCGCGTCATCCCCTGCGTCCGGCGTTAGGGTGCCGCTGTCGGCACCGACGGCGTCAGCTTTTCCATCATCGGAGTTTGCACTGTGCCCGGGGTGATGCAGTTCACGGCAATGCCTGTGGTCGCCAGCTCTTTGCCGCGCGATGATCAAGGCAATCACCGTCTTTTGCGGCGGAACAGGGTGCCGGCTTTGGGTTGCCCTGTTTGCCTGCAACCGAGGCGACACTGACGATGCGCCCCTAATTCTGCGCCGCTTCGGCAGGATGAACGCTTGGCGGGACAAGAATGTGCCGGTCAGGTTTACGGCCAAAGCCGCGTTCCAATCCTTCAGCCAGTCGTCCAGCACCGGCAGCACCGGCCCGGCAATTCCCGCCGTACAGACTATCCCATCCAACTGCCCTTAGCGCGCCACCCGTCACCACGATGGCGCGGCCGGTCAGATCAATCCGGCTCCGGACGTCTTTCGCCGCAAACCCCACGATCCGGCGATGCCACGGCAATTCCCGCCGGATTTCATCCACACGCCGCAGCAACCGCGCGGTTAAGATTCCATTTGCCAGTCTGTCACGAATTTGTCAGACATATGGCAACAACAATAAAGACCCGCTGCGGAGCCAACCGTGGCCTGGACGCTGACTTTTGTTCAATCAGAGAGGGATGGAAATGAAGGTGCTACGGAATTTTGCCGCCACTGTCGCTTTGGGTCTGGCGCTTGCCTCGCCCGTCGTGGCGCAGAAGGTGGTCTATGCGGCGGGGGATTCAACCGCCGGGACCTATATGGACTATATGAAAACGGTCTATGCCCGCGCTGGCAGCCCCGAGGTCATTCAGCTTCCGCTGACCAGCTTTGACAAGAATTTCGACCTCAGTGGCCTTGCTGCCGAAAGCTGGAGCCAGTCCGCCGATGGACTGACCTGGACCTTTAAACTGCGCGACGGACTGGTGTGGAGTGATGGCGAACCGCTGAAGGCCAGCGACTACATCTTCGCCCTGCAACGCGCCGCGACCGAAGGCTATGACTTTGCATGGTATTGGGGCTATGCGGGCAACATCAAGAACTGGGGCCCGGTGACCGATGGCAAGGCCGATGTGAAAACCCTTGGCATTTCTGCCCCCGATGATCACACCATCGTCGTGCAAACCGAAACGCCCAAACCCTATCTGCCGGGCGTCGTCTCACTTTGGTATCCGGTGCCAAAGCACGTCTGGGACAAGGTTGGTGACGAATGGGCCGCCAATGTCGATACGCTGGTCGCCTCTGGTCCGTTCATGGTCAAAAGCTGGGAGAAGTCGAACAACTCGATGATTCTGGTGAAGAACCCCAAATACACCGGCCCGTGGCAACCCACGGTGGACGAGTTGAGCATTGACCCCTCACTTGGTCAGCCCGACGTGGGTCTGCCTGCGTTCATGGCAGGCGAGGCTGACTTCTCTTACCTCAATGCCGGGCAAATCCCGTTTGTGGACAAAAGCTTCCCCAATCAGAACACCAAGAACGCCGTCTTTGCGGTGTCCTATATCTCGTTCGACCTCAACTCGGCCCCGTTTGACAACATCAACGTGCGCAAGGCGCTGCAATACGCGATCAACCGGGATGAGCTGACCTCTACCGTACTGAAAAACCTCGCTATTCCCGGCAAGTCGCTGCTGGCGCCAGGCTATCCGGGCTTCAATCAGGCGATTGCCGATGAGGCGGTGTTTGACCCGGTCAAGGCCAAGGATTTCATGGCCAAGGCGGGCTACCCGGATGGCAAAGGCTTCCCCCCGGTGGAGATTTGGTTTCGTGACCAAGGTGGCTATAACGGTGCGATCACCGCGCCGATGCTGCAATATCTGCAAGCGCAGTTCAAAGACATCCTTGGCATCACGATGAACATCAAGATGCTGCCGCAAAAGGACTGGATGGATGGGCTGCTCAAGAAGAAAAACAACCTGTTCCTTGCGCCTTACGAATACGATTACCTTGATCCGTCGAACTTCTATGGCATCTTCTTCAATGGTGGCCGGCATGACCACCATGTGAAGGCCTATGACGATCTGGTATCGGCAGCTGACGCCAACCCCGACTGGCCGTCCCGCCTCAAGCTGTACCAACAGGCGGAACAAGTGCTGTTCGACAACGCCTCGTTCATCCCGATCGTCCACCCGGTCACCAATGCCGTGGTGTCCAAGGACCTGACTGGCGAGGGCACGACCCCCAACAAGATGGGCTTCACCCCGCTGCGTCAGCTGGCCTTGTACTTCTACACCCACATCGACAAGCCGTAATCCGCCCTCCGGCCCGGGGTTCGCCTTGGGCCGGAGCCTTATCAAGGCACAAGAATGCGGCTTCTGGACATTGCCAATCTAAGCGTCAGCTTCGGGCAGGCGGAAGGTGTCGTGCAAGCCGTGCGCGGCATCAGCCTGACGCTGGATGAGGGCGAAAGCCTTGGCATCGTTGGCGAAAGTGGCTCTGGCAAATCGGTGACCTGCATGGCGGCCTTGCGTCTGCTGCGCGAGCCTCCGGCCAAGATCGCTGCCGACACGCTGACCCTTTGCGGCACCGACATCCTGCACGCCAATCGCGCCGACCTCGCCAAAGTCCGCGGACGCGCCGCTGCCATGGTGTTTCAAGACCCGATGAGCGCGTTTGACCCGGTGTTCAGCATCGGCCACCAGATTGGCGAAACCATCCGTACCCACCGCCCGATGACCGCCGCTGCCGCAAGGTCGGAAGCTGAAGACCTGCTGACCCGCGTCGAAATACGCAACCCCAAAGGCGTTCTGGCCAGCTATCCGCACCAGTTGTCCGGCGGCATGTTGCAGCGTGCGATGATCGCCATGGCTTTGTCCTGCCGTCCGCGCATTCTGTTTGCCGATGAACCGACTACAGCGCTTGACGTCACCGTTCAGGCGCAAATCCTGCAACTGATCAAGGACTTGCAGGCAGAGTTTGGCATGGGTCTGATCATGGTCACCCATGACCTTGGCGTGATCGCCGAAACCGTTGACCGCGTGGTGGTGATGTATGGCGGCAAGGTGATGGAAGAGGCGCCGGTGCAAGCGCTGTTCGACCGCCCTCGACATCCCTACACCAAGGCGCTGTTGAACAGCATTCCCGGCCAAACCCCCGGCAAGCAGCGCCTGTCCGAAATTACCGGAGCGTCACCGGACCCCGCGCATCCGCCCACCGGCTGCCCCTTCCATCCGCGCTGCGCCAAAGCTGACGCCAGATGCACCGCGCAAGTGCCACCGCTAAAGGACGGCGTCGCCTGCTGGTGGCCCGAATGAGCGACCAAGTGGCTCCCGCATTGGAACTCCAATCCCTGTCCAAAACCTACCGCCTCAAATCCGGTCAGGGCCTGTTCGCCAAATCCACTGACCACGACGTTGTGCAATCGGTCAATCTGACGTTGATGCCCAACGAAATCCTCGGGCTGGTGGGGGAGTCGGGGTCGGGCAAAACCACGACCGGCATGATGGCGCTGCGGCTGACCGAACCCACATCAGGCCGCATTCTGGTTGACGGCACCGACGTCACTCACCTTGACCCCATAGCGCTGAAACCCTTTCGCCGCCGGATGCAGGTGGTGTTTCAGGACAGCTATTCCGCGCTGGACCCGATGATGACGCTGGAGCAGATCGTGGCCGAACCGCTGGTTATTCACGCCATGGGCAATGCCACGTCGCGCCGGGCCAACGCACTGGAATGGCTGGTCAGGGTCGGCCTGCATGCCAGTCAGGCCGGCCGCTATCCGCACGAACTTTCGGGTGGACAGCGCCAGCGCGTCGCCATCGCCCGCGCTCTGATCCTTGGTCCCTCGGTTCTGGTGGCGGACGAGCCGACCTCGGCGCTTGACGTGTCCATCAAGGCGCAAATCATCAACCTTCTGATGGATTTGCAACGCGATATGGGGCTGGCGATCCTGTTCATCAGCCACGATCTGTCGGTGATCCGCGCCCTGACCGACCGTGTCGCTGTCATGCAAAATGGTCGGATCGTGGAGCAGGCACCGACCGAGGCGCTGTTTTCTGGGGCCAGACATCCGTACTCCCGCGCACTTCTGGATGCCATACCGGTCCTGAACCCAACGCTGCGCCGCCGCCGGGCCTTTCCTGATCCGGTGGCGATGCTGGCTGCGGTTCCTCGGATCACCGACCCCGAGGGAAAACCCGGCGACCGGCATTTGCGCGAAATTGCCCCCGGCCACCTTGTCGAAACGATAGTGGAGTAGGCGCATGATCCCCTTCATCCTTCGCAGGCTGGCGTCCACGCTGATCACCTTCATTGCCGTTTCGGTCGTCATCTTCCTGATGATGCACGCGGTTCCCGGTGGGCCGTTTGATGGCCACGACATGCCGGTATCCGAGGCGGTGAGGGCCAAGCTTATGGCCTCGCTTGGCTTGGATAAATCTCTGCCGGAGCAATATTTCCGCTACATGTGGGGCGTCGCGCATTTCGATTTTGGGGTGCCATTCCAAAGCCCGGGTGAGACTGTCTTGCAGCTTCTTGGGCGGGCGTGGGTGCCAAGCCTCACCCTTGGTGGCTTGGGCGTGCTGATTGGCGCGCCTTTGGGTATACTACTAGGGATGGCGGCTGCTTTGCGCCGCAACACCTGGGTTGACTACTTAGCCTCCGCCTTCGCCACCCTTGGCCTGACTGTACCGGTCTTTGTCACCTCGATGGCGCTGATCCTGATCTTTGCGGTCTGGCTGGGCTGGTTGCCCGCGTCCGGCTGGGGCAAGCCGTCGAAATGGGTGCTGCCGATCGCCGCCTATGCCACGATCCCTCTGGCCACTTACGCGCGCTACACCCGTGCGGCCATGCTGGACGTGCTGACGCGGCCCTTCGTCACCGTCCTGCGCGCCAAGGGACTGTCCGAACGGCGCATCCTGTTTCAGCACGTGTTGCGCAACGCCTCGCTTCCCATGGTCACCGTGTTTTTGCCCATGTTCATCGGCACCGCCACCGGGTCGATCTTTGTGGAGGCGATGTTTCGCGTGCCGGGCCTTGGCGCGTATTTTGTCTCTTCGATCAGTCAGCGGGATTACGCGCTGGAGATGTCGCTCATCCTGATGATCACCATGATGTTTTGCGTGGCTTACCTGTTGTCCGACATCGCCTATGCGCTTTTGGACCCAAGGATCAGGCTGGGAGGACGCGCATGAACCACCTTAGCCCCCGCCAGATGGCATGGCTGCGCTTTCGCGCCAACAAGGCGGCACTGGCGTCGGGAGCCATCCTGCTGGTGATCATTCTGGCCGCGGTTTTCGCCAGTCTGATCACCCCAACCAGCTTTGACGCGCAAAATTTCCTCAAGCAAGCGTTGGCCCCGCCGTCGGGTCAATTCTGGTTCGGCGTTGATGATCTGGGGCGCGATTTCTTCACCCGCATCGTGTTTGGCGCACGGGTGTCGCTGAGCATTGGTTTCGCCGCCGCGATCTGTTCGGTCGCCATCGGGCTGCCGTTGGGGGCCATCGCGGGCTACTACGGCGGCACGGCGGATTGGTTCATTCTGCGGTTGATCGAGCTGTTTTCCGTGGTCCCGCCTTTGCTGGCCGCCATGCTTCTGGGCGCGCTCAGCGGTGGCGGCTTTCTGACCATCATCACCGTGGCCGCTCTGTTCGGCTGGGTGCAGGTCTGCCTGCTGGTGCGCGCCCAGATCAAATCCTTCCGCGAAAAGGACTATGTGCGGGCCGCCCTTGCCTTGGGGGCAAGCCCGGCTTACGTCATCCGCCGCCACCTGATCCCCAACGCAATCTCTCCGGTCATCGTGGGGTTTGTTCTGTCGATACCGATGGCGATGATGCTGGAGGCAAGCCTGTCCTTCCTTGGTATCGGTGTACCGCCCCCCACGCCAAGCTGGGGCCAGATGATCAACACCGGCATGAATTTCATGTATTTTTACTGGCATATGGCGGTGTTTCCGACGGCTGCCCTTGCCATCACCGTACTGGCGACCACCCTGTTCGGCGACGGGTTGCGCGATGCGCTGGACCCGACGCTGAAAGGCCGCTGAAAGAGGATGCGATGAACGACAATCTGGCCAAACAATTCCTTCTTAATCCGGATGTGGTGTTCCTGAACCACGGTTCGTATGGCGCTTGCCCCAAGCCGGTTTTCAAAGCTTATCAGGACTGGCAGGTGCAGTTGGAACGCCAGCCGGTTGCCTTCATGGACCCCAAGCGCGGGTTGTCGCAATGGATGCTGAACGCCCGTTCGGCAATGGCGGGTGAACTGGGAACCTCGCCGGAGAATGTCGTCGGCCAGATGAACGCCACTTATGCGCTGAACGTGGTGGCGCAGTCGCTGAACCTGTCACCCGGGGATGAGATTCTGACGACAGACCACGAATATGCCGCACTGGAAAAGACATGGGCCTATGTCTGTCGCAAGACCGGGGCGAAGATCGTGCAGGTCAAGGTCCCCTTGCCGCTGACCGCCGCAGAGCCTTTCACGCAAGCCATCCGTGACGGCTTTACCGACCGGACCCGGGTTTTGTTCCTGTCGCACATCACCTCTGCCACCGCCCTCGTCTTCCCGATCGAGGCCGCCGTGGCCGAGGCGAGGCTGCGCGGCATCTGGACGGTGATTGATGGCGCCCACTCTCCCGGCCATATCCCGCTGAACCTTGACGCCCTGGGCGCCGATTTCTACGCGGGCAATTGCCATAAATGGCTGATGGCCCCCAAAGGCTCGGCTTTCCTTTACGTCCGGCCCGAATGTCAGGCGATGATCAATCCTCTGGTCATCAGCCACGGCTGGCAAGAGAACGCCAGCGGCGCCGATCCCGGACCCTTTTTCAGCACCGCCTTCATTGACAGTCTGGAGATGCAGGGCACGCATGACCCCTCCGCCTGGCTTACTGTGCCTGATGCCATAGCGTTTCGTCACGCCCATAATTGGGATGCCGTCAGCCGCCAATGCCAAAGAACGGCGCAGGATACCGCCGCAAGAATGGCCAGCCTCACCGGTCTTGCACCGCTGTCCTCGCCGGAATTCTGTGCGCCGCTGATGGTGTCGATGCCGATGCCGCCGTTTGAGCCTGATACGCTGAAGGCCCGGCTGATGGACCATTGGCACATCGAAATCCCGTGTTTCCGCTGGCAAGACCACCACATCGTCCGGGTTTCGGTGCAAGGTTACACCGCGCAGGCGCAACTTGACCTGCTGGTGAAAGCGCTGACAGAGGAATTGCACCTGACGGTTGACTGAAAGATCAGTTGCGCCGCCGCGGCCCAGCTGGCAAAGCAGAAGGGCACCGGGTCCGCGCCGCGTACCAGTTGGAGGTCTCACTTGGCAAGCAGAACCGCGCTAAGCTATCTGGAGCCGCTGGAAAGCCGTTCGCGCGGCGAAGCGGTGATGGTGGCGCTTGCCGAGATGATTGAACGGGCTGGCCTGAGGGTCGGTGACCGCCTTCCGCCCGAAGTTTCGCTGGCCGAGCATCTTTCGGTGGGCAGGTCCACCATCCGTGAGGCGTTGAACCGGTGGGAGGGTCTGGGCATCATCCGGCGCAGGCAGGGCGATGGCACCTATCTGACCGCCCGCGTCCAAAGTTCGGCTGGGCATGTGCCGGTCATGGTCCGCCTGTCCGGCGAGGCCTTGTTGCGCCTGGTGGAAGTGCGCCGCACTTTGGAAACCGAGGTTGTGCGCAAGGCCGCTGTGAACGCCAGCGACGCGCAGCGTGCCGAGATCAACCGCCTGTGTGATGAGTTGCTGGCGGTGGTGGATTCCGGCAAGCCATGGCGCAAGGCGGATGGCGCGTTTCACGATGCGATCTACGATGCCTCTGGCAACCCGATGTTTGGGCAAATATTGCAACGTCTGGGCGAGGCCTTGGAACGGTCAGACGATAACCCCTTCAGCCGGAATGACTTTGGTCTGGCGTCTTTTCCGCTTCATCGGGCGCTGCGGGATGCCGTGGTGGCGGGCGACCCCGATGCCGCCAGCCGCGCCATCAACGTCATTCTGGACTCGGTGACGGCTGAAATTCAGGAGATCATCCAGAACGGTCCGGCGACCGCGGTCTGACAGCACGATTGGCGCCAGACCGCGCCACTTTGGTATCCGAGGCGCAAACTTTGCGTGGGTCATCGCAGGAGCCGGACCTTGCCGCAGATCAACTCCTTGTCTCAACTCTAATTACGCCGATGGTCGGGGGGCGGGCACTTGGGCCATCAAGGTCGCGTGGTTCTGCGATGGGGCCTTTGTTGGGCTCGGTTTTGGACTACCCCACAGTTTCGTCTGTCATTCCCGAACAGTCGGTTTAGGATCGCGCCAAAGTAACGCAGGAAAACCTTATGCGACTGACCTCTTTGACCCAAGTGCCCGCGGCTTTGCGTCCTGGCTATGATCCGGCCCGGCATGGCATCGGCATTGTTCATTTGGGTCTTGGCGCGTTTCACAAGGCGCATCAGGCGGCTTTGACCGATCTTGCGCTGGCCGCCTCGGGCGGGGATTGGCGGATTTTGGGCGTCTCGCTGCGGTCGATGCGGGTGGTGGATGAAATCGCCCCGCAGAACGGGCTTTACACGTTGATCGAGCGGGAAACGGCCACCCGGGCCCATGTCGTCGGTTCTATCGCCGGGGCGCTGTGTTCGGCGGGCGATCCCGGCCCGGTGTTGGCCGCGATGGCCCTGCCTTCTTGCCGGATTGTCAGTCTGACGGTGACCGAAAAGGCTTACGGCCTGAACCGCGCGACAGGGACCTGTGACCCGGCCCATCCGGCTGTCGCAGCCGATCTGGCCAACCCCAACCACCCGCAAGGCGTATTGGGCCTCTTGACCGCGGCGTTGCGTCTGCGGCGCGATGCCGGAACCGCGCCCTTCACGGTGCTGTGCTGCGACAACCTGCCGGACAACGGCGCGCTTCTGCGCGACGCAGTTGTGGATTTTGCAGGCCGGCTGTCGCCCGATCTGGCCGGTTGGATCGCGCAAAACGTGGCCTTTCCCTCCGCGATGGTGGACCGCATTACACCGGCTGCGACGCCGCAAACCCTCGCCGACGCCGCAGATCTGACCGGCTGCACCGACCTTGCCGCTGTTGAGACTGAACCCTTCTGCCAATGGGTGATCGAGGATCATTTCCCGCTTGGCCGCCCTGACTGGGAAGCCGCTGGCGTGATCTTTGTCACCGATGTGGCGCCCTATGAGGCGATGAAGCTGCGGATGCTGAACGGCACGCATTCCATGCTGGCCTATGCAGGCTTTCATTCCGGGCACCAATATGTGCGTGACGCAATGGCCGACCCTGCACTTGCGGCCTTGGTTCGACGCCACTTTTCGGCCGCGCGTTCCACCTTGGCACCGATGGCGGGCTTTGACGCTGGCCGCTATGCCGACGATCTGGCAACCCGGTTTGAAAACCCATCCATCGCCCACCAGACCTTTCAGATCGCCATGGATGGCTCTGAAAAGATGCCGCAACGTATCTTTTCGGCTGTCTCCAAGGCGCAAGACCTGCGTCCCTTCGCCTTTGCGACGGCAGCATGGTTGCGCCATGTCAGTGGCAGCACGCACGACTGCCCGGCCTATGAACTGCGCGACCCGCGCGCGACTTTGCTGTTGGCAGCGGCCAAAGACCAGACCGCCGCAGGTATATATGACGGAGTGTCCCGGATCGTTTCGATCCCGGAAGTGCTGCGCGCCCAGACGATCTCCATCTTGCACGAAATGCTGATCCGTCCGATGTCCGAAGTCCTGACTGAAGAGGCCGCAAGGTGAAGCGTCTTCTTGCCGTCGGCGAATGCATGATAGAGCTTTCTGGCGCGGGCGATGACCTTTGGCGGCTGGGGGTGGCGGGTGATACACTCAACACCGCTTGGTATGCCCGCGCGGCCTTGCCAGACGGTTGGTCGGTTGACTATCTGACCGCCGTGGGGACTGACCCCTTTTCGGACCGCGCCGTGGCTTTTCTGACTGCAAACCACATCGGCACCCGGCATATCCAGCGCCATCCGACCCGCAGCATCGGCCTTTATGCCATCTCTTTGACAAAGGGCGAGCGCAGCTTTTCTTATTGGCGCGATGCCTCGGCCGCGCGCACCTTGGCCGATGACCCGGCCCGTCTGGCAATTGCGCTGGCAGAGGCGGACGTGATCCATCTGTCTGGCATCACTTTGGCAATCCTGTCGCCCGAGGCGAGAGCCAATCTGATCTTTCAACTGGCCGCTCAACGGCAACGCGGCGCATTGACCGTGCTTGACCCCAACCACCGGCCCCGGCTTTGGAGCGATGACGAAACCGCGCGGTCGGTGATTTCAGCGGCGGCAAAAGCCTGCGCGCTGATCCTGCCCAGCTTTGACGATGAACAAGCGCTGTTCGGCGATGGCACGCCAGAGGCGACGCTGGCGCGTTACGACGCCCTTGGAGCCGATACGGTTGTGGTGAAGAACGGGGCGAAAGGTCCGGTTGCGCGGCATCTTGGCCAGGAAATTGCCGTCTCAGGTTTGCCCATGGTCACACCCCTTGACACGACCGGCGCCGGAGACAGCTTCAACGGCGCGTTTCTGGCCAGCTTTTTACAAGGCCATTCCTGCGAAACCGCCATGCGCGTCGGTCATGCCATGGCTTGCCGGGTCGTTCGCCACCCCGGCGCGCTGATCCCGATGGCACAGTTGGCGGAGCCTTCTTAGCAACCATCCGGCTTGACGCTGCTTCGTCGCCTGACAGTCAGTCATCCGGCAATGACGTTTTTGCTGCAATCATCAGGATCTATGCCATGGCCCTTCCACGATCTTTGCGCCCTTCCAACCAAGCCCGGCGTCTTTTGCCGCGACAGCGCAGTGAGTTGGTGGTGATCCACCGCGATGGCAGCGGCGCGCAGGTGATCTATGACACCGCCGAACTGATCGAAGCCCCAAACTGGACGCCGGACGGTCACTGGCTGGTTTACAACGCCGATGGCCGTTTGTTCCGCATCTCACCCGATGGTCAGGACGGGCCGCACCGGATCAACTCCGCCCCGATCGAGGATTTGAACAACGACCATGTGATCTCACCGGATGGAACGCTGGTTTACGTCAGCGCCAACGACGGGCATCTTTACGTCTTGCCCCTCACGGGCGGCGTACCAGAACGCGTCTCGAACCCGAAAGACCCGGCACGCAGGTTCAAATACTACCTGCACGGCATCTCTTCGGATGGCAAAACCTTGGCTTATGTCGGGCTGGAGCACGAGGCGGGGCACGTCGTGACCCGAATTTGCACGATTCCTTCGGCGGGCGGTGACGATAGGTTGTTGACCGATGGCAGCTGCCCGGTCGATGGCCCGGAGTTTTCAGCCGATGGCGCTTGGGTCTATTTCAACTCTGAAGCGGGGGGCCGCTGTCCCGGCGACGCGCAGATTTTCCGCATGCGTCCCGATGGCAGCGGCGTGCAGCAATTGACCCATGGCCCCCGCGTGAACTGGTTTCCGCATCCAGCACCGGATGGCGAGATTTACGCCTATATCAGCTTTCCCGAGGGCACCCTTGGCCATCCGTCCGACAAAGCCGTGATCCTGCGGACGATGGACCCGGACGGATCGGTCATCCGCGATCTTGACAGCTTCAACGGCGGGCAGGGTACGATCAACGTCAACTCTTGGGCGCCGGACTCGCGGCGGCTGGCCTATGTGCGCTATCCGATTGGCGATTAGCGCACGGGCTGCATCGGGCTGGTCCCGTTGAAAAGACGATTTCCTGGGCCGGGAAGTTACGGCTCAGTAAGGTTTGGCGGTTAGCTTTGCGGGAACGACCCAAGAACTGGGCCGAACAGGGGAAAACCCGTGAAGATTTCGTCCATGGCCAGAACGGCTGCACGTGTGGTGTTGCTGACGTTTCAGATTTTGACGTCGCAAAGGGTTGAGGCTGCGGTTGATCCCGCGCAGTCGTGTGACCGGGCTGCCGCGCAGGCTGCGAAGGTGGTGGGCGTGCCGATTGATATCCTTCTCGCGATTTCGCGGGTTGAGACGGGCCGACGCCTTGATGGGTCATTCGGACCTTGGCCGTGGACCATCAATGCGGACGGCAAAGGCACGTTCTACGACTCCAAGACAGCCGCGATAACTGCTGCGGAAACTCATCAGGCGGATGGCACCGGAACCTTCGACATCGGTTGCTTTCAGTTGAATATCCGCTGGCATGGCAAAGCCTTCGCGTCGTTTGATGACATGTTTGACCCAGTGAAAAATGCAACCTACGCCGCCCAGTTTTTGCAGTCGCTTTACCAGGAGACGGGGAATTGGTCGGATGCGGTGGCGGCCTATCACTCCCGCACGCCGGATCTGGCGCAGACCTACCTCAATCAGGTGAAGGCCGTCCTTTCCGGCCCGGATGCCGGACCTGCACTGGCGACGGCTGCGTCCGAACCTGCCCTGCGTGAGAACAGCTTTCCATTGCTGCAGGCCGGTGCCGAAGGCGGTTTTGGTTCCATAGTTCCGTTGGTCGGGGCCAGAGGGCCGATTATCGGAGGAAACTCTTAGTGAACGGATTCAAGATCGACCCGGCAGTTTTGTTTCGCCCGACCATTCTATTGGCCCTCGCCCTGATGGGCGTCATTCTGATGATGGTTTTGCCGGTTCCGGCCTGGGTTCTGGATATTGGCCTTGCCCTGTCGTTCGCGCTGGCGATCCTGATGCTGACCGTGACGCTGTTCATCGAAAGACCATTGGAATTCTCGGCGTTCCCGACGATTTTGCTCGCCTCCCTGATGCTGCGCCTGTCGTTGAACGTGTCGTCGACCAAGCTGATCATTGGAAAGGGTCACACCGGAACCGGCGCCGCAGGTCACGTGATCCAAGGCTTTGCCGAGTTCATTATGGGCGGTAACCTTCTGCAAGGCATCGTGATTTTCCTTGTTTTGCTGATCGTGAACTTTGTGGTCATCACCAAAGGTGCGGGCCGGATGGCCGAAGTTGGCGCGCGGTTTGCCTTGGACGGCATGCCCGGCAAACAGCTTGCCATTGACGCTGATATGGCAGCGGGTGCCATCACCCACACCGAGGCGAAAATCAGACGCGAAAAGGAGCTTGCCGAAACCAACTTCTTCGGATCACTGGACGGCGCCTCGAAATTCGTCAAAGGCGATGCCGTCGCCGGTTTGATGATCACCGGGCTGAACATCGTGATGGGCCTGATCATGGGCGTCTTTGTCCACGGCATGCCAGTGGCGAAGGCCTTTGAAACCTATGCGATATTGACTGTTGGGGATGGTCTGGTCAGCCAGATTCCGGACGTGATCATTTCGGTCGGTGCAGCGCTTCTGCTGGCCAGAGGCGGGGCTGTCGGGGCAACCGACATCTCGTTCTTTGCGCAACTGGGGCGGTATCCCGGCGCATTGGGGACGGTGGCCTTGCTGATGGCGTTGATAGCGCTGGTGCCGGGAATGCCGTTCTTCCCCTTCATGTTGGGTGCGGTGGCCTTGGTTGCAGCCGCATGGCGCGCCCACAAACGCAGCTTGACGGCCCCGGTCGCGGCCCCGGTTGCCTCAAAAGAGCATACCAAGAAATCCATCGGTGATATCCTCGACTTTGACGAAATTCACATCGAATTTGCGCAAAATCTGGTTTCGATGGTGTTGGATCCGGCGACCGGCCTGGACGCGCGGATTGCCAATATGCGCAACCATGTCGCATCGCATTTCGGGCTGATCCTGCCAGAGATCCGCTTGACGGATGAGGCCACCCTGAACCCCGGAACCTATGCGATCCGCCTGCAAGGGGTTGAAAAGGTGCGCAACAAACTGCTGCCGGATCGTGCGCTTGTATTGCTGGGCGATGGCGTGACGGCGCCGGAAGGCATTGACGTCAAAGAGCCGGTTTACGGTGCTCCAGCACGCTGGATCAGGCCCGATTTGCAGGAGGACGCGGTTTTTGCCGGGCTGACGGTGGTGTCTCCTCCAGAAGTTCTGGCCACGCATTTGCTGGAGGTGATCAAAGCCAACCTGGCGCGACTGTTGTCGCTGCGCGGTCTGCGGCGCTTGCTGGAAGAGTTTACCAAGGTTTCCGACCCTGTTCGCGCCGAGCAAAACAAGCGGCTGTTGGATGAACTTGTCCCGGACAAAGTGCCGGTCGATACGCTTTTGACGGTGCTGCGCCTGCTGCTGGAAGAGCGTGTTTCCATCCGGAACCTGCCCTTGATCCTGGATGCGGTCGCCGAAGCGCGCAGCTTGCCCACGCCTGAGGCGATTTGCGAACACGTGCGCCAGCGCCTTGGCTTTCAATTGGTGGCCGAGTTGCGCCGGGCTGACGGAACAATTCCGCTTATCCAACTTTCGCCCGAGTGGGAAAAGACCTTTGCCGCGCATCAGATCGACGGGGACCGCGGGCAACGCGACGTGGCATTGCCACCGGATCAATTCAGCAGACTGGCCAATGGCCTAGCCGAAAATCTGAACAAGGCCGCCGAAAGCGGAACCTTTCCCGCTTTGGTCACCTCGACCCTTCGCAGGCGCTTTTTACGGACAGTCGCCGGAGCGAAAGGCCTTTCCGTCCCGGTTTTGTCCTATGAAGAGATCGGGATGGAAGCGCGGCCGGCCTTGGTGGGTGTGGTTCCGGTATGAATGAGCTATTAGCGCAACTGACGCGATTTTCCGGCTTCACGCAGGCGTGGATCTGGGTGGCGGTGCTGGTCTTTTTGCGGGTCAGTGCCGCGGTTTCCCTGATGCCGGCTTTTGGCGAACAGGTCGTGCCGCAGCGCGTTCGACTGGTCCTCGCGCTGGCGTTGTCCGCCATCGTGCTTCCGGCGGTCGGGACGCGGTTGCAGACCGTAACCTCGATTCCCATGGCCGCTGCCGAAGAGGTTCTTGCCGGACTGGCCCTTGGCATCAGCATGCGGCTTTTCATTCTGGCCATGCAAACGGCCGGGATGATCATTGCCCAAACCACCTCTTTGTCGCAGCTGTTTGGCGGTGCTACGCCAGAGCCTCAGCCGGCGATCGGCAACCTTTTGACGATGGCCACCATAGCACTCGCCGTGCGGTCAAACCTGCATGTCAAGGCGGCAAGCCTGCTTATCCTGTCTTACGACTTTCTGCCGGCCGGACATTTTCCAAGCGCATCCGACTTTGCAAGCTGGGGCTTGCTGCGGGTAGAGCAGGGCACAATTCTGGCCTTTTCTCTGGCCGCCCCCTTCGTCATTGCCTCGGTCATCTACAACCTTGCTTTGGGGGTGATCAACCGCGCCATGCCGCAGATGCCAGTGTCACTTGTTGGGGCACCGCTTCTGACCGGTGGCGCCCTCGTCCTGATGGCGATCATCGTTCCGCTTGTCCTTGCGATCGGCATGCAAACATTTGACGCATTTCTTGCCAATCCGGAGAGGTTTTCTCCGTGAGTGAGGCGGATGACGATACCGAAAAGTCCTACGCTCCATCGCAAAAGAAGCTGGATGACGCGCGCAAACGGGGGGATGTCCCCCGATCGGCTGACCTGACCACGGCTGCTGTTTACGGCGGAGTCGTCTTGTCCATAGCCCTCGCTGGCAATTTTGCAGTCAACAGTCTGGGAACCGCCGCGACCGGGCTGATCGAACAATCGGACCGCGTGGGAAAGTTGCTGGTGACATCGGCGCGTGCCCCGATGATGGGGCTTTTGATGAGCTTTGGCCTTCCAGCCTTGCCGTTTTTGGTGCTGCCGATGGGGGCTGCCATTGCGTCAATTGCCGTGCAACGCGGCTTTACTGTCTCTGCAGAACGCATCATGCCGAAATTGTCGCGCATCTCTCCCCTCAAAGCATTGGGTCAAAAATTTGGCCGCGACGGGCTGTTTTCCTTTGGCAAGAGCTTGCTGAAAATTACCGTGGTTTGCGTGCTGTCCATGGTGCTGATCCAGACCTATGCCAATTCGGTCCTGATGAGCCCGCGGCTTTCGGCGGGGCAATCCGGCCTTCTCATGGCTGAAATCGTCCGCCAATTCTTGTTTTTGGCCTTTCTGTCCAGTCTCGGCTTTGGCGTGATCGACTACGGGTGGCAATGGCTGCAACATCGACGCCGCAACATGATGAGCCGGCAAGAGATGGTGGAAGAGCAACGCGAAAGCGAAGGCGACCCGCATATGAAGGGCCACCGCCGACAAAAGGGGCGAGAGATTGCTTTGGCCCAGATGTTGCAGGATGTCGCCAAGGCCGATGTGGTGGTGGTCAACCCGACGCACTACGCCGTTGCCCTCAAATGGCGGCGCGGCGACAAATCTGCACCGATCTGTCTGGCCAAGGGTGTTGACGATATTGCCGCACGGATTAGGGAGAAAGCATCTGAAGCCGGGGTGCCGCTGCACCGTGATCCGGCCACCGCGCGCGCAATTTATGCGAGTGTAGAGGTTGGTGATCCGATCCGGCCCGAACATTTCAAAACTGTCGCCTCCGCCATCCGGTTTGCTGAAGCAATGCGCAAACGCGCGAAAGCCAGGCAGTCATGAACGATCCGGAAAAGTTGCGGCGGTTGGCGGAAATTAGCGGATTGCTGCTGGATACCAAGATGCTTGCCGTCGAACGGGCCGCGCGCGCCCGGCAGAACAGCCTTAATCTCCTTGCAGAGCTTAATCAGCCAGCCTCTCCAACCGATCTTCCGCCGGTTCTGGCTGCCGAAGTGTCGATGCGTTATGAGCTATGGGCCGATCAACGGCGGTCAGAGATCAACCTTGTTCTGGCCCGACAGTCGGCAGAATGGGCCGAAGCAAGGCAAGAGGCCATGCAAGCCTTTGGACGCAATCAGGCGGTTCTCAAACTCGGGCAACAAAGGAAATAGGTAAATCGAAAGCGCTGCTACCGTTGGCATTGTCCGCCCAGACCATATGGCGATAACGTCTTGTGACGTCACCGCCAAATCATGAAAGAAAGCGAAGGCAAATGCGATCTGCTTTGGGCAAGCCAATGCCCCGCGCTGATGGAATCACTTTGGCAACACGCGATTCAACCCCGCGAAGCGTCTAGCGTGCGATCAGCACTTCGATGCCTCTGCGCTCGAACTCCCTCGCATCGGCGTCAGAGATGCCGTCGTCGGTGATGAACGCATGCACCACCTCCAACGCGCCGAGGCGGGTAAAGCTGGAGCGGTTGATTTTGGTGCTGTCGGCCACAAGATAAACCCGGGAAGCCGCCTTTATCATCGCCTCTTTCAGCTGAAGGTCGGCAAAAGACGGGTAGGTCAGGCCGGCATCCAGCGCCACGCCCGCCGTGGCCAGAAACAGCTTTCCGGCGAAGATGTTTCGGAAATACTCAACGGATTTGTCGCCGGACAGGGACAAGGTCGGCGCTTTGAATTGACCGCCCGGCATGTGGACCGCAAAGCCGGGCACGGCCCCCATGATGAGTGCGATGTTGAGCGCGTTGGTGATAATGGTCAGGTCATGTCGGCCGACCAATCGTGTTGCGATCTCTGTCGTTGTCGTCCCGGCGTCAAGGATCAGCGTTTCGCCATCCTTGACCAGACTGGCGGCCAACGCACCGATCTTGCGCTTTTTGTCCATGTTTTCCTGGTGATGCAGCGACAGCGTGCCGACTTGCGCGGGCACGGAATTTAGAAAAGCGCCGCCATGTTCGCGGGTGATTTGGCCTTCGGTTTCAAGCCGTTCCAGATCCTGACGGATCGTCGCATCCGAGACACCAAACGCCGTCGCGAGGTCCCTGACCCTTGCGGCACCTTCTTCCTGGATCCACTCCAAAATACGACGACGACGCGGCTCGGACAGAAGACCGACCATGGTGCCATCACGCTCGACGCTAAGTTTTTGCTGCACGGCAGGCTCCGGGACTGATAGACCGAATGGAACGGTAACGCGGGGCAATAGGGAAATTCGCACCCGGTGGCAACGTCAGCGGAATGGGACGTGCCGATGTGATAGTCATGCCCAAAACCTGATGATTGACTTCGTTAAATGTCAAATGCTTTCTTTTTCACAGGACCCGTTCGCGCAGTTGCCAGTAGGTGACCTGATTCCAGCCTCGGAAAGCAGCGAAACTGACTTTTCAACTGTCCAGAGCAAACCTCCGGTGGTCCTGGCCTTGTATTTTGTGAATCGCCTTGGTAAAACGCTAACAATCGCCAGCATTCGAAAACATTCGAGGATGAGAGCCATGTCACTTACCATCCACCGCAAGGTTACTTTGGGTGTCGTCATAGGCTCCCGGGCCTTCTTCAGCCCGGCACCGTGCAAGACGGCGCGAGACGAGGTTCTGGCCCAACTCGCCCGTCTGGGGGTTGATGCGGTGACGCTACCCTACGAGGCGACGGCCAATGGCGCAGTGCAAAGCATTGCGGATGCTGAGTTATATGCGCGGCATTTCAAAACCCAGGCCGGCAAACTGGACGGTTTGGTGATCTGCTTGCCCAACTTTGGCGATGAAATAGCGATTGCCGAACTGGTCAACCGCGCAAAGCTGGACGTGCCGATCCTGCTGCAAGCCAGCAACGACGAGGTTGACAAGGTTTCCATCAACCAACGCCGCGATGCATTTTGCGGCAAGATCAGCGTGACCAACAACTTCTGGCAATATGGCGTGAAGTTCACTGAAACGACCCAACATACGTACGACACTGGCGGCGCGGAGTTTGGTGCGGATCTGGAGCGGTTTGCCCGGCTGTGCCGCACGGTGCGCGGCCTGCGTGGCGCACGGCTGGGAGCGATCGGGGCGCGGACCGGGGCGTTCCAGACCATGCGCTATTCCGAAAAGCTGTTGCAGGCCTCGGGCATTACCGTGGTGACCGTCGATCTTTCCGAAATGATGGGCGCGGCCGGGGCGATCAGGGATGACGAGCCTGACCTTTTGGCCAAGATGGAGAAGATCAAGGCCTACGGCACCATTCCGGCCCATATCCAGCCGGGACAAATCCTGAAACAGGCGAAGTGGACGCTGGCTGTCAACCGCTGGATCGAGGCGAATGAATGTGACGCCTCGGCCATTCAGTGCTGGCGGTCGTTGCAGGACAATTTCGGCTGTGCCACCTGCGTCACCATGTCGATGATGGGCGAAGAGCTGATGCCCTCGGCCTGTGAGGTGGACATCATGGGTGGCTTGTCGATGTATGCGCTGGCTTTGGCCTCGGGCGCGCCACCGGCGATCCTTGACTGGAACAACAACTACGGCCACGAGAAAGACCTGTGCGTCTGCACGCATTGCGGCAACTTTCCCAAAAGCTTCATCGGCAGCACGCCGGAGATTTCCGAACTGGATGTGCTGGGCGAAGTCATCGGGCGATCAAAGTGTTTCGGGGCGGTCAAGGGCAAGGTGAAGGCCGGGCCGATGACCTATTTCCGGCTGTCGTCGGATGACAGTGCGGGCACGCTGAAGTGCTATCTGGGCGAGGGCGAGTTTACCGACCATCCGTTCGGTATGGACGGCGGCATTGCGGTGACCAAGGTCACTGACCTGCGCCGCCTGTTGCGCTTTGTGACGCAAAACGGGTTTGAACATCACGTGGCCATGGTGCGCGGCCATCATGCGGATGTCGTGAACGAGGCGGTGACCCGCTATCTCGGCTGGCCAATCTACCACCACGGCGGTGAAGTTGAACCGCAGCTTTTTCACCCGCACCGCTTTTGAGGCATGATGACTGCGAACCGCTCACATATGACAAATGACACCGTGACCCTGATCCGGCAAAAGGCGCTTTGGATGCGCAGGCGCGCGTTTCAGATGGTTTACGAGGCGCAACTGGGCCATCCGGGTGGCGATTTCTCGGCCATCGACATCATGGCAACGCTGTATTTCGGCATCCTGCGCTTTGACCCCAAACAACCCGATCTGCCAACCCGCGACCGGTTCATCATGTCCAAGGGCCATGCGACCGGCGCGCTTTATACAGCATTGAGTGCGGCGGGCTATTTTCCGGAAAGCTGGCTCGCAACTTACATGCAGGCGAAATCAAAGCTGAACGGCCATCCCAACCGCAATTATCTGCCGGGGATCGAGACCAACACCGGGCCCCTGGGCCATGGCATGCCGGTGGCTTTGGGTATTGCGATTGCCGGGCAGATCACCGGGCGCGATTACCGAACATTCGTTCTGACAGGAGATGGCGAGTTGCAAGAGGGCTCCAACTGGGAAGCGGCAATGACCGCTGGCCACCGCAAGCTGGAGAATTTTACCCTGATCGTCGACCGCAACCGTTTGCAACAAGGCGCGGGCACCGAAGACACCAACGGCCTTGATCCGCTGGATGACAAATTCCGGGCGTTTGGCTGGCAGGTAGAGATGGTCGATGGTCATGATCCGCAGGCGCTGCTCGCAGTTCTGGGCGCCTCTGCCAAAGGGCGGTGCAAACCGCTGGCGGTGATTGCCAATACGGTGAAGGGCAAAGGCGTTTCCTTTATGGAAAACAAGGCGAATTGGCATCATGGCGTGCCCAATGCCGCGCAATTCGCGCAAGCGATGGAGGAGTTGATCTGATGGCGCATGCAGCCGCACAAGCCGCAGGTTTCACCGATTGCCGGGAAGCCTGGGTCGCGACTTTGGAAGCATTGGCCGCTGCCGATCCGCGCATCTGCGTTGTGGTCAATGACTCCGTCGGGTCCTCCAAGCTGAACAGCTTTCAGAAACGTTTCCCCGACCGCGTGATCAATGTCGGCATTGCCGAACAGTGCATGGTCGGCGTCGGTGCTGGTCTGGCCAATGGCGGGCAAATCCCCTTTGTCTCGGCGGCGTCCTGCTTTTTGACCAGTCGTTCCTTGGAGCAGGTGAAGGCCGACATCGCCTATGCTGGGTTCAACGTGAAGCTGGTCGGTCAATCTTCTGGCGTGGCTTACGGCGAACTGGGGCCGACGCACCATTCGATTGAGGATTTCGCGTGGTTGCGGGTGTTGAACGCCATCACCGTCGTAGCGCCCGCCGACGCGTGGGAGACGGCGGAAGCGGTGAAATGGGCCGCAGCCCATGACGGTCCGGTTTATCTGCGGCTGAGCCGGATGCCGGTGCCCGATCTGGACCTGCCCAATCGGGTGTTTCGGGCTGGCAAGGCTGAACTGGTGCGGCACGGCGACCACGTCACAATCATCGCTTGCGGGACCACGGTGCATCTGGCGGCCGCTTCTGCCGATCTGCTGGCTGTCGAAGGCGTGTCGGCGCGGGTGCTGAACATGGCAACGATCAATCCACTGGATGACGCGGCCGTGCTGCTGGCCGCAAGTGAAACCGGCGCGATTGTCACGGTGGAAGAAGCTTCCGTGCGCGGCGGCCTTGGCGGGGCGGTGGCAGAACTGACCTCGGCGAACATGCCGGTCCCGGTGGAGCGGGTGGGATTTCCCGGCTTTGTGCCAACCGGTTCGGTCGGATGGCTGTTCCAGGAATATGGGTTGAGCGCGGAGGGCATCGCTGCTGCGGCCCGGCGATCTATCGGGCGGGCGTTGGAGTGGTCCGGCGACCGATCTGGCAGACGGGGCGCAGCAAGATGAACGTTCTGGCGATTGATCAGGGCACGACGAACACCAAAGCCGTGCTGATCTCTCCCGCTGGGCAAGTGCTGGCGCGGGCCTCGGTGCCCTTGACCACGCACTATCCGCAGCCGAGCTGGGCCGAACAATCGGCGCAAGCGATCTGGGAAAGTGTGCAGACCGTCCTTGGTACGATTGTGGCGACCGGGCTGCCGGTGGCGGCTTTGGCCATAGCCAACCAGCGTGAGACTTTGGTGGTCTGGGACGCCGAAACCAGTCAGCCGATCTGCCCGGCGATCATCTGGCAATGCCGCCGCACACGTGAGGATTGCGCCGCCCTGATCGCCGCAGGTCATGGCCCCGCGGTTCTGGCGGCGACAGGTCTGGGGATCAACCCACTGTTTGCGGCCTCAAAACTGGGCTGGGTGATGCGCCAAGTGCCGCAAGCCAAGGTTCTGGCTGGGCTGGGGCGGCTGCGTGCGGGCACGGTGGACAGCTGGCTCTTGTGGCAATTGACCGGCGGGAAGTCCTTCGCCACCGACCATTCCAACGCCTCAAGGACGCAGGTGTTTGACACCGGCACCTTGCGTTTCAGCCCGGAACTCTGTGCGGTCTTTGGCGTGCCGCCCGGGGTTCTGGCCGCGCCGATGCCCTCGGATTCGCACTTTGGCGAGACGGCTGCCGGGGTTTGCGCGTTGTCCGCCGGCGTGCCGATCCGTGCGATGATGGGTGACAGTCACGCCGCCCTGTTTGGCCATGGTGTAAGAACGCCGGGGGCCGTGAAGGCGACCTTCGGGACAGGGTCCTCGCTGATGGTGCTGACACCGGGCCGGGTGAGTTCAGGCAACGGGCTTTCGGGCACGATCGCCTGGACTGACGCCAATGGCACCGCCTACGCGCTGGAGGGCAATATCACCGTCTCCGCGCAGGCTGCAGCTTTCATGGCCGGGGTGATGGGGCTGGCGGATGCCAGCGACCTGTCCGATCTGGCGCAAAGCGTGGCCGGGTCGCAGGGCGTGGTGTTTGTGCCAGCGCTGGCCGGACTTGGCGCCCCACATTGGGACGACCTTGCCACGGGCACAATCACCGGCATGACGCACGGCACCACCCGCGCCCATCTGGCCTTTGCCACGTTCGAGGCCATCGCCCACCAGATCACCGACGTCTATGACGCGATGGCGCGGGATGTCGGCCACGCGCTTGCCGGGCTGATGGCTGATGGCGGGGCGTCAGGCAATGGCTTTTTGATGCAGATCCAGGCCGACCTGCTTGGCGCTTCGGTCCATGCGGCACAGGTCGAAGAAATGGGCACCCTAGGGGTCGCGGCAATGGCCTTTGCAACCATCGGCCATCAGATGCCCCTGCCAAAACCTTCCGTCAGATTTGAGCCGAAAATGACGTCTGCTGCACGCAAGATTTCGCGAGAGCAATGGTCCGCGGCCCTTGGCAAGTCGCGTCGTTAAACTGGACCTGACACGGTTTGGCGCAGCTCCCACACTTGAATATTTTGCCGCAAACGATGCAATCCGTTGGCCAAATCAGGGCCTTGGCATTTCGGACGGATGTGGTGCGGACCGTGGCAAAGGCGCAGGATCTGGCACCGAAGCGGAGGATCAATTCCCCGACGCAAGTCCGATGCCGTCCACACGGTCATGGTCGCTGCGGACGCGCTGGACCGAGACTTCAACGCGCTTGCGCGACACCAGACATGCGCCATTCGCATCCCTTATTTCTGGACATGTAAGATATGCGACGAACCAGACACAATCCCCGCGACTGACTTGACGCTCACTTCACGTCTGACTTTGCTGAAAGTCCTGGAGTTGATCTTGCGGCCTGCGCGGCCAGCTTTTCCAGCTTGATCGTCATACCAAACTGCGTCCGCGCGATGGTCGCTTCGGGTCCGGCGATGTGCCGATGACGATGCCCGGCCGATTGAACAAATGACGTGCGGCATTCATGCCAAGAACGCCGACCGTCCGCCTCGGCGGAAAAGTCTCTTGGTTCCAGCAGATGCAAGCGCGCCGTGGCCATTCCCCCGATAGCACTGCGCGGTTGCCGGATCGTGGTCCGGAATGCCAACCTTGTTGAACTGCCACCTTGGACGGTCGATAAAAGCTACAACCATTGCACACATTTCGGGTTTCGCGGCGTGGGACTGGATTGAGAGGACCATCAGGGCCACATCAGAACCGACGTGGTCCGGGATTGAGATGCCGTCGGTTGACCGTCCACTTTTGGGCAACGGACAGAGCGGGCGTTGACGAGAGTGGACACGCTTGGGCGCGTTCGCATGGCCCTTCCTGCGCGGCGCTGGCCATCGAAAAAGATCACTTGTGCCATGCACGGAACCCCCTCCGGATGCCCTGAATTGACGTTTGCACGGCAAACCGAACTTGGCCCTCCAAGCATGCCGATTGACAGGCTTTGTCCTTTCAGTGGAACCTGCATCACATTCTGGATCAGACGGGAAGGACAGTTCCGAATGAATGGGCCTCGGCAAAAGCCAACGGGTGAGCCCGGTAGACCGTTCCCGACGTTCAAGGCAAATCCCAAGGCGCTGCCATGAACCTGGGACTTTCCGACAAGGTGATCCTGGTGACCGGAGCTGCCAGCGGCATTGGGTTGGCGGTGGCACGCCTTGCGGCAGCGGAAGATGTGGGCGCGCTGGTTCTGACTGACCGGGATGCCACTGGATGCGAAAAGGCCGCTGCGGAACTGGGACAATGCGCATCGTTCGTGGTGGCCGATCTGTCCGACGCCGCGGCCCCGGCAGCAATCGCTCGCGCTGCAAAAGACCGCCTTGGCCGCATCGACGGGCTGGTCAACGCGGCGGGGCTGACCACCCGTGCCTCGGTCCTGACGGGTACGCCTGCGATCTGGGATCAGCTTTTCGCCGTCAACGCCCGCGCCGCATTCTTCCTCATGCAAGAGGCGGTGGCCGACATGACAGCACGGCGCGCCGCCGGATCAATCGTCAACATCCTGTCGATGAACGCCCACTGTGGCACGCCGGAGCTTGCGATCTATTCCGCAACCAAAGGCGCTATGGCGACGCTGACCCGCAACGCCGCACGTGCCCATATGGCTGACCGCATCCGCGTCAACGCCATCAATCTTGGTTGGATCGGCACTCCCGCCGAACATCACATGCAATCCGTGGTTCTCGGCCGTGGCCCCGGTTGGCTCGCCGAGGAAGAGGCCGCCATGCCGCTGGGGCGGCTTGTTACCGCCGATGAGGCGGCCCGGCTGGCCGTGTTCCTGTTGGGGGACGCCTCTGTCCCGATGAGCGGGTCTATCGTGGATTTCGAACAGAAAGTCGCTGGCACCCTTTGAGGGCCCAACAGGCGGAAGGAACAGGGCTTGACGGACCTTCCCCCCAAACCTGGACTAGCCCCGCTTGACTATGAAAGGCTGCGGACCGAATTGATTGCGCGGGCTGGCACCCTGTCACGGCGGCTGGCTCAGGTGGCACAGTTCTTCCTGAACCATCCGGAAGAGGTCGCGATCCGCACCCTTGTCCGGCTGGCTGATCATCTGATCGACACCATCGGGGCCATGCGGGCCGAGCAGGCCTTTGTCATCGGCCCGAGGGATGTTTTGCTGGTCAAGACCTTCGACGACTACAGAACCGAAACTGTTGAGGTCGCCCGTCTGGCCGCACGCGCCGGGCGAATGGTGCTGGCGATCACCGACAATGAGCTTAGCCCGATGGCCGGTCTCTCCACGCACGTGCTTTACGTGAACGAGGCGCGACTGGGCCATTTCCGCAGTCAGGTGCCCGCCATGGTGGTGTGCCAGACAATCATCGTCAGCTTGGGGCGGCGCTTTGGCACGTCACGGAAAGCGAATATTCAAAACCGCTGAATTGAAAATTTTATTGCGCCGAATCGCGGATGGGCCAAAGATCAGGATCGGTTCAAGGTCGCCGGGCACACCATCGACCCTGGGACGGCGACCGGACGTAGGGAGAAGCCCAGAATGTCAGCCAGCCTCTTTGACTTTACTGGCGTGCAAGTTCTGGTAATCGGTGCCAGCCGTGCCGGGATTGGGGCCGCGATTGCGCGGGCTTTTCAGGCGGCGGGGGCCTTGGTGCACATCACGGGGGCCGAGCCGGAACCGGCCGAAGAGGACCGCCACCGCTTTTCCTATACTCAGTTGGACGTGACCAATCTGGCTGCGGTGCGCGCCCTGTCGGCACAGACAGCCACCCTGGACATTCTGGTCAACTGCGCGGCCATCACCTCTCGCGGCGCGGAAATGGAGCCGTCGTTTTTCGAACATGTGATCAACGTCAACCTGCACGGCACGTTTCGGACGGCAGAGGCGTTTCATCCACAACTGAAAGCGCAGAAGGGCAGCCTGATCAACATCGCCTCGATGTATGCCAGTTTTGGCAGCCCGAAGAACCCAGCCTATGGAGCCAGCAAGGCGGCGGTGACACAACTGACCAAATCGCTGGCCATCGCCTGGGCTGACGATGGCATAAGGGTGAACGCGGTGGCACCTGGCTTCATCGTGACGATGCAATCAGCGCGCAGCCGCACCGATCCGGCCCATGTGGCCGCTGTCAATCTGCGTACGCCGATGGGTCGCTGGGGCCAGCCTGAGGATATCGCAGGCCCTGTCCTGTTCCTCGCCTCGCCTGCCGCAGGCTTCATGACCGGAACCTGCCTTGCAATTGACGGCGGGTATTCGATTGCGTGACCCCTGCCACTTGAGCGAGGGCCGCACGTGACCGATTTCACCCGCATCGGGGCTGCCGTCATCGGCACAGGTTTTATCGGCACGGTGCATGTCGAGGCGCTGCGCCGGATGGGCGTGCCGGTGGCAGAGGTTCTGGGCTCTGGTGCCACGCGGGGGCAGAGAGGGGGGCAGAGCGGGGGGCGGCTTTGGGTGTGGCGCGAGCCTATGCCAGTCTTGACGATCTTCTGGGCGGTTCTGCCGTGAAGGTGGTGCATGTGACGTCGCCCAACGTGGCACACCACGATCAGGTCAAGCAAATCCTTGCGGCGGGTCGACATGTGATCTGCCAAAGGCCGCTCGCCTGCCCGGCGGTCACGTCGAAGGCTTTGCCGACACGTTCCGCGCCCTTTTCGCACAAGTCTACGCGGTCGTGGCCAATGGCTTCGCGCAGCCGATGCCACCAATGCCAACTTTGAAGACGGCCGCTTCGAGATGCTGTTCTGCCACGCCGTGCTGACCAGCGCCCGTGACGGGCGTTGAGTCGAGATTGGGGGATAAGATGAAACTTGGCCTTCTGACCGTGCCATTTGCCGATTCCAGCCTGACGGCGGTGGCCGAATGGTCAGCCTCTGTCGGCTTTGAGGCGCTTGAAATCGCCTGCTGGCCCAGTTCGGGCAGCGAGACGCGGCGCTATGCTGGCACTGCCCATGTCGCAGTTGAGGATATGACATCGCTCCGCGCGTCAGAGATCATGGCAGAGGTGTCAGAGAACGGCCTTGGCGTCTCTGCCCTTGGCTATTACCCCAACCCGCTGCATGCAGAGGCGGCGCACCGCGATCAGGTTATTGGCCATCTGAAAAAGGTGATCAAGGCCGCGGGTCTGATGGGGGTCAAGGTCGTCAACACCTTCGTTGGCGGCGACAAATCCCTTACACTGGATCAGAACTGGACGCGCGCCGAGGCGATCTTTCCGGGTATCGTTGCCTTTGCATTTGATGCGGGCGTTACACTTGCGTTCGAGAATTGCCCGATGATCTTTTCCAAAGACGAATGGCCGGGTGGGCACAACATCGCCTATTCTCCCCGGATCTGGCGGCGCATCTTTGAGGCCTGGGACGGCGTCGGAATGAACTATGACCCAAGCCATCTGGTCTGGCAGATGATCGACGGCGCCCGCTTTATCCGCGAGTTTGGCCCGAAAATGGTGCATGTTCATGCCAAAGACCTGATGATCGACCGCGACGGATTGTACGAAAACGGTGTCATGTCCTTGGGAGTAGGCTGGCAAGTGCCACGCATGCCTGGATTGGGCGACATAGACTGGGCCGGGGTCTTCTCGGGCCTTTACCGCGCGGGATACGACGGCCCGGTGATCATCGAACACGAAGACCGCACTTTCGAAGGATCGGACGCGGCGATCAAACGCGGGTTCTTGTTGGCAAGAGACGTCCTTCGTCCCTTTGTGAAGTAGGCCGCTACCAAGACGACGCCACCAAACGGGTGCCGGCAGTCCAGACGGGCAGGACAACATTGGATCAATCTGGAAAACCAGGGAGGACTACAGATGAACAGACTTCTGTTGGGCTCAGTTGCCCTGTCGGCGCTGCGGGTGCTGGTGCGGACAATGACCGCGACAAGGGCTTCAAGAAGGCGCTGGCCGAGTTCCCCGGCGTGACGGTGGCACAAGAGGTGTTCACCGGCTGGCAGCAGGATCAGGGCAAGCAGCAGATCAACGACATC
>JBBRLL010000018.1:0-77918 GCA_038231395.1 Rhodobacterales bacterium
AATCTGGGCAGATTCGGCAAACTGGACTCTGGGGCACTGGCTGACGGGTCGTCTGGGGGCGGTATCGCTGGCGGCGCTGGTCCGGACACTTTGCCTGCGGGCGGGATTTCCGGCCAACCGGATCGACGTGTCGGGCCTGCACGGTGCGGTCGAAGGCTATGTGATCGCGGCCCTGGAATCGCCGCGCAATTCGATCGCCGTGCTGGCACGGCATTTCGGCTTCGATGCAGTGGAAGCCGACGGCAATATTCGGTTCGTGGCGCGGGGCCGGGCGGCGGCGGTGTTCCTGACACCGGACCAGCTGGTGGCCGGAACGGATGCTAAGGCCGAGCCGTTTGAGATGACCCGCTCGCAGACCACCGATCTGCCGCAGGCCCTGAAATGGGCGATGGTGCGGTCGGACGAGGACTATGATTCCGTAGGTGTCGAAGCGCGGCGGATCACAGCGGATTCAGCGCGCACGGCATCGGAGAGTTTTCCTCTGGCGGTGCCGCCGGAGGAAGCCGAACGCCGTTGCCGCCGCGCGCTGTTCGAGGCTTGGGTCGGGATCGAGGCCTTTGCCGCCACCCTTCCGCCGTCGCTGCTGCGCCTGGACCCGACCGACGTGATCGCCCTTGCCCATGACGGGCGAACTTATGAATTCCGTCTGGGTCAGATTGCGGATGAGGTGGCGCGGCGGGTCGAAGGCGTGCGGCAGGACCGCTTTGCCTATGACCTGCCGCCGGGGGCCATTCATGCGGCTTCGCTGGCGGCCCCGACCACTTTTGGCCCACCCGCCACGTTCATTCTGAACCTGCCGCAACTGGCCGACGACACCCCGGCCTATCAACCGTTCATCGCGGCGGATGCCTCGCCCTGGCCGGGAAATCTGGCGCTCTACCGCAGCCCAACCACCAATGGCTATGCGCTGCTGTCATCCATCAACCGGCGGGCGATCACCGGCGTTCTGGCTTTCGACTTCTATGCCGGGCCGACCGGGCGGTTTGACCTAGGCAATAGCGCCATCATCGATGTGGCCAGCGGATCACTCTTCAGCGTGACCGATGACCAGCTTTTGGCCGGGGCCAACGCCTTTGCCGTCGAGTCCTCGGCAGGGCATTGGGAGATATTTCAGGCCGGAGTAATCACACTGCTCTCGCCCGGCCGCTACAAGCTGGCGCGGCTCCTGCGCGGGCAACGCGGCACGGAATTCGGCATGGTCAATCCGGCTCTGGCCGGGGCGCGGGTCGTGGCGCTGGATGCGGCGGTGTTCCCGATTCCCATCGCAGATGCCGATGTGGGCTTGGCTTATAACTGGCTGACCGGCCCCGCTATCCGCGCGATCACCGATCCGTCCTATAAGGCGGACGCCTTCACGCCCTTGGGCGAGGGGCTGCAATGCTTTGCCCCCGATCTCTTCCTGAATCCATATCGTCGTTCCCGTTCGACCGGCGATTTCCTGATCGAATGGGTGCGGCGCGACCGGGCCCTGATCGCGGACAGTTGGGACAGCGGCGAACCGCCCCTAAGCGAGGCCTCGGAAGCCTATGACGTGGAAATCATGTTGGGCTTCACGGTCCTGCGAACTCTGACCACCACCACGCCGTCGGTCCTCTACACCGCCGCGATGCAGACTGCCGACCTCGGGGCGCTGCTGACACTCGGGTCCAGCCTGACCCTGCGCATCTATCAAAAGTCGGCCCGCCTTGGGCGCGGTCCCGCCTTCACCAAGACCGTTGGGCGCGTCGCAGGCGAATGACCCGACCAAAAGCGAACACAGAGGCACTCAACTGCTTGGCCGACAAGCACAGAGTCGTTTTCGAACAGACCTCCGGGTTTGGCCGCACCCAAAGGGAGACTGCGACCGACGCGTTACTTTCACAGATGAACAATCCGCAATAGGTCGTTGGCGTGCCGGTTGGGATCCCTGCGCTTGCCGCAATAACCCACTGCGTGGGGCAGGTGCTGGAAAGCCGCTATCCGCAGGTGATGTTTCAGGCGCTGGCCATCAAATCGGACCTCAGGATGGCCGCACAGGGCCGGATCAGCCGCTGGAGTGCTTTCATCGACCAGCGAAATGACCTTGCCCTTGTCGAAAAGTATCGCCGTCGCTTGAAAATTCGAAGGGCCAGATCAGTGCAGCTTCCGGGCAACCTGTCGTGCGGCAATCAGCAAAATGTCGTAGCACTCTGGCTTGCACTTGGCCGCAAGGTGCTGATCGTGGATGGGCAGACGCGCAGCATCCACGGGGGCGTCAAGATAGGGGTGCATAATCTGCAGTTCGAAATGGCAAACACGGGGATTGCCGTGATCGACATTTCGTTGGAACTGCCAGCGATTCTGGCCATCTCGGATCGCACCGTCACCAAGCATGAAGGCCGAGTTTGGTTTTCATGATCCTGCTGATAGCGGTTTTCGCCGTGGTGGAGGCAAGGTTCCTGTCACCCGTCAACCTGCGCAACATCGCGCGTCGGGTGTGAGTGACGGGGCTTCTTGCAATCGGGATGACCTTCGTGATTTGGGCGGAGGAGATCGAGCCGAGGCCACTGTTGGACAGCACACTGCGTTCCTGACACCTGATCCGGGGTTTGGCCTGAACGGCGCGGGTCAAGCGCCGATTTTCCGAGAAAACACGCGATTGGAAGCGGTGCTCGGACCGATCCGTTCCTATAGACCAATGGCTTTACGTGGACTAACGTTCGAACTGGACCAACCGAATGAAAGCAGACCCGCAGCGCTCGCCGATTTCCGTGAGGGGTGTCGCTTGTTTGACTTTTGCGGCCGCAAAGACCGCCGGAACGGGGACCAAGCCCGCCGGGCATCCTGCCTGACGGAAAACGGAGGAGGAAAACCACATGATGAGACGTACCCTATTGGGAGCGGCTGCGATGCTGGCATTGAGTGCCGGTACGGCTGACGCTCAAGGAAAAACCTTCTACTGGATCTCGCACGGTGGCCCCGCCGACCCGGTCTGGACCTACTTCCTGCAGGGCGCCGAAGCCTGGGCCAAGGAAACCGGCAACAAGGTCAACACGTCGTTCTTCTCGGGCGACGTGCCAAGCCAGCAGGAAGCGGTACGCGCCGCAATCTCGGCCAAAGCCGACGGGATCTGCGCGACCAGCCCTGACCCGGGGTCAATGGTTGGCGTGGTTAAGGAAGCCCGCGCTGCCGGAATTCCCATCGTCAACTTCAACACACCGGACCCCAAGGCAAACTGGAACGCCTATGTCGGCGGCGACCTGCATTATGTCGGCCATACCTGGGCGCAGTACCTGGTTGACAAAGGCATGGTGAAGAAGGGCGATTTTGTCTGGATGCCGGTCGAGGTGCCGGGCGCGTCCTATGGGGTCGAAGAGGAAAAGGCGATCAAAGAGGTCTTTGAACCCCTTGGCATCACCTACGAAGTCACTGATGCGACACTTGATCAGGCGGAAGTGATCAACCGGATGACCGACTACGTCACCGCGAACAAGGGCAAGATCAAAGCGATGATCGGTCTTGGTGACATGGTGACAGGATCGGTGCAGCGTGTCTGGGATCAGGCCGGGATCAAGCCGGGCGAGATCCCGGTTGTCGGCTGGGGCAACTCGCTTGATACCACCAAAGAGGTCACCGACGGCTACGTAAACGCCGGAATGTGGCAAGACCCTCAGGCGACATCTTATATGTGCTTGTCGGCGCTTTTGATGGAAACCAACGGCATCCCGATCGGTTTCAACATCATCACCGGCGCCCTGTACGAGAAGGACAAGGCGCCAGTCTACGCCAAGATCATGGGCGGCAAGTAACGCCGTCCGGCGAACAATAGGACGGCATGTGATCCGCGCTGCCCGCAATGTGAAGCGGGCAGCGTTTACCCCGAACATTCAGGACCAGCAGATGACCGACGCCGCAGCCCTAAAGGCGCATCCGCCCGAACCCGGCCTCGTCCGGTTGCTGATCGCCAAGCCCGAATTCGGGCCGCTGGTGCTGCTGGTTGTGATGATCGTGGTCTTTACCGCGATCAACCCGGCCTTCGCCTCTATCACCAACATCGGCAACGCGCTGACCTTCACCGTCGAGCTTGGTCTCATCGCCCTGTCCATGACACTTCTGATGACCGCAGGTGAGTTTGACCTGTCGGTCGGCTCCGTCTTCGGCTTTGCTCCGGTGGTGATGTGGGCGTTCTTTAACGCGGGCATCCTGTCGCTGCCATTGGCGTTTTTGGCGGCCCTTCTCATTGCGCTGGCAATCGGGCTTTTCACCGGCCTTTTTGTAACGCGGCTGGGGATCCCGTCGTTTCTGGTGACCCTTGGGATGCTGCTGGTCGTGCGCGGCAGTGCTTTGTGGCTGACCAACGGATTTCCGCAACGCACCTGGGATGCAAACAATCAATGGCTTGCCGCTGTGCTGGTTGGTGACTTCTACGTTGGCGCGTTGCGCGTCTATATGAGCCTGATCTGGTTCGTGCTGCTGGCCGCCATTTTCCACTACTCCCTGACCCGAACCCGGTTCGGCAACTGGATACAAGCGACCGGCGGCAATCCGGGTGCGGCCCGAAACCGCGGGGTGCCAACGTCAAAGGTCAAGGTGATCCTGTTCATGCTGTCGTCCATCATGGCGGCCTTTGCCGGTGTCATCTCGTCGATCCGGGTGTCAGCGGCGAACCCCAATTCCGGCCAGGGGTATGAGCTGGAGGTTATCGCCATGGTGGTGATCGGCGGCACCGTTCTGACCGGGGGGCGTGGCACCATCATCGGCACCATCATGGGCGTCCTGATCCTGCGGCTGATGCGGAATGGCATCGTGTTGATCGGGGTGCCGGGACTTGCCTATAACATCTTCATCGGCGCGATCATCCTTGGGATGATGGCGCTGCACGCCGGGTTGGAACGCCGGCACAACCCGGGGACATGATGATGACCGAAGAGCCCTTGGTTGAGATGCGGCACATCGAAAAATATTACGGCCGGGTCCATGCCCTGCGTGACGTCAACCTGACGATCCGCAAGGGTGAGATTGTAGGCCTGCTTGGCGACAACGGCGCTGGCAAGTCCACGCTGATCAAGGTGCTGTCCGGTGCCATTCCCTACACCTCCGGCAAAATCTTCATCAAGGGCCGTGAGGTCACGCTGACTTCGACCAACAACGCCATCGACGCCGGGATTGAGACAATCTATCAGGACTCCGCGCTGGTCCAGCAGTTGTCGATTGCGCGCAACCTGTTTCTGGGGCGCGAACTGGTCACCGGGCGGTTCTTCGGCAGGCTGGATCAAACGAAGATGAATGCCGTGGCCGCCGACCTTCTGAAGCGCGTCGGGATTTCCAAGAATATCCCGCCAACCACGCCCATCGGCTCGCTTTCAGGGGGGGAGCGGCAGGCCGTGGCCATTGCCCGGGCGATGTATTTTGACAGTGATCTGATCATTCTGGACGAGCCGACCAACAACCTTGGCGTGGCAGAGACCCAAGGCGTGCTGCGCTTCGTCCGTGAGGCGCGCGACACCGGACATTCTTGCATCTTCATTGCCCATAATATCCATCACGTCTTTCAGGTCGTGGACCGTATGGTGGTGATGCGGCGCGGCACGGTGGTGGCCGATGATCTGAGCCCGAAGACCGCAACAATACAGGATGTCGAAGCGGTGATAACCGGCGAGCATCTGGAGGTTTGACGCGATGTTGCCCACGGCAATCGAGGCAGCCTTCGCCGCCGGAGCCGGGCTTTTTCACCCATTCAACTTGGCTGGGCGATCCGCAAATCGGATATTTCCAACTATTGCGCTTGCAAGAAGAACCCGCAAAATTCACAGCGCTGGCGGCCCATGCCGACCCATCTTTTGCCGCCTAAATGAGCCGAGGGTCTGACCATGCGCATCATCTACGACCCTGAACCACGCTCGACCGAAGAGATATTTTCTGATGAAGCGCTGGCCCTTTTGATCTCTGCCCATGACGTGGTCAGCTGGCAGGGCGAGGACCGCGACGGGTTTTATGCCCAAAACCTTCCGTCGGCAGAGGTCGTGATCTCGCAGCAAGCGATGGGTGCCGACCGGCTGACGCTTGCGCCGAAACTCCGCGCGATTTTCAACGTCGAGACCAACTTTCTGCCAAACATCGACTATGAGGAATGCTTCCGGCGCGGCATCCACGTGCTTACCCCCGGCGCGGTTTTTGCGGCCCCCGTCGCCGAGATGGCGCTTGGCATGGCGTTGAGCCTTGCGCGCAATATCCACGGACAGCACGCGGCATTCCTTGGCGGCACTGAAAAATGGCTGTTCGACGGCAACCGGCAATCCGAGCTTCTGGCGGGCTCGACCGTCGGCATCATCGGATTTGGTGACCTTGGGCGGGCGCTGCACCGCCTGTTGCAGCCGTTTGCGACGCGCGTGCAGGTCTGTGACCCGTGGCAGCCACCCGGTCACCTGCGCCGCCTTGGCGTTGACCCGGTCGGCTTTGACCAATTGATGGCAGACAACCGCTTTGTCTTTGTCATGGCCACGATCACCACCGACAACGCCGGCATGATCGACGGCCGCGCCTTGTCGCTGATGCAACCCGGCGCGATGCTGCTTTTGATGTCGCGCGCGGCGGCCGTCGACTTCGCAGCCCTGACCGCCGCCGCAACGGAAGGCCGTATCCGCGTTGCAACCGACGTCTTCCCGCAAGAGACGTTGCCCCAAGATGACCCGATCCGGCAGGTGCCAAACATGCTTTTTTCGCCCCATCGTGCCGGCGCACTGACCTTTTCACTGCGCGAGATCGGGACAAGGGTGCTGGAGGACCTTGACCTGATTTCCCGCGCGCTGCCCCCGGTTGCCTGCCGCCGCGCCGAACGTGAGACGGTGGCACGCATGCGCTCCAAACCCGTGGAGAAAAGCTGAGAAAGCCATCCACTTGGGTTACATATTCCGAGTGCAGCAGTGGCTTGGCAAAGAGCGGATCATATAATTTCCGCTGAAGACCTGCATGTAAGACATGTATGGAACCGCCACAGATCCCCACAAGAATTAAGGCAAAAACACCCCGCCAATCGCCGTGCCTTCAACGCTGCCGTGTCCACTCCAGGTCGCGGTGCCATCATAACAGACCGCCAAACAAAGGCGCAGAACACTGCCATGGGCTTGCCGCTGAAACGCGTCACTTTCCGTCACCTTGGAATCAGCCTTCATCGCATTCAACCTCAACGGAATCTGGATGGCGCGTTTGGCGGTGCCGGAGGTCTGCAATTCTGTGCTCTCGCACTCATCCACCAGCAGGAACTCGCTACAGACGACCTTGGCGATCCTTTCGGTTCGCCAGGGGTCCGGCCCGGCTTGCGATGGCTGCAAAAAACTGAACAAAGGACGGTCCCTTTTCAGACGACCGATGGATAGGCCGCGCAGCCAATCCGCAATCCCTTCACAAAAGATTTTCAATCGCAGCACCGCGTTCATTCTTTGTTCACATTTTCCGATTGGAATGGAAGGCGTTCCACCCTATCTTGGTTAGATTCATGGGGTGTGGCATGGCTGAGCAGAAGTTCATCGAGGTGCGCGGCGCGCGCGAGCACAATCTGAAGAACGTGGATGTCGATATTCCGCGCGACCAGTTCGTGGTGATCACCGGGCTTTCCGGCTCGGGAAAAAGCTCTTTGGCGTTCGACACGATCTATGCAGAGGGCCAGCGCCGCTATGTGGAAAGCCTGTCAGCCTATGCCCGGCAGTTTCTGGACATGGCGGGCAAGCCGGATGTTGACCATATCTCTGGCCTGTCGCCCGCGATTTCGATTGAGCAAAAGACGACGTCAAAAAACCCAAGATCGACCGTGGGCACCGTCACCGAGATTTACGACTATCTGCGTCTGTTGTTTGCCCGCGTCGGCATCCCCTATTCGCCCGCCACCGGCCTGCCGATCACGGCGATGCAGGTGCAGGATATGGTCGACGCCGTGATGGCGATGGAGGAGGGCTCTCGCGCTTACCTGCTGGCCCCGATCATTCGCGACCGCAAGGGTGAATACAAGAAAGAATTGCTGGAACTGCGCAAACAGGGCTTTCAGCGCGTCAAGGTCGATGGTCAATTTTACGACCTGGATGAACCGCCCACCATCGACAAAAAGCTGCGGCACAACATTGATGTGGTGGTCGACCGGATCGTGGTGAAAGACGGCCTGCAAACCCGGTTGGCCGACAGCTTTCGCACCGCTTTGAACCTTGCCGACGGTATTGCCGTGGTCGAAACCGCTCCCGCCGAGGGCGAGGGCATCCGCATCACCTATTCTGAAAAGTTCGCCTGCCCGGTGTCAGGTTTTACGATTGCCGAGATTGAGCCGCGACTGTTCAGCTTCAACGCCCCGTTCGGGGCTTGTCCGGCATGCGACGGGCTTGGGGTGGAGTTGTTCTTTGACGAGCGCCTTATCGTTCCGGATCAGGGTCTTAGCCTGATGCAAGGGGCAATCGCACCTTGGGCCAAATCGAAAAGCCCGTATTTCACCCAAACCATCGACGCGATGGCGGCCCACTACGGCTTTGACAAGAAGAAGAAGTGGAAAGACTTGCCGGACACCGTCAAAGAGGTTTACCTGCGCGGCTCCGGTGCCGAAGAAATCGAATTCCGCTATGACGAAGGTGGGCGGATTTACACGGTGAAGCGGGTGTTCGAGGGGATCATTCCCAACCTTGAACGCCGTTACAAGGAGACCGACAGCGCGTGGTCCCGTGAGGAGATGGAGCGGTTTCAGAACAATCGCTCTTGCGGTACGTGCCAGGGCTACCGTCTGCGGCCAGAGGCTTTGGCGGTCAAGATCGCGGGCCTGCACGCGGGCCAGGTCGTTAAGATGTCGATCAAAGAAGCCTATGCCTGGGTAGGCTCGGTTCCGGGCAGCCTGACCAACCAGCACAACGAAATTGCCCGGTCGATCCTGAAGGAAATCCGCGAACGTCTTGGTTTTCTTGTCAATGTCGGGCTTGATTACCTGACGATGAGCCGCAATGCCGGAACCCTTTCGGGCGGTGAAAGTCAGCGGATCCGGCTGGCCAGTCAGATCGGATCGGGCCTGACGGGGGTGCTTTATGTGCTGGACGAACCCTCCATCGGCTTGCATCAACGCGACAACGACCGTTTGCTTACCACGCTGAAAAACCTGCGCGATGCGGGCAACACCGTTTTGGTCGTTGAACATGACGAGGATGCGATCCGCGAGGCCGATTACGTTTTTGACATGGGGCCGGGGGCGGGTGTGCATGGCGGGGCGGTGGTGTCTCGTGGCACTCCGGCCGAGATTGCTGCCGATCCGGCCAGCCTGACTGGGCAATATCTGTCGGGGCGGCGGTCCATTCCGGTGTCAAAGGTGCGGCGCAAGGGCAATGGCAAGAAGCTGACCGTGGTGAATGCCACCGGCAACAACCTCAAATCCATGACCGCCGATTTCCCGCTTGGCATGTTCGTCTGCGTGACCGGCGTGTCGGGTGGTGGCAAATCGACGCTGACCATCGAAACCCTGTTCAAGACCGCCGCGATGCGGCTGAACGGTGCGCATGAAACGCCGGCACCCTGTGAAACGATCCGGGGGTTTGAACACCTCGACAAGGTGATCGACATTGACCAGCGGGCGATTGGCCGCACGCCACGGTCAAACCCCGCGACCTATACTGGCGCTTTCACCCCGATCCGCGACTGGTTTGCCGGCCTGCCAGAGGCCAAAGCGCGCGGATATCTGTCCGGTCGCTTCAGCTTCAACGTCAAGGGCGGGCGGTGTGAAGCGTGCCAGGGCGACGGCGTCATCAAGATAGAGATGCACTTTTTGCCCGATGTCTATGTGACCTGCGAGACGTGCAAAGGCCACCGCTACAACCGCGAGACTTTGGAGATCAAGTTCAAGAACAAGAGCATAGCGGACGTTCTTGATATGACGTGTGAAGATGCTGCCAGTTTCTTTCAGGCCGTCCCGGCGATCCGCGAGAAGATGGATGCGCTGTGCGAGGTCGGTCTTGGCTATATCAAAGTCGGCCAGCAGGCGACCACGCTGTCGGGCGGTGAGGCGCAGCGCGTCAAGCTGTCCAAGGAACTGTCGCGCCGCGCCACCGGCAAGACGTTGTACATCTTGGATGAACCGACCACTGGGTTGCACTTCGACGATGTGCGCAAGCTGTTGGAAGTGTTGCATGCCCTCGTCGATCAGGGCAATTCCATTGTGGTCATCGAACACAATCTGGACGTCATCAAGACCGCCGACTGGCTGATTGACATCGGGCCGGAGGGGGGCGATGGCGGCGGCATGATTGTGGCCACGGGTACACCTGAACAAGTGGCCCAGATCGAGACCTCGCACACCGGCCGTTATCTGAAGCCGATGCTGGCGGCGGCCAAACGGGTGGCGGCGGAGTAGGCGGGATCGCCGCAAAAAGGGCATCGAGCCCCTGTTGCGACGGCTGCCGTCACCAGATTTGCGCTGGCGGGCAGGCTGGACGGTCGCGACGCGCTACTTCGTAGAAACGCCCAATATACGATAGAGCGGGCAGAAATTCAGCAGTGCCGTGGCCACCACAACCACGCCGACGACCGCTTTCAGCCAATGGAACGCGCCGCCTCCACCATCGGTGTAAAACCATCCCAAAAGGGCAAGGCCCAGAATAAGGCGGACGATGCGGTCCGGGGTGCCGACGTTTGCGCTGAACATGAAGTGCCTCCAACGATCCGAATGCCGTTGGGTCATACATATCGCACCCGGAATGTGATGCCTTGATACAGGTCAATAGAAGGGCCCCCTTTTGAGAAAAGGGAGCCTCGGTAGGATGGGCAATCTGCCCATCTTTACGGTTCGTCACTCCATCTGCTTGAAGTTGAGGCTGGCACCCTCTTTGATGCCGCTTGGCCAGCGCGCGGTGATTGTCTTGGTCCTTGTGTAGAACCGGAACGCGTCCGGCCCGTGCTGGTTGAGATCGCCAAAGGACGATTTCTTCCAACCGCCGAAGGTGTGGTAGGCTAAGGGCACCGGGATTGGCACGTTGATGCCGATCATGCCGACGTTGATCCGGTTGGCAAAGTCGCGCGCCGTGTCGCCATCGCGGGTGTAGATCGCCGTGCCGTTGCCGTATTCATGGTCCATCGTCATTTTGAGCGCGTCTTCGTAGGTCGCAGCGCGCACCGTTGACAGGACCGGGCCGAAGATTTCCTTGCGGTAAATGTCCATATCGGTGGTCACATGGTCAAACAGATGCGGGCCTACGAAAAAGCCGTCCTCATAGCCTTGCAGGTTGAAGTTGCGGCCATCGACGACCAGTTTGGCCCCTTGCGCGACGCCGGTTTCGATCAAGCGCAGAATGTTGGCTTTGGCGGCGGCGGTCACCACCGGGCCGTAATCCACGTCATTGCCCGCGGTATAGGGGCCGACTTTCAGCTTTTCGATTCGCGGGATCAGTTTGGCGATCAGACGGTCAGCTGTTTCATCACCCACTGGCACGGCGACGGAGATTGCCATGCAGCGCTCACCCGCAGCCCCATAGCCAGCACCGACCAACGCATCGGCGGCCTGATCAAGGTCGGCGTCAGGCATGATGATCATGTGGTTCTTGGCACCGCCAAAGCACTGCACGCGCTTGCCGTTCGCCGTGCCGCGCGCATAGATATATTGCGCGATGGGGGTCGAACCGACAAAGCCGATCCCGGCGATCTGCACATTGTCAAGGATCGCATCGACCGCATCTTTGTCTCCGTTGATGACCTGCAGCACGCCGTCCGGCAAACCGGCTTCCTGCATTAGTTCGCCCAGCATCAGGGGCACCGATGGATCACGCTCTGACGGTTTGAGGATGAATGCGTTGCCGCACGCCAGCGCCGGGCCCATTTTCCACAACGGGATCATGGCTGGAAAGTTGAAGGGCGTGATGCCGGCGGCCACGCCAATCGGCTGGCGCATCGAATACATGTCAATGCCGGGTCCGGCGCTATCGGTGAATTCACCCTTCAACAGGTGTGGCGCACCGATGCAGAACTCCATCACTTCCAACCCGCGCTGGATGTCGCCTTTGGCGTCGGGGATGGTCTTGCCGTGTTCGGACGACAAGGCCTCGGCCAGTTTGTCCATGTCGCGGTTCAGAAGGCGCACAAACTCCATCATCACGCGGGCGCGGCGTTGCGGGTTGGTGGCCCCCCATTTGACCTGCGCCTTGGCGGCATCGGCTGTCGCTGCGTCAAGTTCGGCTTTTGACGCCAAAGCGACATGGGCCTGCACCTCGCCGGTGGCGGGGTTGAACACATCGGCAAAGCGGCCCGAGGTTCCGGGTACATGCTTGCCGTTGATCCAGTGACCGATCTCTTTCATGGAGTCCTCCTATTTGGTTGACCGCACAATAGTCTTGCGGAAATGCTGGGGATAGGGGCAAGAATTCAAAGGGGCTTTGCAAAATTGCATAGATGGGCAGATTGCCCATCCTACCGTGTACGATCGGAAGAGGTTCGAACTGGCCGTGTACGATCTGGGGGAGGCATCGTGATAGATTGGGATGATCTGCGCATCTTTCTGGCGGTGGCGCGGACCGAAAGCCTGTCGGCGGCGGGGCGGGTGTTGAAGATTGATCCGGCCACCGTGGGTCGCCGCATTGCCCGTCTGGAGGGTGCCATCGGCGCCCGTCTGTTTGCCAAAGGCCCGCTGGGCTATGCGCTGTCAGACGAAGGGCGGCGGCTTTTGACCCATGCCGAACGGGCTGAGACCGCGATGGACAGTGCCGCGGAAGCCTTGACCGGGCCTGAGGGGTTGACGGGTCACGTCCGCATCGGTGCGCCGGATGGCTGCGCCAACTACCTGCTGCCGCAAGTTCTGGCGCGAATATGCGATGCCAATCCGGGGCTTGAGGTGCAGATCGTGGCCTTGCCGCGCGTCTTCAACCTGTCGAAACGTGAGGCAGACATGGCGATTGGCGTCTCGCGTCCGGAAGCGGGGCGGCTGACGGTGCAGAAGCTGACCGACTACCGCCTGCATCTGGCGGCCTCACGCGATTATCTGGCCGGTCATCCGGAAATTCATGGGCCGCAGGATTTTGCCGCCCACCGTTTCGTGGGCTACATCCCCGACATGATCTTTGACAAGGAACTGGATTATCTGGCCGAGATTGGCGTGAAGCCGCCGCCTTTGGCTTCCAATTCCGTGTCAGTGCAGTTGAATTTTCTGCGCCATGGAGCCGGTCTGGGGGTGGTGCATGACTTTGCTTTGCCAGCCGCCCCTGAACTGACCCGGGTGATTCCGGACCAGATCAGCCTCAAACGCGCGTTCTGGCTGATCCGTCATGCGGATGACGGCAGGGTTGAACGGCTGAACCGTTTCGCCACGCTTTTGACGGCGGAAGTCCGGGTAGAGATGGCAAGGCTGGAAGCTTATTGTGTGCAGGACGGGTAGGGCGCCTGCTCTCCGGCGACTTTGTTGCAGAGGCGGGTCAGGGCCAGACTGTCCGAGCGCGGGCGCCAGATCGCGGAATCTGGCGTCATTGGCTTACTTTGCGCCGGCCCTTTTTCGGCCCATTGCACCGTGTAAAGCTCGGATGCGCCTTTCAGCACCAAAAACACCATGGCCTGGCTTTGGCCATCGACGGAGCCGCAGCCAAGGTAGCCGGAAAACACCTCAACAGCGCCTTTGATCACGGGGGGTGGCAAGGTGCTCGCCGAAAAGCTGGTGGGACAGGCAGCCTGAAAGCCCTGCGCCAGTCGCGTCGCCAGATCCACTGCCGCCATCGTCTTCGCCATACCCCTGCCGCCGGTCACCGTGATCATTTGTGACCAGTTGTCCACAGTTTCGGTTTTGGGGGTAAGCTCCAGAATATATGAACCATTCTGCTCATGTTCGAAACCGGGTTTGAAATCGGCAGGGGTCGGCAGAGCCACCAATTGCGTGTAAATCGGGCTGACAACAATGGTGCCTTGGGCAAGCACTGGCGAGGCAAGCAACAATAGGGGCAGGACAAAGCGCATGATGAACCTCCGGTTACCAGTCTGGATAACTTGGGCAACTTGCGGCGTCCACACAGAATTTTGAAACAATATTTCGTTTAATGGCAATTTCGTTGACATAATCTTGCGCAAAGCGCAGCGTTCCGCAGACAGGAACGGAGGGATCCATGCTTGTCAATCATATATTAAAACTCAAATCCGATGATGGGGTGGTCACTTTGCCGCCCGGCACCACCGTGGCCAAACTGGCGGAGGTTCTGTCGACGCGCAGGATCGGCGCAATCGTCGTCTCACAAGATGGCCGCGTGGTTGCGGGCATTGTGTCGGAACGCGATGTGGTGCGTGAACTTGGCCGCCGTGGTCCGGCCTGCCTGACTGACACGGTCGAAAGCCTGATGACCACCAAGGTGACCACCTGTGCCCGCAGCGACACGGCCGATATGGTCCTTGCGACAATGACCGAGGGCCGGTTCCGTCATATGCCGGTGGTGGAAAATGGCCAGATGATCGGCCTGATCTCGATCGGGGACGTGGTCAAGGCGCGGCTTTCGGAATTGTCGATGGAGAATGTTGCGCTGGAAGGCATGATCAAAGGCTTCTGACCCCAGGCTCAGAAGATTTGCAGGAACACAGTGCAACAGGTTTCGGACCACGCTTGCGCCGGATGACGCTTTGCCTCTTGCGTCAGCCCGCGCACTAATGTTGCGTAAGCGGGCCAGTTTGCGAGGGAACTCATGCGCATCGGACTTTATCCCGGCACGTTCGACCCGATCACCCTGGGTCACATCGACATCATCCAACGGGCCATGGCGATGGTGGATCGTCTGGTGATCGGGGTCGCCATCAACCGCGACAAGGCGCCGCTGTTTGGACTGGAAGAGCGGGTGGCGATGGTCGAGGAGGAGTGCCGCGAAATCTCTGTCCGGGTCGGTGGCGAGATCATCGTGCATCCGTTCGAGAACCTGCTGATTGATTGTGCCCGCGACGTAGGGGCCGGGATCATCATTCGCGGTCTGCGGGCTGTGGCGGATTTTGAGTATGAATTCCAGATGGTTGGAATGAACCGGGCGATGGATGCATCCATCGAAACGGTGTTCCTGATGGCGGATGCGCGGCGGCAGGCGATCGCCTCCAAGCTGGTGAAAGAGATTTGCAGATTGGGCGGTGACGTGTCGAAATTCGTCACTCCGGATGTCGACGCGGCGCTGGTGCGCCGGCTGCGCCACAAGGGGTGACGTTCCGTTCCTGTTAGGTTCGTGGTAACCCATGCGGGTTAAAGTGGCCGGATGACCACAACTGTTTCAACCGCAGTTTTTCGCGTCCCCGTGCTGCCGGTTCTGGCGGCCCTGCTGGGCTTGGTCGCAAGCCTGGGCTCTGCTTTGATTGCGCAACCCGGGGCGTCGCGGGTTGCCGTGCTGATGTTGCCGGGGTTTTCCGACGCATGGACGGCGATTGACCGCTCCGGCTTGCCAGTGGTGCAGGTGATGCTGGGTGGAATGCTGGTTGTGGTGGATGGCAGGCATGGACCTGACGGAATGGCAGCCCTGCGCACCGCTAACCTGCTGTTGCTGGATGCCTCTTTGGTGCCCGGCTGCGCTGATCCCTCGACGTTTCAACAGGATGACAAAGCCTATGGACCTGACACTTGACGTGCTTCGCGCCAAATCGGCGCGCTGGATCAGTATAGTTCTGTGGCTCCACGTTCCTTTGGTGGTTGGAATTGCCTTGTTGCGCGAGGCGTCGCCGCTTTTCCCGACCCTTGCCGTCTTTACATTGGCGGCTTTGGTGCAGATGACGACGGTGCGAAATCCCGGACTGGCCGCTGGCCATATCGTTCTGGCCTTCGCCTACGCCGCCATTGTTTCGGTCATCGTCGGGCAGATGCAGGGTCACCCGTGGCAAATCGACATGCACATGTATTTCTTCGCGGCTCTGGCGATTGTTTCATCCTTGTGCAGTTGGCCTGCGATTTTGGCGTTTGTGGCGTTTGTGGCCGTGCATCATCTGGCGCTGAACTTCATTCTGACCGAATACGTGTTTGGCGGCACGCCGGACATCCTGCGCGTGGTCGTTCATGCCGTTATTCTGGTGGCCGAAGGGGCGGCCCTGGGCGGGCTAACCTTTGTTCTGGCAAAAATATTTGCCCGCTCCGATGCTGACATGAAAGCCGCCCTGGTGGCACGGATTGAGGCAGAGACTTTGGCCGCCGAACGTTCCGTTTCGCAAAGCAAACAAAGCCAGTTTGTGGCCACTTTGGTGGACCGGATCACTGCAATCGCTGTCGGCGATTTTGGCAGTCCGTTGGTGCAGGGATTGTTCCCATCCGAGTATGAGGGGGTGCGCCTGTCGCTGGAAATGCTGCGCCAACGGCTGCACAATGCGGTGGATACGGTGGCTGAGGCGAGTGGCGGAATTCAAAGTGCCGGTGCGGCTTTGGGCACAGCCAGCCACAGCCTGTCAAGCGGCAGCCGCGATCAGGCCGCCACGCTGGAGCGGGCAACGCAAGCCTTCCGAAACCTGACCAGCAGCCTGGCGTCCACCGCCCAGCTTGCCCATCAGGCCGATCAAGTGATGATCGAAAACCGCGCCGAGGTGGAGCGTGGCACGACCCTGCTGTCCGAGGTCGTCGCCGCCATGGGCCTGATCGAACAGTCGACCGGACAGATACGTCAGATCGTCGAGGTGATGGACAATATCGCCTTCCAAACCAACCTCTTGGCGCTGAACGCCGGGGTCGAGGCGGCGCGGGCCGGTGACTCCGGGCGCGGCTTTGCCGTCGTGGCAATGGAGGTCCGGGCCCTGGCTCAACGCGCCGCCGAATCGTCTCGCGAAATTCGCGGCCTGATTGACGCGGGACAAGGCAACGTGGCGGTCGGAACCCATAAGGTAAGTCTGACCACTCATGCTTTGCAAACCCTGTTGGGCAGTGCCAGAAAGGCCGCTGGGATTGTCTCTGACATCGCAACTCAAGTCAAAACGCAATCCCTGAACCTTGGGGAAGTTCACAAAGATGTGGCAGGTCTTGAGAGCCAGGTCCAACGCAACGCCAGTCTGGCGCAACGCATCGCGGGTGCCGGCGACGACCTGCATCGCTATTCCGAAGAACTCGCGGCCGGAATGGCGGAGTTGAGTGGCGAGCCATCGACGAGAAATCTCGAGCCTGACGGTAGCAACGCCTGGGCGGCTTAGCATACAAGTCCCGGAAAGCAGGCCAGCTGGAACCTTGATCCAGCCGACACCTTTGGGCGGGTTGTTTGATACGGGTCGCCATTGCGGGTTTTCCGGGCCAGATGTCGCAACTCTCTGGGCAAGCATCTGCCAATCCCGCGGTGCGCAAAAAGACGGGGCAAAGGAGGCGACAATCCTTCGACCAAATGAAATGAAGTGGGCTGAAGATCGCATCCGTCACAATGCCCTCGCGACGCCGGCCATTGCGCCACGCTGCATCTTCGTGCCATGCAAACACCAGACATGCGTGTATATTGGAAAGTCCGGCGCCGATGGTGACCCTGAAACAGATCGCCAGTGCCGTCGGGGTCTCGCAGGCGACGGTGTCACGGGTACTGAACTTCGACGCGACGCTGTCCGTCTCACCCCAGACCCGGCAATCGATCATTGAAACGGCTGAGGCGCTCAGCTACGCCACCCCGCGTGCCCGCCAAAAAGCCCGGGCTGACCGTGAGGAAAGCCCGACCAAAATAGCCCTTGTGCATTTTCTGCGTCCAGATCAGGAATTGGCAGACCCCTATTATGTTGCTATGCGGCTGGGCATCGAAAGCCGCTGTGCCGCGCTGAAGATCGAAACGGTCAAGCTTTACCATTCGGAAACCCTGCCAGACCCCGAGCAGATTGCGGTGTCGTCCGGTGTTCTGGCGATTGGCATGTTGGAAGACGACCACATCGCGTTGCTGAAAGCTCACGCGCGCCATCTGGTTTTCGCTGATCATGCCCCGCTGGATGACGAGATTGACGCCGTTTGCAGCGATTTCACGGTGGCCACGCGCAAGCTTTTGACATCGCTCTGCGCTGCAGGGTACCGACGCATCGGCTTTGTCGGCTGGCAGGACGGGGACGACAAGGGCAATTTCCGGGCCCGGGAAAAGCGCCACAGGGCTTATATGGAGTTCATGGAGGCCGCCGGTCTCTATGACCCCGACATATGCCAGATTGATCGGAACACCGAGTCGAGCGGCTATCATCTGACCCAATCCGTGCTGTCCCGCCCGAACCGGCCCGAGGTCCTGATCTGCTGCAATGACAATATGGCCGTGGGCGCTTACCGCGCCATTCACGAACTGGGACTGCGCATTCCCGATGACATCGCCGTCGTCTCTTTCAATGACATCTCGGTGGCGCGGTTTCTCAATCCGCCTCTGTCGACCGTACATTTGCCGGCCGTCGAAATCGGTGAAACCGCCGTTGAAATGCTGGTCGAGCGAATGTCGGGGCGGCAGGTCCCCAAACGTTCGATACTCGCGGCCAGGATGATCTGGCGCGGCAGTGCCAAGGGCAGCGGTTGAGCAGGATTTGCCCGTGCCTTCTGCTTCTGCTCTGCTGCGTTGCAGCGAATAAATTTTTACTAAAAAACTTGCCAGCCTTTTCCGCCTGCGCTAGCCTTGCCCGGACGGGGTAGTTCAAAGGCCCCGCATTTTGGGAGGAATGACATGAAGCCTTTCGCCATCACCTGGCGGACGAGCCTTTTGGCCGCTGCAGGTATCCAACTCTTGACCGCCACAATGGCGCTTGCTACCGACGTCACCGTCTGGTGCTGGGACAAAAACTTCAACGGGGCGACCATGACGGAGGCGGGCAACCGTTACACCGCAGCACATCCGGATGTTCACATCAACGTTGTCGACTTCTCCAAAGGCGACCTTGAGCAGAAGTTGCAGGCGCAACTTGCCTCGGGCACCACGGATGGCTTGCCGGACATCGTTCTGATCGAAGATTACGGCGCACAAAAGTACCTGCAATCGTTCCCCGGCGCTTTTGAGGCGCTGAATGGCAAGGTCGACTACTCCAAATTCGCGAAATATAAGGTTGAGCTGGCCACGGTTGGCGACAAGATCTACTCGCTGCCCTTCGATTCGGGCGTGACGGGACTGTTCTATCGCACCGATCTGCTGGCACAGGCCGGTTACAAAGACGCCGATCTGCAGGACATCACCTGGGATCAGTACCTCGAGATCGCCAAAGCGGTGAAGGCCAAGACCGGCCATCCGATGCTGGACATCGACCTGAATGACGCGGGTGCAATCCGGATCATGATGCAGTCGGCCGGGACGTGGTATTTCAAAGACGGCAAGTCCAACGTCAAGGACAACCCGGTGTTCAAGGCGGCGCTGACCACCTACGCCAAGATCCTGCAAACCCCGGATGTCTGGAAACCGGTTTCGGGCTGGGCTGACTATACCGGATCGTTCACCTCGGGTGAAGTCGCTTCGGTGTTCACCGGCGTCTGGATGACGGCGACAATCAAGGCTGCCAAGATGGACGGCAAGTGGGGCGTCGCGCCGCTGCCGAAACTGGCGGGCGTTGATGGGGCGGGCCATGCGTCCAACCTTGGCGGCTCCAGCTGGTATGTGCTGTCGTCGTCAAAATCCAAGGACGCTGCGGTGGATTTCCTGGCCAATGAGTGGGGCACCGACGTCGACTTCTACCAGAAGATCCTGGTGGGGCAGGGCGCGCTTGGCTCTTTGATTGCGGCGCGGGATGGCGATGCCTACAAAGCGACGGACGCCTATTTTGGCGGCCAGGCGGTTTGGCAGAACTTCACGACCTGGTTGGCAGCGATCCCGGGTGTGAACTACGGTCTGTTCACCAACGAGGCGGATGCGGCGGTCAACGCACAGCTGCCAGCGCTGGCAAAGGGCGGTTCGGTCGATGATGCGATCGCTGCGATCGACGCGCAGATCACCCAGCAGATCCAATAACCTTCCAATCAGGCCGCGATTTATCGCGGCCTGATTCCACCTGCGGGGCCGCGATAAATCGCGCCTTTGGGTTTCTGCGATGACCCTTTCGGTGGATGTTTAATGCTACCTCTCTCATCCGACGCCGCAGCCTTTTGCGGTGCCCATCAGTGGTGGAACCGAACATGGCTGCAACGAAACTTGGGCGTGCGGCGCAGGTGAATGGCTGGCTGTTCGTGATGCCGGCGCTGGTGCTGATTGGCCTGTTCATGGTCTATCCCATCCTGTGGTCGCTGTGGATGAGCTTTCAGACCGGCAAGGGGATGAACTTCCATTTCGGCGGCGTCGCCAACATTTACCGTTTGACCCAGGACGCGGTCTTTTTACGGGCGCTGTCCAATACGATGATTTTTCTGGTCATTCAGGTGCCCCTGATGCTGACCCTCGCCCTTTTGTTGGCGGTGGCGCTGAACAATCCCCGGCTGAAAGGCCGCGCCTTCCTGCGGGCAGCGATCTTTCTGCCTTGCGTGACATCGCTGGTCGCCTATTCCGTCCTGTTCAAATCCATGTTCTCGCTGAGCGGGGTGATCAACAATGCGCTCTTGATGCTACATCTGATCAGCGCGCCGATCCCGTGGCTCTCTGATCCCTTCTACGCCAAGATCGTCATTATTCTGGCGATCACCTGGCGCTGGACCGGTTACAACATGGTGTTCTATCTGGCCGCCCTGCAAAACATCGACCCCTCAATCTATGAGGTGGCGCGGATTGACGGCGTGCCGGGCTACGCCCGCTTTCTGCGTCTGACGGTGCCGATGCTGAAACCGGTGATCTTGTTTACCACGGTGATTTCGACCATCGGCACGCTGCAATTGTTTGATGAGGTCAACAACATCACCCAAGGCGGCCCGGCTGACGGCACACTGACCCTGTCACTGTACATCTACAACCTGACCTTCAAGTTCATGCCGACATTCGGGTATGCCGCCACCGTATCCTATGTGATCGTGGTTCTGGTCGCCCTTTTGTCATGGCTGCAATTTCTCGTCGCAAAGGAGCGCCGCACATGAGCCCGCTCGCCCGGCTTCGCCTTGCCTTGGTTTATCTGGGCCTTGGGGCCGGGGCTTTCATCTCGGTTTTTCCGTTCTACTGGATGATCATTGGCGCCACCAACACATCGGCCGACATCATCCGGGGCAAGGCGAGTTTCGGCAGCAACCTTCTTCCCAACGTCGCGGCCTTCTTCACCCAGGTTGACACCCTGCAAGTGTTCAGCAACTCCGCCATCCTGGCGTTTTTTGGCACCACGCTGACGCTGATCATCTCGTCGCTTGCCGGCTATGGCTTTGAAATTTTTCGCTCCCGTGCCCGCGAGCAGATGTTTGGCCTGCTTCTGATGATGCTTTCGATCCCCTTTGCGGCCCTGATGGTGCCGCTGTTTGTGATGATGAGCCGCCTTGGGTTGGCCAACACCTACACCGCCATCCTGTTGCCCTCAGTCGCGTCGATCTTCATCGTGTTCTACTTCCGCCAGACCACCAAGGCGTTTCCGTCCGAACTGCGCGACGCCGCCCGGATTGATGGCCTGAAAGAGTGGCAGATTTTCCTTTACATCTTCGTGCCTGTCATGCGGTCAACCTACGCGGCGGCCACCATCATCGTGTTCATGGCGAACTGGAACTCTTACCTCTGGCCGCTCATCATCCTGCAAACCAACGACATGAAGACGATCACGCTGGTCGTCTCCTCGCTCGCCTCGGCTTACACGCCCGACTACGGCGTCGTCATGGTGGCCACCATCCTTGCCACCCTTCCGACCCTCGCGGTTTTCTTCCTCCTCCAGCGCCGCTTTGTTGAGGGTATGCTGGGTTCCGTCAAATAAGGCTAAAGATGCGCATTCTGACTGACTTCAACGACGACTGGCTGTTTGAGGGGCGCGACCGCGTGCGTCTGCCGCACAACGCGGTTGAACTGCCGTTTTCCTACTTTGACGAGAAGGCCTTTCAGCGCCCCTTTGCCTATGACAAAGCCCTGACCTTTGACCCAACATGGGCGGGGCGAGAGGTTTCTTTGCGGTTTGACGGGGCGATGGCCAATGCGAAAGTCCACCTGAACGGAGAGGAAATCGCTGCCCACGCAGACGGTTACACCCCGTTTACCGCCCGCCTGACCCCCCACCTGCGCCCCGGCGTCAACCACCTGAACGTGACCATCGACGGCAGCGAAAACCCTGGCATCCCGCCGTTTGGTGGCGTGATCGACTACCTGACCTATGCCGGCATTTACCGGGAGGCGTGGCTTCAGGTGACGGCCCCCATTTCCATCGCCCGGGTCAAGGTTGAAACGCCCAAAGTTCTGACCAAACCCGCGGTGCAGGCCCGCATATGGCTGGACAATCCGCAGGATCTGGCCGTCAGCGGCACGATCACGGCGCGGGTTTTGGACGCCGACGGTACCATCGTAGCCTCCACCACCGTCGAGGCCACCGCCGAAACTGTCGCCCTCGATACGCCGGGCGTCACGTTGTGGAGCGTTGAAAACCCGGCCCTCTACACCCTTGACCTTACCCTCACCACCGCCGCGGGCAGCGACACAATTGCCACCCGTTTTGGGTTTCGCGACGTTGCTTTCACCGCCCAGGGCTTTCATCTGAACGGCGAACCGATCAAATTGCGCGGCCTCAACCGTCACCAAAGCTTCCCCTATATCGGCTACGCCCTTGGCAAAGCCGCACAGGAACGCGACGCCGAAATTCTGAAGCATGAACTGCGCCTGAACATGGTCCGCACCTCGCACTACCCGCAATCGACGCACTTCCTCAACCGTTGCGATGAATTGGGTCTGTTGGTGTTTGAAGAAATCCCCGGCTGGCAACACATCGGCGACAAGGCTTGGCAAGCGGCATCGGTCGAAAACGTTCGCGCCATGATCACCCGGGATTGGAACCACCCCTCCATTGTCATCTGGGGTGTGCGGATCAACGAGTCGCAGGACAATCACGATTTCTACCTGGAAACCAACCGCGTCGCGCACGATCTTGATGCGACGCGCCCGACCGGCGGCGTGCGTTACATCACGGACTCAGAACTGCTTGAAGACGTCTACACGATGAACGACTTCATTCTTGGCAATGAAGAGCAAGGCGGCAACCGTCCCCGTACCCCCCTTCGCCCGCAGCAAGAGGTAACCGGCCTTGACCATCCGGTGCCCTACATGATCACCGAATTCGGTGGCCATATGTACCCGACCAAATCGCACGACCAGGAGCAGCGTCAAGCCGAACACGTCACCCGCCACCTTGACGTGCTGAACGCGATGTACGCAGACCCGCAGATCGCCGGGGCCATCGGCTGGTGCGCGTTTGACTACAACACCCACAAGGACTTCGGATCGGGCGACCGCCTCTGCCACCATGGCGTGATGGACATGTTCCGTGAGCCGAAATTTGCAGCCTACGCCTACGCCTCGCAATCCTCACCCACAGAGGGCGCCATCCTGCAACCCGTCACCTTCTGGGCGCGGGGTGAGCGTAACATCGGCGGCGTCCTCCCCCTCATCATCCTGACCAACTGTGATGAGGTGGAACTGCGCTACGGCAACCACCCGCCCATGCGGGTTGGCCCGGACCGGGAGCGTTTCTCCCACCTGCCGCACCCGCCCGTCATCCTCGACAACCGCCATTTCACCAAGGATGAACTGGGTCTTTGGGGCATGTCGTGGGAACACGCCTCGATCACTGGCTACGTCAACGGCAAGGCTGTGGCGCAGCTGAACTACGTCTCTGATCCCGTCGCCACCACCTTGCAGGTCCAGCCCGACGCCACCAAGATCGGCCCCCACGACGCGCTGCGCGTCATGGTTCGTGCGCTGGATCAGGCTGGCCACAAGCTGCCGTTCTTCCCTGAACCCGTCTCTATCACCGTCACCGGGGCCGGCCGCCGCATCGGTCCCGGCTTTGTGCCCCTCCGTGCCGGATCGACCGGCTTCTGGGTTCAAGCCACCGGCAAGGGCGAGATTACCATCACCGTCACCAGCGACCGCCTCGGCGTTGTCGTCACCCAGATCACAGCGGAGTAACTGATGAGCGGCTTGACCCTGAACGGCCTGAAAAAATCCTACGGCTCGGTGGATGTGATCAAAGGCGTCGATCTTGAGATTTTGCCGCAGGAATTCGTGGTCTTCGTGGGCCCGTCCGGATGCGGCAAATCCACCCTTTTGCGGATGATTGCCGGGCTGGAGGATATCTCTGGCGGTGACCTTTCCATCGGGGGCCGCCGGGTCAATGACGTGGACGCCAGCCAGCGCGGCATTGCGATGGTGTTTCAGTCCTACGCGCTTTACCCCCATATGAATGTCCGGGAAAATATGGGTTTTGCGTTGAAATTCGCCGGAGCCAACAAGGACGAAGTCACGCAACGCGTTGACGCAGCGGCCAAAATCCTTGGGCTTGGGGCCTTGATGGAGCGTAAGCCAAAAGACCTGTCCGGTGGTCAGCGCCAGCGTGTGGCCATTGGCCGGGCCATCGTGCGCCAACCGGAGGTGTTTTTGTTTGACGAACCGCTGTCAAACCTTGACGCCGAATTGCGGGTTCACATGCGCATTGAGATCGCCCGCCTGCACAAGGAACTCAAGGCCACCATCATCTACGTGACGCATGACCAGATCGAGGCGATGACCCTTGCCGACAAGATCGTCGTCATGCGCGAAGGCCGTGTCGAACAGACCGGCGCGCCGCTGACCCTGTACGACGACCCCGACAATCTGTTTGTCGCTGGTTTTATCGGTTCGCCCAAGATGAACTTCCTCGCGGCCAAGGTTCAGGCTGGCCACCTGATACTGCCTGAACTTTCGGGCCAAACCCTGCCGCTGCCGCCCCTTTCGGCCCGGATGCCCGAAGGCACCGAAGTGACCCTTGGCCTGCGTCCCGATATCTTCAAACGTGGCGGCACCGCGAGCCTGTCGCTGACCATCGAAATCGTCGAGCAACTGGGGGGAGAGACGTTTGCCTATGCCCGCCAAGGCGACTCGTCCCAAGTGCTGACCATCGCGGTTGAAGATGGCCGCACCTTGCGCCCCGGCCAAAGCCTGAGCGCCAGTTTTGACCCCAACCGCGCTTTGCTGTTCGACACCAAAGGCCAGCGCATCCGCTGACCTTTTCAACCGGGCGCAAACATCAGAGGGTGCAGGCGGGCGAAGCCGTCGCTCCATTTAGCGCGCCCTTCCCATTTCCGCCCAAGCCCCCTATAGCGGATCTGCGGGACCAACCCGCCCAGCCGAAAGCCAGCCATGCGCACCATTACCACGACCGAAGACCTATCTGCCTTCTGCGCCTTAGCCAAAACCTGCGATTATGTGACCATCGACACCGAGTTTCTGCGTGAGAGGACCTTTTGGTCCAAACTGTGCCTGATCCAGATGGCCCTGCCCGGCAAAGATGGTGAGGCCGTGCTGGTGGACCCGATCGAGGGCGCCAACATGTCGCTGGAACCGATCTATGACCTGTTCCGCCACACAGCCACGGTCAAAGTGTTCCACGCCGCCCGACAGGATCTGGAGATTTTCTTTGTCGAGGGCAACTGCTTTCCGGTCCCCCTGTTTGACACCCAGATCGCCGCCATGGTCTGCGGCTTTGGCGAACAGGTCGGTTACGAGACGCTGGTCAAAAAGATCGCCAAGGCGGATCTTGATAAAACCTCGCGCTTCACCGATTGGTCGCGTCGCCCGCTGACCGTTGCGCAGGCCGAATATGCGGTGGCTGACGTCACCCACCTGCGCGAGATTTACGAGTGGCTGGCGGCCCAAATCGCCAAGAACAGCCGTCAGGTCTGGGTGGCGGAAGAACTTGGCATCCTGCTGGACCCCGAAACCTACACCACAAGGCCGGAAGAGGCGTGGATGCGGATCAAGACCCGCACCACCTCGGGTCGTTTTTTGGCAGTGGTCAAGGAATTGGCGCGGTTTCGCGAAACCTATTGTCAGGCGCACAACATCCCCCGCGCCCGCGTGATGAAAGATGACGCGCTGTTGGAACTCGCCTCGACCCGGCCCACCACCCACGAAGAACTCGGCCGCTCTCGCCTGTTGATGCGTGAGGGCAGAAAGCCAGAGATCGCCGATGGCATCCTTGATGCGGTGAAAGCCGGGATGGCCATGAAGCCGGAGGATTTGCCAAAACCCGACCTCGCCCGCGAACAGTTGCAGGTCAACCCGGCTTTGGCCGATCTGTTGCGTGTGCTTTTGAAGGCCAAGTCTGAAAGCCTGGGGGTGGCCGCGAAGCTGATCGCATCGTCCTCTGATCTTGACGCCATTGCCGCAGGTCTGCGCGATGTACCGACCTTGACCGGCTGGCGGGCAGAGGCGTTCGGCGATGACGCGTTGCGCTTGTGTCGTGGTGAGATCGCGCTGACTGCCAAAGGCCAGGAAGTCCGCGTCGTCCGCTTGTAAAGGGTCATTGACAGGCAGGGCTGCCCTACCGATCCAGACTTTGCCCGAAACATAGGCTCAAGCCGTAGGTCGCGGGCCGGCGTCAGCGATGCGCGGTCATCGCGTTGGTGGCGGAACGGACCTCGATAGCGCTGATATCCTGCAAGGCAAAGTCGGTCAGATTGGCCGCAACCGTCACCTCGCGGGAGGGTTGGGTGCCGGACGGTGCACGGGTCTTGGGTGGCAGGATGCGGAATTCGAAGACGATATGGCCTTTGCCATCATCGGGAAGCGGCACCAGCGCCGCATCCCAGAAGCCTTGCGTTGCAGGAAGCCCGGTGGCGCGCACGATGGCCCCGCCGGGATAGGGTTCAACCTTCAGCGTCAGGACCTGGTCCACCAGACCACGTCTGTCAACCGGGGCCGTAAAGGTGGCCGTCGGGGTTCCGACACGCGCGCCATGACCGAACCAGTTGAACGGATTGTACTTCGATTGGCCGAAACCGCAGCCGGACAGGCCAAGCCCCAATACCGTCACCCAGATCAGCGCGCGCGTCATTCGTATCCTCCCACTGCTGCCCTTCGGTAGCCCAAGCCACCGCATTTGGAAAGCTGCGTTAGAAACACTGTGGCTTTACCTTCGCCATCGGCGGGGCTAGGTCATGCCGACAGGAGATTGCCATGGTCACCAAAGCGTTCGAAGACCTCGCCGACACCTTCGCCTTTCTGGACGATTGGGAAGAGCGTTACCGCCACGTGATCGAGCTTGGCAAGGCGATGCCGCCACTGGACGACAGCTTCAAAGTGCCGGCGCTGAAGGTGCAAGGCTGCGCCAGCCAGGTCTGGCTGCGGCCGGTGGTGAGCGACGGCAGGTTTGATTTTCAGGGCGATTCTGATGCGATGATTGTGCGCGGGCTGATCGCCGTACTGCACGCTCTGTATGCCGGGTTGACGCTGGACGGGGTGCTGAAAACCGACGCCCCCGCAGCACTCGCGCGTCTTGGGTTGAACGACCACCTTTCGGCGCAGCGGTCAAACGGCCTGCGCGCCATGGTCGAACGCATCCGCACAGTGGCTGCTGAGGGCTAACGATGGGCCGACGGCCCATCCTACCAAATCACACCCGCTCGACCGTGACAGCCGGGTAAAAGGCAAAGTGGCCCGCAATCGGGGCGACGCGGTCATAGGGCGTCTCATAGGACCACACCACGTTATCGAGGCCCGCCACCGAGAAGTAGCTGGCTTGGCCTTTCCATGGACAGGTCGTTTGGCGCTGCGTGCGCGTAAACAGCGCCATGGTCATATCAGCGCGCGGCAGATACAGGACCGGTCCACTGCCCGCTTCGTCCAGCAGCAATGCGGCGGAGGTCTCTCCCAGCACCTGATCGCCCACCTTGACCCGCCACCTGCCTTCAGCTGGGGTTATTTTGATCGGAAGTCCCATTAAAGCACCTCACATGCATGTTGCGCCCAAGCGAGGGCAGGTTGTGACAAGCGCGGGCCAAGCTTGGCCAGCACCTCGGCGTGATAGGCGTTCAACCAGGCGCGTTCGCCCGGTGCAAGCTCGTCTTTCAGGATCAGACGGCGGTCGAAGGGGGCGAAGGTCAGGGTCTCAAACGCAAGTTGGTCGCGTTGGTCACCGATTTTGGTGGCCTCTGTCACCACGATAAGGTTTTCCAGCCGGATGCCAAATGCATCCTCCCGGTAGTAGCCAGGTTCGTTTGACAGGATCATTCCGGGCTGCAACGGCACTTCGTTGATCCGGCTGATGCGTTGCGGCCCCTCATGCACCGACAGAAAAGCGCCGACGCCGTGCCCGGTGCCATGGTCAAAATCCTGACCCGCCAGCCATAGACTATAGCGCGCCAAAGGGTCCAGATCGCGCCCGGCAAGCCCGCGTGGCCAGCGCACACGCGAGATGGCAATCGTGCCTTGCAATACCCGTGTGTAGCACTCGCGCGCTTCGGCCCCCGGATCACCCACGGCGACAGTCCGGGTGATATCGGTGGTGCCATCCAGATATTGCGCCCCGGAATCCACCAGCAGCAACTCGTTGTGGCCGATGGCGCGGTTGCTGTCCTCCGTCACGCGGTAGTGCATGATGGCGCCGTTCGGACCGGAGCCGCAGATCGTGTCGAACGAAATATCGTGCAGCGCGTTGGTGGCCCGCCGGAAGCCCTCCAACGCCGTCACCACGGCAATCTCTGTCAAGCCACCCCTGGGGGTCTGAGCGTCCAGCCAACACAGGAATTCGACCATAGCCGCCCCGTCGCGCAGATGCACCTCGCGCATGCCCTGAATTTCTGCGGCGGTCTTGCAGGCTTTGGGCAAACGGCAGGGGTCATCGCCCCAAACCACCTCGGCCACCAAGTGCGAGACGGCGAGCGGCGCCGTGGTCTTGTCAACCCGCACCCGGCCTTGCAGCGCCTTCAGGCGGGGTGTGAAGGCTTCCGGCGGGCTGAGGTTCACCCCGGCATCCAGATGCGCCCGGACATCTGGCCCGATTTTGGCCGGGTTGACGAACAGGTCGATCCCGCCCGCCGCATCCAAAATTGCAAACGCATGTAAAACCGGATTTTTCGGCACATCCGCCCCACGGATGTTCAAAAGCCAGCAGATCGAGTCCGGCAAAGTGATCACTGCCGCCACCTGACCTTCGACCTGTAGGCCCGCAGCCAGCCTTGCCCGTTTGGACAGGGAGCTTTCGCCCGCCAAAGCCTCGGGATGCGGGAAAGCCTTGCCAACCGGGGCATCTGGTTGATCCGGCCAAATCGCATCAATCAGGTTGGCGGTGGCGCGCAGGCTGACGCCGGTGCCAGCCAATGCAGCTTCGATCCGCTCGATCTCATCGGCGGTGTGCAGCCACGGATCAAAGCCCACCACGCCCGCGGCCAAATGCTCCACAATCCACGGGCCCGGCTTCACCTCTGGCCACGGCACCGGGGTGAAATGCGACAGGTCAACCTGGCCCTTGACCTGCGTCCGGTAGCGCCCGTCGATGAAAACTCCGGCAACTTCCGGCAAAACGATGCAAAATCCAGCCGATCCGGTGAACCCTGTCAGCCATTGCAGCCGTTCATCCCGGTTCGCGACGTATTCACCCTGATGCGCATCAGAACGCGGCACGAGAAAGCCTGAAAGCCCCGCTTCAACCACGGCCTCCCGCAGTTTCGCCAAGCGTCCCGGACCTTGAGCGGGCGAGGCATGGCTGTCAAACGTCTGAAACATCTCTACTCCCTGAGCCCTACGATTTTTCTGCGAAAAATCAGGTTTTCTGACCGCGTCGATGCGAAAAACCCAAAATGCCAGCCGCGCGACAGGTTGATTTTTCGCAGAAAAATCGTCGCATCAACCCGCCTTGCGCCCAAAGGCCCGTTCACGCTTCTTCTTGTCCACTTCAAACAGTGAGGCCAGCTGCTCTGTCATAGCCCCCGCAAGTTGCTCGGCATCGGTGATCGTCACAGCGCGCTGGTAATAGCGCGTGACATCATGGCCGATGCCAATCGCGATCAGTTCCACCGCGCGCCGTTTTTCGACCATCGCAATCACGTCGCGCAGGTGTTTTTCCAGGAAATTCGCGGGGTTCACCGACAATGTGCTGTCATCCACGGGCGCGCCATCCGAAATCACCATCAGCACCTTGCGCGCTTCTTGCCGGGCCATCAGCCGACGATAAGCCCATTCCAGCGCCTCGCCGTCGATGTTTTCCTTCAAGAGGCCCTCTTTCATCATCAACCCAAGGTTCGGCCTGACCCGCCGCCACGGCGCATCCGCTGATTTGTAGACGATGTGGCGCAGATCGTTCAGCCGCCCCGGCCCCGACGGACGCCCGGCTGCCAGCCATTTTTCACGGCTTTGGCCGCCTTTCCACGCCCTTGTGGTAAAACCAAGGATCTCCACCTTGACAGAGCACCGCTCCAGCGTGCGCGCCAGAACATCTGCGCAAATCGCCGCAATCGAAATCGGCCGCCCGCGCATCGAGCCAGAGTTGTCCAACAAAAGCGTCACGCAGGTGTCGCGGAACTCGGTGTCCTTTTCCTGCTTGAAACTCAGCGGTGTGGTCGGGTTCGCCACCACTCGCGCCAGACGGCCCGCGTCCAGCGTGCCCTCTTCCAGATCAAACAGCCACGACCGGTTCTGCTGGGCCTGCAACCGGCGTTGCAGTTTGTTGGCAAGGCGGCTGACAGCCCCTTTCAGCGGTTCAAGCTGCTGGTCCAGATAGGCGCGCAGGCGTTCCAGTTCGGCAGGTTCTGCCAAATCCTCGGCCTTGATTTCCTCATCAAATTCCGTGGTATAGGCGTTGTACAGCGGGTCCGCCGCCGAATGCGGGGCAGGGGGCGGCGGCTCCAGCGGGGCTTCTCCGTCCGGCAGTTCGGCTTCCTCACCCTGATCAAGGTCGGACGTCTCCTCCATCGTCACTTCGGCTTGTGACTGGTCGGGTTCGTCTTCCTGCGATTGTTCGGGTGAGGCGTCGGACTCCTCGGACTCCTGCTCCTCGGTGCCGGCTTCTTCCGGCGCATCATCGCGGTCTTCGTCGCCCGGATCGTCCTCGTTGTCGTTCTGATCGGGGTCGTCGCCCAACTGGTCACCATAGCCAAGGTCGGCGATGACTTTGCGCGCCAGCCGGGCGAAAGCCTGCTGATCCTGCAGCACGTCGTCCATGTTGCTTAAGGTGCCCGCCGCCTGCTCTTCGATGAAACCGCGCCACAGATTCATCACGTTCTGTGCCGACTTCGGCAAATCGCGCCCGGTCGCCAGATGGCGCACCAGATAACCTGCCGCCACCGGCAAAGGCGCTTCGGAGGCTGAAGTGATCTGGCCATAGCCTTTGCGGTCGGCCTCATGAGCAATCTTGGCGTCAATGTTGGTGGCGGTGCCGGGCATGGCGCGGGCGCCCACAGCCTCGCAACGCCCCGTCTCCATCGCGTCAAAGATTTCCTTGGCCAGCGCGCCGGTTGGCTGATATTTCGCCGCCACCTTTTCGTTGTGATAACGGCGTTTCAGTGCAAACGCATCCGCGGTACCCCGCGCCAGCAGCACTTCATCCCGCGTCATCCGGCGCGAGACTTGCGGCAACCGCACGCCCTCTTTGTTCATGCCGGAAGGGTCGACCGAATAGGTCACGGTCATTTCGGCGTCATCCGCCATCGTGCGCGTCGCATCGGCGAGCGCTTTCTTGAAGGGATCTGCGGGGTTGTCGAGGGGCTTGCTCATGAAGCGCAGAGTGCCACCCTGCGCGACCAAGGGCAAGGAGGGGCAAGTGGCTTACGTCCCCGCCGTCCTCAAAAATTCCAGTGCGAATTTCGTGCAATCGTGCACAGTGTCAGCGCGCAATCCGTGCATTGTGCCAAAGGCGCACAACGGATGAACTACCACCATCGCCTTAGCCCTTTTGCAAGGAACCCCATCATGGCCAAACCGAAAATCGCCCTTGTCATCGGCACCACCCGCACGCATCGCTTTGCCGACATCGCCGCCAAGTGGATGTTGGCGCAAGCTCAGGCTCGCGCCGATATGGACGTCGAACTGGTCGACCTGCGCGACTATGACCTGCCCTTCTTCAATGAGATGGCGACAAACGCCTATATGCCGTCGTCCGATGCCAAAGCTGTGGCATGGCAGAAAAAAGTCGCAACCTTTGATGGCTATATTTTCGTTGTGGCCGAATACAACCACTCGATCTCCGGCGCCCTGAAGAACGCACTGGATCAGGCTTATGTCGAGTGGGCGAAAAAGCCGATGGCTGCGATTGCCTACGGGTCGATGGGCGGTGCGCGCGCGCTGGAGCATCTGCGCGGTATTGCGGTTGAGCTGCAGATGGCCCCGGTCCGCAATGCGGTTCACATTGGTGGCGGTGATTTCTGGAAAGTTCACCCCGGCGTGGGGGGATCGGGCAATATCACCGACATCGAAGGCGGTCTGATGCCGTCGGCAAAAGCCACGCTGGATGATGTTGTATGGTGGGCCAACGCGCTGAAGGCTGCGCGCGGCTGAATTGCAATTTGCGTCGTAAGCAGGGCGGCGTTCCGCGCCCCCTTATTGTTTGTCGGGTTGAGGGACGGGCCACGCAAAGCGCGCGTGTTGTTTCGGTCAAGCCGGGACCCGAACCTCATGCGCCGTCGCGGGCATTGGCGCTTGTGTGACCTGCGCCGAGGCATGGGCCGGATGGCCCATCCTACCTTTGGCAAAGCTGGAGAATGGCCACAGTGCGGCATCGCTGACCAGACCGTGTTTCACCGGATTGTCCTCGCAATGCGACAGCGCGCGGCGAAACTCGTCTTCGTTGCGGATGGCATGTTCGTTAAAGCGGCGCTGCCAGATGCCGCGTTCGCGATTTGCCTTTAGTGAGGGGCGCGGTTTCCCGGCGTCTGGTATGGCATAAGAGAAGCGCGCCTTGATGCGGCGCCAGCGTTCGGAGTACCACACGCCACCCTCCGGCTCTGTCCAGACGGCATGCAGGTGATCGGGCAGCACGACCATCGCGTGGCAGGTCACCGGATAGTCCTGCACAGCCTTGGCATAGGCATAGCGCAGGGTTTCGATATGATCGGTCAGCAAAGTTGCCCCGCGCTCTTCCAGCCTCACGGTGAAGAAATAGGTGGCACCGGGGATGAGCAGGCGGCGATACTGGGTCATGACCCCAAGCTGCAGCCTATTGGTTAAGAAATGGTTTAGGGGATAGGTAGGATGGGCAATCTGCCCATCTATCCCCCTAATATTCCGCACCAGTCCGGATGCCTGTGCCCGGCGTACGGCAGCGCCAAAGCCGAGCGCAGCATGGTCGTCGCCACATCCTGACCGCCGATCTCCACATCTGCCAGATCGCGGCCGTAACGGTCCAGGCCCGCAAACCGCACCCCTGTCACCGGCCCCGAGGCCACCAGCCCCCGCATCAAACCCGTCGCCGCCTCACCGGCGCGTTTTTCGGCGGGGCATAGCGGGTGGTAAATCTCGGGCGTGTCATAGCCCAGAAGGCGGACTTTGTGCGGGATGCCGCCACAGGTCAGGTGCAGGGTGTCGCCGTCTACGACATAAGTCACCTGACAGGATGCGGTGGGGGCCGGCGTGGAAGTGTCAACGCACGCCCCCATAAACAGCCCAAGACTGGCCAGAAGCCAGAACCCGACGTGTCGCATGCGATCCCCCCGCCCCCGATGCTGCGCCAGACCGATCTCATGCTGTCAGGGGGAAATGAAGACGGGGGCAGGGCGAAAGAAAGGCTTTTGGGTCTGGTTTCGGTCGACCGGGGCAAGATGGGCAAAGTGCTTTTCCTGCGCGGGGCGGCTTGGTTGAAGCGGCCTTGACCCAAACTGCAAGGTGCCAATCTGCAGGGTGCGGTCTGGACTTTACCGTTAACGACGGCCGCCCACGGCATCGCAATAGATCATGTCGAATTTCATCAGTTTGTCCCCCACCCAGGCCGGCCGGCCTGCATCGGCGTTTTGGGTAAAGTGCGCGGTATAAAGGTCGCGCACCCGATATGCATCGTCCGAGGTGCTCAACTGCGGCGCAGGCTCGCCCGCCTTGTAGTCGGTGGTGCGCAGCCGCTCGGTTCGCGCAAGCAGCATGTCAATGTCGGCCTGCTGCGCTGGTGAGGGGGCTGCGACAGCGGGATGACCGACCGCCCAGACGCGCTGAGCCTCATAAAGGGCAGCACAACGCACCCAGGCAACATCGCCTTTTGGCTGATCCGGGTTTCCGGTTTTATAAAGCGTCATCAGGGGGATAAGGCTGGCAAGACCCGGCTCATCCGCCAAGGCCTGACCAGATGTGAGCGCCAGACCAAGAAGAAGCGATCCGGCCAGCGCGCTCTTGCGATGCCAGCCGGTATGGATCACTTCATCGCCATGCTCGCGGCGCTTTCCGGCAGTTCTTCGCCGAAGCAGCGCTGGTAGAACTCGGCCACCGTCTGACGCTCCAGCTCATCGCACTTGTTGATGAAGCTCAGGCGGAAGGCGTAGCCGATGTTGCGGAAAATCTCGGCGTTTTGCGCCCAGTTCAGCACGGTGCGCGGGCTCATCACGGTGGACAGATCGCCGTTCATGAACGCGGTCCGGGTCAGATCGGCAACGGTCACCATCTGGCTGACCGTCTTGCGGCCCTTGTCGGTGTTGTAATGCGGACTTTTGGCCAGAACGATGGCAGCTTCGGCGTCGTGGCTCAGATAATTCAGGGTTGCGACAAGGCTCCACCGGTCCATCTGCGCCTGGTTGATCTGCTGGGTGCCATGGTACAGGCCCGTCGTGTCGCCCAGACCCACCGTGTTGGCGGTGGCGAACAGCCGGAAATAGGGGCTGGGGGTGATGATCTCGTTCTGGTCCAGCAGGGTCAGCTTGCCGTCATGTTCCAGAACGCGCTGGATCACGAACATCACGTCAGGACGGCCCGCATCATATTCGTCAAACACGATGGCCACGTTGTTGCGCAGGGCCCAGGGCAGGATGCCCTCGTGGAATTCGGTCACCTGTTTGCCGTCGCGCAGTTTGATGGCGTCTTTGCCGATCAGGTCAATGCGGGAGATGTGGCTGTCAAGGTTTATGCGGACCGTGGGCCAGTTCAGGCGGGCGCCGACCTGCTCGATATGGGTGGATTTGCCAGTGCCGTGATAGCCTTGGATCATCACACGCCGGTTGTAAGAAAATCCCGCTAGGATCGCCAGAGTCGTATCTGGGTCAAATTTATAGGTGGTGTCGATCACCGGCACCCGGTCAGTGCGGTCGGCAAAGCCCTTGACCTTCATGTCGGTGTCGATCCCGAACACCTCACGGACAGAGATGTCTTCGGTGGGTTTCACTACGGTATCCAGCATCGTTTTCGCCCAAATCATTTACACAACATCTGTGAACGATAAGGCAGGGGGCTGCAAGGGCCAGAGATTGAAAGATGGGCGGGGATGGGCACAGGCTATGGTTTACAGAGTGTCACGCTGCGGCTAACCATGGGCAAAACAGCCCGAGTATGCCCGTGACCGCATCCGCCTTTACCAATGCTGCAACTGACGCCCTGCGCCGTCTTGCGGCCCATCCAGCCGATGCCAAACATCTGGCAGAGGCGTTGCGCATGCTGTGCAAATGGCGGGCCGAACTGATTGCCAACACCTTGGTGCAACGGTCAGGCACGAATGTTTTGTCGGGGCCGTTCAAGGGGATGGACTATGGTCTTTCCGCCTCCGAAGGGTCACGCTCGGCCCGGCTGTTGGGCAGCTACGAGGCGTCTTTGGCCCCGGTGATCGAAGAGATCATAGCCCGCGCCTATCCACTGGTCATCGACATCGGCTCGGCTGAGGGGTACTACGCCGTCGGTCTGGCGACGCGGATGCCGGATACCCGGGTTCTGGCCCGCGATGCCAGCGAGAAGGCGCAGGCGATGTGCCGCGCCTTGGCCGCTCGCAACGGCGTGGCTGACAGGGTTGAGGTTGGCGGCCTGTTCGGCCATGCCGATTTCGCCGTCACCGCCGCCCAGCCGACCCTCGTTCTGTGCGACATCGAGGGGGCGGAGATTGAACTTCTTGACCCCACCGCCGCCCCCGGTCTGTTAAAGGCCGATATTCTGGTCGAATGTCACGACACCATGACCCCCGGCATCACGCAGCGGCTGATTTCGCGGTTCACCCCAAGCCATGTCATCCGCCGCATTGACCGGGCCTTGGACTCGGCCGCTTTGCCCGGCTGGATGGAGGAGCTTTCCGACCTTGATCGCCTTGTTGCCTTGTGGGAGTGGCGGATGGGCCCCACACCATGGCTTTGGATGCGCCACCTATGACGGATGTTGCGAATGCCGCGATCTTTTACGCCTCTGATGGGTACCGGCCCGACGCCAAAGGCATCAATGGCCGCAGGGTGGCGGGCGAAAGCTTTCTGCGGGGCTTTTTAAAACACGGGCAGGTTGATGAATTCGTCGTCCTCGCCAAATCCACCACCGAGGCGGATGAGGTGGCGGCCCTGCTGCGCGAAACCCGTCCCGACAAGCGCCTGCGCGTCGCGGGTCTTGTGCGTCCGCAATCCATCGCCCCGGCAGAGGTGTTGTATTACCCCGCCGCCAACATCGGCCCGGAATCGTGGCGCAGGGCGGATCAAGGCTCCGGCGCCTGGGCCATTTGCGGCGTCACCCACACCACCTCCACCCAAGGCATCATGCAGGGGCTGTTTGATCTGCGCATGGCCCCGGTGATGGAATGGGATGCGATCATCTGCACCTCCAACGCCGTGCAGGGGTCGCTTCTGACGCAGATGGAGCTGATCGACAACCACATCCGCTATCGGTTCAAAGCAGAGCCGCCGCCGCGCCCGATGTTTCCGGTGATCCCGCTTGGCGTCCACGCCGCTGACTTTGCCCGCAACGAGGCCGCCCGCACCACCTTGCGTGCCCAGTTGAGCGCGGGGCCGGATGATGTGGTGTTTGGCACCATCGCCCGCCTGTCGCCGCATGAAAAGTTCGACCCGATCCCGATTTTCATCTCGATGCAGGCCGCCGCAAAGGAACTGCCCGCCGGGGTCAAGATGCACGTCGTGATGTGCGGGATTTTCCGGCAGCCCTACGCCAAAAAGGTGTTTGAGGATGGTGCTGCCCGCCTGATGCCGGATGTGGGGTTCCTGCTTCTGGATGGCGCGAAGGCGGAGGATCGCAAAGCCACCCTGTCGGGCGCCGATGTTTTCCTGTTCATGATCGACAACATTCAGGAAACCTTCGGCCTTGCCCCCTTGGAAGGTATGGCTGCCGGCCTGCCGGTTCTCGGCTCAGATTGGGACGGGTTGAAGGATACCATCAGCCCGGACATCGGCTTTCGCGTGAAATCCCGCATGTTGGGGCCACAGCATCACGTCAACGAAAGCCTGCGCTTGCAGGGCGGCATTGACGACTACACGCAATACTGCGCCGCCGTGTCTTCGATGACCGAACTGGACATGCCGGACATGAAGGCAAAGATTGTGGCGCTCGCCTCCAACCCCGCTTTGCGCGCCCGGATGGGGGCCGCGGCCTTGAAGCGGGTGCAAAGCCTGTACGACTGGAAAGCCGTCATCCCGCAGATGCAGGCGCTGTGGGCCGAACAGATCGCCCGCAAACGCGCCGCCGCCGAGCGGTCCTACCGCATCAAAGGCTACAGCCTGCCCATCGGACCCTCACCCTCGCTGTTGTTCGGCGGCTACCCGACCGAAACCGCCACGCTGATGGACCAGCGTTTCCACGCCCCTGACCGCAGCGGCCAGCCCAGCCTGACCGAGGTGCTGGCGTTGCGCAACTATCAGGGCCTCAACCGGATTTTCGCCGAGCCGGCGCAGATCGCCATGGTTTACAACGCCGTTCTGGCCGGGCAATCCCGCATCATCGAGATTTGCCGACTGACCCAGATGCGCGAAACGTTTGTCGAGCGGGTGGTGATGTGGTTGCTCAAGTACGATTTCGTCCGGCGCAAGTGAATCTGGCGCAAATGACCCGGACTCGAATGACCCTGACAAAATGACCAAGTAAAACGCTCTCCTATTCTTGGCAGGTTGTGCGGGGCTGGGTATCCCAAGCAAATTAGTCAACATATAGGCGAACCCATGCGCATCGTGATTCTGACCGCAGTGCTTGCGGCAAGCCCGTATTTGACAGTCCAGCCGGGCTTGGCGGATGCAATCGCTGACCCAATGGTGGAGCTGGGCAAGGCGCTGTTCTTTGATCCCGCTTTATCGGTCAACGGCACGCAATCTTGTGCCACCTGTCATGTCCCTTCGGCGGGCTTTGCAGCGCAAGGCGGCGACAACGGCATGCAGACCGGGGCGGTTGGCACGTTGGGCAGCCGCAAGCCGCCCACGGCCGCCTATGCGTTCAGCCCGGTCTTTCATCACACGATGGAAGATGGCGCACCGCTGTTCATCGGCGGTCTGTTCCATGATGGCCGTGCCACAGGCGAAGTCACCGGCTTGCCCCTCGTCGATCAGGCCGAAGGTCCGATATTGAACCCGGCAGAGATGGCCTTGCCGAACAAGGCCTGCGCCGTGCAGCGCGCCTGTGCCAACGCTGGCCTGTCAGCCCTTGATCCGCAAAGCTGCGAAGCCGTCAAGGCCCTGAACCCGTGCACAGTGGCCAGTGGCGTTGAAAAACCTGAGTCTGAAAAGCCCGGGTCTGAACTGCCTGAGTCTGAAAAACCTGAGTCTGAAAAACCGGAGCCTAATAAGCCCGCGTTTGACGCGACCCCCGCTTTCACTCTGATCACCCAAGCGCTGGCGGCCTACGAGGCTTCACCGCAGGTCTCGCCCTTCTCCTCGCGCTTTGACGCCTAACTGGCGGGGCAGAATACGCTGACGCCGGATGAGATGTTCGGGCTGGCGTTGTTTGACGGCAAGGGCAAATGTTCCGGATGCCATGTGCTTGGCGACACCAAACCGCTGTTTACCGATTTCACCTATTACAACCTTGGCCTGCCACCGGGAATTTCCGGTCCCAAAGAAGAAGGCGTTGCAGCGACCCTTGCACGCGATCCGGTCTATGCACCCTATGCGGCGGCGATGGAGGGCAAGTTCAAAGTCCCCACCCTGCGCAATGTCGCGGCAGGGCAGGGGCGGCATTACACCCACAACGGCTAATTCGAAACGCTGGCCGGGGTCGTCCGGTTCTACAACACGCGTGACATCTGGCCGGTCTGCCAAACCCTCCTGCCTGAAGCGCAGGCGATGGCGTCCCGTTGCTGGCCCGCAGCCGAAGTACCGGCCACCACCAATCACGACGAACTTGGCAACCTTGGCCTGACCCCGCGTGAAGAGGCGCAGATCGTGGCCTTTCTGGGCAGCCTGACCGATCAGCCGACGGCACCTTGAAGGGTCTTGTGTGAGGCCAAAAGGTTGCCACGCCGTGACCAGATCAAACGGTACGCCGATGGCGTGGCAACTGATCAGCACCAAAACCAATGTCCAGTGTCAGGTGCGGCGGCGGTCATCCGGATCAGCCGCCGCTACTCCTTGAAATACCGGCTGTCCTTGATCTGATCCCAAGCCCAGACCACCTGCTGCAAGCGTTCCTCGTCCGACCGATCGCCGCCGTTCATGTCGGGATGCAGGTCCTTCACCAGACTTTTGTATTGCTTGCGGATTTCGGTCTTGGTCCAGCTGTCGCGGGCATCCATGATCTCCAGAGCCTTGCGTTCGGTCGGCGGCAGTTTGCGCGTGGCGTTCGAGGCGGAGGGCGCTTTGTTCTGCGTGCCCTTGTCGCCCAACACGCCCAAGGGGTCATTCACCCCCAGCCGCGCCCACGACCGGCCGTCATCCTTGCGGCTGAACGGGGTCGTCTCGCGCTCCCACATGCGGTCCTTGTCGAGCAGCTTCTGGAATTCCTCATCCGTTGCCGCCCCAAAGAAATTCCATTTGAGGTTGTATTCGCGCACATGGTCCCGGCAGAACCAGAAAAACTCGTTCAGATGGTCCGGCGACTTTGGCGCCCGGTAGGCCGCTTTTTCCGGGCAACCGGGGTATTCGCAGGCCCGATTGGCCGATTCTGATGCGCCAGACATGCCGCGACGCCCGGTTTTGCGCTTGGCTTTGTCGGCGGACACGCGCAGATCGAACTCAAACGGGGGGCGATTTGACATCAGAGGGCCTTTCCGACTCGGGGCGTCAAGAATAGGGGATCTGGCAGCAAGTTGAAGGGGGTCAGATGAAAATGGTGATAAAGGATGAGATTGAGGCACGGTTGCGCGCGGCTTTTTCCATCACGGAACTGGAGGTTGTCAATGAAAGCCACCGTCATGCCGGTCATTCGGGCGACGATGGCTCGGGTGAGAGCCATTTTGCCGTCAGGCTGAGGGCGGCTGAACTGGCCGCGATGAGCCGCGTCGCCCGCCACCGTGCCGTGCAGGCGGCTCTTGGCGACATCCACCAGCGCTTGCATGCGCTGGCGCTGGACCTCGGCTGACCGCCCCCTACTGCGAGGCAGCGTCGACCCTGCCAATCTATCTGCGATAAATCCAAGCCGCACCTTTGATTGGCGGGTCCCAGATTTTTCGCAGAAAAATCGCGGATGCGCTACCGAAGGTCCGAACTTACCTCTGCGCCTTTTTCTGCAATCGGCAGGCATGCAGGATCGGCTCGGTGTAACCTGAGGGCTGCGCGCGGCCTTTGAAGACCAGCGCCTGCGCTGCCTGATAGGCTATCCCGTCAAATCCCGGTGCCATTGCCACATAGGCCGCGTCACCTGCGTTCTGCCCATCCACCAAAGTCGCCATCTTCTGCAAGGCCGCCTCGACCTGTGCCGCACTTACCACGCCATGCAGCAGCCAGTTGGCGATGTGCTGCGACGAGATCCGGCAGGTCGCCCGATCCTCCATCAGGCCGATGTCATTCAGGTCCGGCACTTTGGAGCAGCCCACCCCCTGATCGACCCACCGCACCACATAGCCCAGAATGCCCTGCGCGTTGTTCTCCACCTCACGCAACACCTGCGCCTCGGTCCATTTCTGGTAAGATGCCAGCGGAATCTCCAGAATGGTTTCCACATAGCCGCGCCTCCCGCTTGCGGCCAAGCGCTTCTGCACCGCAAACACGTCGATCTTGTGGTAATGCAGCGCGTGCAAAACCGCCGCTGTGGGCGAGGGCACCCAGGCGCAATTCGCCCCGGCCTTGGGGTGTTCGATCTTTTGTTCCAGCATCGCGGCCATCAGATCGGGTGCCGCCCACATGCCCTTGCCAATCTGCGCCCGCCCCGAAAGCCCGCATTCCAGCCCGATATCGACGTTCTGGTTCTCGTAAGCCCCGATCCATGGTTTGCGTTTGATAAAGTCTTTGCGGCTGAACGGCCCGGCCTCGATGGAGGTGTGAATTTCGTCCCCGGTCCGGTCCAGAAACCCGGTGTTGATGAAGGCCAGCCGGTTTTTCGCCGCCCGGATACATTCTTTCAGGTTGACCGAAGTGCGCCGCTCTTCATCCATCACGCCGATCTTGACGGTGTTGGGGGCCAGCCCCAGAAAGCGTTCCACCCGGCCAAAGACCGCATCGGCAAATGCCACTTCCTCTGGCCCGTGCATCTTGGGCTTGACCACGTAAATCGACCCGTGGCGCGAATTGCGCTGGCCTGCCAGATCATGCCTGGCAATCAAGACCGTGATCGCGGCATCCATCAGCCCTTCAAACACCTCCGCGCCAAAGCGGTCCAAAATGGCCGGGTTGGTCATCAGATGGCCCACATTGCGGATCCACATCAAGGCGCGGCCCTTCAGAACCACCTCGCCACCGTCCGGTGCCGTAAAGACCCGGTCCTCGTTCAGCCGTCGCGTGATCTGGCGGCCGCCCTTTTCCAGATCTGCGGTCAGCGTGCCCTGCATCAGACCAAGCCAGTTGCCATAGGCCTGCACTTTGTCCTCGGCATCGACACAGGCCACCGAGTCCTCGCAATCCATGATCGCTGAAACCGCGGCCTCCAGCACGATATCCGCCAGCAACGCCTGATCGCGCGCACCAATCGGATGGGCCCGGTCAAACACCAGTTCCACATGCAACCCGTTGTTGCGCAACAAAACCGAGTCCGGCGCTTTTGGATTGCCGCGATAGCCGACGAACTTGTCCGGCGACACCAACGGCAGGTCATCGACCAACAAAGCCCCCTCTTTCACGTAATAGCGCCGCACGTCGGCATGGCTGGTGCCCGCAATCGGGAATGCCTCGTCCAGAAACACCCGGGCCCGCGCCACAACCCGCGCGCCGCGCCCGCGTTCATATCCGCCGACAGGTGCCACGCTGCCCATCGCATCGGTGCCGTACAGCGCGTCATACAGACTGCCCCATCGGGCGTTGGCCGCATTCACGGCGTAGCGCGCGTTGGTGATCGGCACCACAAGCTGAGGGCCGGGGACCAGCGCAATCTCGGGGTCCACTCCGGTCGTCTCAATCTGAAATGCCGCCCCCTCCGGGGCCAAATAGCCGATCTGGCGCAGAAACCCGGCATAGGCCTGCGCGTCATGCGGGGCGGCCCGGTGCGCCACATGCCAGGCGTCAATCTGCGCCTGCAAATCGTCGCGCTTCGCCAACAAGGCCCGGTTGACCGGTCCCATCTCGTGGATCAGGTCCGAAAAGCCCGCCCAAAACGCCGCAACGTCCACCCCGCTGCCCGGCAAAGCCTGGTTCTCAACAAAGCTGGCCAGAACGTCTTCAACCTGAAGTCCAGCGCGGGTGACACGAGCCATGGTAATTCTCCCAAAAAGCAAGGTCATCAGACAGGAAAGCCAAAGCCTCCGCAAGCCAACCGCCGTGCTTGCAAAACAGAAGCACCAACAACGATCTGGCGATAATCCTATGGTAGGCCATTCAACAATGATCGCATGACACCACGCAGAAGGGCGTGACACCCTCGCGCCGGCCAAAGCCTTACGCCGCCCTTAAATGTCCAGCCCTGCCAGGTAATCCATCAGCGCCGGTCTGACACTTTCGTGCCCTTCTTCGCGCGCCTGATCCATCACCGCCCGCGCAGCACCGATGTCGGCTACCCGCATCAGCGCCTTGACCGGGCCGATGGACGCGGGCCGCATCGACAGGACGCGCAAACCCATGGCGGCAAGCGCCAAAGCCTCGATCGGGCGACCGGCATCCTCGCCACAAAACGACAGTTTGGTGCCATAGGGCGCGCAGCGCTGCACGATATGCTCAATAAAGCCCAGGAAAGAGACGTTCAGCACGTCATAGCGCTTGCGCACCCGCTCATTCTCGCGGTCTGCGGCAAAGAAGAATTGCTTCAGATCGTTGCCGCCGATGCTGATGAAATCGGCCAGACGGAAGAAGTCGTCCGGCGCATAGGCCAAAGACGGGGTTTCCAGCATGGCTCCGATCTGGATATCGGAAGGCACCGGATGGCCCAGACTTTTCTCACGGTGAACCTCGCGCAGAACGTGGCTGCGCGCGGATTTGAACTCGCCAAACTCGCTGATGAATGGGAACATCACCTGTAACGCCCGGCCATTGGCGGCCCGCAGCAGGGCCTGCACCTGCATCCGCAACACGCCCGGTTTGTCCAGACCGACCCGGATCGCCCGCCACCCCATCGCCGGGTTGGGTTCATCATTCGGCTTCATATAGGGCAGCACCTTGTCTGACCCGATGTCCAGCGTGCGAAAGGCCACCGGCTTGCCTTTGGCCGCATCCATCACCCGGGCGTACAAGGTGGCCAATTCAGCGCGCTGCGGCATCTTGTTGCGGATCAGAAATTGCAGTTCGGTGCGAAACAGGCCGACCGCTTCTGCCCCGGACCCCACCAGCGAGGGCAGGTCAGCCATCAGCCCGGCATTCATCTGAAGTTCCAGCCGAACGCCGTCTGTGGTCAGCGCGGGCAGGTCGCGCAGGCTGGCATAGCGTTTCTGCGCCTCGGCCTGCATGGCGATCTTGTCGCGAAAGCTGCGGGCGATGGTTTCCTCGGGCCGCAGGTGAACAATCCCCTGATCGCCGTCCACCAGAATGGCGTTGCCGTTCAGCGCCTCTGTCGCGATGCCCTTGGCATGGATCACCATGGGAATGGCCAGCGCGCGCGCCACCACGGCGGCGTGGCTGCCGACCGAGCCTTCTTCCAGCACCACGCCTTTCAGCCTGCGGCCATAGTCCAAAAGTTCGGCAGGCCCGATATTGCGCGCCACCAGCACCGGGTTTTCCGGCATGGCAGCACCGGTGTCCTTGCCCTGACCGGTCAGGATGCGCAAAAGCCGGTTGGAGAGGTCGTCAAGGTCATGCAACCGCTCACGCAGATAGGTATCCTCGACCTGCTCCAGCCGGTTGCGGGCGGTGGATTGCTCTTTTTCCACGGCAGCCTCGGCAGACAGGCCGCGCTGGATATCCTCCTCCATCCGGCGCAGCCAGCCACGCGAATGGGCGAACATGCGGTAGGCTTCAAGGACCGCCTTCTGGTCCTTGTCCAGACTTTCGGCCTCCAAAAGATCATCAACCGAGACGCGCAGGACACTGACAGCCTCGCGGATCCGGTCAATCTCCAGCAAGGGATCGTCGGCCACCGGGTTGGTGATGACAACGCGCGGCTCATGCAGCCAGACCCGGCCTTCGGCAGCGCCCTCCTGTCCGGACGTGCCGCGAAACAGGATCGGCTGCTTGTGCAGACCGATGCCATCATCGCCGCCAAAAGCCCCCAGTTCCGCCATCTCTGCCAGAACCATGGCCACGACTTCGATGGCGTCAATCTCATCCTCGGAATAGGTGCGGGCGTCTTTCGATTGCAGGACGAGAACGCCCAGCCGTTCGCCAACCCGCTGGATCGGTACGCCAAGGAAAGAGGAATAAATCTCTTCCCCGGTCTCTGGCATGAAGCGAAAGCCCTTTTCGGCGGGGGCGTTGGCGGTGTTCACCGGCTGGCCCAGCCTTGCAACCCGGCCCACCAGACCTTCGCCCAGCTTCATCCGGGTCTTGTGGACCGCATCCTGTTTCAGACCCTCGGTCGCACATAGTTCCAGAGTTTCGGCATCTCGGAACAGGTAGATCGAGCACACCTCGGTCCCCATCGAATCCGCAATGATATGGGTGATGCGGTCGAGCCGGTCCTGCCCCTTGTCGGGCGTGCCCAGAACATCGCGCAAACGGCGCAAAAGCTTGCGGCTGTCGCTTTCCTTGCGGTCGGCCATGCTGTCCCCTTCACCGCCCGGCGCATTTTATCGCGGACCTGAGGTCTTTATCACCGCCTTCGTGTCGCGGCGAAAGGGGCGAGGTGCCGGAATTTGCACCATGCGGGCGGGAAAAGCTGCGGACTGTCGCGGATTTCAGGACAAACGCCGCAGACATGGGCAGATTGCCCATCCTACCTTTGCCCGGGGCTGGGATGGTTCAGTTGCCGGCCTTGTCCAGATCAAACGCGTCATGCAGGGCTTGCACGGCCAATTCCATGTATTTGCGGTCGATCAGGACCGATATCTTGATCTCGGATGTGGAGATGACCTTGATGTTGACATTCTCGGACGCCAAGGAGGCGAACATCTTGGCCGCAACCCCGGCGTGGCTGCGCATTCCGATGCCCACGACCGAGATCTTGGCCACGTCGCTGTCGGTCACCAACCGGGCGTAGGCGAATTTGCCGGCACCCTGGGCGTCCTCGATCGCCTTCTTGGCGCGGATCACCTGATTGGTCGGGCAGGAAAACGTCATGTCGGTATAGGCGCGCTTGTCGGTCGGGTCGTCATGTTCGGAGATATTCTGCACGATCATGTCGACGTTGACCCCGGCATCAGCCAAAGGCCCGAAGATGGCAGCGGCGATGCCGGGCCGATCCTCCACCCGCACCAGCGTCATTTTCGCTTCGTCGCGTGAAAAGGCCACGCCAGAGACGACTTTCGATTCCATGATTTCATCCTCGTCGCAGACCAAAGTTCCAGAAGTCTCATCCGTCTCCTCAAACGAGGACAGCACCCGCAGCCGCACCTTGTAGCGCATCGCCAGTTCGACGGAGCGGGTTTGCAGGACCTTGGCACCAAGCGAGGCCAGTTCCAGCATTTCCTCGAACGCGATCCGGTCCAGTTTGCGCGCCTTTTCGGACACGCGCGGATCGGTGGTGTAGACGCCGTCCACATCGGTATAAATATCGCAGCGTTCCGCGCCAAAGGCCGCCGCAAAGGCCACGGCCGTGGTGTCAGACCCGCCACGGCCCAAGGTGGTGATCCGCCCCTCTGGACTGACGCCCTGAAACCCTGCCACCACGGCAACCTTGAAACCTTCGCCAAACTTGGCGTTGATATTGTCGCGCGGAATACTGACGAACCGGGCCGAGGAATGCGCCGACGTCGTGTTGATCGGCACTTGCCAGCCCTGCCATGACCGCGCCGGAACACCGATTTCCTGCAACCGCAGCGCCATCAACCCCGCCGTCACATTCTCACCCGCCGAAACCACCGCATCATATTCGCGGGCGTCATAGAGTTTGGAGGTGCCCTCGACCCAACCCACCAGTTCGTTGGTCTTGCCCGACATGGCAGAGACGATCACGATGACCTCGAAACCGCGCGCCACCTCGGCCTGCACCTTCCTGGCGGCGTTCTCGATCCGCTCAATCGTGGCGACCGAGGTGCCACCGAATTTCATCACCAGAAGTGGCATGGTCGTGTCCTTCGCATCGTCTTGGCAAAGCCATCGTCAGCAACCGCCTTCGCAAAATCGGCTGCTTCATAGCAGATGGCGGGGCAGGGGCAAGCGGGGCCAACCTTGCGTGAAGGTTTCGTGACGTGGGTCCAAAGGTGATCTGGCGCAACCCGATCCCGGATTTGGGGGAGGGATCGTTGGGACGACCTTGAAAGGTTGGTGGAATGCCGGTCAAAGCGACCAGCGTTTTCGATGTGACGCTGACCTTTAAGGGACCACCACCTCGGCCTTTACAACCCGCGCCACCCGATGTCGCTGCGGCAAAACCCCTCGGGCCAATTCACATGGTCCAGCATCGCATAGGCCCGGTTGCGCGCCTCCGCCAGACTTGCGCCGCGCGCGGTGATGTTCAGAACCCGACCGCCATTGGCAAGGATTTGGCCATCGCTTGCCATCGTGCCCGCGTGAAAGCACATATGCCGGCTGTCCTCTGGCAACCGCTTCAACCCGTGGATGACCGAGCCTTTTTCAAAAGCCCCCGGATAGCCCTTGGCGGCCATCACCACCGTCAAGGCATGGTCATCCGCCCAGTTGACCCTGGCCTGATCAAGCTGCCCTTCGGCGCAGGCCAAAAGCAGGTCCAAGGCCTGCGCCCCCAGCCGCATCATCAGAACCTGACACTCCGGATCGCCAAAGCGGGCGTTGTATTCCACCAGCCGGGCCCGTCCATCTTCAATCATCAGCCCGGCATAGAGGACCCCTTGATAGGGTGTTTCGCGCCGCGCCATCTCCCGGATCGTCGGCAGCACAATCTCTGCCATCGCCTGGCGCTGAATGGCGTCGGTCAGCACAGGCGCGGGCGAATATGCCCCCATCCCGCCGGTGTTCGGCCCGGTGTCGCCGTCAAAGGCGCGCTTGTGGTCCTGCGCGGTGCCAATGGGCAAAGCGTTGACGCCATCGGTGAGGATGAAAAAGCTGGCCTCCTCGCCCGCCATGAAGTCCTCGATGACAACTTCCGCTCCTGCCGTGCCAAACTCGCCGCCAAACATGTCGTCAACCGTGTCCAAAGCCTCCGCCTCAGTCATGGCGACGATGACGCCCTTGCCCGCCGCCAGTCCATCCGCCTTCACGACAATCGGCGCACCTTTGGCCCGGATATAATCTTTCGCCGGACCTGCCGACCTGAACCGCGCATAGCCCGCCGTTGGCGCACCACAGGCATCGCAAATCTCTTTGGTGAACGCCTTTGACGCCTCCAGCCGCGCCGCCTTTGCACTTGGCCCAAAGGTCAGGATGCCCGCTGCCCGCAACGTATCTGCCACCCCGGCGGCAAGCGGAGCCTCTGGCCCGACAATCACGAAATCCACTGCGTTTTCGGCGCAAAATGCAACGACCGCACTGCCGTCCAGGATGTCAATTGCAGCAACCTCCGCCAACTGCGCGATGCCGGCATTGCCGGGCGCTACGATCAGCCGGTCGGTCTTGGGGTTCTGCTTGATGGCCCAGGCCAGGGCGTGTTCGCGCCCGCCGCTGCCAAGGATAAGGATGTTCATGGCTTTGCCCCCGCTTGGCCTTCGTTGGTTTGCGTCATAAGGTGGGGGGGCAGCGGAGGCAACCATGGCTTTGTTCGAAGACGACGACCCACCGGCCAGCTCAAGACCCCGCAAAGGCACCCGTGATCTCGTGGCGGCTCCGGTCGCAGGCGCAGTGGCCGACGCGACTGGTGGCCCATCAGCCAGTCTATCTGCCAGTCCATCGGGCAGTCCATCTGCCGGTCCATCTGCGGGGATCATGTCCGGCAACAGCCCGGAATACACCGTCTCGGAACTCTCCGGCGCGGTCCAACGGATCATCGAGGGTGAGTTCGGCCTGATCAGGGTGCGCGGCGAGGTGGGGCGTGTGTCCCGACCGGCCTCTGGTCACCTGTATTTCGACCTGAAAGATGACCGAAATGTCATCGCGGCCATCGCCTGGAAGGGTCAGGTCGCCAAGATGCAGGTCAGGCCGGAAGAGGGGATGGAGGTCGTGGCCACTGGCCGGATGACCACCTTTCCCGGCCAGTCGAAATACCAGATGATCGTGGAGGATGTGGCCCCTGCCGGCGTCGGTGCCCTGATGGCCATGTTGGAAAAGCGCAAGGCAGCCCTAAGCGCCGAGGGTCTGTTCGACCCCGCCCGCAAGAAACCCATTCCCTATCTGCCAACGGTGATCGGCGTGGTGACCTCGCCGTCCGGGGCCGTCATCCGCGACATCCTGCACCGCTTGCGTGACCGCTTTCCGCGCCACGTGCTGATCTGGCCGGTGGCTGTGCAGGGCCAGAACTGCGCCGCCGAGGTTGCAGCCGCCATCCGCGGTTTCAACGCTCTTGAACCGGGCGGAAAAATCCCGCGCCCCGATCTGATCATCGTCGCACGGGGCGGCGGCAGTCTTGAAGACCTGTGGGGCTTTAACGAGGAAATCGTGGTGCGGGCCGCCGCCGCCTCAAAAATCCCGCTGATCTCTGCCGTGGGCCACGAGACCGATACCACCCTCATCGACTACGCCGCCGACCTGCGCGCCCCAACGCCGACCGCTGCCGCCGAAATGGCGGTGCCGGTGCGTGCCGACCTGTTGGCCACCGTGGCTGACCTTGCCGCCAGACAATCGCGTGCCAGCCGCGCCCTTCTGGACCGGCGGGGTCAACGCCTGCGTGATCTGGCCCGCGCGCTGCCCCGGTTGGACGCCCTGCTGTCGGGTCCCCGCCAACGCCACGACGCCGCGACCCAACGGCTTGGAGGTGCGCTGTCGCTTGCCACCTCGCGCAAACGCGCCCGGTTTGAGGCGCTGGCGTCCCCACTCCGCCCCGCCTTGCTGATGGGTCTGATCCAGCGCAGCGCGGCCTCACTTCGCCAGACCACTGCCAACCTGAACGCCCGCGCCGACCTGCGTCTGGAACGCGCGCGCACAGGCGTTGACAAATGGGCCTCGCGTCTGGCTCCCGCGCTAACCCGCCTGATTGCGACCTCTGCCCGTGACATCGCCAAGGAGCGTGAGCGGTTGTCTGCTGTTGCCCTGCGGCTTGACGCTGCCCCGGCCAATCGCCTGAGCAACCTTGCCGCCCGGCTTGAGGCGCTTGACCGCACCCGGCAAACCCTTGGCTACGGCGAAACCCTCCGGCGCGGCTATGCGGTTGTGTGGGGCGACGGCGCGGTCGTCACCACCAAGGCCGCCGCCGAAGCAGCGCAAGTGCTGGAGATTGAATTTCAGGATGGCCGCATGACGCCAAAACCCGCTGCCAAAAAGCCGAAAGCCGTCGAAAAGCCCACACAAGGCAGCTTGTTCTGACGGGTCAGTGCGCTGGCGATCTAATCGCGGCTTTGGCTGACCTCGGCTGCCAGCCACGGCCGCTGAGACGCGCGGTCAATGCAACGATGGTCTGGAAAAGGTTTGCGGGGCCGAAAGGGCAACCACCCAAGCCTTCAGACACCTACGCGTGGTCCCGGGCACTGCATTGGCGCATTGGTCTGGGCGACTTCTGACAATGCGGTCGGACCGCCACCGATGTAAACCGCCACCAGACCAGCCGTGCCCAGATAGAATTGCCAGCAGTTCTGCTCCGGGCTGTCGGAGTAGACAAAGCAGATTTGCGGCCCGTTGCCAGCGGCGGGTCCTTCGGTCCAGGTGCCGTATTGGCAAGGCTGATCGGTAAAGGCCCAGACAACCTGATGGTCCGGCAGATATTCCTCTTGCCCCCAAACCTGACCGCCTTCGGCATAGGTCAGGGTCTTGCCGATGGCGTAAGCCTCAAACTGGGTCGCACTCAGCGGCGCGCCAAGTTGCGCTGAGGGCGGGTCAGCCAGCGCGGGCAGCGGGATGAGGCATAAAGCCAGAACAATGCGTTTCATCCAAATATCCTGCCAAATCCGGCGTGCAAAATCCAGTCACAGTTTGGCTACAGCAAGGTGTTGCACGATGGGCCGCATCCGGCGCCGCCAAAGCGCGGGATAAAGTGCGACCAGACAGGCTACGGGCAGGGGCCAAGGCAGGATCGGTGCGTTGTCCTCCAACCGCAAAGCAGGAAAGGGGCGCTTGGGGTGGGCGTGATGGTCCGAATGGCGCGGGGCGTTCAGCATCATGGCCTGCGAAAACCAATGTGGAGCGTTCCAGCTGTGCAACTGGCCGACAGGCTCCAGCCGCCCGGCCATCTGACCGCGCGTCAGACCATAGTGCTGCACGTAATCTGACAGCAAAACCTGTGCGCCAAAGTGTAGCCCAAACCCAAGCCAGACCAACAGCCCTGCCCATCCTGCCAACACAAACCCCAGCCCCAACCCGAACAGGCCACCAGCCGCATAAAACACATAAGGATTTGGGCCTTTGCCCGCCCGCAGCGCCCGCTCTGCCACAAGCCCGGCGCGAAAACTGCCAAGCCATGCCCGGCGCAGGAAGTGGTAAAAGCTTTCTCCCAGCCGCGCCGAATTGGGATCCTGGTTCGAGCCTACAAAGCGGTGATGGACCAACCGATGCGCCGAGGCGTGATGACCGAACATCAGCAGCGCATAGACCGCGACGCCAAGTCCGTTGAGGAACCGGCCTGAACGATGGATCAACTCATGCGCTGCCGGATGGGCGACCTGGCCAAACCACAGGCCACCGGCTGCAAACAGAGCGGCGCGGGTCAAAAGGCTGAACTCTCCCGCTCCGGCAATCACGCGCACCAAGATCGGCAGCAGGGCCAAAGCGCCAAGGCCAAGCACAACCAGCAACAGGTCAGCCGCCGGAAATTCTTGCGGGTCCGGCGTTTGCGGGTTTTCGGCCACCCATGGCCCAAGACTGTCAAGCGCCACCGATGCCAGCGCCATATAGGCCAAGGCCAGCCAGACCCAAAGCCCGCCCCACAGGCTTGCCATGACCAGCAGCGCCAACGGACTGGCGGCGGCAAGCGCGAACAGGGTCATGGTCAGGATCGGGGGCAAAACTCTCATCCGCAAAACCTAGTGCAGCGTGGCGCAAAGGGGAAGGACGGCGCGTGTCACGAAGCCACCGCCGCTTGCATCTGGTGGGCCGCCAGCCTAGGTGAAGGGAAACCAAAGAGGCCGGGTATGTCCTTTTTCAAGAAGCTCAAAGACAGGCTTTTCCGCTCTTCCGACAAGATCGGCGAGGGGCTGGAGGCTTTGGTTGCCAAGGGGACCGACACGCCGCAGCCGCTTGTGGCCGAAAAACCGGGCCTGATCGGTCGGCTGATGGGCCGCGACGAAAACCGCCGCCTGCTGGACGACGCCATGCTGGAAAGCCTGGAGGAGTTGTTGATCCAGTCGGACATGGGGGTCGATACCGCCCTGCGCGTCACGGCCAATATCGCCGAGGGTCGCCTTGGCAAACGGATTTCAAGCGCGGAGTTGAAAGAGGCTTTGGCCTCCGAAATCGCCCGGATCATGGAGCCTGTCGCCCGCCCGATGCCGCTTTATCGCCAAAAGCCGCAGGTCATTCTGGTGGTGGGGGTCAACGGATCTGGCAAGACCACGACGATTGGCAAGCTGGCCAGCCAGTTCAAGGCGGCGGGCAAAACCGTGGTGATCGCGGCGGGCGATACCTTCCGGGCGGCGGCGGTCGAACAGTTGCAAATCTGGGGCCAGCGCGCCGGGGTGCCGGTTTTGACCGCGCCGGAGGGCTCTGACCCCGCCAGCCTTGCCTTTGATGCTTTGACCAAAGCGCAGGCCGACGGGGCCGATCTGTTGCTGATCGACACCGCAGGCCGCTTGCAAAACCGTGCTGATCTGATGGAAGAGCTGGCCAAGATCGTGCGGGTGCTGCGCAAGAAAGACCCCTCCGCCCCGCACAACACCCTTTTGGTGCTGGACGCCAGCACAGGACAGAACGCCTTGTTGCAGGTGGAGATTTTCCGCAAGATCGCCGATGTCTCTGGCCTGATCATGACCAAACTGGACGGCACCGCACGGGGCGGGATTCTGGTGGCCTTGGCCGATAAGTTCGGCCTGCCGATCCACGCGATTGGGGTGGGTGAGCAGATTGACGACCTTTCCCCCTTTGACCCGCAGGAATTTGCCGATGCGCTGGTTGGGCGGGACGCCTGAGTGAGCGCTTGGCTTTTGTCCATGGTTGGCACGCCGCAGGGGCACCGGTGGGCCATTGGCCTGGCGTTGCTGGCGGCGGTTCTGCATGCCCTGTTCGGCGCGTTGCAGAAAGGGCGCGATGACCCTTGGGTGACCCGCGCCGCAATTGACGCAAGTTATGGCCTGATCGCCGCGCCTTTCGCCCTGTTCGTGGTGCCGTGGCCAGAGCCGCATATGTGGCCGATCTTTGCCGGGGCCTTCCTGATCCATGCCGGTTACAAGATTGCACAAGCCATGACCTATGACCGCGCACCTTATACTGTGGTCTATCCGGTGGTGCGCGGCACCGGGCCGTTCTTTACTGTGCTGTTCGCCGGGCTGGTGTTTGGCGAGCATTTCCTTGCCTTGCAATGGGTTGGTCTTGGTCTGTTGCTTGCGGGCATCTTTGGGCTTGCCGGCCATTCGCTGTGGAAGCTGGGCGATCAGGCGGCGAGCCTTCTGCCCGCCCTGGGGTTGGCATTCGTCACCGGCGGCTTTGTCGCGGCCTATACGACCTTTGACGCCTGGGGCATCCGGGCCACGGCGGATCCGTTCACTTTTCTGGCATGGTTTTTCATGATCGACGGGGTTTTCATCCCGGTCATCACGTGGCGGCGCTGGATCAGGCTGCCTGCCGCGCGCCTGCAGCCCCTGATCAAACGCGGGATATTCGGTGCATTCGTGGCGTTTTTCTCGTTCGGCGCGGTGATGCTGGCGACGCGGCTGGACAGGGTCGGCGAGGCTGCGGCGCTGCGCGAAACCTCCACCGTATTTGCGGCCTTGATTGGTTGGCTGATCCTGGGCGAAAAGGTGGGGCTGGTGCGCGGGGCCCTGATGGCGTTGATTGCGGCAGGCGCTGTAGTGATGGAAGGTGCGGGATGAGCAAACCCTATGACAATCGGCTGAAACTGGCGTTGGAATACGGGCCCCTGCTGCTGTTCATGCTGGGCTACTGGTTTTTAAAGGACAAAAGCCTGACTTTGGGCGGACAGACCTATTCCGGCTTCATCGTCTCAACCGCCGTTTTCGTGGTGATCTTCGTGGCCTCGATCGCAGGGCTGTGGCGGCTGACCGGCAAGATAGCACCCATGCAGATCATCACGCTGATCATCGTGGTGTTCATGGGCGGGCTGACTGTCTGGTTCAACGACCCGCGCTTCATCAAGATGAAACCGACGATCATCTACGCTTTTTTCGCCGTCGCATTGGGGGTGGGGCTGTTGCAGGGCAAATCCTACCTGCGGGTGGTGATGGAGGATGCCATGCCGTTGCAACCGGAGGGCTGGATGGTCCTGACCCGTCGCATCGCGGTGTTCTTTGCCTTTCTGGCGCTGCTGAACGAGATTGTCTGGCGCAATTTCAGCGACGGCACCTGGTTGACCTTCAAAGCGGTTGGTCTGACGCTCGCAATGTTTCTGTTCCTGATGACTCAGGCGAAAGTGTTGGAGCGTTATGCGATCCCGCCGCCGAATGACAAACCCTAGGCCCATTTCCGCCACATCGACGCCCGATTTCCCTTTCAGACTGTCAGGTGGGAAATTCTGGGCCGGGTGTTGAAATGCTTGATGAAATCTTCGTGACGTTGCGCGAATTCGTGGGATTGTTTCGGCGCGACCGAAGCTTGCCATGGACGATCCTTTTGCCCCTGTTCCTGATGGCGTTCAGCTGGCCGATGCTGCGGGTTGTTCTGCCGACCGAGCGTGAGGCCTTTATGACGGCCTTTGTGCTCGGTATGGGCCTCAGACTCCTGATGTCGGGCAATGAAACCATTGATGCGCTGCGCAGCCGTATTTCGGGGCGCACGGCGCTGATCATCATCCTGTTGTTGGGCCCTGCGAGCTTGGGCGTGCTGATCTGGGCTGGAGAGCCGGTCTGGTGCCAACGCTTCCTGACCGTTTATTTTCTGATCTATGCCGTGCTTTACGTGCTGGATACCGTGGATGGCCGCCATGCGATGGTGCGTTATTTCCTGCCGGAGGAGCGCGCACGTGGGGCAGACGCCCTGATGAGCCGGGTTCTGGCCCTGATGTATATGTCTTTGGCTTTGCTGAATGAAACGCTGATCCACCAAGCCTCGCTGGAGATCTGGCTTTTGTATTTCGGCGTGCTGCCGATCTTCCTGCGGCGGCTGATTTTGGCTGTGATGCGGACGGTGGATCAGGCTTACGCCTATGGCCTTGGCCGGTTCTGATCGCTGCTTCGATGCGTCAAAGTTCTGCCACGGCGTGAACTTGTCCCGCGATATTTTTAGGGCGAATAAATTTGACCCTTTCGGTTGCCGTTGACCTCTGGCCCTGACCGCGCTAAGCCAAGTGCCGTGGCGATTTGTAACCGGATTGCGGGCCACGTTAAATAAACCGCTAAAAAGGTCAGGGCACAGCAAGCGCTCCCCCCACTTTTCCGGTCATCGTTGATTGCGCAGAAGAGGCCGGGAATGAGCAAAGACTGGAACATCCGCACGAAACTTGTCCATGAGGGCAGCCGCCGCAGCCATTATGGCGAGATGGCAGAGGCGATTTTCCTCACGCAGGGCTTTGTCTACCCTGACGCTGAATCCGCCGAAGCGCGTTTCGTGAAGGCGGGTGAGGATGAGTTCATCTATGCCCGCTATGGCAACCCCACCACAAGGATGTTTGAAGAACGCATTGCCGCAGTCGAAGGGACAGAGGACGCCTTTGCCACCGCATCAGGCATGGCGGCGGTTTCCGGGGCTTTGACCGCAATGTTGCGGGCCGGTGATCATGTCGTCAGTTCGCGGGCTTTGTTCGGATCCTGCCTTTATGTTCTGGAAGAGGTGTTGACCCGTTTTGGCGTCAAAGTCACTTTTGTGGACGGCGCAGACCTTGACCAGTGGCGCGCGGCCGTGGTGCCGGGCACCAAGGCGGTGTTTTTTGAAAGCATGTCGAACCCGACGCTGGAACTGGTCGACATCCGCGCGGTTTCTGAAATCGCCCATGCGGCGGGGGCTTTGGTGATCGTGGACAACGTCTTTGCCACGCCCATTTTCTCCAAGGCCGTCGATCAGGGTGCCGATGTCATCGTCTATTCCACCACCAAACACATCGACGGTCAGGGTCGGGCTTTGGGCGGCGTGGTCTGCGGCACCAAGGACTTTATCCGCAAGGTGCTGGAACCCTACATGAAGCATACCGGCGGCTCGATCTCGCCGTTCAACGCCTGGCTGATGCTGAACGGTATGGTCACCCTTGATTTGCGCTGTCGGGCGATGGCGCAAGCTGCGCGGAAAGTGGCTGATGCGTTGGAGGGGGATGCGCGGATTTCCCGGGTGATTTATCCCGAGCTTGCCAGCCACCCGCAGCGCGCCTTGGCTTTGGCGCAGATGGGGTCGGGCGGGACTTTGGTGGCCTTCGATCTGAAAGGTGGCAAAGAGGCAGCGTTCCGGTTTTGCAACGCGCTGGAAATCATCAAGATTTCCAACAACCTCGGCGATGCCAAGTCGATTGTCACCCATCCTGCGACCACAACGCACCAGCGGCTGCCGCAAGAGCAGAAGGACAAGCTGGGGATCACCTCTGGTCTGGTTCGGCTGTCGGTTGGCCTTGAAGATGTGGGCGATCTGATTGCCGATCTGAAGGGCGCGCTGGACGCCATCTGAAGGGGTAGCGCCGGGCTGTGGCGATAAATCGCCCGGCCCGGATGATCCGCTACAGCCGTGCCGCCGTATTCTTGCGGTGTGAGTTTGGAAACTGGCGGCACCGCCCTATATCCAAACTCGATAGCGGACTGCACGCCGACTTATACGGAGAACCTGCCATGAACATCCATGATCCTGAACTGGACCGCAAGCCGGGCCGGGCTGAGGCGCTGGCCGCACTGGCAACCTTGAAGCTGTGGGCGGACCGGTCGTCAGAGGCCGACATTGTGGCTTTGGACCCCGCCGTGGGTGCGTTGATCGCCGGTTATCCCGTGATGAGCAGGGATTATCCCGACTTCCGGCCCGATGCCGCCTATATGGCCAGCCTGCCGGACCTGCAAAACGGCCCTGCCAGTCTGATTGTGGGGGCCAAGCAGGTCATCCAGCATGTGGGGATCTCCAATTTTCGTTTGCCGATCCGCTACAAGACCCGCGACAATGGGCCGCTGACGCTGGAAACCTCTGTCACCGGCACCGTCAGTCTTGAGGCGGAAAAGAAGGGCATCAACATGAGCCGCATCATGCGGTCTTTCTATGCCCATGCCGAACGGGAGTTTTCGTTTCAGGTGATTGAGCACGCGCTGGAAGATTACAAGCGCGACCTGGGGTCGTTCGACGCCCGTATTCAGATTCGGTTTTCGTTCCCGGTGAAGGTGGGGTCCTTGCGGTCCGGTCTGGCGGGCTGGCAATACTATGACATCGCACTGGAGCTGGTGGACACTGCCGGGGTGCGCAAACGGATTGTGCATCTGGACTTTGTCTATTCGTCCACCTGCCCGTGCTCGCTGGAACTGTCAGAGCATGCGCGGCGCACAAGGGGTCAACTGGCCACGCCGCACTCGCAACGCTCTGTCGCGCGGATTTCTGTGGAGGTCGTTGGCGACAAGGCGTTGTGGTTTGAAGACCTGATCGACCTGGCACGGGCTGCGGTGCCAACCGAAACTCAGGTGATGGTCAAGCGCGAGGACGAGCAGGCCTTTGCCGAACTGAACGCCGCCAACCCGATCTTTGTGGAAGACGCCGCCCGCAGCTTCTGTGCCGCCCTGCAAGCCTGCGACCTGATCCGCGACTTCAGGATCGTGGCCAGCCATCAGGAAAGCCTGCACAGCCATGATGCGGTGTCGGTGCTGACCGAGGGGCCAACCTTCGCCGCCGAAAGCCTGGATCCGCGGTTGTTTGCCAGCCTGTATCACGTGGGTTGAGGGCACGCGGCCGCCAAGGCCGGGGGTTTCACACTACCCCGCTTAGCAGCGTCTTCGCTGCTAAGCAGCAAACTGAACGCACCCCCTGCGGGATCTCTGTACCAAACGGAGTGGAGGTTGAGGTCTGGGTCAGACCGCAGCCTCCACCGCGCTGACGATTTCGCTCACCACATCGTCGAGCAGGTGGGGGTCTTCGCATTCGGCCATGACGCGGATCAGGGGTTCCGTACCGGATTTGCGGATCAGGATGCGACCCTTGCCCGCGATCCGGACCTCGTTGGCGGCGATGGTGGCTTGAACCTTGGCGGAGTCGAGCGGTTTCGCCCCCATGGCAAAGCGCACGTTTTTGAGCATTTGCGGCACGGTTTGGAACTGTTCCACCAGACGGCTGGCCGGTTGACCGGTTCGGGCCATCTCGGCCAGGACCTGCAAGCCTGCAATCAGCCCATCGCCGGTGGTGGCATAGTCGGTCATCACGATATGGCCGGATTGTTCGCCGCCAAGGTTCCAGCCACCGCGCCGCATCGCCTCCACCACATAGCGGTCACCGACGGCTGTACGTTCCAGCCGCAAACCGCGCCCGGTCATGAAGCGTTCAAGGCCAAGGTTGGACATGACGGTGGCCACCAAAGTGCCCCCGTTCAGCCGCCCCTCTGTGGCCCAGCGGCCCGCCAGCAGCGCCATGATCTGATCGCCATCGGCCACGCAGCCCGCTTCGTCCAGAATCATCACCCGGTCGGCGTCACCGTCCAGCGAAATGCCCATATGTGCGCCATGCGACACCACGGCTTCCGCTGCGGTTTGGGTGTAAGTTGAACCCACGCGGTCGTTGATGTTGGTGCCATTGGGGGTGACGCCCACGGTGATCACCTCGGCCCCCAGTTCCCACAACACTTCGGGTGCAGCTTTGTAGGCGGCTCCGTTGGCGCAGTCGATCACCACCTTCAGACCCTCAAGCGTCAGACCGGCAGGAAAGGTGGTCTTGACGAACTCCTGATAGCGGCCCCTGGCGTCGTCGATCCGTCGGGCGCGGCCGATCTTTTCCGGCTCTGCCGGCGCAATATCGCCTTCGACAATCGCCTCAATCTCGGCCTCGGCCTCATCCGACAGTTTGAACCCGTCGGGGCCGAAAAACTTGATGCCGTTGTCCTGATGCGGGTTGTGGCTGGCCGAGATCATCACGCCAACATCGGCGCGCATCGACCGCGTCAGATAGCCGACAGCCGGGGTAGGGACCGGACCCAGCAGCAGCACATTCATGCCCGTGGAGGTCAAGCCTGCGGTCAGCGCGTTTTCCAGCATATAGCCTGACAGCCGCGTGTCCTTGCCAATCACCACACGGTGCGCTGACCCGCCATCGCGGCGGAAATAACGGCCCGCTGCGGCCCCCAGTTTCAACGCCATCTCGGCGGTCATCGGATAGGTGTTGGCGCGGCCACGCACACCGTCGGTGCCAAACAGTTTGCGGGTCATTTTGCCTCTCCTTTGCTGGTGGCCTGCCACAGCGACAACGCCTGCCGGGTTTCGGCCACATCATGCACGCGGATCATCTGCACCCCTTGTGCCACGCCCCACAGGGCCACAGCAAGCGAGCCGGGCATGCGGCGTGCAGCCTCTGCCCCGCCGATGGTTCCGATAAAACGTTTGCGCGAGGCGCCCAGCAAGATCGGCAGCCCAAGGTTGTGAAACAGGCTGAGGCGTTGGAGGAGGGCGAGGTTGTGGCTTAACGTCTTGCCAAAGCCGATGCCGGGGTCGATGGCGATGTTGTGGCGCAAGATGCCAGCCGCCTCCGCCTCTGACACGCGGGTCGCCAAGGCGTCGTAGACATCCAACAGGACATCATCGTAGCGCGGATCGTCCTGCATGGTCTGCGGGCTGGCTATGGAGTGCATCAGGATCACCGGCACCTGCGCCTGAGCCACCAATGCTGCCATCGCCGGGTCAAACTGCAAGGCCGTCACGTCATTGACCCAAGATGCCCCCGCCGCCAGCGCTGCCCGCGCCACCGATGCCTTGCGCGTGTCAATCGAGATCGGCAGGTCCAGCCCGCCGTCGCGCAACGCCTGAATGACCGGAGCGGCGCGGGTGATCTCTTCATCCACCGGCACCTCCACCGCGCCGGGCCGGGTGCTTTCGCCGCCGATGTCGATGATATCAGCACCCGAGGCCATCAGTCGCGCCTGCATCACCGCCGCCTCCGGCCGCAAAAACAACCCGCCATCTGAAAAGCTGTCCGGCGTGATGTTCAGAATGCCCATGATGCGCGTCGCGGCCAGATCAAGCTCCCCGAACGCCGGGCGCACCCCGGACAAACGTGTGCGATCTGCACCCGAAAGCGCATTCACCGAAACCAACCGGGGTGCCGCCGTCCGGCTCAACTCCTCCACCCGGTCAAACCAGCAGGGTCCGCCGGCCAAGGCCAACGCCCCCTCAGGTCGTGCCGCGTCGCTCATCGCAATCGGTCGCAGGTAGTTGCGCAAATCTTCGTCTTTCCTCAGTCCGCAGAAATCCCATCGGTGTTTGGGCGTGTGAACCCCCGAGCCGGGTCCGCCGGGCGACTGTGCGAAATATGCTCAACCACGCCAACCAGCAAGACCGGCGCCTAGGCCTGTTCCACCATCACGCGGCTTCCTGCCGGAAGTGCAACAGTGCCGTGAACGATCAGCCGATCCGCCGCCATGGTTTCAGCCAGCCACAAGGCCAGCCCCACCGCATCGCGGGAATGCGGGCCGTCGGTAGCGTCCAGCACCATCTTGGAGGGTGCCCAGACCAGCATCTGGCCGCGCCTGACCGCCCAGTCGATCTCGGTCCGGGTTTCCATCACCACGCAGCGCGGATCACGGGCGGCCAGCACCCACGCGTTCTGCTCGATCGCCAGCAGATCGACCCGGCGTTGCGTGGGTTTGTGGCCGGTGGCGGGGCGCGGCTGGTCGGGCAGGCCCACGGTCAGGATCACTGGCAGGCCGCGCGCGGCCCAGGCGTCCAGCCTTGCGGTCAGATCGGGCGCGGCAATCGCTGCATTGTCCAGAAACACCACCAAAGGATGCAGCGCTGCCTCCTGCCCGTTCTGACCGACCACCTTCAGGGCGGCTTCGGCGCGCGAGCGAACAATCTCCACCCCCAGTTTGTAAGGCCCGACGTCCAGCTTTTCGATCCGCACAAAGGCGCGCATGGCTTGTGGTTCGGCAAGAATACGTTCGGCAACCCGCTCTGCCAAGGTTTCCAACAGGTTGAGGCGTTCGGCGGCCAATTCCTCGGCAATCGATTCCGTGATGCGGTCATAGGACAGGATACGGTCGACATCGTCGTTCAGCGGTTGCGGCGCCGGGCGCACTTCGACCACGACGTTGAACAGGATGCGCTGCCGGTGACCGCGCTCTTTCTGAAACGCGCCTATGTCCACTTCGACCACATGGTCGCGCAGGGAAATCCGGTCGCGCGGGTCGGCGGTGGCGCTGGCCACGCTGCGCTCTTCGGGATGCGCGAAGGCAAGGCGGATGTCTGAGGTCATGTGGCCTCCTTCAAGGACAGGTCCAGCCTAGCTGCCCGCCCTGCGCCTGCCATGCCAAAAGCCGACCGCTTGTGCAAGGCGCACGACCAAGCGATGGACTATGAAGCGATTGGGGGGCTTGTTTTGACGGACCACCCCCCGTGTTTGTTGCGCGTCAGGAAGCCATCTTGTAGAACAGATGTCCACCAATCGCGGCGGTTTCCACCACATGGCCCCAGGTCGGGCGCGACCATCTGGCGTGGAAAAAGGTGGCTCCCAGCGTCAGGGTGCGCGGCGCGCCATCCAACATCACACGGGCGATGCGGCCGGCGCGGTCGGCGGCATCCTGATCGTGCATGTCGTCGGCAACTCCGTCACAGATGTAGGAAAAGGCGCATTCGCCACCCCCCGCTGCATGGATCACGTTGCAGACCGACTTGGGAAAGTTTGGCGCGTCAACCCGGTTCAAGATGACCTCTGCCACCGCGAATTGGCCTTGCAAGGCTTCGCCCCGCGATTCAAAATAGATCGCCCGGCGCAGGCAATCCCATTGGCCGTCGCCGGTGGGGGCTGGCAGGCTGGCAAGCCAGTTGTCGGAATAGTCCACCAGGGTCGGTTTGTTGGTCTTACCGGCCACAGGGGCTTCCGGACCATTGGCCAAGGCGGACAGTTCCGCTTCGGGCAGGGCATTTACGGTGGCATGTTCGGCCGCAAACAGCGACGCGAACTGCGCTCCCATCAGGGAGGCTGGCGTGTTGGACTGGCTCACCGTCACATCGGCGAAGGCCGCGCCCGTCAGAACGATCATGGCCGCAGCGGCCATCGTCCGGCAGAGGTGCAAGCGCATTGTCTTCCGTTCTCGGTTGTTTCCCCAAGCCGCTTTCCAACCTGTCCCTAGGTCAGGTAAACGACGGGACCACGGCCTAAACAGGAAATTTGCCTCGGTCTACCTGTGTGCCAATTTTACAACGTATTTTTAAGCCATCTGCGCGGTTTTCCGCCGAAAACTCTTAAGGTTCCACTTGAGAAACTATCCACAAACGCATGATATTGTGTGCTAAATTTTATTCACCACACGATCAGCCAATGCCAGATGTGCGGCCGCAAGACGCGCCAAAGGCACCCGGTAGGGGGAACAGGACACGTAATCAAACCCGGCCCTACGGCAAAAGTCGATTGATTCGGGGTTGCCGCCATGTTCCCCGCATATCGACAAAGTCAAGTCCGCGCGGGTCTTTCGCCCACGTTCTGCCCCAATAAGCAGCAGCTCTCCGACGCCATCAATGTCCAGTGAATGAAACGGGTCTTCGGGAAAAACGCCCTGTTGAACGTAAGTTGACATGAATCGCCCGGCATCATCGCGGCTGAGGCCATAGGTCATCTGCGTCAGGTCATTGGTGCCGAACGACAGAAAGGCCGCGTGGTGGGCAATTTCGCCAGCCCGCAAGGCAGCGCGCGGGGTTTCCACCATAACGCCCAGCTTGTAGGCGAAGTTGACCCCCGACTTTGCCCGCACGGCTGATGCGACCGCGTCGATATGCGACTTGACCAACTCAACTTCGCGCGCGGCAGAGACGAGCGGGATCATGATCTCCGGCACCACGATGGCGCCTTGTTTGCCAACCTCAACCGTCGCTTCAAAGATGGCGCGGGCCTGCATGTTGTAGATTTCCGGCAGGACCACACCCAGCCGGACGCCGCGCATTCCCAGCATCGGGTTGGCCTCTGACAAAGCCTCAGCCCGGCGGATGATCTCTGACAAAGGGCGGTCCAAAGCTTCGGCCAGTTCGCGCAAGCCTTCTTTGCTTTGCGGCAGGAATTCGTGCAGCGGTGGGTCGAACAGACGGATGCAGACCGGCAAGCCCTGCATGATGGAGAACAGTTGCACAAAGTCGGCGCGCTGCATGGGCAACAGGCGGGCGAGGGCTGCGGCGCGGTCTTGCGGGGTGTTGGCAAAGATCATCTCGCGCATCACCACAAGACGGTCTTCATCAAAGAACATGTGTTCGGTCCGGCACAGACCAATCCCCTGCGCCTCAAACATCCGGGCGGTGGCGGCGTCAGCAGGGGTGTCGGCGTTGGCGCGCACGCCGATGTCGCGCACTTCATCGGCCCAGTTGAGCAGTTTGCGGAATTCACCATCCAGGGCTGCGGCGAGCATCACGGCAGAACCGGCCAGAACCTCACCCGTGGTGCCATCGACGGTAATCTGATCGCCCTCAAGGAAAATCCGCCCATCCGGGGCTGTGATCTTCCGCTCTTTGGAATCGAGCCGCAGGCCCGAAGCCCCAACCACACAGGGCACGCCAAGCCCGCGTGCGATCACCGCAGCATGGCTGGTGGTGCCGCCGCGCTCTGTCAGCACCCCGGCAGAAGAGTGCATGCCGCGGATATCCTCCGGCTCCGTCTCGCGGCGGCACAGGATGCAAGCCTCGCCCCGTGACCGCGCGGCTTGAGCGGCGGCCGAGGAAAACACGATCCGCCCGGTGGCAGCCCCCGGAGAAGCGGCGATCCCCTTGGCCACCACGTCACGCGGCGCACGAGGGTCAACCTGCGGGTGCAGAAGTTCGGTGAGAGAGCGGGGTTCAACCCGCAGAATGGCATCGTTACGGCTGATGATCCCGTCATCCGCCAAAGCCACCGCAATCCGCAGACCGGCCCGCGCCGAACGCGTCACCTTGACCGCGTCGATCACGGACAGTTTGCCATCCTCGATGGTGAATTCAATCTGCATTTCCTCGCGCAATTTGGCCCGGCTGGCGGTACCATAAGCGATCAGGTTGGCGAAAAGGCCGGGCGACAGATCCTCCAGCGAGGGGCCGCGCTTGTCGCGCGTCAGGTACAGCGCATCGGTTTCCTGCAGCGCGGCGCGGCCCTGCGCCTGACCCAGATAGCGCCCGGTGACCTGCGGCTGCCCGGTGACCGGATCGACAAACTGGATCACCCCGGCGCCCGACAGGCCTTGCCCGATGCCCTGCGCCATGCGCTGCACCACCAACCCCAAAGCCGCCGCGTCTGGTGCGCCCTTGGCTTGCCGCAGCAGCCGGGCAGAAGTGCCCTCCCATGCGCGGGCCATGGAGCGCAGAACCTCGGTCAACTGGCGCGCGGCGTCTTCGGGAAACGGCTCGTCCATTTCGCGTTCATAGGTCCGCAGCGCCTCTCGCAGCGCTTCGGCGTTGTTCAGACCGGCGGAGAACAGGTCAGGGTCAAGGCGGGCAACATGGGTGGCATAGGCTTGCACAAAGCGCAGATAGATGGCGTCGGCGGCAGATTGGCCATGGGTTTCGCGCAAGGCCTTGTGGCGGGCAGCGTTCATGCCAACGTTGAGGATGGTACGTGGCCCGCCCCAGTTCGGGTTGGCTGGCGAGGGGCGCACCGACACGAGGGGTGCTGTGCCGAAATGCAGCAGAATGGCCGCCGTATCAACCGGCGTGCCTTGCGCAATGGCGCGCACGGTGGCGGCAGGCAGCGCCACGGTTTTCGGCACCGGCAGGTCCAGACGGATCAACCGTTGCAGGCATTTCGCCCGCCAGCCATGCGCCTCGGCCTTCATCTGCGCCGTCGGCGTGATCTCGGCATAGTCGAAGGGTATCTGTACGGAGGTCGGCACTATATTCTGCACTGCGGCACCATCTGTTTGCGCATGCAGGATATACCTTGCGGGGTTTGGCGCAAGGTCCGTGCGCCGGGTCTGCCTGTGCGCGCCATGTCATAGCCCGGTAGGCGATTGGCTTACCTGTGCGATGTTCAAAAACCGATGAACAGGTCAGGCGGGATCAGCCTTCGATCTTGGTCAGGTCCGCCACACCCGAACAGATGGCGCGGATACGGTGCAGCAGGTTCAGGCGATTGCGCCGGACGATGGCGCTGTCGGCGTTGATCTGCACCGCGTTGAAAAAAGCGTCGATCGGCGCGCGCAGGGCAGCCATCGCACTCATGGCCGCGTCAAAGTCTTCGCGGGCGATGGCGGGGGTGATGATGGCTTCGGCGGCGTCGAGGTTGTGGAACAGCTGGCGCTCCTCCTCCGTCTCGGCGAATTTGAGGTCGGCCCCGTAGGAATATTCGACGCCATCCTTTTGTTCGGCCTGCGTCAGGATGGTGTTGGCGCGTTTGAAACCTTGCAGGAGGTTCGGGCCGTCTTCGGTTTTCAGGAACGCCGCGAGGGCGCGGGCGCGTTTGACCAGGAGGGTGAGGTCGTCATTGCCGGGCATGGCAAGGCAGGCGTCGATGAGGTCGTGGCGGATGCCTTGGTCTTTGAGAAAGACTTTCAGGCGGTCGTGGAAGAAGGAGAGGAGGTCGGCTTCAGCAACGCCCATTGAACTTAGGCCAGTGTAGGTTTTTTTCACATGCTGCGAACCGTCAATGAGTCCTGAAAAGCCAAGGAGTGCATTCAGTCGGTCTTCTTCAGTTCCGTTTTCGCGAAGGGTTGAAAGCTTGACAATCGCGTCCGCCGGGGGGGCATCCTTTGATTGCAACAACTGAAGTAGCGCTACAATTTCCTGCTGTGTCAGATTTTCCAAACCAAATCGTTTTAGGCTGAAGTGTATGTGCAGAGCCGACGCTTTTTTGAAAAGGTCGAGATGATCAAGCCGAATTCGGTTGTCCAACACCAACCGAATAACTCCTAACGCCGCCCGCCGCAAAGCAAACGGGTCTTTGCTGCCGGTGGGTTTTTCGCCGATGGCCCAGAAGCCGGTGAGAGTGTCGATCTTGTCGGCCAGCGCTATGGCCACCGAAACCGGATCGCTTGGCACGGTGTCGGTGGGGCCTACGGGGGAGTAGTGGTCGCGGGCGGCGAGGGCTACCGGTTCCGGCAGGCCAGCGGCGCGGGCGTAGTACAGGCCCATCAGGCCTTGCAGTTCGGGGAACTCACCCACCATGGCGGAGCGCAGGTCGGCTTTGGCGACTTGGGCTGCTTGAGCGGTGAGGTCGGGATCGGCACCGACTAACGGCGCAATCTCACGGGCGAGCGCGGCAATCCGGGCGATGCGGTCGGCCTGGCTGCCGAGTTTGTTGTGGAAGGTGACCGATTTCAGACCGTCCAGCCACTCGGTCATGCCATCTTTCGCCACGCGCAGGTCATTTTCCCAGAAAAAGCGGGCGTCGGACAGGCGGGCGCTTAGCACCTTCTGGTTGCCCTTCAGGATGGTCGCCCCGTGGTCGGCGGTTTCGGTATTGGCGACGGTGACAAAGCCTTCGATCCGGCCAGTACGGGGGTTCTTGACCGAGAAAAACTTCTGATGTTCGCGCATCGAGGTTTGCAGAACCTCTGGCGGCAGGTGCAGAAATTCCGCACCGATGCGGCCCATCAGGGCCACAGGCCATTCGACCAGACCGGCCACCTCGGTCAGAAGGGCTTTGTCTTCAACCACTTCCAGCCCGGCGGCAAAGGCGAGGTTGGTCGCATCCTGCCAGATGGCGGCCTCACGCTCGGCACTGTCCAAGACGACATGGGCGCGTTTCAGTTTCACGGCATAGTCGTCGAACGAGGTGACGGCAAAGCGGTTCGGGCTCAGGAAACGGTGGCCTTCGGTGGTGTTGCTGGCGACGATGCCGTCGAGTTTGAAGGGAACCACCGTCGCGCCAGCCTCATCCACCAGAATGCACAGGATCGAGTGCAGCGGACGAACCCAACGCAGACTGCCGCTGCCCCACCGCATGCTTTTAGGCCACGGGAAATTGCGGATGGTGGTTTCAAGGACTTCGGCGATGATCTCGGGCGCGCGGCGGCCCGGCTTTTCGATGACGGCAAACAGGGTGACGCCGCCCTTTTTATCCTCGCGCCGCTCCATCTGGTCCAACGTCAGTCCGGTGGAGCGTAGAAAACCTTCCAAAGCGGCGGCAGGGGCGTCGGCGCGCGGACCTTTGCGCTCCTCGCGCACCGGGCGGCTTTCGGGCGACAGGCCATCAATGCTCAATGTCAGACGGCGCGGGGTCGAAACTGCGCCAGCGCTGGTATAGGTCAGGCCGGCCTCCACCAAACCATCGGTGACCAGCTTTTTCAGGTCATCACGGGCGCGGGCCTGCAGGCGGGCCGGGATTTCCTCGGAGAAAAGTTCGATCAGAAGGTCAGGCATCTAAGGCTCCACGCCGGGGGCAAGCTGGTTCCAGGCATAGGCCCGGCCATCAGGGAAAACCGCAATCACGCGGTCGACTTCGACCTTGTCGGTGTTGGGGATGATATTGGCCTGACCGAGGAAGGCCACGGCTTGCCCGCTGGTCAGCGCCTCTGTGATCTTGCCCGCGTCAAAGCAGGTGAACCACGCGGGGGGGTTGAGCGGTGTAGGCCCTTGGTAGACCTGATAGGTTTCGCTCAGGGTGGCAAGGCTGAGTTGGCTGGTAAAGCAAGCCCGGAACCGCAGGGGAGAGGAGGTGGCGTCAATGCCTTGCACATCCTTGACCGGGATCGCCTCTGGCGCCATGGAAGTGATCGGCGTCAGGACGATTTCCTGACCGGGCTTGAAGGCCACGGTGCTGTAAAAGGCGTATTCCTGCAACCAATAGCCACCAAAGCCGGCAATGGCCGCTGCCACCACGATGAAACCCACGGCGAATTTGCCGTTCACGCTGTGGCCCCGTGGTCGGCAAGCGGAGCATCCTTGCCCGCCTCGGTCAGCCGGAAGGCGTCGGCGCATTTCTTGGCGAGTGCCCGGACGCGACCGATATAGGCCTGCCGTTCGGTGACGGAAATCACGCCGCGCGCATCGAGGAGGTTGAACAGGTGGCTGGCCTTGATGGTCTGATCGTAGGCCGGGTGGGCCATGATGATGCGCTTGCCGGATTTGGGGTCTTCAGGGGGGAAATCCAGCAGACGCTGGCATTCGGCCTCGGCATCCATGAAGTGCTGGAACAGCATTTCGGTGTTTGCGCCGTCAAAGTTGTGGCGGGAGTATTCTTCTTCGGTCTGCAGGAAGATATCACCGTAGGTCAGGGCGATGGGGCTTTGCGGGTCGTTGAACGGCATGGTCATCACATGATCAACGCCAAGGACATACATCGCCAGCCGTTCCAGACCATAGGTCAGCTCGCCCGAAACCGGGCGGCAGTCATGGCCACCGACCTGCTGGAAATAGGTGAACTGACTGACTTCCATACCGTCGCACCAAATCTCCCACCCCAGACCCCAGGCGCCAAGCGTCGGGCTTTCCCAGTCATCCTCGACAAAGCGGATGTCGTGCAGGGCCGGGTCAAGCCCGATGGCCACCAGCGAGCCGATGTAAAGATCCTGCAGGTTGGGCGGTGAGGGTTTGATGATGACCTGATACTGGTAGTAATGCTGCAACCGGTTGGGGTTTTCGCCATAGCGGCCATCGGTCGGGCGGCGCGAGGGTTGCACATAGGCGGCGGCCCACGGCTTCGTGCCAAGACTGCGCAGCGTGGTGGCGGGATGGAAGGTGCCGGCCCCCACTTCCATATCATAGGGTTGCAAGATCGCGCAGCCTTGGGCCGCCCAGTAGGATTGCAGGCGCAGGATGATCTCCTGAAAGCTGCGGGGCGGGGTTGGGCCGGTGGATAGGCCCGCGGTTTGGCCCTTGGTTTGGGCGGCTGTGGTCATCTTCGGCCTCTGGTCAATGCGCCTTCTCTGTAGGCAAGGGCGCGGGAAGGGTCAATGTCGGGGTGTGTTTTTCGGCACAATTGGGGGATGCAAGCGCTGGCGGCTCTGCTAGAGTTTGCAAACCGGGGGCAAGAGCCATAGCGCTTCCCTTGATTGGGACATGGGGTAAAAGGATACGACGGCCGATGCGGATTTCGAGTTTGGTTTTGGGGTTATTGGCCCTGTTGATGGCAGCCACGGTCATGGCGCAGAACGCGGTCGCACAAAACGTGGCGACGCCAAACCGGGTCTGGGTCCAGATCGAGGCGCAGCCGGACCTGACCTCGGCCATGGACCGCGCGCACACCTATGCTGCAAATATTCCAAAGGTGGCGGGTTATAAATTGAACTCCGGCTGGTATGGGATTTCGCTGGGGCCGATGACGTCGGACGAAGCGGTGCAACAGCTGAACAGCTTGATTGCGCAAAACGCGATCCCGGCGGACAGCTATATCACGGATGGCGCGAGTTTTGGCACGCAGTTCTGGCCTGTGGCAGGGCAGGCGAGCGATAGCGCCGCTGTGGCGGTGCCGGTCGCTCCGGACGTGGTTGCGGCTGTGGCTCCGCCCGTGGCCCCCGCTGTTGCCGACGAAACCGTCAGACAGGCCAAGGCGGGTGAGGCCGCCCTTTCGGTGAACGACCGGCAGGATTTGCAAACCGCCATGCGCTGGTTCGGCTTTTACAACGGAAAAGTCGACGGCAACTTTGGCGCTGGCACCCGGGCTTCGATGGCCAGCTGGCAAAGTGCGCAGGGCTTCGATCCGACCGGCGTTCTGACCAGCAGCCAGCGCAAGGCGTTGGTCGAAGGTTATAAGGGCGAAGAAGCCACTTTTGGCTTTGAAACCGTGACGGATGCTGAATCCGGGATCGAGATCAGCCTGCCGATGGCGCTGCTGGCGTTTGACCGCTACACGCCGCCCTTCGTGCGCTACAACGCCAAGACTGGCGCGGGCGTGACGGCGATGCTGATCTCTGAACCCGGCACCAAGGCCAGCCTCGCCAGTCTGTACGATATTCTGCAATCTCTTGATATCGTTCCGCAAACCGGAGAGCGGGCCTTGGGCGCCACCTCGTTCCGGATTGTCGGCAAAGGGGACAAGATCGAGACGGTGGCCTATGCCGAAATCGACGGCACCAATGTGAAAGGGTATCTGCTGTCGTGGGACGTGGCGTTGTCGGACAAGATGAACCGCGTGCTGCCCTTTGTGCAATCCTCGTTCCGGTCAAGTGGCGACAAGTCGATGGACCCGGGGCTGGTGCCGTTGGAAGCCGCTGTCAAACGCGGGTTGCTGGCCGGGCTGGACGTGAAAAAGCCGAAACTCTCGCGCAGCGGGTTCTTTATTGACACCAAAGGCTCGGTTCTGACCACGGCAGAGGCTACGGCGCAATGCGGCAAGATCACGCTGGACCGCAGCGTGGTGGCAAAAGTGACGTTTGCGGACAAGGCCAGCGGGGTGGTGGTGCTGACCCCGGATCAGGCAATTTCGCCGACGGTGGTGGCTAATTTCGCCAGCGCCGCGCCGGAGGCTGGTGAAGCGGTGGCGGTGTCGGGCTATTCCTACGAGGGACGTTTGCCCGCGCCAGTGCTGACGCGTGGCACGCTGGAAGAGGCGCAGGGTCTGCACGGCGAGACGGGGGTGGCGCGTCTGACGATGGCTGCTTTGGCTGGCGATGCGGGCGGTCCGGTGCTGGATGCCAGCGGGGCGGTGGTGGGACTGCTTCTGCCTGCGGATCAAGGCGCTGCTCAACAGTTGCCGAAGGGCGTGGCGTTTGCGATGACTTCAGCGGCGTTGACACAGCTTTTGACCAACACGACGGGGCCGGGAATGACGCTGAATGCGGCGACGCCGGGGCCGAAAGCCACACCGGATGCGCTGAATGCGGCGGCGCGCGGGATGACGGTTCTGGTATCGTGCTGGGAGTGAGGTGGCATGGGCAGATTGCCCATCCTACCCAAGGATAAAGGGGCGCCATGCTCAGGCGCCCCTGTCACGCGATGTCATGGTCTTGCGGCGCGCGTTTTTGCCCGGTGATCATGGCGCGCACAAGGTTCTCCCGGTGCCTGACGCTCGCCAAAGCCACGCCGCCCAGATGGATCACGATCAGCACCAGCATGCCATGGGCGATGAGCGAATGCAGGTTGGTCACCCAATCTTCGCCATACCAAGTGTCGGTGAACTGCATCCAGCCGGTGACGCCAAGCGCCGCAATCCCCGCCATCAGGGCCAGAACCATCGCCCCGCCTGCCGGATTATGGCCGATGTAGCGAGCCTCGTTGCCCTTCGCGATGGCAAACACATATGTCAGCACCCCGAACGGCCCGCGGACAAAGGTGCCGAACTTTGCATAGCGGCTGCCCAGAAAGCCCCAGGCCAGCCGCAGCAGGATCAGACCGGCTGCCGCATAGCCAACCCAGGTATGCAGGCCCTCTGCCCGGTTTGCACTGAACCAGGCCACCACAAAGCCCAAGACCAGGCTCCAATGGAACAGCCTGACCAGCGGATCCCAGACGCGCATCAATTTGGGGAGATGAACGTCCGGGGCGACTGGTGGGAGGAGATCAGCCCTCACCAGCTTCGGCATTCGCAACCGGCTCCAGCGTTTCGGCGTTAAAGCCAAGGGTGGCCTTCTTGCCGGCAGCGTCTTTGGTGTAGGCCTCATAGCAGCCCTTCTCGGTCTTGATCTTCACGACGCTCAGGCCTTTGGCCTTCAGCATTGCCGTCAGATCGCTTTGCGGCTTGAACGTTGAAGCGGCATTTTTGGAGCAGGTCACTGGTGCGGTTGTCGCAGCAAAGGCCGGAACGGCAAGGGTCAGGGCAAGCACAGCAATGGAAAATTTGGCGAACATGAAGGTACTCCGGGTGTTCAGGGTCTCAGGCCTCACGATCACCTTGGTGCCGCTTGCCTGACATTGTCCTAGCGACCGAACCTGACGCTTGCCTGAACGAAAGGCTGCATGTCGACACGAAGCGGTGATACAAATGGCCGGGGCGTGAACCCCGGCCGTAGTGACAGGTAGGATGGGCCATCGGCCCATCTTTATCAGTTGCGCGCGCGGTCGACCATTTTGCCCTTGGAAATCCACGGCATCATGGCGCGCAGCTTTTCGCCCACCTTTTCAATCTGATGCTCGTCATTCCGCCTACGGGTGGCCTTGAAGTACGGCTGGCCGACCGAATTTTCCTGCATGAAGTCCGACACGAACTTGCCCGACTGGATATCCTCCAGAACGGCTTTCATGCGGGCCTTGGTTTCGGCATAGGGCAGGATACGCGGGCCGGAGACGTATTCGCCATACTCGGCGGTGTTGCTGATCGAGTAGTTCATGTTGGCGATGCCGCCTTCATAGATCAGGTCGACGATCAGCTTGACCTCGTGCAGGCATTCAAAATACGCCATTTCGGGTTCGTAGCCAGCTTCAACCAGCGTCTCGAACCCCATGCGGATCAGTTCGACCAGACCGCCACACAGCACGGCTTGCTCGCCAAACAGGTCGGTTTCGCATTCCTGCCGGAAGTTGGTCTCGATGATGCCAGACCGCCCGCCGCCAATGCCAGAGCAGTAGGACAGGCCCAGCTCCATCGCTTTGCCCGACGCGTCCTGATGGACCGCGACAAGGCAAGGCACGCCGCCACCTTTGACATATTCGCCGCGCACGGTGTGGCCCGGGCCTTTGGGGGCCATCATGATGACGTCAACGCCGGGTTTGGGTTCGATCAGGCCGAAATGGATGTTGAGGCCGTGGGCAAAGGCAATGGCCGCGCCGTCACGGATGTTGTCGTGGACGTATTTTTTGTACGTCTCGGCCTGCAGTTCGTCGGGCATGGTGAACATGATCAGGTCGGCCCAGGCGGCGGCGGCGGCGATATCCATCACCTTCAGCCCTTCACCTTCGGCCTTTTTGGCAGAGGCGGAACCGGGGCGCAAAGCGACGACGAGGTTCTTGGCGCCACTGTCGCGCAGGTTCAGCGCGTGGGCGTGGCCTTGGCTGCCGTAGCCCAGAATGGCGACCTTTTTGTCCTTGATCAGGTTGATGTCGCAGTCACGATCATAATAGACGCGCATGGCGTTCTCCTTCATTGATGGGCGCAGCATAGGGTTTTTTGCGGAAAATCCCGTGCATTGTTTGACGAGATGCGATTTTTCTGCGAAAAATCATGCGCCCTTTCTGGCGACGGTGATAAAATCATGCAGATCGACGAGACCGACCGCCGGATCCTGCGCCACTGGCTTGCCGAACCTGACCTTGCGCGTGCCGAACTGGCCGAACGCTCCGGCGTCACACCTGCAACCCTGTGGCGGCGGATTGAGCGGTTGACGGCAAGCGGTGCAATCAAGGGCCTTCACGGCGTCATAGATTGGCGCCGGATTGGGTATGAGGTGGAGGTTTCCTTGCGCTTCACGCTGGATAAAACCGATCCGCGCGCCTTTGACGAGTTCATAGACGCCGCGCGCAACGTGCCGGAAGTCATTGGAATTGAGACATTTCTGGGCCGTGTCGATGTGCGGCTCAATGTGATTGCCCGCGACATGGCGCATTACCAAGAGGTGTACCGGGCGCGGATTTTGGCGCTGCCGCACATCGCCGAGTTGGAGGCGTTGATGCTGATTTCCACCATCAAGGACGGCGAGGAGTTGCCAATTTGATCGACCTTGATGACACCGACCGCGCGATGTTGCGGCTTTTGGTTCAGGACGGCTCCCTTTCAGCGGGGGAGCTGGGGCGGCGGTTGGGGCTTTCGCAACCGGCGGCCTGGCGCAGGCAGCGTCGGTTGCAGGAGGCCCTGGTGCTGAAAGGCCTGCGTCTGGCTGTTAACCATACGGCATTGGGCTTTGGCGTCACGGTATTTCTGGGCGTGAAACTCGCCGCCAAGGGACGGGTTTCATTGGAAGATTTCGAAAGAGCGGTGGTGGCCATTCCAGAGGTTCAGGTCGTGCAGCACGTCCTTGGCCTGTTTGACTATCGCCTGCGCGTCGTCGCCCGCGACATTGCCGATTTCGAACGGGTGTTGCGCCGCAGGATCATGACGTTGCCGGGAGTTGGCAACGTAGAGGCGAATGTCTTGCTGACCGAAGAACGGCGGTCGGGGCCGATTGGGTAGGGTCTGTTCCCCTCCGCTCCCTTGCGCTACGTTGGTCGAAACCGAGGGAGAATCCGATGAAATTGCCGCATGAAAATGTTGACCCGCAGGGGTTGCAGGAGTTCTCGGTGGTCTTCACCGATCGGTCCTTGAACCATATGTCGCAGCGCTTTCAAGGTGTTATGCGGGATGTGTCCGGACTTTTGAAAGAGGTGTATCAAGGGTCCGCTGTCGCCTTGGTGCCCGGTGGTGGAACCTATGCCATGGAATCTGTGGCGCGGCAGTTCGGACAGGGCAAGGCCCTGATCGTGCGGAACGGCTGGTTTTCCTATCGTTGGACGCAAATTTTTGAGGCGGGCGGTTTTGCCAGCGAAACCCATGTGGTGATGGCCAAGCGGTCTGGCAACACGGTGCAGGCGCCTTTCGCGCCGCCACCGATTGAAGAGGTTGTAGCCAAGATCCATGAGGTCAAGCCCGATGCGGTTTTCGCGCCGCATGTCGAGACATCTTCAGGGATTATCCTGCCAGATGAATATGTTACGGCAATGGCCGCCGCTGCGCACGACGTGGGCGCGCTGCTGGTGCTGGACTGCATTGCCTCGGGTTGTATCTGGGTGGATATGGCGGCGACCGGCGTTGATGTGCTGATTTCGGCACCGCAAAAGGGCTGGTCAGCCTCACCTGCCGCCGGGATTGTGATGATGGGTCCACGGGCCGAGGCGCGGCTGGCCGAGACGAATTCAAGCTCCTTTGCGCTGGATTTGAAGAAATGGCGTGCGATGATGGCGGCTTACGAGGCCGGCGGCCATGCGTACCACGCCACAATGCCGACCGATGCCATCGTGGGCCTGCGCGACGCGATGCAGGAAACCAAAGCGATGGGCTTTGAGGCGGCGAAAGCTGCGCAATGGGCTTTGGGGCAAGGCGTGCGCGCTTTGCTGGCAGAGCGCGGGGTCAGGTCGGTGGCGGCAGAGGGGTTTCAGGCGCCGGGGGTTGTGGTCAGCTATACCAGCGACCCCGATATCCAGAACGGGGCCAAATTCCGCAACGCTGGCTACCAGATTGCGGCGGGGGTGCCGTTGCAGGTTGGCGAGGGGGCAGATTATCGCAGCTTTCGGCTCGGCCTGTTCGGGTTGGACAAGCTTGTCGATGTGCCAGCAACTCTGGCCCGGTTGACCGCAGGGCTGGATGCGGCGGGTTTGGGCGTAACGCATTGATATTGAAAAGCTAATGCCGCGAAGGATCGTCTTCACGGCGTTCGCCTTTCGGGGCGAAACCTGCTTGCGTGGCAAGATCTAGCACGGCTTGCTGATCTTTCACCGCAGACCCAATCCAGCTTTCATCAGGGTACGGCGGATCGGTGCCAGACTGTGAAGGGCGTTCAGGCCGGCCGCCCTCAGGTTGCGCAACAGGGGGGCTTCGGCCATCGACGCGCGGTTCAGGGCGTCGATGCCGAGGACGCGGACGGTGACCTCCGGGTGGCGACGCTGGTGGTAGGCTTGCAGCATGCGGTCGCTGCCAAGTGGCATATCGCGCGCAAGGTCAAGCAGGGTGGCAAGGTCGGCAAGGCTCATGTTCAGGCCCTGTGCGCCGATCGGTGGCACGACATGGGCCGCCTCTGCCATCAGTGCCACGCGGTGGTCGGACATGCGGTCAGCCAGTTGGGCGATCATCGGCCAGATCAGGCGTTTGGAGGCAAGCGTCAGGGGCCCCAGAATCAGGCAGGACCGTTGATTTATTTCCCCCTCAAATGCGGCGTCGGGCAGGGCTGCAAGGCGCAAGGCCTCTGGACCACGCTCCATCCACACCACAGCAGAGGCGGGTTTGCCGTTGATGTCGGGCAAAGGCACCAGCGTGAAAGGCCCGCCGGAGCGGTGGATTTCGGTTGAGACGTTGTCGTGCGGCACCAGGTGCGTCACGGCAAAGGTCATCGCTTTCTGGCCGTAGCGGAAGGTTTTCACCCCAATGCCGGCCGCCGAGCGCATGGTGGAATTGCGGCCATCGGCGGCGATGACCAATTGAGTTTCGATCTGGCGACCATCGCTCAGCGTCACGATGGCGCTGTCGTCACGCGTCAGCAGGCCGGTGGTGGCAAGGCCGGGCAGGAATGTGACGTTGGGCAGTTCCGTCATCCGGACCAGCAACTCGCGCCGCAAAAGCCAGTTGGGCAGGTTATAACCAAAGGGTTGGTCGGACAGTTCTGCCGCGTCGAAGTCCTTGATTTGACGCGGTTCGTTGACGCTGCCACCCGCATCGACGATCCGCATGATCTGCAAGGCGGCAGCCTGCGGTTTGAGGCGGTCCCAAAGGTCCGCAGTCTGCAGCACGGCGATGGATGGGGTCAGGAACGCGGTGGTGCGCAGGTCGGCACCGGGGGCCGTCGCCTCTGTCACCGGGGCAGCAGGCTCCACACAGGTCACCGAAAAACCGGCGGAGCCGAAGGCTGCGGCGGCGGTCAGGCCCGCAACGCCGCCGCCGGAAATCAGGATGTCTGTGGTGTTTCGCATGACCGCCTCCGTTACCCCGAATGTAGAGCGGCGGCACAGAAAAGCGAAGGGGTCAGTAGCGGGTCACCAGTGCCAGCAGCGTGAAGATGGCCGGAACAAGTGCGATGACTGTCATCGGCAGGGCAACAAGACAGAAACCTGCGACACACGGGGTGAGGGCGGTGATCAGGGCCAGAACGATCATGAGCGCGCGAGCGAGGGCGATCATCGTTGCGAGGGGGGTATTTAGGTTGGGGTCTTGGACATTCCTCGCCTCGGTTTCCGTCGTCATTGCCGGGTCTTGCTCCAGTCAACCCTGTCACGGTGTTGCCGTCAGATCAAATTTTCAAGAAAGCCCGCCAGATCGTCAGTGTGGTGGTGGATGTGCAGGGATTTCAGCGGCTTGGGGGCGACGTGTACGGTTTTCATTCCCATGGCATGCGGTGCGGCAAGGTTTCTCGGGTCATCCTCGAACATCGCGGCGGTTTTGGGGTTGACGCCATCGGCGGTAAAGATCGCTTCAAAGGCCCGACGCTCCGGCTTTGGCAGAAAGTTTGCGTTTTCAATGCCGTAGATGGCGTGAAACAGGTGTGAGAGGCCTCGGGCTTCCAGCACCTTTTCCGCATAAGGCACGCAGGCGTTGGTATAGACAATGCGGCGTCCGGGCAGGGCTGCGATGGCCTTGGCAAGGGCGGGGTCAGGCGGCAGAACGGAAAAGTCGATGTCGTGCACATCTGTCAGGTAGGGCGCGGGGTCTGCGCCATGCTCTCGCATCAGGCCTGCAAGGGTGGTGCCGTAAGTGTCCCAATAGTGCTGGCGCAGACGGTTTGCCTCGGTCGCGCCGACGCCCAGTTCGCGCATAACCCAAGCGGTCATCTTCACCTCGATCTGGTCGAACAGGCGGTACTGCGGCGGGTAAAGGGTGTTGTCGAGGTCGAAGACCCAGGTTTTGACATGAAAGAACTGGTCGCGCATAGGGCAAAGGTAGCGGGAGCAGCCCGGGTTGTCGATGGGACTTTGCGGCGCGGCTTTGCGGCGCTAGGCTGGCACAAAAAGGGGGACTGCCGTGGCCAAGGATGCCTACACGCTGATTTTGGATGCGATCGAGGCCCGGATCTTCAAGCCGGGCGACCGGCTGGTGGAATCTGAACTGGCCGAACGGTTTGGCGTCAGCCGCACACCGGTGCGCGAGGCATTGCAGCGGCTGGAAACGCAGGCGATGCTGACGCGAGATGGGCGGTCACTGATCGTGGCTTCGTTGGATCACAATCAACTGGCGGAGTTGTACGCGGTGCGCACCGAACTGGAGGGGCTGGCGGCCCGGCTGGCTGCGCGCCACGCCACGGACGAGGAATGCCGGGTTTTGCGGTTGATGGTGGAGGACGACAAGGCGCTGCTGGGCGGCGATCCGCGGGCGTTGTCGCGGGCCAACAAGCGCTTCCACAAACAGATCCACCTTGCCAGCCACAACCGTTTTCTGGTGCAGCAGCTTGATCTGGTACACCGGTCAATGGCGCTGATGACCAACACCTCATTTGCCGCCGTGGGCCGTGATGCGCCTGCTTTGGTCGAACATGACCGCATTGTCGCAGCGATTGAAGCGCGGGATGGCGAGGCCGCTTATGCGGCGTTGAAAGCCCACATCTCCAAGGCCTACGAAACGCGGTTGCGGGTCGATGCGGGGGAGTTGCGGGTCAGGTAAGCGTGCTTTGCCCACGAATTTTCTGCGAAAATTCAGGACCGGCTTTTCGGCCTTAGTGAAAGGCACCGTGGGTGGTTTTGTCCCAGTAGAACGGTTTGTGCAGCATCTCCCACGCGGCTTTGTACGCCGCAAAGGCTTGCAGGGGGAAATACACCATCAGCGTCGGCACCCACAGGGCGGACATCCGCTGACCGGAGCGTTTGAGGCCAAGAGCTGCGACGCCGATGTTGATCACCTCGCAGCCCATGAAGAAGAGGGTGAGGGCGGTCATCAGATGCGAACCGATCAGGCCCGACAGCGGGTGTCCGAAGCCCAACATGAAGCTCCACATTGACCACAAAAGCGGGGCCAGCAGCGCCTGGGAAAGCGAGCC